>JBHLNZ010000138.1:0-5205 GCA_048941015.1 Promethearchaeota archaeon | reverse complement strand
TCAGAAATGGACACGATAGAATGTGGAGATCGATCTCACTTGTTGTTTTATTTGATGGATTTTCCATTTATACCTCATTCCTTCAAATAAATTATTAAAAAAAAATGTTCTTTTTAATAATTGAAATGTCGATGAAAAATAAAAATGTAACTATAATAAATTATTCCTTTTTAAATAAACTTAGAAAATAAGCTATTTAATTAATCAAATATCTATAAAAATCATTTTATATTAATTTTTTCCCTCGCTACTCCATTCTAATGTTTAAAACTTATCTTGATAGTCACTTGTTAATACTATTTTCCTTTAAATAATGGGTTTCTTTTCTCGAAAAATGCTTTAACTCCTTCTTGAAAATCTTCTGTACTGGCACAAAATGTAATATTTTCTGCCTCTTCTATTAATTGATACTCAAAATTATTCATAAAAGATTTATTAATAAGTTGTTTCGCTCTTTCTAAAGCTATTGGAGCTCCCATCCTTACTTTTTGAGTAAAAATCTTAATTTCTTCTAGTAATTCATTAGATTCAACAACTTTCGATACTAAATTGAATTTAAGTGCTTCTCCTGCATTTAAAATTCTATTAGTTAATATCATCTCATTAGCTAAACTTAAACCGACAATTTTTGGCAGATGCACAGTTGAAGACGAATCTGGTGATAAACCAACTCCTACAAAAGCCGATCCAAAAGTTGCATTTTTAGAGCATATCCTTATATCACAGGCACAGGCGAATCCTAATCCTGCACCATAACATGGTCCATTTATTGCCGCTATAGATGGAATTCTCATAGTTTTTAAGAGTTTTATAGATTCATGTAACTTATTGGCTAATTTAGCAATATATTCACTTGGATTTTTCGCTTTTTTAAACTCTATCAAATCTCCACCACCACAAAAAGCTTTTCCTTTTCCAGTAATAACTAGACTCCTGACATTACCGTTTTTAGAAATCTTTGATAATGCTTCGTATAATTCTTCGGCTAGTTTATAATTTAAAGCATTATATTGTTCAGGACGATTTAAAAAAATTATTGTGAATTCATTAATCTCATTAATTTCCAATTCTATTGTTTCATATTTTAACATAATGTTCAGAATTAATGATAATAAAAATTTAACCTTTTCAGATTAGAAATTATGATAATCAGTTGTGCTTTCTTTTACCTTCAATAATAGCCATTCCCATCTCTAAAATTCTATTGAAAGGTTCTTCACCGTCTTCTCTAACTTTTAAAGTAATTGCTCCTTCCGAGCAATTACTTGCACATAACCCACATCCAATACATAAATCTCTATCCACGATAGCATAATGGTTTAATGAGATTGCTTTAACTGGACATCTCTCAATACAAACTCCGCAAGCAACACATAGGTTTTCATCAATAATAGATTCGAAAATTGCATTTAGGTATTTATGCTTATTATGACCCAGTTTTGTAATTCCTTTCATAGAAGCACAGCAACAAGGACAGCAATTACAGATATTCGAAAGATGTTTTGAATTAGCACTTGCATGGATCAAACCCGCTTTATCAGCTTCCTCAACAACTCTAATTGCTTCTTCAGCAGAAATTTCTCTCCCGATTCCATTTTCAATATAATATTCTGCAGCGACTCCAAAACTTAAACAAGTCTCAATAGGGTAATTACAACCTTCTCCAACTAATCTTGCTTCTTTACGGCATATGCATTCTGTTAAAGATATGACTCTTGCTTTCTTAATACTTTCTTTTAATAGTTGATAAGGCAAAAGTACCGTTTTTGGCTCAATTGTTTCTTCAATGGGAATAACCTTAAACCCTGGTACGTTACTCGATCCTAATTCATCAAGAAAAGCACTCTCATAATATTTTTTGTAAAGGCTAGCTAATTCTTTATCCATAGTCTTTACTGAATACTCATATAACCCAATCATAAAAGGTATTGCATTATAGTATAAGCTTCCTTCTCGTTGAGTTCGAAATATGAGCCCTTTTTTTGACATTAATTCTAATTTTTCTTCTAAATATTTTTGGTCAAAATTACTCCTTCTTGCAATTTTCGAGATCTTTTCAGGAGTAATTGTCAAATACACTGCGATTTTAGCTTCCTCTTCATTATATAATCTCTTTAAAATCTCAATTTCAACGCCACTTTCGGTTTTTGGAAATCCAATAGGAAATTGATCCAAAAAATCTCTTAATTTTTGATAAACAGCATCTGACATAATAATCAATAACTTATTGATACTTTTTTCTTAATGATTTAGTTAATTCTTCTAATTTTTTTGAAATTTTAAGTTTAAAAATATGGTTTTCCTCTAACATTTTATAGTCCTCTGGAAGTTTATCGATGTTGTTTAAATAATATTGTTGAATAACATCTAAATTTGGCATATCATATACTAATTTCCCTTGCTTCATAATTGGTATTAATAATGCTTCAGAATTAGATGGTTGTAATTCACTTTCTAGCATCATAATATCTTCTTTGAATATTCCATCTTTGTTATAGGTACGATAAATCTGTTTTATACCAGGATATGTGACCTTATCTTCACTAGTTTTTATTTTAGAAATATTATTATATTCTATTAACTTATATACTGCCGATAATGCCGGATCATCTCTAGAGGTAGCTAATTCTGTACCGATTCCAAAAGCGTCTATAGGTGCGTTCTTGTCAATTATCTCTTTAATTTTGTATTCATTTAAATCCGAACTTGCGACAATTGTAACTTTTTCACATCCATTTTCATCTAAAATCTTACGAACCAGTTTTGAATGTTGAATAAGATCACCAGAATCTATTCTTACAGCTCTTATATTATTCTTATATTTAGAAATATTCTTCGCTGCTCTCTCTGTATCATATGTATCAATTAATAAAATTGAATTCTCTCCATATATCTGATAATAAGCATCAAAACTTTCTATTTCTTTATCAAATTTTTGAACAAAAGAATGAGCCATAGTACCACTTGAATTTATTCCTAACTCGAGATCTGCGACAACATTGCTTGTACCATTAAAGCCAGCAATATAACTCGCACGAGCAGCATATACACCTGCAAGAGGACTATGAGATCTCCTTGTACCAAATTCTAAAAGAATTTTATTTGGAGCAATACTTTTTATTCTTGACGCTTTAGAAGCAACGATTGTTTGATAATTAATCACATTTAATAAATATGTTTCTGCTAATTGAGCATGAAACATTGGGCCTTGAATTCTCATAACAGGTTCATTAGGAAAAAAAAAATTTCCTTCTCTCATAGCCCATACATCTAAATTAAATTCAAAATTAGATAAATATTCCTCAAAGAAACTAGATTCTATTTTTTCAAATACTGCTTTATTTCTTAAAAATTCGATAGTCTGCTCTGTAAATCTAGCATTCTGTAAATAATGAATAGTTTGCTCTAGGCCGGCAAAAATCAGATAATTCCTATTTTTTGGAAATTTTCTTATAAATAGTTCAAATGTAGCAATATCATCTTTTTCTTCAATGTTGTTTTCAATATTATATTGATAATAAGCAGCACCCATCGTCAACTGATAAAAATCAGTCGCCAAGATCATATTAATATCATCAATAAAACCAGATTGTAAATCTCTCATACTACATGTCAGCGAAATTACTTATGTCATTAATTATTAATTTTGGTTTTATCAATAATAAACATTCTTTAATATTAATAAAAATAAAATTTCAAAATATTTCATAAATTTCAATTCAAAATTGAAATCTTTCTTACATTTTTAACAATAAATAACTTTAAGAAATTATCCTTTGTTAATTTTCCATTTACCTTTATCATTTTTCCTATTTTTAAATCTTTTTCATTATAAAGATTCTCACTTATTCTTAAATGTAATATATCAGTGGATATTATATCTTCTTCCCTAAAATCACTCTTTTTTTCTATTCTTGGTCCAAATTTTACATTTTTTAATGTTATTAAATAATATTTTGTTATTATTTCTTGGAATACTTGTTGCTTCTCCTCAATCTTTTTTATTTCCCCGTTATAAACACTAATGCTTTTATCTACATATTTTTGTAATTCAAAATCTTCCGCACTTTCATCGTAAATATTTATAGATTGATCAATATCTTTAGAAGGGCTAAGAGTTATTTGAATTGTTTCAATTGTGCTCTTAAAATCTGACGGTAATACTGTTAATTTCCAATCCGATAATTTGAAATATCCCTCTTTTAAGGAAATTATAAATCCAACCCAAAAATGATTACAAAATCCCATATTAGAACCTATTCTGCAATCACAATCCCTTTCCGGATTATTAATATTTTTAGGAGTAATAGATAAGTAAGATTTTGTTTCCCAATTGAAACCTTTAAACGTTAATTCTATCTCATGTTCTTTTTCATTGATAATCTTAATATCTTCTATTGTTTCTCTGTCTTCCCCTCTTATTTTCTTAAGTGCTAAGTCTATTTCTGATGAAATAATATCTAACTCTTTTTGCTTTAGAAGTTCCTTATATTCTTCTTCAGCTAAGGAATCCAAGATAAAATCAATCAATTCTATTTTTTTTAGCTTTGAAAAACCTTTTATTTCATAAGTTCTACAAATTTGCTTTAATTCATCAACATTAAGAGATTGTAATAAATAACTTAAGTATGTGCGGTTATCTAATTTTCTACTCAAGCTTTTTCACCCTTAATAATTGGATTTTATTTAATTCATGAATGGTTTTCTATTATAAATTTATAATCTAATATTTATTATTTTTGGTAAGTTCAATATATTTCTAATGATTGTAATACTTTTATAGAAATAGATAAAGCAGATTTCTCAAATTATATAATATTCTTTATATAACTGGACCCTGAATAATTAATAAATTTCTACAATTTCACCCCAAATGATTATTGAATCAATGCTAATTAAGTGGGAAAAATTTCGGAATTTCCTTATTTTCCTAACTTTCATTATTGAATTGTATGAAAAGCTTTAAATATGCAACTACCCATTAATACTCTAATTAAATTTTTATTTAACTAGAAAAATATTTGAATAAAGCTTGATAGGTGAAAAAATTATGAGTGATGTTGACCCAGATTTTTTAAAGCACTTCGGAGAGATTAAGTTTGCTGAAGAGAAGAGTATCTCTGCTAGTGATTTTGAAAGGACTTTGGCAAATTACTTAAAAAAAGAAAAGGTAAAATTACCACGTGGACGATACAAGTTCGCTGA
>JBHLNZ010000050.1:0-22530 GCA_048941015.1 Promethearchaeota archaeon | reverse complement strand
CAGATAAAAATCACAGAATTTTAATCGGTGCTTCAATGGGAGGTGCGGGGACATTAAGAATCTGCCTTCTGCATCCCAAAAAGTTTATTGCAGCTGCCGCATTAAGTTCAGGTAATATTATTAGAGAATTAATAGGCTGGGAAGTATTAATGCCTCTTATAAAAGAACTTTTTGGAGAAAAAGTCGCTAAGAGAAGGGGAAAAAGAATATGGGCAGATATCCTTGATACATTTGACTTGGTTTTATCTAAAGATAATCCATTATTGCCATCCATTCAGCAAGATGAGAAAGGAAAAATAATAAGCTTGAATAAAGAAGCATTAAATAATTGGTTAAAGTATGATATAAATCAATTAATTAAAGAACATCCAAATGCACTAAAGGAAATTCATCTATTGATTAATTCTGACCATAGGGATGAGATGGGTTCAGCCATTGCGACGGAAGGGATTCATAAAACCTTAGATGAGTTAGGTATTCCTCATCAATTTGAACTCTATGAAGATCCTAAAGCATATTTAAGTCCGCACATTTTAGGAATCGCTTATCATATCCTACCTGCTATACAATTTAGTCTTCAATTTATAAATTAGAAAGGATTATCAGTTAATACATTTAATAATTTTATTCTTTTTTTGAGCTAACTAATCTAAATATAACCAATAAAATAGAAACTAAAATCAAACTATAATAAAGAGATTCTATTCATAATTGAATTCATTAACAATTTCGTAATGTTGCGAGGTTTTATCGTGTCTTAAAAGAACATTTTGTGCTTTCTTAGGAACATAGGATTTTTCATATTCTTCTCCCGCAAACTCTTTTACAGCATCTAAATTATCAAATATCATGATTGTGATAAATTCAATTTCTTTTTCCAGAGAACGTCTTAAAAGACTTATTTTTTTATAGCCTTTTATGTTTCTATTTTTAATGGAAGGAAATATTTCATTTATAAGTAAGTTTTCATAGATATTAGCATTTTCAAACGAACTCCAACCATGCCAGACTCTTGCTATCATTTCTTATAACTACTAAATTTTTAAATTTTAATAATATGATGATTAAAACATGTTTTAAAAATAATAAACCTATTTTTTATTTTAATTTTTTATAACTTCATTTAAATCGCAAAATTAATTTAGGTATAAGTTTTTTCATTTGTAGCTGACTTAGTAATAATTAGGTGGTTATTATAGTAAATGCGATATTAATTATAATCGATACACTAAGACAGGACCATGTTGGAGCATATGGAAATCCATGGATAAAGACGCCGAATTTAGATTTGTTCGCAAAAGAATCCGTAAGATTTACACGAATGTATCCGGAATCATTACCAACACTCCCGGCTCGGAAAGCTATTTATACTGGAAAACGGGTGTTTCCTTTTAATGATGATAAAAGGGGAGAGACTAGGACTGGGAGAGGAGACTTTATTGCAGATGCTCTTGGGGCTCCTGGCTGGAGTTCTATTTCAGATTCTCAGGAGACTTTAGCAGAGAGATTTAATCGTAAAAAATATGTATCTGCATTATTTTCTGATGTATATCATCAATTTAAACCAGGTTATAATTTTACTCGAGGATTTCATCAATGGAAGTGGATTCGTGGGCAAGAGGAGGATGCATTCCTTTCTGGACCACGGATAACCGATGATGTACTTAAAGATTATCTCACTGCTAAAGAGGATGGAATAATCGCAGGGACAATATTCGCTCAACACATGATGCGGCGTTTCCTCCAAAATGTGCATTGGTGGCGTTCTGAAGCTGACACGTTTCCTGCCCAAGTATTTCGCGCAGCTGGAGAATGGTTGGATATGAACTATGAAGTTCTTCTAAAAGGTAAAGCATTTATGACCGTAGAATGTTTTGATCCACATGAACCTTGGTATCCACCGCTTCATTATATCCGATTATACGAAAAAGATCCTGATTGGGAAAAAGGAAGCAGAAAAATAGCCCACTCATTATATGGACCAGCGAGTTTAATATCTGAAAGAGAACTTAAAAATTTAAGAACAAGGTATGCAGCAGAAGTATCACTTGTTGACACTTGGTTTGGATATTTCATAGATTATCTCAAGAGAATCGATGTATGGAATAATTCAATCATAGTAGTAGTTTCTGATCATGGTCACATGCTAGGAGAACACGGCCTTATCGCAAAAGCAGCTAATCCTCTTGGACGTGAAGTGGCTGATCTTGTAGCGATGATCAGGTTCCCAGAGGGAGAAGGAAGTGGTAAGACTTGTGACAAATTCTGTTATCATCATGACATCCCTGCAACAATAAGTAAAGTATGTGGTATTTCTGATACAAATATGGAAGGTAAGAACCTATTGGAAATAGTACGCGATGAAGAATTAAAATATTACGATCATGTTTCAATAGCATGGGGCGGTTCCGTAGTTGTTTACGATGGACATTTTTGGTATAATGGTTATATTTGGGACATTGAAGAAGGATGTCTTTTTGATGTCGAAAAAGATCCTAACTTGACAAATAATATCATATCAAAGGCTCCTGAGAAAGCAAAAGAACTACTAGAGCTTGCTTGGAAAGATGCTAGAGAGCCGATTGATATGGATTACTTGCGAAATTTCAAGGACGCGTTAGGTTGCACTCCAGTTACAAAGAAACTCACTTGTGATTGAACCTTTCGCTATTCAAGTAAGTAAGTTCAACAATTATTTATCATAAGTCAATGTCTGATCCAATAGAAAAGATTTTTTATTAAGTAGAATTACTTTAAAACTATGAAAGTCCTGATAATTTATTTTACTATGGGAGGACGAACGAAAAAAACAGCAGAATCTATCGCAAGTGCTCTTACTAATTATGATGTGAGTTACTTTCCAATAGAGTTAACTGGAAAGCTTAGAGAAAAGATAAAAATGCTAGACAAATTCGAGAATAAAGATTTTTCTATGATAGATGCTAATCTTAACATTCTAGATGTTTTAGAATATGATTTAATTATGTTTGGTATGCCAACATATGGGAATTTTCCTCCAAAAATTTATGATGAAATCTTATCTCGAGCAAAAAATTTAAGAGGAAAAAAAGTAATCGTATTCAATACAGCTCGTTTCACTGGTGGAAAAACAATTGATTATATGAAAGAAAAAGCTGAAGAAGCAGGTGCTCAAGTAATTGATCAAGCTAAATTCAGAAAATTATTTTGGATCGGAACTAAAGATGCTATCAAATTTGGTAAAAAAATCAATCAATAGAGGATCAGTAGTTGTTAGAAAATGCCGAAAGCTGAAGTAAATAATGTAATCATTGAATATGAAGCAATCGGGGATCCAAATTCAAAGCCATTATTATTGATTGCTGGGTTGGGAAGTCAACTCCTTGCTTGGTCGGATGAAATTTGCGAATATCTAGCCGAAAATGACTTCTTTGTGATAAGTTTCGATAACCGAGATGTGGGTTTATCTACAAAATTTAAAGATGCAGGTATACCAAATATGATGGAGATTAGTGCTGCTTATTCTCGCGGAGAAGTGCCAAAGATCCCCTATACTTTAGAAGATATGGCTGGTGATGCTATTGGTTTATTGGATGCTTTGAACATTGAAAAAGCTCATATTTGTGGCGCCTCTATGGGTGGAATGATCGCACAAATCATAGCATATAAATATCCTTCCCGCGTAAAATCTCTAGCAGTAATTATGAGCACTACAGGAAATCCCAAGCTTCCACCTTCAAAACCTGAAATTATGATGCAATTTTTTGCTCCTGTTCCATCCGAACGCGAAGCATATATTGATGAGATGGTTAAACGGGACAGTTTAATTAATGGTATATTCCCTTATGATGAGAAACAATCAAGAGAGTATAGAACAAGAGAATATGATCGGTGTTATTACCCTGAAGGAATTGCCCGTCAAATGGCAGCAATAGCGGTACCTGGTAATATTAAGCCTTATATATCCGCAATATCAGCACCTACAATTGTTATTCATGGAAGTGAAGATCCTTTTAATCTTATAGAAGCAGGTAAAGATATCGCAACAACTATACCTAATGCTGAATTATTTATTATAGATGGAATGGGACATAGTTTCCCTCATGACATTATACCGAAGATAATAAAAGCTTTAGTTGCGAATTGCAATAGAAGTTCATTAACTTAAAATCTATTTTATAAAACTTTCTTCAAAAAAATATTTTTAATTACACTTCTGTTCTATCTAATGAAGTTTATTTTTCTTTTCTCATTTAAAGATAATAATGGATACTAAAATTGTTCTAATTGGAGCAGGTAGTCCTGCGTTTGGCCCTCCAACGTTTATAGATCTTAACTTGAGTAAAACCTTAGCGGGTTCTACAATTACACTACATGATATAGATGAAAAGAAGTTACAGATGGTTTATGAAGTAGTATCTGAGGATAACAAGAAAATTGGAAATAAATATAATATTGAAAGCACTCCTAACAGGGAAAAAGCACTAAAAGGAGCAAATTTTGTTATTAATTCTACTGAGCATGGAGATCGTTTTGAATTACGATGGCAGGATAATACAATTCCAAAAAGACATGGTACTACTGAAAGAATGGGAGAGAATGGTGGTGCTGGAGGATTCTTCCACAGTGCTAGACAGATTCCTGAGATTGTGAAGATAGCTAAAGATGTTGAAAGAATATGTCCTAATGCGTATTTTATAAATTATTCAAATCCCATCTCACGTATATGCTTAGCGTTAAAAAGAGCGGTTCCAAAGCTAAAAATGCTTGGTCTCTGTCACCAAATAGGCCTTTTAACTTCACATCACTTATCAGCTATGATGGATAGAGATCTAAAAGATATGCGGTTAACCACGGGAGGGTTAAATCACTTTGCTTTTTTACTGGGATTAGAAGATTTAAAATCTGGCGCTGATTTATTACCTGAATTTAATTCAAAGTGTATGGATTATTTTAAGGATAAGTGGGATAGATTTCATTTTGCTGATCTCACATTTGAGCTTTATCAAAGGTTCGGATGGTTTCCTTATGTCGGTGATAATCATATTTGTGAATATTTGCAGATTGGTTCTCAATACACCAAAGAACAAGATTTAACAGATTGGATTACAAGAATGGAACAAGAGAATAAAGGAGGCATTGATCGATTAACGAGATATTATAATCGTCTAAAGAAAGGTAAATACCCTAAAAAAGGTATGCTGATGGGAGGTCCATCAGGAGAAAGAGCAATCCCTATTATAGAGGCAATAATTGAAGATAGCAATTCATATGAGATTGCTGTTAATATTCCAAATGATGAGATTATTGAAAATCTCCCTCAAGATTTAATAATTGAATGTTCTGGTATAGTAAATAAGGATGGAGTTCATGGGATTAAATTAGGTAATATTCCTGAGAATCTTGCGGCGATATTGCGTATAGAAGCTTCTATTCAAAATTTATGTGTTGAAGCTATACTTCAAGAATCAAAACAATTTGCAATTAATTGCTTAGCAATTGATGTGAATTGTGGTAGTTTTGAAATGGCTGAAGCAATATTCAATGAGATGATGGAAGTACAGAAAAAATACTTACCTAATTTTAAATAATTTTTAGATTCAAGCTAAAATCTTATAAATATAATATTAAATAGAATAATGCATGACAATAAAAATACAATAAATGTTTAATCTAAAAAATTTATGAGGATTAATAACAATGCCATTTTTTGATAATGAAGGAGTTAAAATATATTATGAAATTGAAGGGGAAGGGCCACCTGTGATAATGATTCATGGGTTTGCCGCAAGTATCGAAGCTAATTGGAAAGCTACTAATTGGGTAGATGTTCTAAAGGATGATTATAAATTAATACTTATAGATTGTCGTGGACACGGGAAAAGTGATAAACCTAAAGATGCTACTCAATATGGAGAAAAGATGAATGATGATATTGTTAAATTACTTGATCATTTATCTATTGAGAAGGCTAATTTTTTCGGATATTCTATGGGGGCAAGAATAACTACAGATATTTTACTTCAAAAGCAAGAACGCTTTATAAGTGCTATTATTGGAGGATTCCCACTCTACTATCCTAAAAAAAGCACAAAATTCATTGCTAAAATAATGATGAAAAGATGGATAAAGGGTTTAAAAAAAGCAGATCTTAATGATATTAAAAATAAAGCGGCTTTAAGATTCCGAAAAGTAATTTCAGAGTATGCTGATTCTCACTTACAAGATCTTGAAGCTTTAGTTTGTGTTTTGGAAGGGGATATTCAACGTCCGGATGGTATACTCCCAACTAATCCCAAAAGGAAAGAAGCTCTTAAACAAGTCAATGTGCCAGTTTTGACAGTTTTCGGAGCTGATGATACTATAGTTAAAAGAGGTAAATCCACAGGAGCTCAATTAGTACCAGGTTCTTGTCATTTCCAAATCGAAGGAAAAGACCATATTACTGTTGTCGCAGATCCCAAATTTCACATGGTGGTAAAAGCTTTTCTTGATTATATAAACAAGAATTAACCTTTTTTTTTATGAACTAATAATTTAGAGAGTTCCATTCCTATTCTACTGGATCCTCCCGTGACAAAGGCATACTTTTGACTTATTTTCATAATTAAAATTTAAATTAGAATTTACATATGCAAGCACAGACAACCAGATTGCAGAGCTATGAAATCAAGCCTAAAGATTTTCTTAGGAAAGGAAGTTTTAATTAAACATTCTCATTTAGTATATTAAAAATATACCTTAGAATCATATTTATTTAAAAAAATAGGTGTTAATTAATTTGAAAGTTTTATTAACTGGTGCATTTGGTAATGTAGGTCAAAATACCTTGAAGCAACTTATTATGCGTGACCATGATGTAACCTGCTTTGACTTACCAAATTCGCCTAATAAAAAAACATGTGCCAAATTGTTAAAGAAATTGAGATTTAAAATGATCTGGGGTGATATTCTTAATAAAAAGGATTTGATTGAAGCTATTAAGGGAATTGAGTGTATTATTCATCTTGCGGCCATCATCCCACCTTTAAGTGAAAAAAAACCAGAATTAGCCCGTAGAGTAAATATTGAGGGAACTCGAAATCTAATAGACGCTGCAAAAATGTTGCCAAATAAGCCAAGGTTCATAATAGCAAGTTCTGCGAGTGTTTATGGAATAACAATGCATTTAGAACCTCCAGTGAGAGTAGATAGTCCCTTGAATCCTTCAGATAATTATTCACACTCAAAAGTAGAATGTGAAAAAATATTAAGAGAAAGTGGACTTCCTTGGATAATTTTACGGCTAGCGGCCGTATCTGTCGAAAAAATTCCTCGTAAATTTGACTCTCTCTTATTCAAAATGCCACTTGACCAACGCATTGAATTTATTTCTTCAAATGATTGCGGAATTGCGTTTGCAAATGCCGTTAAGACCGAGCATGTTAATAAGATATTTCTCATTGGAGGAGGTGAGAGTTGTCAACTTTTAGAAAGAGATTTTTTAAAGGGATTCTTCGATGCTTTTGGATTAAAAATGCTTCCTGAGAAAGCTTTTAAAGTGGTAAAGAAGAAGGAAGATTGGTTTTATATTGATTGGATGGACACCAAGGAATCCCAAGAAGTCCTTCAATTCCAAACTGTGTCATTTCAGCAATATGTTAACAGAATGAAACATGACTTCCGAATGAGAAGATTAGGTATTAAAATCATCTCCCCCTTTGTGAAATTAGCTTTGCTTAGAATGTCTCCTTATTTCAAATTATAATAGAATCATTTTAGATTATTTAAATAAAAATAAAGCATTAAACTTTTATTATTATATATTGAGGAAAATATTATGACAAATGAGATTGGAACGAACAAAATAATTGATGAAATCGAAAAAAAATATAAGGAAAAGGAAATTGAAATTCAAGAAAAAATTTCAATAGAATTTGATTCAGTGCTCAACGAAATTTATTCAAAATATGAAAAAGATTATCGAGATATGGGGAATATCAAAAAAGAAAAAAGAAATTTAAAGGGAAGAATCTCTGAATTGAAATATATATTAAAAATATTTAAAAAAGAGATTTCAATTTTAACCAAGAATAAAAAGAAATTATTAAAGCAAAAATTAAAAGAACTAAGAAGAGAAAAGGAAGCAGAAATCATGAAACTTAAAAAATAGAATCTATTTCTTGCACCATGAAAATGACTATTCAAATCAAATTATCTGGATTATCATACTAGTTTAGAAAGTTAATATTTAGAATAATTATATTCTACTTACTTTTTAAACTATATTGCAAAAGAGGGTTGCTCTTACCTTGAAAGAATTTGTAATCTTTAAGATATGAATGAAATTAGATTTAAAATGACTGTTAGATCCATTGTCATTCCCCTAATAGTACCAATAGTTTCTATTAGGATCTTAGGAATTTAGGAATCCACTTTGCTTCAGCTTTAAGCATCTCTTCAACCATTTCACGGATTTCTGTTGTTGAACACATGCAAGCGGTATTAGGATCGAGTAATATAGCATGATAAATCTTCTCTCGATTCATCTCAAGGACGCCTTCTACTGCTGCTTTTTGTACCATAATATTTGAAGTACATAACGCTTGACATACAGTTGGTAAGACAATTCCTCCTTGAGGATGCAACCCATGGTTATCTGCAAAAATAGGGACTTCTACACAACATCCTTTAGGAAGGTTTGTAATTAAACCTGCTTGTTTATTAATTACATTCCCGTTAAATCCGTATGGTTCATTAGTTTCCATGGCATTAATGATGTAAGATGCATATTCATAGGTAGGCACTTTCTTATAAGGAAGTTTAGAACGCTTGATTTCATTCATAAGCTTCTTTTCAAATTTACCCTGTAGTTTTACTTGCATTGAATAATCAGCAGCTTGTTCTATACCATATGACCCTATAAGATGTCTTCCCTCAAATTTTTCAACAAAATTAGGAAGTTTACGATAATATGGTACATACTCGCTTAGATGTCGGGATTCTTCTGTCATGAAATATCCACCTGCAGCTTTCATCATATCTATGCGTACTTTTTCAGTTTCTCCTTTCTGTGGATCGTCTTCAAGAGCTTTATATATCAATGGATACGCATTCTGCCATTTAGCATTCGGAACAGAAGAATCTTTATACCATACTTCAAGAAACCACGCCATATGATTAATACCTGCACATAGATAGCTAAATTCTTCGCGTTTTAAACCAGCCCAAATTCTCAATGTTTCTGCTGTTCCAATAATACCATGACATAAGCCAACTGTGGAATCTGGAACTATCGAATTACAAAACCAAGTATTCATAGCCATTGGATTGGCGTAGTTTAAGAGTAGAGGCTTTATGCCATCATTATCAGCATTATGTCCAACTTCTTGCATGTCTTGCAAAATTGATTTTAAAGTGCTGGTTGCCCGAAGAAAGCGAAATACACCTCCTGGACCAATCGTATCTCCCACTGTTTGAGAAACACCATATTTAAAAGGAATCTCGACATCCAATTTAAATGCTTCAAGTCCACCAACATGTATGGAGTCAATAACATATTTTGCATCTTCTATAGCTTTCCTTTGGTTTGTAGTTTTTTCAATTGTTATATCCTTATCGTCAAAATAATCTTCTTTGAACTTCTTAATGTACCGAAACATTAAATCTAATCTGTTTGCGTCAATATCTTCAAGACAAATTATTGTGTTCTTTTGGAGTGCTGGAAATAAAAGAAGATCTGTAAGTACATTTTTTCCAAAGACGAGAGATCCTGCTCCAATGAAAGTAATTTTTACCATGATATTGTTGTAAATACAAATAGATTTTTATAGATTTCAATTTGAAAATATGAAGTAAGATAATTAGGCTTTTGGAATGAATTCTCTTAATTTTGAAGGTTTATTTGTTAAAAATATAAAAATAAAATAAAATAAAGTATTAAAGAAAATGCGATAGAAACCCTCAATATCGAGATTATTTCGTTCCCCATTTGGCTAGTTTCATATAACGACGAATTACTCGTTTTCTAGCCGTTGGAGTAAATAGTTTTAATAAAAATCGACCTAACCTACCGGGCATTACCATCATTTTTCTTGATTTCAATGCTTCATATGCTTCTTTTGCTACATAATCTGGATCATGGGCAAGTCTATTTGATTTATCAAAAGTTTTTAAATGATCCATTCTGGCAGTATGTTGAAAGCCTGTCCGTGTTGGAGGCGGTAATAATACCGTGATAGATACATCTACTCCAAGTTCTTTTAATTCTTCATTTATTGCTACCCCATAATAAAAACTAAAAGATTTCGCAGCACTATATGCTGCGGATTTAGGAGTGGGACCTAAACCTCCTTGTGAAGAAGTAATTAAGATTTTTCCATAATTTTTTGCTACCATGTCTTTCAAATAAAGACGGGTTAAAAGATAGTTCGTAACAACATTCAAATTGATCATAGCTAAATCACGTTCGATTTCGAATTCATGATACCATCCATAAGCTCCGAAACCTGCATTATTAATTAAAATGTCGATATTATATCCATTTTGAGTTGTAAAATTATATAATTCCTCCGCAGCTTCTTGAATAGCTAAATCTTGTTGGCGATATATTATTTTAGATGTAGGCATGTTTTCATCAAACCATGCTTTCGCACGGTTTAATTCTTCTGGTGGTTTAGCCACAATAATAAGACTATATCCATCTTTTGCTAATAATTTAGAGAGTTCCATTCCTATTCCACTGGATCCTCCCGTAACTAAGGCATACTTTTGATTTTTTTCCATTATATTTTCCTCCTTTCAGATTTTATTTATAAATTAATTTTAAAAAAAAGTTTATCCTCCGCTTAATGGCTTCATTTTAGTAGGGTTACTAAAAGCTTTTTTCCCCTGTGATTTTAAATATTCATTTTCCAAGGCTATTGATACCCCTTTGGCTTTAGCTAAATCTAACACAGCAAAATCTAAGTCTAAGAGCTCTAGAGTTTCTTTTTTCGGAAGCCCGTTTTTCTCATATCCCATTGCTTCATAATAATCTTGAGCAATAAGTTCTACATCGTATGTTTTGTCTTTTAAAGGTCCTTTAGTTAAAGGAGGGGAACCAATTGCCCGTTGGGCGATATAATGACGAATTGCTTTCTCACGAGCATTAAACATTTGGCGAAGTGTTTGGATCCTGTGTCCTGTTTCCAATAACTCATTGATAGAGACATCCCATCCGGTTATAGCTTGAATAACTTCTAAATATGGATATGCTCCCATATTGAGAGGAAAGATACACATGCCATTTGCTTCTATTGTTTGTTTAAATTTAGCATTTTTAGCCTGTAAAATCCCCAAATCATTTTCGTCTTTGATTTCGAATTTGCCTAGTTTATCCAGAAAGTATTTCACACCCATTTTATCCATATTAAGTGTAGCTGCTGTATGTCGTCCGGGCGTAGGATCAGCAATATAGGTTACTGCTAACATGGGATCAGCTCTTGCATCGTGCATCGGAATTTCTTGACCATTTGCATGCATGGCATAGTTTTTTGAACCAGGAATCTTTTCAGAGGCTACTTGCGTACCATCAGCCAAGACATCACCAATCCCTTCGCGATTAATCATCATTTCTAGGATTTGAAGTAGGTAAGTATTATCCCCCCATTTAGGTAAAAATCCTTCAGGATAAGATACGCATTTAAAGTCTTTTTCGGTTAGCAATCCACCTTCACAACACTCATACACAAATGCAATAACAACTCCTGCAGAAATGGAATCCATACCTACGCGATTTAGTAACTCATTAGCTTTGATAAGTAGATCTAGATCATCATTTAAAATTAAGCATCCTAATGAAGCACAAGTTTCATATTCAGGTCGATGAGTTTCTTTCTCAGCATATGGTAATGGCTCATATTCTAGAATTGCACCACATCGAGCTGGACATGAAAAGCAACCATATTGTGTTTTAATGAGTTTTTTAATCTTCTTGCCGCTAATCTTTTTTACTGATTTCATCGGAAAATCCTTATATCCTACACCTTTGAAATTCTTTACAGGAGAATCTCCCATTTGAGAGGATATAACATTCGCAGAAGTGGTTCCTAATTGCGAGGTCGTAAACATTTGAATAATCATCTTAGGCATTGATGGAGAATCAAACGAAGTGGCGCCCATTTTAAACATTCGCATGAATGGTGCGAATGCTCCCATATTTGATATAACTCTCGTTATCATTCCCTTTTTCGCCATTTCCTTGAACTTGGAATTGTATTGTTTTATATGATTCAATAACCCGTCTTTATCATACAATTCAACCTTTTCAATTTCTTTATTTCTGCGTATACATACAGCTTTCAACCTTTTGGATCCCATAACTGCCCCGAGACCACTTCGAGCTGCAATTCTCCCTGAATCATTAATTACTCCGGATATTAATGAGAGATTTTCTCCTGCTGGGCCAATACAAGCAACTTTGACTCGGGGACCATGAACTTTTTCAATAATTTTTTCTGTTTCTATACCATCTTTCCCCCAAAGCTCAGAAGCATCAAGTAATTGAATATTTTCTCCATCGATAAATAAATAAGTTGGCTTTTCTGCTTTTCCTTCAAAAAATATTCCATCAAAACCTACTTTCTTAATTTCTGGACCAAAAGTCCCCCCTGAATTGGCATTACCCCATCCTCCCGTTAAAGGACTTTTACCACACACCATATAGCGACCTGAGAATGGAGTTGCTGTACCAGTAAATAATCCAGGGCATATACCTAATATATTTTCCGGTCCCAAAGGATCAGTGCCGGATTTTAGATGAGTATAAATATAATAAACTCCTAAGCCATATCCTCCATAATATTGGCGATATATTTTTTCTGGAAGTGTTTCAATTCGCCAATTTGAGTCAGATAAATTAACTACTAAAATTTTTCCATTATAACCGAGTGACATAATATTCAATTCACATTAAATTTGAGATAATATTAAAAATCAATATTAAAAGATTTTGATTTAGTTTATATCTTTTTAATTTTGATCTTATTCTAATCTTTTTTCATATATCTTCCCAATCTCTTTCTTTACAACTTCGAGTTTTTTACCTCGTAAAGGGAAGAAAAGTAAAATAAGAAATCCAATACTAAAAAATATTATTGGAATGAGCCCAACTCCAACTTGAATTCCTAGAATAGCGTCTTCAATTTGAATTAAAGCTTCACCGTTATATCCCGTTATTGAAAGAATCATTGTAAAGAGAAAAATCATGAACTGTTTGTTCGGTGAAATGAAAATTGCATTAATTCCATTAAAAGTTCCGATAGGTCTATTACCAGTCTTTAATTCGTATTCATCAATAACATTTCCAAAAATAGGTGTAGAAAGGATCCAAAACGCAGCATTTCCCATATTTATGATCAAGTAACAAATTGCTGCTAGTACGAAAATTCTGGTTAAAAAAAGCACAAAAAACGCCATAACACTTATCATTATAAACATCATGAGGGCTTTTCTTGGACCAAATTTCTTATTGACAACTTGTACCAAGTAATATGCGAAAAAAGTAAAGGGCAACGTAATAGCACTTATTATCATAACCTCAATTCCCCCAACCCCTATAACATCTTCAAAATAATAAACCTGAAAGGTTATAACCGTTGCGGTAACAGCACCCAAAACAAATTGAAGAAGTATGTAAAAAATAAATGATTTCGATTTAAGAACCTCCTTAATGAGCTTTTTAATCTCAGGAAATGTTTCTCCATCGTATAATTTAATAGGTTCTTTTATCCCTTTTGCACCATATAACGCAACTCCAACTCCGATAATTCCCACACTAGTAAGTACAGCAACTATAATAGGTAAAGGAAAAGGATTATCTTCTTCCACAAAAAAGAACATTATTAATAGGTATGAAAAAATACCTAAAATGGTTTGGAATACTAGGTTTGTTGTGACAAGTGAAGCTCTTTCGCTATCTTCATCTGTGATCGAAATCATAAGGGCTCCTCTATTAATCATATTCATGGCAAAACCAGTGTCATAAAGTATAAACGCAATAAGAAGGAGAATGAAGATAAATTCGTGAGGAAAATCTGGAATCATGAAAATCATTAAGAAGTATCCTATAGCCACAAGAGGAAGGGAGCAAATTAACCATCTCTTTCGTTTACCTTTCCCTTCAACCGGTATTGTTCGATCTGAATAAAATCCTATTATTGGATCATTAATGGCATTAATTATTGCAAATAATAATTGCACGATTCCATACGATAGAGCAGGAAATAATATAAAATCAGTATAATATTTCAGCATGGCTCCATCTATCATGCTTCCTATAAATGTCAATCCAGCGATCGATAAACCAAAATACATCTTTTGACTAAATGGAACTTTATGGAAAGTAATACCTCCTTCTTGCCGACCTTTATGTTTTCTTTTAAACATTGAAATTAAATTGTGTAATTATTTCTGGAATATTAAGACAAATTGCTATGTACTTTTATAATTTTTAATGCTAATAACTATTATTAGAAATCCCTAATTAATTATGATAATATTGTAAAAAACATTGGAGAAAAACAAAGTAATAACAATGTGGATGAAATATGATTGAAAAAGACACTCCCCCCAATATTATAATTTTTATGCCAGATTCAATGAGAGGGGATACTATTTCGTTAGGAGGTACTATAAACCCTTATATCAAAACACCTAATATAGACAGATTAGCTGAAGAGGGTTTAGCATTTACAAATTGTTTTAGTGTTAATCCAGTATGTGTACCTTCAAGGTGTTGCATGTTTACTGGACAATATGTACATTCTAATGGACATAGGAGTTTGTATCAGTTATTACAACCATATGAGGAAAATTTATTTAAGATTCTAAAAGAAAAGGGTTATCAAGTTATTTGGGCCGGTAGAAACGATTTATTTGATAAAGATTCGATAAAATTGAGTATTGGTAAACAGATACGTATTAAACCACGGTTCTATAAGTTAAATCCATTTCCCAGAGACCATTACTTAAGAAAATCATTTTATTATGGTGAAACAACTAAAGAAGAATCAGAGGATATTGATTTTTTTATCATTAGGGATGTATTGAAATATTTAGACTCAAATATAAATACTCCTTATTGCCTATTCATTGCTTTAAATTTTCCACATCCTCCTTATACTGTAGCAGAACCATATTTTTCAATGTATGATCGCAATAACATCCCTGCACCTATACAATCTAAGTTTGATGATAAACCTGAATATATGAAATTAATGTATGAAAGATATGGATTAATGAACCTTGAAGAAAAAGATTTCAAGGAAATTATTGCAACTTATTATGGGATGATCACTAGAGTAGATTATCAATTAGGAGAGGTAATAAATAAACTCAAGGAAGTAGGAGAATATGAAAACAGTGCTATTTTCTTTATTTCAGATCACGGAGATTTCACAGGAGATTATGGATTAACTGAAAAATGGCCAAATGCATTCCAAGATTGTCTTATTAAAGTACCATTAGTAGCAAAAATACCAGGAGTCTTTCCAAAAAAGAAAATCTGCAACCAGTTGATCCAAACAATAGATATCTTCCCAACTATTCTTGACATTGCTCGAATTCAAACTCCATACACTCATTTTGGAAAAAATCTTATTCCTCTTATTAAAGGAGAGATTGATAAAATCAGAACGGCTGTATTTGCTGAAGGAGGTTATAATATAAATGAACCACAATGTTTTGAAAACGTTATTAAAAGCCCGGATATTCCTCATGTAGGTATTTATTATGATAAAACCAATATACCACTTCAAAAACCCCAATCTGTTGTTCGCTCAGCAATGGTTAGAACACAATCATGGAAATTAATAATACGTGATGCCGAAAAAGAGGAATTGTATGATTTAATCCAGGATGCAAATGAGGTTGAGAATTTAATTGATGATAAATCATATAAAGAAATTAAAACTGAATTAAAGGAACTAATACTTAGATGGTATTTGCGTACTAGTGACAGTCCTCATTGGAGAAGAGCGCGTTATGTTTAATAGATACAAAACGCTCAATTTAATTATATTTAGTTTCAAAATACTCCAAAATATTTAGTCTTATAAATGTTCTATAAATTTTTCAATAAAATTTTGTAAGATTGGTTTTATATCTTCAATCCAAGCTTTACCTTTTAATCTCATTTGTTTGAGATTTTTTTCAAATTCTTCTATTACTAAATTTAGCTCATTTTGTAAGCTTTCAATTGATTGAACCTTATAATTTTTTGTTAAACCTGAATAAATGTAATCTGCAAAGCTAGAAACTAATTTTTCTTTGAATTTGTTAAAATCATAAAATATGCCAAATTCAAAATAAGATGATAAAAATTGATTAATTGCCATGGTAAATTCTTTCTTATCAATCTTTCGTTTTTGAAAGCAGTAAAACTTTATTAATCTCTCAACCATTGTACCATCAAAATCTTTTTCAATAGCATCATTAATTACCAATTGCTTCTCGGAATCAAGTATTTTTATATCTGAGGGTATTCCTTCATTATAATCATTTCTTATCATATCTGATAATCCTTCTCGAAGAGTATAAATCTTAGTATCAATTTTCTCTCCATCAATAATAATATTGTGAATTTTAGCTTTATTTTTTTCTAATAGTTCAGTTAAATTAATGGATTCTGATTGTTTAGGATTGAAAATGATTTGATACAATGTACTAAATTCATATTCCTCTAAAGTTGATAAAAACAAAGGCCTTAAATATTCATCATATTTCAGGAAGAAGAGGAAAATAGCATCATCTAATGCAGTAGTGTATGCTTGATAATCATTTAAAGTTATATATTTCTTGTATTCCAATCGAATTTTATTGGCTCTTATCCATTCAAATGCAAAATCTAATAATTCATTATCTTTAGTTAGTTTATTCCGAAAGTAGGTTAATATTTCTGAAATTTGATCTGTTGAAGTTCCAATTGATTGAGTATATAGAAATTTTGCTATAATTTCCTTTGAATTCAAATCCTTATTTAAATTCTGAATCCGTTGAAAATTGGAATGTAATCGTTCTTTATCAATGTTAAAAAGTTTATTGAATTGTATTTCTTCCATTATTTTTTTTTTACCCTTCTAAAAATTATCATTATAATTTATTATCAAGCGATCTTTCAATATTTTGAAAAGAATCATCCGAATTTAAATTCCAATTCTCAAACGGATTTATCCTAGAATGTAACTCAATAACAGATCTTTCAAAATCACTATTTTTATTTAACATTGAGAGTAATTTTTTTTTATAGAAAAATAAATCACGTGATTCCTTAAGTTTTTCATTACTAGGTATTAAAATCAAACCCAAACTTGTCTTTCCATCTTCATAAGTTTTCAGTTCTTCCATATATATCACTACACTATTTGGGCTACTAACTTTTATTTTAATAATATTGGAATATAATCCATCTTTTCCAAATAAGCTCAAAGTCTCATTCATCCTTTTTTCATAATAATCAGGTAAAATGCTCATAAAATAAAAGGAGGGGATATGAGCTAGGGCTTCTTTTCTCAAGGGATCATCTAAATCAAATGTATAGAGATCAGATTCTAATAACCCGTCTTTTATAGTTCTTTTAATTATACCTACGGTTGAATAAGCCATTTTCTCTTCCCAATAGATTTTTCTTGGAGAGCCTAAAGTATGTTCAATCAAGTCAGCCCCTCTTTTTAACTCGTTTTCTACGAACAAATTTAAGTCGAAATTAGCATCATAATTGGTCTGAGCAATTAATTTTCCTTGAATAATACTTGGATGAACATATTTATCCAATTTTTCATATATTATTTTCATATCTTCTGTATATGGGGATCCTATGAATGTAAAGAGACTCGTTATATATTCAGCTGTTTTTCTTGACGAGTTAAGACAAGTAAACGATTGCATAAGTGTTTCATCAACCTTTGTTCTCGATTGTGGTGTTAATGAGGTTTCAATATACTCAATTTTCCACTGATCTTGTTTAAATAAATTCCTGGTCATAAATAAAGGACCAAGGAATTTAAGTGACATTGACTTTAATCCTTGAACTTTTTCTTCTGGTAAATCATAAGATAATTTGATGTGATCGTACACTAAAGTTTGTTCATCAGAAAAAAATAATCCTAAGAGAAATTCAGACCCTTTCCGTAACATGTTATTGATAAAATACGGTAATCTATATTTATATAATCTTATTGCTCTCAAATAAATATTTTTATGGATAAAAACAAATCGAGTTCAAATAAATTTATTTTCATTTAAATCCTTTCTATAAATTTTTTATTTTATCGAATTCTCCTTGAGTTATATCTCCTTTAGAAAAAAAAGATTGGAGTTGATATTTGAGATATACAAGGATTTGATATAAATTCTTACCTAAATCCTCCATTGCTACTCTTCTTGAGATAGGTTCAAAATCAATGATTATGTGACTATCATTATTAAAAAACATACTTATTTGATAAATGATGACGTTGTAATTTCAATATATAAAAAAGAAAGAAAAGTTTTTAGTTTTATTTTCGATAGACTCCATACTTATGAACAGCGTCAGTCATAGCTTGCACATTTTCGTGCCTAGCTTCATTTGGGATCCCAGAAACACCACCATCAACGAGATAACCTCCCCCTTCCATGCATCCTTCTATACATTTCTTTACATATTCATCAACAGCTTTGGGGGGACCTCCTATCAATAGAGAAGCGGGAACATTACCTCTTATGCATACATAGTCTCCCATCATCTCCTTAACTTTGATAATGTCCGTATCATGAAACCAGTATACGAGTTTTCCTTTGTGTTTTTTCGCGAATTCCGCTAAAAATTCCAAACGATCGTTATATCTTCCTTCGAAAAATGGCATTGGAGTTATTCCTTTGGCGATCATACCCTCCAAGGTTTTGGTAAGTCCAGGCCAATAAAACTCCGCAAATTGATCGTTATTCATAAATCCGTCAGCACCTCGATTTAAGGGCACAAAAGATAGTGAAATCGTATTATCATCTGATGCTCCAGGCATACTAGTTAACGCACTTAACGCATCTAGAGAATCCAATTCGGCTTTCGCTAGCAGATCACATACTTTTTTTAATTCCTCGGGATTTCTATACATATCCAACATAATTCCACGCATGCCTCTTAAATAAGCTGAAGCCAAATCAAACGGTGCTACTGTGGTAATACCACTTCCAGCAATGGGATTCCCCTTTTTTTTCATCCCTTTATTATATTTTCTCGTGCCAAGAAATGTTCCTATCATTTTTAGTAGCG
This sequence comes from Promethearchaeota archaeon, assembly GCA_048941015.1. Lineage (GTDB taxonomy): Archaea > Asgardarchaeota > Lokiarchaeia > Sigyniarchaeales > SOKP01 > SOKP01. The sequence continues at coordinate 3,281 of JBHLNZ010000050.1, read as the reverse complement.
ACTTTTTCAAAGTTTTAATCATTTTTTTTACGTCTTTATTCATAAAAAACATAATAGCCCCCAGTCCTGAATAATTAGTAGCGAGTAAAGTGGCAGGGGGAAATGATTGAAAAGCTCCTAGGGTTGCATTGTGGCGCGGTACGATCTTGCGAATTAAATAACCAGTTAAATCTCCTATTAAATCTTCATATTCTTCAGCAGCCATCCATGTTTTTTCTATGATCTGAAATGGTTGATGATCTCCTAAGCGAAATTCTGGATCAGCAGCTCCAGCCCATTTCATAGTTCTATTTCCAACAAGATCAAAAATTCCTCCCATACCAGCAGATGGGATATAAGGGTAAAGATCCCAATCATAGCGGCTAAAAACTTTTAGAGATGCCTTACCTACCTTTCTACCCTTATACATAACGTCTTTATGTGTCATTCCCACTTGGAGTGCTGCGAAAAATACATCTGCGAAAGGAGTTATTGGAACACGGTCTGGTTCTTTTAATGCTATAGCGTCCTTAACCCTTTGGATCCTCTCTTCATACTTTTCTTCTGTTTTCATTTTTATTTAAACCTCCATCCATTTAGTTGCTAAATTCACCGCATCAACAGCACTTTGTCCATAAGCATCAGCTCCGACATATTCGACAATTCTTTCATCTACAGTACCCCCTCCTATCATTATTTTAACACTATCTCTTAATCCTGCAGCTTTTAGCCTATCAATGATTTCTTTCATCGAATCATATGCAAGAGTTAAAAACCCACTTAAAGCCAATACTTTTGGTTTAAATTCCTTCAAGCTGCTAATGAATTTATTAGCTGGGACATCTATGCCTAAATCTAATACATCAAAACCATTGGCATCCAACATGAATTTCACGACATCCTTTCCAATATCGTGGATATCACCAGCGACAGTGCCTATTAACACTTTTCCTTTTTTTTTTGGGGAGCTTTGGGTTTCTTTTAATTTTGGCCCTAATTCCTCAAAAACTTGGCGTAGGATTTCGCCGGACATGATAAGATCGGGAATAAAATATTCTTTTTTACTGAATCTATCTCCGATGACTTTCATGGCTTTCTTGATATCATCCATTATTTCTAGTGGATCATCATTATTTTGAAGTCTTCCTTTTAATAATTCTATAACGCTATTTTCATTAAGCTCAACAATTTCATCAATAAAATTTGACATAATATCACTTAATAATTATAGTTGACTTTGGCAAGAAAAATTCTTGTCAAACTATGTATTAGAAGAGTAGTTAAGTAAGTATTTAAAACTTGTCATACTATGTAACACAAAATTTACCTATAATGAAAGATGAATCAAAAAGAAGAATTGAAGAAAAAACGTGTTATGGGATTACGATTAAGTGAAAAGCTTTATGAACTACTAGTACAAAAATCTGAGGAATTTGAAATGTCAAAAAGCGAAGTATTAAGACTTTCATTTGAATTCTTCAGATCCAACACGGAATTGGTGAAAGATTATAACAGGGTAATTATACCCGCAACGTTGCTTAATTCATTATTTGAAATGGCGTCAATTGAAAAATTGGAGGAGATTGCTTTCATTAATGCAAAAATGATAGTAAATTATGGTAGGGTTATGTGCTTTGAAACCGGTTTAAAGTTTAATATAGAAAATTTTTTGAAATATGCAAGAAAGATGTTGTCCCGTAACAATCTTGGATTTTTTACCAAATTAAATTTTCGGATGGATAGTAATAAAAAAGTTCATCTAATTGGATTACACGATATTAATGAAAATTTTTCTCATTATCTAATATATTTTTTCAAGTATGTGATGAAAGTTTTTAGTTATAGTACTATAGAAGAATCCTTCACTATAGGAGAAAAATCTATTGAGATTGAATTTAGAAAAACTTAACTTTATCTACGGATAAGTAGAATGGGGATGGCCTCATTTGAAACCTGAAGAAATAGCATCTATTGCACTAGATTCAAATGTTAAAACATTAGTTCTCACACACTTTGATGCAAGTATCTTTCCCTCAATCGAATCAAGAGAAAAATCTGGAAAAAAAGCAAGAAAAATATTTAATGAGACTCTTATTGCAAAAGATGGATTTGAGATGATTCTTTAGACAAAAATTCGACTTAATTCTTAATACAATTTGTATACCTGAGTTTATTTCCTTTTACTATGTTCATTTATTATCCCTAGTTGTTATTTTCTCGATCTGTATCGTGCCTGACATGTCTTTGATATGTTCACCACCTGATATGACATTCCCCAACTCATATAAACCGTTTGCAGAACCAAAACTATCGTAAAACATAACCACGTCTCCCCATGGTGCATAATATGCAAGCGTTCCAGAGTGTGCATTTGCCAAAGGTGTACCGGTTGTATGAAGTTTTTTTGGTGGATAAAAGATTTTTTCATTGTTGCCGTAATTTTCAATGGTAATCGTTAAAGGTAACTGTTCATAGAGTTCTTTGGCAGCTTGGCTGTTATTGAGCTCAAAAACCGTTGTATTGCCATTTATTTGAATACTGATTTGCATTTTTATTTTCCCTAATTCTAGGGCATTTTTATCTTAATACTCATTTCTATTTTTTTATTCCAAAAGCTTCTTCAAGGTTTTTTCCTCTAAAATATGGGTCATTTCTGTCAATTAACCCTTGTCTAATGGCAAACATGCATTTTTCATAAAGCATTTTATTTAAATCTCGCCCGATTTCTGTCAAACAATATTCAATTTTTACTGGAGTTGTAGTTACAATCATTTTTTCAATGAAACCATGGTGCTCTAATCTTTTTAGCTGATCTGACAATACTCGGTTGCTGAGCCCCTCATGTGTTTCTAAAAAATCACTAAATCTTTTACATCCCAAGAACATGGACTTTAATATGTTTATTGCCCATTTTCGTGATAATTCATTATATCCATCCATTGTAAATTTGATCTTAAGTTCAGTAACCATAAAATCACCTTGTAACTTGTAGCTTACAATTTACTTATAAGTAAGGAAACCTTATAAAATTTTATAATAAAACAAAGTAATAAATTATAACTAAATAATTTATTGTAATAAAAAAAATTAGAAAGAAAGGTAGAATATAAAAAATGGAGACCTTAAATGATTTGAGTAATAGTGTGATATTTCCCAAGGGAGATAAAGCGACAAGCGACTATTTTACTGGGAATGTGTGGGTTCAAATGTTAGTGGCAGAGGAAATTTTTAATTGTCCAGTATACAATGTAACCTTTGAACCAAAAGCAAGAACTAAATGGCATTCACATCCCGGAGGTCAA
>JBHLNZ010000007.1:0-81730 GCA_048941015.1 Promethearchaeota archaeon | reverse complement strand
TTGTATTTTATAATAATTGCCTCATTTTCTTTCATATCAGAACAAATTTCAACTAGTTCTCCTTTTGGAGTCGAATAAGTAAATCCCATACCCTGAGGACCTACTCCTCCTAGTAAAACCATAGATAAGTTAAAAAATTTGTAAGTGTCTTTTTCTTGAATCTTCTCTTGATTCTCCAATAGGTTTTTTGGAGAAACTAAATGCTTCTTAATAATATAATAGCTTCTTTCTTCTCCATAATTTTCATAAAAATTCATATCCTTGTAAATTACATCAAATTCAATAAAGTCATTTATGAATTTTTTAGAATTCAAATCGTTTTTTTTTTCAGTAATTGAATAATACTTCTTAAATTCATTAATAAATTGCTTTACAGGTCCTAAATATTTCACTATTAAGCCGTATATAGAATATTGGTTAAAAAATACAAACTTTACATAATTTACAAAATCATCAGGGCTTGGAAAGTAATAAAATTGAAGATCCTTAAAAGAATTATGTAAAACATCATATAGCAGGTTCGGTATTTCATTATAAATATAAAATATGAATGAATTGGTTAGTTTACCGAATAAATCCTCTAAATTAGATAAGAATAATATATCCTTCTTAATTATCTTTATTTGATTATACTCAGACTTTTTTAGCTCTCTCTCAATTAAATTGAAATTATTAAAGAATTTTAGAATTTCAATAAATTCTCCTAAAGAAGAAGTTTGATATCCTTCAGTCACATTTCTTATACAATTGATAAGCAGTTGAGATAAAATTTCAAATCGATTTGATACCTTATAAGGATTAAATATTAAGTTAGAATCTTTTAATTCATGCAGTATTTTTCTAAATTGTAGAAATTCCTTAGAACTTAATGATTTGGCTAACCTTTTATAAAAAATAATTTCATCTTGTTGCTTAAACGACATAACAATTTAATGTAGATAAATTCTATTAGATTTAATCAATACTTGTGATTAATAGCATTTAATCTAATAAAGCGGCAATTCTATTAGATACACTTTGAATATTGAGAAAAACCATGCCGAGACTGGCATTAGCATGACAGAGTGTGCATAATATTGCGTTTTCTCCTGCTTTTGACAAGATTATTATACCATTAACTCCTTCTATAAGAATACGTTTTAATTCGCCTCGATCAAGCTCTTCAACAGCACGTTCTGAAACGCTTTGAATCGCTGCAGACATTGCTGAAACGATACCATCATTTACATCTCTACTTAGTACCGAACAAATCGGTAATCCTTGTACACTAACTATAGCTGATCCTTCTATGTCAGAATTAACCGCAGATAATTTTCTTAGTAAATCAGTGAGTTCACTGATATTTTCCGACACCGTTTATTCCCTCCTTGTTATAATCAGATAAATTAATTGTCTCGTAAATTTTCATATTTAATGCTAATTCAACTTAAATGGCTAATAGAATAATAAATAATATGATTATTAAAATTAACTTTATTTATTTATTAATCTTTACTTTATTTATTTTTATTTATCTATTAAATTAGATATAGTGTATTTAAAAAATATTTTTATCAATTTTTTCATATTTATAATCTAATGAATGAGAAAACTAAGATGAGTAGGAGTTCTAGGAAAGAAAAAACTAAAGAAGAATTAGAAAAAGAAGAAAAAGAAAGAGAAATTAAGATTGAGTCTTTAAGAAAAGCAGGTAACATTGCTAAGGAAGTAAAACAACACATTAAACCCAAGATTAAAATTGGTACAAATGTATTTAGCTTAGTAGAATCTATCGAGTCTAAAATCATTGAATTGGGAGGTAATTGCGCATTTCCAGCTAATGTTAGTATAAATAATATAGCAGCGCATTATACTTCGCCTATGAAGGATGATAATCTTACGATTTCAGAAGGAGATATTGTTAAAGTAGATTTAGGAGTACACATAGAGGGTTATATTGTTGATACCGCATTTTCTGTGAGTTTTAATGATGATAAAGCGTTAGAGAACATAATACAATCTACTGAAGTAGCAGTTGAGGCTGCAAAAATGATGACTAAACCAAAAATCAATACAAAAGAAATTGGAAAAAAAATTGAAAGTATTATCAAGGGTTTTAAATTTAATCCCATTAAAGAACTTGGAGGCCACCAAATCGAACAATGGACTGTTCATGGCAAGAAACAATTACCTGAATTAGGATCTCAAGGGGGAGATATCATGGAAGAAGGAGAAATATATGCTATTGAGATCTTTGCTTCTACTGGAGAAGGATCAATTCACAATACAAGTAGTTCATATATTTACGAGTTAAATCCTTATACTGGAAGAGTTCCTTTACGAAGGAAAACCTCAAAACAAATTTTAGGTTATATTAACAAAAATTATAAAACATTACCATTCGCAGAAAGATGGCTAGCAAAACATTTTAGAGTAGGTGTAATATTTGGACTTCAGGAACTCATACAACAGGGAAAAGTTAAAGCTCATTACGTTTTAGCTGAACAAAAGGGAGAATTTGTAGCACAAAGCGAAGAAACAATTCTAATAACTGAAGAGGGATATGAACAACTAACTTAAATTTTAATTTTAAAAATGGAAAAATTAAAAATCTGTCTTATATCATTAAAGTTCCCACCTGACGATAAAGATGGTGAAGCCCAAGTTTTTAGAGAATATTATGATTTTCTGAGATCTAAAGGCCATAATGTAACTGTTATAACTGGTAAATGGAAGAAAAAGTTAAAGGATCCAAATATCATTCAAATAAATATAATAAGAAAACGTTTCTTGTGGATTCCTCAATTCAATTTTAAAGTAGCTCTTTTTTTAATTAAAAATAAATCGAATTTTGATATTATACATGGTAATGGACCAAAAGGAACATTTCCTATAATTTTAGCTAATGTAAAAAAATTTATCTCTACAATTCATGACTTAGGTCATTTTGAAACAAATTTTTATAAAATACCAATAGCTAAGATATTATTGAGATATATAGCAAAGAGATCAACTTATATAACAACTGTTTCAGAATTTGTTAAAAAAGAATTTAAATATTTTATTCCTCAAGTTGACAATAATAAAATATTTAACTTTTTTAATGGAATTGATAAAAAATTCAAACCATATCCAAATGAAGCAATGAAACTTAGAAATAAACTAAATATTGAAGGACCAGTTCTTCTTTATATTGGAAGAATAGCTCCATATAAAGGAGTAGAATATATCATAAAAGCATTTCAAATAGCTAAAGCAGAAATACCAAATCTAAATTTAGTTATAGGAGGTTTGCCAGATTATTCCATGGAAAAATCTTATTACCAATGGAAAAATTCTTACAAGGATATAAGGTTTGTAGGTTTTATTTCCGATGAAGAATTAGCTTTCTATTATTCAATGGGAGACGTTTTTATTACCTATTCTCACGCATCTGAGGGTTTTGGATTAACATCAATAGAAGCAATAGCATGTGGAACTCCCGTAATTTGCTCTTCTATTATGGTTTTTCGAGAAATTTTGCAAGATAATGCTATATTTGTTCCACCAAAAAATTCAAAATTATTAGCAGAAGAAATAATTAATTTGTTGAAGAACAAAGAGCTAAGAGAAAGTTTAATAAGCAAATCCCATAATTATATTCAGAAATATAGGTGGGATATTATAGGAAATAAATTAGAAAAATTGTATTTTCAATTTAAAAAATTGTAAAACAAATATCAATAGATCTTATATTTCTCTAACTTCTTAAACCATTTTATAATGATAATTTGGTTGTTAATCTTATAAATAAATTAAGTAATAATTTTAACTAATTTATTTCTAAATATTAATCTATATTTTTTATAAGTTGTAGGAAATTTTAAAAATTAATTTAAAATTTTTCATAAATTTTTTCTAATTATGAAATTTCTAAATATTCAATATATTATGAGAAAAAGGATATTTTAATGATTTTTATAACTGAGTTCAATTGGGGGATTTTCGAAGTTTTATGTTTAATTATAATTTCTATTATAGGTTTCTTTGTAACTTTCACTTCTATACCCTTTATTATAAGGCTAATGAAAAAAAAAGGATATATTGGATATGATATTCATAAAAATTCTAGACCTGAAGTACCAGAATCAGGAGGTTTAAGTATAGTTATTGGTATATCAGTAACTTCATTACTACTAATGTTTTTTTTCCATAATGTATATAACGAGATTATAATATATTTTTTAACAATACTGATATCAGGAATAATCGGATTTATTGATGATCGTATCAAACTTAAATCATTTTATAAAATTGTATTAACAATATTAACTGGTACTGCAATTTTTTTAGCTAATTATATAGGCTTCATAAGTATCAATTCCCCTACCTTACCTTTTCTAGGAGTTACAAGATTGACAATGATCTACCCTTTAGCGGCTCCTTTAATTGTTGCCGTTTTTGCAAACACTTCGAATATGTTAGAAGGTTATAATGGAGAAGGTTCAGGTACATCATTAATAGCTCTTTGTTTTCTTTTTATATGTGGCTTAATTTGGAATTCAAATATTGTTATTTTAATTACTTCAACTTCAATAGCAGTAATTATAGCTTTTTTCATTTATAATAAATTTCCCGCTAAAATTTTTCCAGGTGATATAGGTACATTAAGTATGGGTTCTATTTTTGCCTGCATTGCTTTATTAGGTTCAATGGAGGTTGCTGTTTTTTGTGCACTCTTAATTCACATATTTAATAGTTTTTTTGTAATAAGTTCTGTAAAGGGTTTTTTTGAAAGTAGTGAAATCCAAGATCAAAAAAGTGATATCATTTTATTGGATAATGATATAATAATAGCCTCTGAAAAAAGAACTTCCGCATTAACTTTACCTCGATTAATCTTAGCGAAAGGACCATTAAAAGAACCTGATATAGTTAAAAATTTTTATGTGATATCAATAATCTGTGGATTCTTTTCAATAATTTCGATATTACTTACACAATGGACTTTAGGAAATCTTAATTTGTTTTACATTTATTTATTTATATTTATTTTTTTAATTCCAACAACCATTTTGTTATATTATTATCCAAGAATAAGGGGGATCATCAGTTTAATGATAATTCTTCTAATTGTAATTATTTTATTATTAATCTTAATAGATTCAGTAATAATGAAATTATTTTATGAGGAAATTGATTTAATATTTATAAGAATACCAACTAATATCCTATTTTCACTTATATTAATAGCACCAATTTTAATAATATGGTATTTTTTAACAATCAAATATTTTTGGTCGCAAATCAAAAAATTAAAGAAGTGAAACTATCAATTTTTTAGTTCAATCTGAATCAATAGTGTCCAGAATCAAAAAAAATTGTAATAAAAAATTTATCTTGTTAGTTTCTCTTCTATGATTTTGTAGCATATATCATTAGGGTTTTCGAAATTCTTAATTTTCTCTTTAAAGGAAAGAGAAAACCTCTCTGGTTTATGTTTTAATGATAATATTTCGGTCGCTTTTTTTCCGATTTCATCGCTTTGCTTTATATGAACTAATGGAAAACCATTATCCATTAAAAAGTGTTCTTGTGGTGCAGTCTCTCCAGGAAAAAACTCAATACTAGGAACATTTAATAAACTTGATTCGCGGACAATTGTCCCTCCTCCACTTATAACAAGCGAAGCATAGAAACAAAAATCACTCATATTTGGTAAAAATTGAGTAATTATTACATTTTGATTATTAATATAGTTTTTTAACATAGACTTAAGATAATTTTCTTGTTTATCTGTTCTTAAAATGATTAAATATTTTAGATCAGGAAACTCCTTGAAAATGAGAGGAAAGAATTCTGAGATTAGGGTTTTTTCTGGTTTAAGAGTATTTAAGAAATAACTCGCAAAACTAGGTTCACTTCTAATAATAACAAATTTTCCTTTTTCTAGATCATACTTTTTAAGAATGTTAGGATTAGGTTTATATTCTGATAACCAGCCTATTTCATCAATTCCATTATATCTTATCAACTTTTCTTTATCTGCATGAAGTTTCATATACCACTCAATCGGTACACATTTTGGTGTTATTATTTGATCTAGGAAGGGGAATAATAATTTACAGACAGGTACGTTTCTTGGCTCATCATTGTAACCGATAGATGGTATATTTAATCCATAGGATATTCTAACCCCTTCTAAAGATGAAAAGGTCAAAAAGAATTCTGGTTTGAATTTAATAACATAAGGATACAATTCACTTAATCGATCAATATAAGTTTTTAATTTATCCTTAAGTTTATCTCCTCCATGCTTTCCAACTTGAATATATTCAATATTTAAGTCTTCTAAGATTTGAAAAGTAGAATCGTAATCTCTAGCTGTTATAAGAAGACTTGCTCCTTCATTGCGAAACTTTTTGATAAGAGAATTGAACATTATTGCCGTTTTAGGTTCTTCAATGTCAATCCAAATTCTTCTTTTAAAAAAACTCATAATAGATATTTCTTTTTCCTATTTTTTGTTCTCTATATTCTTCTCTAGCTAAATTTTCTTAAAAATTTCCCAGAATTACCTATAATTACATCATTTTCATCTGTATCTCTTGTTACTATGGCTCCAGCACCCACAACTGTCCCTTTTTTTAAAGTTATCCCCGGTAATATTACCGAATTTGCACCTAAAGAAACATTATCTTCAATATTAACACCTTTCAAATCATAAGGTTTACGCATCATATATTTATCATTTGTTAATTTACAATAGGGTCCCATAAATACATTATTTCCAACATTCGAATATAATGGGATATAGACTCCAGTTTGAATACTTACATTAGATCCAATCGATACATTTCCATCAATAACAGTATTAGTACCGATTAAAGTATTATTTCCAATCTTCGTTTTCTCTCTTATCAAAACACTATGCCCCGTTTGGCAAATGTTCCCCATAATAACTTCTGAATATATGATTGAACCAGCCCTAATGATACATTTCTTGCCTATTATTGTTTGCGGGCTTTCTAGATTACTACATTGTTGTTTGCTATTGATTATACTAACTAACAAATTTCTTTGCGGATGTCCAATAATACAATTTTCACCGATATATGTCTCTTCATCAATGTAAGTTTTCCCATATATTTTTGTACCTCTTGAAATGTAAACATTTTTCTCTATTTTAACTCCTTTTCCAATTATAGTAAAGGTATCAATAAATGCATTTTTATCAACTTCTGCTTCAGAGTGAATGTCTGAAAAATTCTGTTTTTCCTTTGTCAATTTCAATCCGATAATAAGTTTATTCTAAGATATTTATGTAAAAAATATTAAGTTAATTAATATTCACTTAAACTAAATATTATGTTCTATTATCTGTATCTATCTTTCGATTACTTTTTAAGAATATTTACAAGAAAAATTAATTCTATTTTCCTTAAAATATAATAGAATACCAAAATTAAATATAATTGTTTTCTTTTAATAATCTAATATTAGATTTTTCTATTATCTCTCAGTAAATCACATTGGCAAGGTTTCAAACCACATCGGATACACTTATCCGGATACTTATCTTTCAAAATTGATTCCATATCTATTTCTAAGAGGTTAGCAATTGAATTAATCCAAGCATAAATATCAGCAATTTCTTCAGATGCCTTTCTTATATCAATTCTTTGGTTTTTAATAATCCGTGCTAATTCTCCCACTTCTTCTACTAACCAAATAAAAGTACCCTTAATCCCTCTTTCTTTATCTTGATGGAAATAAATTTCTTTTATTAATTCTTGAAACTCAGATATCTTCATTATGCAATAAAGCTGTTTGAAGTTTAAATAAAAAAATAAATAATTAAGTTATACTGCTCCCGGTGTAAAGATCCAATCAAATATACCTATATGGGCAAAAATCACAATCAAAATCAATGCTAATGAGATAATCATGGCACTAATTGGACCTAATTTTATTCCTATGGAACTATCCTCAAAAAATCTCATTAATCCTGCTCCACCTAGGGGCATTGGAGCATTACCGCCTCTTCTTTTCTTCCTTCTTGATTGTGTTCGTCTAGATGACATTATAGACTCTTCTTAATTTTTATTTTATAATTATTTAAATTATCATTTATATTTAGGTTTATCTCGAAATATTATCAAAAATTTGAAAAATCTTTATTAATTGTTTTAATTATTCTTAGATAATTTACGTATGAGATAGTAAAAAATATGATAAAAAAGAGAAATTTGCTTCTATTTCTTATAAGTTTTTTGTTAATCTTAATAATTTTGTCATTTTTCAGATTTCCAACAAATTTAAACGAATTTAACAATGAAAACATTAGAATTCCTAAAATTTCTGCCAGTTTAGAAGGAACAGAAAATATAATAATTATTGACCCTGATCGAAATGTCAATATTTTAAAGTATGGCTTCGTTATTTTTGAAGATACTTTTACTGTTTCAAATGAAAATAATAACCCCATTAATTCTATTTTTATAGGAATTCCATTAAAAAATTCAGATGATCTTCTATTTTTCAAAGCAACTGGTGATACACAAAACACATTGATAACTGAAAGGTCGTATTTTGTAATGAATGACTATGAAATGATTGCAATCTATTTTGATACACCTTTATTACCACAACAAACGCGACTCGTTCATTTCTTCCATTCATATCAAAACCAGGTAAGTTATGAAATACAAGCAACAGAACAAGTAATAAATTTTACAGGCTACCTATTTCCAATATTTCCATATAAATCAATAGGTGTTGTAAAAGCTCTTTTCGTGACTGAAGATTCGACAGAAGTCGAATTTGAAAAAGTTGGAGAAATGGGAGTTGATACTGGTATAGGTGTGCAATATGATATTTCAGGAGATCCTAGCATAAATTTTATAGAACCATATCTTGCTAATATCGATGATGATCATAAGGAGATAACAATAACGTTTCAGGATAATCAGGAGGATCCAACAACCCAGAATAGGATCCGATTTACTCGCATGGATATGGAAGGAATCAATCGAGATATAATTATTTCTCCATGGGGAGTAATAAAAGTTAAAGAAGAATTTTTAATTAAGAACGATGGAGTAATTAATATTGAATATTTCTTTCTTAGAGTTCCAGAAGATGCAAAAAATGTAGATGTGTATGATGAACTTGGCCAACTATCCGGAGCAACATTGATCCAATACGATGATGATCCAAATTATCAACAATTATCGATAAAATTAACAGATAATCGCGCTTTACTAACCCCTGGATCAAAATTTAGGTTCATTGTTGAATATTATTTACCATTTGAAAAATATTCCTCAACAAATTGGTTTCAAGATTCAATTCAAATGGATATTTTTACAACTAAATATGACTATTTAGGAAAAAATCAAGTAACAAAAATCATAATTGAAGGTTGTAACAGGGTAAGTTTTTACTCAAATCCACCAAATGCAATTGAAGAGTCACAAGATGCTAAAATAATAGTATATGAATCTAACTATGTTATTCCCACCGAAAATTATGAATTACAGCTTACTTTTTCAGTAGATTTATTTAATTTACTCTTAAGACCATTAACAATAATGTTAATCATATCAATAATCTCAGCTGTTTATATTATCATTACAAAAACAAGAAGAAAAATTGAAGGGCCAACTATCTTTAAAAAAGAGTCAATCCCAGTTAACGAAATCAGAGAATTTTGCTATTTATATGAAGAAATGAATGCTTTGATACTTGAAATTCGAAAGACTGAGGAAGATGCAAAACATAAAAAGGTGGCTAAAAAGCAATTAAAGAATATTATTAGTAAAAATATTTCGAAGATAGAGCAAATTAAACAAGAAATTATTCCATTTAAACAAACTTTAAACCAAACAAGTGAAGTTTTTGGGGGTATTATAAAGAAATTGGATGTATTAGACGCCGAGCGAACAAGTATAAATGATAGCTTAAGTCTTTTAGAAAGTAGATATAAGAGAGGTAAATTACCCTCAAAAGCTGCATATCAGAAACTCTCAAACGATTTCTTTAATAGAAGAAAAAAAATTGATAGAACTATTGATAAATATATCCAACAATTAAGAAGTTATTTATTATAATCTATTTTTTATTAATATCATGAAACCTTGGTTATTTGATATTTTGGCATGCCCGATCGACAAACATTTCCCTTTAAAATTATATATCTTTTCTTTTGAAACTGAATTAGACCATTTTCAAAAAATCTTAAATATATATGAAAGAAAAGAAATAGATTCCATTAAAGAAGAAAAAATAATTGATATAATTAAAGAAGGAGATCAAATTCTTGTTAGGGATAACATTATTCTCGAAAGGAAACCGATTAACTCATATTTAAAACATATAGTAACTAGTATTAATGAGATAAAAAACATAAATCTTGATGCGGTTGATAACTTAATTAAAAAATGTTTTACAATAATTACATCAAATATCAAAGAAAATATTACAAAAGCTATAGAATCACAAAATGTAAATTATTTTGAAAATATATTACCCGATATTTATTTTCTTAATAAAATTAAGATGGAGACAGAAATAAGGTCAGGCATTCTCTTTTGTACAACATGTAATCGATGGTATCCTATTATTGATACTATCCCACAAATGCTTCCAGATGAATATAGAAATGAAAGGGAAGACGTGGAATTTTTAAAAAACAATAAACATTTAATAGATGACAAATTTATTAACCAAGATTTAAAGCCTTTTAATATTTAAATATGAATATTACTGAAAGTATAACTATAGCCCGGTGGTGTAGCGGCCAAGCATATGGGGCCTTGAACCCCGTGACCACGGTTCGAATATTTGTAAGATAACTTACTTATCGAAAATCCGTGCCGGGCTATTATTTTTATCTATTTAATTAATAAAATTGGAATAAAATGGTTTTTTAATTGAATACATTCAAAAGATACTTCCTTTTTTTCTTGTTTTTAATCATTTCATTATTAGGGATTTTTTTTTGGTTGGTTTTGTTTTTTTCAAATAATATATTCGAGATTATTCTAGATTGGACATTTTTAATCACATGTCTACTTTATATTTTTTCAATAGAAGAATTTTATCGTTGGGCTAAAAACGGTAAACGGAGCGAATTAAGTGATTTTGTCGCAATATTCTTCTTTTTCTTTCTCATCTTATTTTTTTCTAAAGATTTATTAACATCAATAATGGGTGCTTTTTCGATTTACATGTGGTTTGCTATAATAGAATTAAAGGAATATGAAGTAATTAACAAATTATTAATAATCTCACTAATAACATATAATGTAATCTTTATATCTGGAATAATTTCAAATTATTTAAGGAATCCTCTTGTATTAAATACCTCCTTTGCTTTTTCCTTCTGGATAATACTGGGTTTAGGATTTATATTATTTGGCAGGAAATATATTATTGTTTGGAGATTTTTATCACCAGAATATTTAACTCTCTTTCTGTATATAATAGCTTGGATAGCAGTAGTATTTTTAAATCAATATACTCCAATAAATTTTTACAATTTTAATCAAACTGATATTTTAAGTCTTAATTTATTAGAATTGTTATTAAACATCTATATAATTTTAATATTTACCAACTGGGTTATATATTTCATATCTGGTCCAATTTTGGATAAATTATTAGGCATTAAACGAGTTAAAGATAAAAAATTATTAAAATTAGTATCTGAAATTAAAGAACTAATTGGTATAAGAGGTAAGGTCAAAATTGGCTACGGAAAATATCCTATATTGAACGCTATGGCTTATGGTTCTTTTTTTGATAAAAGAATAGCAATTATTGCTGAAAATATTAGCGAGATACCCGACGAAGAGCTAAAAGGGATAATAGCTCATGAATTATCTCATACAAAAGGAAAACATACGCTAATTTTAACTTTTATAACCTCACTAGATTTACTGATAAGAATGTTTCTAGGAATTCCCGCAACATATTATGATTATACTTTTGGTAATCCTAAAATTCCTTTAGTTTATTTTATTTTTTTAAATATTGGAATCTATATCTTAATTTTTATTTTTGTTAGAATTCTTGAAGGAAAAGCAGATTTAAGGGCTAAAAATGCTGGATTAGGAAATGAACTCGTGAAAGCTCTTTATAATTTGGAAAGCTTTTATGCTTCAGGACGTGAAATTGGTTTAAATACTATGCTTTTATGTAATGAGAAAATAAATAAAGATAATCAATTGCTTAATTATAAAGACACAGCAGAATATATTTACTTATCAATGATAAAACCATCAAGAACTTCTTTAATTGGTAATATAATCAATTCGCATCCTCCAAGTTATCACAGAGTTGCAGCAATTCTAGATGATAAATTAAAACCTACTAAAGAAGCTTTATTACCTTTTTTTTGCCTAAGAAGATCAGTTCAAAAAAAGTATGCGAAGAAATTCGAAAATGCGCGTAATTTGTTCAAACAAATTGCAAACACTAAATTTAAAGAATATTTTAATATTAATAATATTTCTACATTAATGAAAACTCTAAGAAGGGATGAACTTTTCCAATTTGATTTAAATAAAGATTATCTTTTTCGTAATAAAATTACAGATGAATTAATAATAGGAAAGTTTGAAGAAATCCAATATAGTGACGACATTTGTGATATTGACCAATTTTTAATATTTGATACTAAAAATAAAAATGAAAAAGTGCTTAATTCTTCACTTTTTAATAGATATCCAATAAGTTTAAACAAGAAATATTTTTTCAAAAAAGATAATCCTCTAATCCTGAAAGATATAGAACTATTCAATGATAATACAGAAGGTAAACTCATTTTTCTTGATAATAAAAAAAAATTAATTTTTAAGCGAATTAGAAAGACAAAATTATCAAATTCCATAGATACTGTAAAAGAGTACGTTAATAATGAGATATTTCTAAAAGTGAAAGGTAGACTAGAGATTTATATATGTATCAATGTTAAAATCAGCGATAATTTAAATGAGTCTGTAATTGAACTACTGAACCCAAAAGAGAATAGTAATTACATATTAAAATTCAAAGATATAATAATTCGTCCTAAAAATATTTACTTCTCAATAACTAAAAATAAAATTTTTAGAGAATCTGAATTAAATATTATTCACTGGTTAAAAAAGAAAAAATTACGTACATTCCTATTTTTGAAAAAACCCGTTAATAATCTTGAAATTGGTTATATTCAAGACATCAGATCTAAAAATATGAATGCAAACAAATCAGAATTAGTGCATAATAATAACGAAATTGTCATTTCAATAGAAAATATTTTCGGTAAAAAATTAGAAATTAGTTATAAGTCATTAGAGCTGGTATCTTTTGATTTCAATACAGCAATCATACAAAGAAAATCTGAAACAAGTTTAATCAGTAAGTTAGGGTATAGAATATTAAGAAAATTCAAACCAGAAAAAATATTTTACCTTAATAAAGTTTAACTTTAATGATCTTATTAAGTATTTATTATGCTGAGAAAAATTAGAAGCCTTTTATATCTTTTAAGGGTAAGGCAATATTACAAAAATGTTTTAATTTTTGTTGGAGTTTTTTTCAGTGAGAGATTATTTGATTTTAAACTTTATTTACCTTTATTAATTGGATTTATTTTGTTGTGCTCAGCTTCTTCCTTCAATTATATAATAAATGATTTAAGAGATATTGAATATGATAAAAAACATCCAGAAAAATTGAAAAAGAAACCTTTAGCCAGTGGTGATATCTCAATCATTTTTGCGATATCATTATTGATAATTCTTTTATTAATTATGATTATTTTATTTTTATTTCTAATACCAAATCTATATTTGTTTTACATGCTAATTTTAATTATTGTTACAGGACAATTATATAACCATTTCTTTAAGTTTCATGCTTTTATTGATATATTAGTTTTATCAACAGGATATTTATGGAGAGCTTTAGCAGGTTGTATAATTATTGAAGAATATATCTCTGCTTGGTTATTTCTAGCAATATTTGAGTTGGCAATGTTCTTGAGTATCGCGAAAAGGAAAGCAGATCTGCAACTTTTAGGAAAAGATAAAGCAGTACAGCATAAAAAGGTCTATGATCAATACTCTCTTAAGCTGTTGGATCAATTTCATGTAATGATCTCTGGTTCATTATTCATAACATATTCCTTATATCTAATTTTTAAATTTAATCTCTTTATGCCTGAAAGCATCAAACTTTATGAATATATTGCAGTTTTTACTATCCCCATCTCTCTTTATATCATTATGAGATACATGTATTTAACCTCAGCTAAACCTAAAATTGCACGCAACCCCGAACGAGTTTTTCTTGACAAAGGAATTATAAGTGCAGGGTCTATTTTACTTGCGATTCTAACATATTCTTTCTATTTTGACAATATAATAGGATTTTTGCAAACTATTCAATTCTGATGTTAAATTCTTCAGATTGGTTCCAATATCAAACTAAAATATTATTTTTTAAATCTAATAATTTTCTTCAGTTAAAATTTTATATTGAAATTATTGTCTATTTTTAATATTAATTTTGTATTATAAAAAAAAGATAAAACTTATAAGTTTATAAATTTAAGAAATTACTTAACACCTTAAATCTAAAAAAAATTAAAAAATTCAAAAATTTTAAGTGATTAAAAATATGGAAAGGAAAGCACAAATCGCGGTAGGAGTAATTGCGATAATCGCTGTTGCAGCTATTGTTGGTGGCGTGGTGGTCTTTTTAATGGGCGGAGGTATCCGTCTAGGTGATACCGTTATACACGGTACCGCTGAAGGACCATCCGATCTTGATCCCCACTTAGCTTGGGACAGTGCTTCTATTGATGTCATTGATCAAGTCGCTGAGGGTTTATTTAGAGTTCAATTTCAGGACACTGCGGGAAATAATATTAACGAATTAAGACCTCATCTAGCAACCGATAATCCATTAACCATAACTTCCACAGTTGTCGGATCTTATGACGTATATTTTGATGGTGATGGTGATGGTCAAGATCCTGCTGATCTTGGTGATACTGATTTACAATGGAGTTCCACTCAAGTAAAATATACCTTCAACCTAATCCAAAATGCGACTTTTCATGATGGAAGAAAGTTTAATGCCACTTCTGTTAAAGACTCTTTCGATAGGTTAGCCTTTTTATTAAACGCGACATATGAGACTAACCCGCTTCCAGACACAGTTGGTGTTACTCAAGTTGCAGAATTATATGAATGGCCTAACACACGATTATATGACGGTATATATGCGGATGCATGCTTAGTACCAATTATTAATGATACTGTCATTGTTAGCGAATATGTTATAGACTTTATTCTGAATAAGGAATATAAACCATTTATTCCTCTCTTAAGCTTTAGCTCTTCTTACATCTTTATCCCATTAGATGATGAGGGCGCTGAAACTTTATGGGAAGACTATATGGATACATCAACTTCTGGCTTTCTAGGTACTGGACCTTGGGAGTATGATCATTATGAAGATGGTGTAGAGGTCGTCTTTAATTACAACCCCGATTACTGGAGAGGAGCTTCACAATTGAAAAAATTAGTTTTTTCAGTTATAAATGATGCGAATGCCAGAAACCAAGCTTTATTAGCTGGGGATGTTCACTTCGTAGATGATCCATTACCTTCTTTATATGATACTTTTAGATCAGATCCTGGCACAGAATTACCATACGCAGGTGGTGGGCTAGTAGTTCAATACTTAGGTATGAACAGTATATTACTGAATGTAACTTGGAAAAATGCGATAGCATGGGCCATTGATTACGATTATATTGTTGAAGAATGGTGGGAGGGTAATGCCGTACGATGTGAAGGACCTATCCCAGAAGGTATTACTTATTCCAATTGGACCGGAACTCAAGAACCTGTAACGAATCTTACACATGCAAGACTGATCATGCAATCTATGGGTTTTGGACTCGATGAATATGGTACTCCATGGGGTGTTGATCCTGATATGGATGATGATGGAGAAGTAGATGATCCTACAGATGATACCACCAATAACTATAATTGGTCTCGCGCAGCAACCAGACCGCCAGGACCATTTAGAATAGTTAATTTCACATACAATATTGGAAATCAATTCAGAGAAGATATCTTAACAATGGTTACCAATCAATTATCTTTACTTGGTATCCAAGTAACCGGTGCTGGTATGACGTGGACGCAATTCATTTACAGATTGTATGAAGTAGGAAATCTACAAAGAAATATGTTGCAACTCTACTGGATTGGATGGGGTCCAGATTATAATGACCCTAGCAACTTTATAAATCCATTATTTACTAATAGATCAATCGCATCTAATGGTGGTCAATATGATGGATTCCGAGCAGCTGAAGAAGCTGCAGCTGCATTTGATTCAGGCGCATTTTATGCATCTACTTGGGAAGGTTGGGATGGACCTTATTCACCAACAGGTCTTGCAAGAGACCCATACGAAACATGGGATAATGTTCAGTTGTTAATGGAGGCAGGTCTTATAGAAGCTGATCCAGATGTTAGAGAAGCAATGTATACTAGAATACAACAGTTATTAATTGAACAGGATATGGGTTGGGTTTATGGTTATTGCGCAGATCAATATGACGCTCATATCACTCAGTTAAAAGGATATCCCTATAACAATTTTGGCAAGCTATACTTCTACCCTGTTTATTTCGAAACATAAGCTGAATTTTAAAATCAAATCAATTAAATATTTATTTTTTTTTCTATTATTTTTTTTTGGTTATATTAATGTGTCCGATTATCAATCCTCCAACAAAATTAAAGACATTTAAAAACGATCTTGCTCCCATCGGATTTTTTTTTGATATGTTTTGTACTGATCTTTTCAATATACCAGTACTCCCAGTTCCGATGAGGATTGATAAAGTCACAAATGGGAAACCTACCTATCTGGTTTTGCCTGATATAGATAAATTAATTCCTTTATTCGAGGAGTATAATATCGAAATAAATTTTAAAAATTTTTATACTTTCGGTATTAAAAACCTAATCAATTATGCAAAACGTAAATATAAAGATATAACTTATCGAGAATTAAATAAACTCGTAATTTATGAATGGTTTGAGAAATCATTAAATTTACAGCCAGAATGGGCCCTATTTAGCAAAGAATTTACTTTTATCCTTCGTGAATTTCTTGTATTATATCGTAAATATCTACATCAATTAGATAAATTTAATAACATTGAAGATCAGAGAAGTTTATTAATTGAATATTGTGAGGTTATAATTAAATATTTTCAAGAAAAAATTGAAAAAAACGAATTTCAAATTGAAAAAGGAGGAACCACTGAAATTAGAGAGATTTATAGGGAAAAAAAACAAAAATATTATCCCGAAATTATCCCCATTAAAGTTGAAAATTTAACTAATAGGAAAATTCGGAATATGACTTTTATACCATATTTAATATTTGAAGATATTCTTGAAGTTTTTTGGTATAACAGAAAATTATTACAAAATAAAAATGAAGAGATGGTAAGTCTAAACATATGGGAAAACAATAGAATAATTAATAAGGATCCGAAAACTTATAAAATAAACCGAGAAATTAATTTAAAACAAATCAATTTGGTGGAATTGGTATGAGATTTAAGATTGATTTTAGTCGTCAAGGAAATTTTATAATGGCAATTTTACTAATCCATTTTGTATTTTTTGGTTATATTTGTAATGTTTATGCAAAATTTATTGATGAGGAACTAGTGTTTTTATATCAAGTCTTATTTAGTCCTTCCTCATATCTATCTCTAATTATTTTAATTCTTATAGTATTTATTATGGTTTTCAGAGAAAATTTTTTTGAATATGGAATAAGAAATAGCATATGGCTTACTCCAATTATTATTATTATGTCCTGGATATGGTATTGGTTCTTAAATGGATTTGATATCACAATAATAGGAGGATATTTTATCCGGATTGAAGGATATATCACAATTTTAACCCTCTTCGGGATTAATTTATTTACAGCAATTTTAGCATCATATGCAAAAGAACAATATAAAAGATACTTAGAGAGAATAAAAAAAGTGTAATTTTTATTGAAATTAACAAAAATCTTAAAAGTTTAATTTTCTTACCAGAAAATAAAATAAATTGAAGTGATAAAATAGGATATGAGTTTATTAAAATACATATTTAGACGATTGTTGGCTTTGCTTCCTGTACTATTTGGAGTATTAACTTTAACCTTTATTCTTTCAAGACTAATGCCCGGTGATCCAGTAGTAGCATATCTCGGAGAATCACATGGCTTTACTGCAGAACAATACGCTGCTGCTCTACATCAGCTTGGTCTGGATCGACCGATTATTGAACAGTATTTTATTTATTTGCAAAATTTGTTTACAGGTAATTGGGGTGTATCGGTTTCATATGCCAGAGGTGCACCCGTTTGGGATTTAGTAATGGGTCGATTTACAAGAACTTTTGATATTGCTATATTTGCCATTATCATCGCATCTTTAGTTGGAATAAAAACAGGAGTCATTTCCTCTACTCATAGAAATAAAGCTAAAGACACAATTTTTCGAGGATTTGCACTTGTAGGTGTTTCTATTCCTGTATTTTGGTTAGGAATGCTGCTTCAATACTTTTTAGGATACAGACTTGACCTTTTTCCTGCTGTAGGGTTTAAAACAGCAGGTATCGGTGACCCAACCGTAATTACTAATTTTCGAATAATTGATTGCATATTAACAGGTAGGTTTGATCTGCTTTTTGATTACTTATATCATTTATTTTTACCGATTATGTGTTTATCTTTTATTACGCTAGCATCTATCACGAGACAGACACGTTCGAGTATGCTTGAGGTATTAGAACAAGATTATGTCAGAACCGCTCGAGCAAAAGGTTGTAAAGAAAAAGATGTGATTAATTCTCACGCCCGTAGAAATGCTTTAATTCCCACTGTCACAGTAATAGGTTTAAATTTTGGAGGATTATTAGCAGGAGCGGTACTCACTGAAACCACCTTTAATTTACATGCTATTGGGGAATTACTAGTTTCAGCAATTCAAAATACAGATTACTGGGTTCTCAATGCTATTGTATTCGTAACAACTATCACTTTCATAATTATTAATTTAATAACTGATCTTATTTATGGTCTTATAGATCCAAGAATAAGATATTAAAAATAAATGGTGAATATTTATGGTAGAACTAAAAGAAATTGAACTTGAAGCTTATGAAGAAGAAGAAAGAAAGGAAAGTTTAATTAAAAAAGTGTTATTGTGGGTAGTAAAAAATTTAAAATTTCTTTTTATTCCTGGTTCTCGATTAGAAGAACTATCAAGAAGAGAATTTGAATATGAAAAAACAATAAGTAAAAGAAAATTTATTAGACGGCTGAAATCTGTTCTTACAATTATAGGAATTGCCATTATTTTTGTGGTAATATCATTTGCAGTTTTTGGCCAGTGGATTGCTCCCTACAATTACGAAGGTCAAGCAACAGGAGTTTTTCCTGGAACTTTTGATCCTCCTTCTCCCGAACACTTGCTTGGTACAACTAAATTTGGAAGAGATGTTTTATCAAGAATGATCTACGGAGCAAGATCTTCGCTGACGATAGCTTTACCCGCAATTGGATTCAGTGTAGTAGTAGGAGTAATATTTGGCATAATTGCAGGATTTTATGGAGGATGGATAGATTCTGTAATAATGAGAATTATGGATGTGTTTCTTGCTTTTCCTGGATTGATTCTTGCTTTAGTATTTGTTGCGATTTTAGGCCAGAGAATGGAATATATCATGTTAGCATATGGTATTCTTGGGGTGCCCTATTATTCCAGATTAATTAGAGGATCAGTAATTCAAGCAAGAGAATTACCCTATGTAGAAGCAGCAAAAGTAGCTGGTGCGGGAAATTGGAGAATAATGTTTAGACATGTATTACCGAATTGTATTCAACCAATTATAATTTCATTTACATTTGATATTGGAGGAATAATATTGAGCTTAGCAGGTTTAGCATTTCTTGGATATAGCGATCCAACTTTAATAGAATGGGGAAATGACATAAATCAAGCAAGACTTCGTATGTATGATGCACCTTGGGCAGCATTTTGGCCAGGAATGATGATTTTAATAACAGTTTTAGGTTTTATGTTAGTTGGCGATGGATTAAGGGATGCGTTAGATCCACGATTGAAAAACCTTTAATTATTTTTTTTTATTTTCTTTATTATTAGAATTAAGAATATTAATACTGTAGGAAAAAATAAAAATGACTATAGAAGAAGAACAGATACTTCCAAAAAAAAACAATCAAATCTCACCTGAAAAACAATCAAAAGCATTGTTAAAAATAGAAAATCTTAAAACTTATTTTTTTGTTGAAGAAGGGGTTGTTAAGGCAGTTGATGGGGTATCTTTTACAATTTTTGAAGATGAGGTCCTTGGTCTAGTTGGTGAAACTGGTTGTGGAAAGTCAGTAACAGCTTTATCAATAATAAGACTTGTTAGAGCTCCTGGAAAGATTATAGAAGGAAAAGTATTGCTAAGAGGCGTGAATTTACTTGATTTAACGGATGAAGAAATGCGATTAAATCGTGGTAGTAGAATTACAATGATTTTTCAAGATCCTTTAAACTCTCTTAATCCGGTATTGAGTGTAGGAAAGCAAGTATCTGAAGTATTTTACCTGCATCAGAAGGAAGAACTTCAGAGCGTTTTAGATAGTCGCTTAATGGAGCGAGAGAGACTCATTCAAGAATATAAAGATTTGGAGCAAGAATTAAAGGAAAGCGAAGAAAATAACACACTCTCAGAGAAAGAAAAAAAGGAATTTACACGTAAAATCCATGAATTAAAAAAAGCAACATCTCATAAACCAAACATAGAATCTATAGCTTTAGAAAAATCAGCCCAAATTATAAAGGAAATTGGTATTGCTGATGCCGAAGGAATCTTAAAACGATATCCACATGAATTAAGTGGAGGCATGCGACAAAGAGTTATGATTGCTATGGCTCTCTCTTGCAATCCAGTTTTACTAATTGCAGATGAACCAACAACAGCATTAGATGTCACTATTCAAGCTCAAATTCTTGAATTAATGAGAAATTTGAAAAGGAAATTCAAAACCTCAATTCTTATGATAACTCATGATCTAGGTATTATCGCTGATATTTGCGATCGTGTTGCTGTTATGTATAGTGGAAATATTGTAGAATATGCTTACGTTAATGACCTATTTAAAAATCCAAGGCATCCTTATACAAAAGGTCTTATTGGAGCTATTCCAAGTATTGAAAAGAAAAACCAAAAACTACTAACTATCAGAGGAATGGTCCCTAATTTAATATATCCTCCATCAGGTTGTAGATTTCATCCAAGATGCGATTATCGACTCGAAATTTGCGATAAAGTAAAACCTAAACTTAATGAAATTGGAGAAGATTATTTTGTTGCTTGTCATTTGTTTGATCCCGAATATAAAGATTCACCAAAATATGAATGGGAGAAAAAGGAAGATCTTGAATCATACAAAGTATAATTATTTAAATATTGAGGAATGATAAAAAAAATGACTATTTCTAAAGAAAAAGTAAGTGATATGGACAGTGAAAAAGAGACTATTCTAACCGTAAAAAACTTAAGGACATATTATCCAATCCTAGGCGGTATTTTTAAACGAAAAATTGGTGAAGTTAAAGCTGTAGATGGAGTTTCTTTTGAACTTAGAAAAAGAGAAACATTAGGTTTAGTTGGAGAAAGTGGATGTGGTAAAACGACAATTGGAAATACTATTTTGAATTTAGTACCCTCCACATCAGGTGAGATATATTATAGGGGCAAAAGAATAGATGAGAATTTTACTCACAAATTACGAAAAAGTATTCAGATGGTTTTTCAAGATCCTGATTCTTCTCTTAACCCACGTTGGAAAGTGGTTAATATAATAGGAGAGCCTCTCAGAATATTACAAGGAATGAAAAAGAGAAGAGAAATTAGAAGAAGAGTGCTTGAACTTCTAGAAACCGTATCAATGAAGAACGAACATCTAGATAGATATCCGCATGAATTCTCAGGTGGACAAAAGCAAAGAATAGTAATTGCTAGAGCATTAGCTTGTAATCCTGAAATAATTATTTTAGATGAGCCTACATCTGCTCTTGATGTATCAGTACAAGCCCAGATTCTTAATCTATTAAGGGATTTACAACAAGAATTTGGATTATCCTATTTGTTCATCACTCATGACCTAAGTGTTGTTCAACATATCGCTGATAAAATTTCAGTAATGTATTTGGGTAAATTTGTTGAAGGTGGTACTATTGAAGATGTTTTTAGGAATCCGTCTCATCCATATACAAAAGCTCTACTATCTGCACGTCCTACATTTGATCCTTCACAAAGAAAAAATAGAATTATTTTAAAAGGCGAGGTTCCAAGTCCAATTAATCCTCCAATTGGATGTCCTTTTCATCCAAGATGTCCAGAAAAAGATAAACATAAGGGATGCGGTATAGAAGATCCAGTAAGAATCCCCTTAGGAGGAGAAACAGGAGAACATTATATGTATTGCCTTCCTTTTGCAGATGAAGAGAAATCATATGAAGGAATGGAATTTATTTCAGATTAAATTCCTTTCAATATAAAATCTCTTAAATTTTCTATTTTCAATCTTTTTATAGTTTATTTTATTTTCAATAAATTCCGATAAAATGATAAATAATTAAATCTTTTAAACTTCAATGAGAAGAAATAAACCAAACATTTTTGTTGTTAAAACTTCACCTATTAGCATTTTAAAAGATTATAGTAGATTAATGCATTTAGCAGATTATCAACAATATTATAATCATAATAACAAAATTATTATTAAACTTAATTTAAGTTGGTCAAAATTCTTTCCCGCATGTTCTAGTCCTCCTTGGCAGCTGGAAGGAGTAATTAAAACTATGATAGATGATGATTATAAACCAAAAAATCTTTTTACAGCGGAAAATAGGACTGTTGTCACCAATATCGAAATGGGTTTAAAGGGAAATAAATGGGCTCCAATTATTAAAAAATACGGTGTATGGTTTCTACCATTAACCCGAATTCCATTTGTCCCATATGAATCTCTTAGATCAAAATTTTTAAATTTGAAAAATAAGCGATTATTTGCTCTTGATACTAAAATATTTCCCGAAGGGTTTAATATCCCTAAATTCTATGTGGGGAAACCTATTATACATTTGCCTACAATGAAAACACATGGACATACAGGTGCAATTGGAGGTTCATTGAAACATACAGAAGGAGTACTTAAGCATGGAGGAATCACTTGTGCGATGAAAAACGCATTTGGAGGGCTCTTAACCAAAAGGAGACATTTTTCACACCAATTTATGTCTGAAGTACTAGTCGATTTATTAATTATTCAAAAACAAATTCATCCATCTATATTGGCAATTGTTGATGGAACTGTATGTGGAGATGGAGCTGGGCCACGTACAATGATTCCCCGAATTAAAAATTATTTACTTGCTGGATATGATCAAGTCGCTGTTGATGCAATTGTAGCAAAATTGATGGGTTTTGAACCTTTAAAATTACCAGCGATAAAAATGGCTCATGATGAGGGATTAGGTTGTGGTGATGTTGATCAAATTGAGATTATTGGAGAAGATGTTTCAAACATAGATTGGAATTTTAAAGTTAGACGCAGTTTGGTCATATGGGGGGATCAAATGGTAAGAAAGGGGCCTCTTCAATTTTTATATCCGTTATTTCGAAGTGAACTCTTTTTTTTAGGTCCTACTTATGCATCTAAAATATATCATGATATGATTTGGTACCCTACAATTGGAAAACGAAGAATTAATAAATTTATGCTTACTGATTGGGGTAATCTATTTAAAGAATATCCAAAATCCTAAATTTTTAGAACATTATTATTTTTTTTCATTTTGAAATTCTAATTCGATTAATTGCTTTTGAGAATGAAAGTTAATTTTATCTAGACCTTTTATCTTTAAATGAATTAAAAATTCAATAGATCCTCCTTTTCCTAAAAGTGGGGATTTTAAGATCTTATATAGAATTAATCCATTATTCCAACACCATTCTAATAAATCTATCAATATATCGTATAATTTTTTTGAATCTCTTATTATTTCCAATTTAACCTCTTGATAAAAATCTGTTTCAAAAATAGGTTTTACTAAAACGATGATATCTCCATTCTCTTTTAAATAGTTCTTTACATTTGGAAGAATACTTTTTATTGTAGCAAAAGTGACATCAATTGTAACTACATCTATCTTTTCATTTAATGTATCTAAAGTGCGTGCATCAACGCCTAATAAAGGAATTACTTTTTCCTTAACTTTATTACATCTTAAAGAAGGGTGTAATAAGTCTGTTGCTGTGTCAATTGCATAAACTCTTCTCGCTCCGTGTTTTAATAAGCAATCTGTAAATCCACCTATACTTGCTCCAATATCAGCACAGACTTTCTCTTTAACTTCAATTGAAAAATACTTTAGGGCGGCTTCTAATTTTAACCCACCTCGACCAACATATGGAAATTCTTCTATTAATAATATCTCATTAAAATTATCCACCTTTTTTCCAGGTTTTAATACCTTTTTCCCATTCACATATACAAAACCATTTTTTATCAACCACTGTGCTTTTGTCCTACTTTCAACAAATCTTCTTTCTACTAGAAGTAAGTCCAATCTTTCTTTCATTTCAGTTTATCTTTTTAACCTAAAATTTTGACCTAAGCATAAAATAAAATTATTTATGAGCTAAATTTATTAAATTTAAATAAAAATAAATTTATCGAATTTTAAATCTTTGAATTAAAATTATATTTTAATGTATAGCATTATTGAAGATTATTTTTTCTTTTGGCAGATTATTGACATTAAAAAAAAATTCTCAAATACGGAATTAAAATTTTATCAATTATTTTATAAAATAACCAAAACCTTTCCAGTCAATATAATCATTAAAGAAGCCTATATATTCTTTTTCGTCAATAACCAAGATTATTTTAAATCTAAACAGTATATAAGAAAATTAAGATCCATGTTAAAAAATAAGAAGATAATAATTCTGAGAGAAGAATCAACTTTAATACGGTTATTATTCAGCTTTTTCCAAGATACTAATATTTATGATATAATATTAGGTCAGCATGGAAATTCAGATAAAAAATTAGTAAGAATACTATATTGTATAAACAAAGATCGAGCTATTGCTATTGGGAATAATGGAGTCTATATAAAAACAATTAATTTCTTATTTAACAACTATATTAATTTCAGATATTACAATAATATACATATGAAGATTCCGATGGAAATTAGATGTGAGACAATAAAAAAGGAGTAAAAATTATTTTTTCTTCGCCAAATAGTAAGCCAACCTACCGATTTGGACCTTTAAAGATAATTTTGACCCAAATCTTTTATAAATCAATCTTAATATTATTCCCGTTAGGATACATGTGATTAGAATGAAGATCCAAATATTAAATATATTTAATTTATTGAAGAATATGAAATAAAGTATATTATGAGCTAGATATACTGTTAGTGAATAATAAGAAAAATAAAAAAGAAAATGTAGTCCTTTTTTAGTATTAATTAGAGGAAACTCCTCAAATATGATAAGAATTGCTAGTAGTGTTAAATCAATACCTAGTGTATAGAATAACCATGGAAAACTCCTATTAATAAAAAATTTAGGAAATTGAAAAAGGATTCCAAAAATTATTAATAATATTCCAACCCAGAATATAGGTAAAATAACTTTATTAACAATTATTTTCCTCCTTTTATATTTATTCTCAATGTTATAATACTTGTATAAAAGATCTCCTACAACTGTCCCAAACAAGAAAAATGGAAAAAAGTAGAGAATTACATCTAATTCTAATCTATGAAAAAAAATATGAAAAATTACACCATAAATGTTGATTTGGTTTTGATAAGGATATAAAGATGATAAAATAGCCTGGCTTATAATCCATATCAATGTTCCAATGATAATTCTATACAAAATCGGTAATTTCATCAGATACCAGCCCATAAAAAGTGATACTGATACAGTTAACAACACAAACCAAGTCCATATCCATATTGGATTCATAATTGTTAATGCAATACTACTGTTATACAAAATTGCGATTATAAATATTATTGTTGCTCTATAAAAATATTCCTTCCTTATAACTCGATAATTATAATTTTCTGATATTTTTGCTTTTACAAATCTTCCTCTTATTGAAATTACTGTCGTTATTCCTGCAATAAAAATAAATGCAGATGAACCTATGGGATCAACTATTTTAAAGGTTAAATTATAAAGCCATAAATCAGTATCTCTTAACCACCAAGCTTGAAGATGTCCAAAAAACATCCATAACATACTTAAACCACGAAAAGTATCAATTGCTTTTATACGTTTCATAATTATTTGCTACTTTCTTAATTTCTCTTAATTAACCTTATTTTTTCTCCTGAAGTATGAGCTAGTTCTAATTTATCACTAATATAAACTGCTGATTTGTTAATTAAAAATTTTAATGAAACATATTTTCCCCATTTCTTATAAATAAATCTAAATAGTAAAGTCCATAAAACCATTATTGGAACAATATATAACCAAATTTCAATAAAATTTAATCTAGGTTGAAATAGAAAATAGAGTAGATTATGAGCAAGAAATATTGTAAAAGAATAAAACGAATAATATTCAAATACTCGGTATCTTTTATTAAAATGGATTTTTTTAATATCCTTTAAATAAGTTAAAATTGAGATTAAAATGAGCTCAATTCCCACAATAAACATATGAGATGAAAAGGTTTCTTTATTAGAAAAATCAGGAAAACGAAATAATAACCCGAATACTATTAAAATAAAACCTCCAATTATACTTGGCTTTATAAGTTTTTCTTTAAGAAAATTATTCTGCTCGTTTAATTCTTGATGTAAGCTGGATTCAAAAAATAAATCACCAAGGACAGTCCCTAACAGAAGAAAAGGAAAGTATCCTAAAATGACATTTTGTTCAGGAGTATTATATAGGATATAAAATAAAATTCCAAAAATATTTTGTTGCCCATAATAAGGGCTTAACCAAAAGAATATCAATTCATTACCAATCCAGCTGGAAAAACATAATATTAATCTAAGAAATTTTGATACTCTAAAAAGAGGCCATGCCATTAATAAAGAGAATGAAATTGTTTGTATAACAAACCATAACCAAATTCCTGGAAGATTCATAAACAAAGTTCCTATAAAGTTCCATACAGTTGATATTAAAAGAATAATTAAAGCTCTTAACAGATACTCATTTCTTATATTTTTCAGTCTAATATCACCAGAAATTTTAGCTTTATTTACTCTGTTTCTATAAGAAAGAGATGCGCTCATACCTGATACTAATAAAAATCCACCTCCACCAATCGGTGCCCCAAAATTCCAAATGATTTCATAAAGCCAAAAGTTTGCAGATGAAACCCCCCAATATACCATATGTCCAAATGTCATATAAAAAATGCAGAGTCCTCGAAAGATATCGATAGCTATGAATCGTTTCATAATTAATATTATCCCAATTTCAAAATAAGCTAACTTAAAAGGCTTCCAATTCTTTGTAGAATTAAAAATATTTGTAAAAATTTTTTTTATTAAATTAGCCTAATTTGAATACTTAAATTCTATCTGTTAAAAAAAGTTAATTCTTTTTGAATTTAAATATCATCATTTTTTATTAATTGCGATGATTCGATTAATGAATATTCACCGCTTAAGACTTTTTCTATAATATCTTCTATTTTGAATGAAGCTCCATTATTACTTTCAGAATCTCTCTTATTTATAGGATTTAGTTTTAATTTTTTAGATTTTATTTTATTAAAAATCTTAATATAATTTTCATGTGTGACTTCCATCCCTTCCCTCATTGCTAAAATTAACGCAGAGATTTCATCCTTAGATAATTTCTTTCCTTTAAATTTATTTAAATTCTTAATTTTCGAAGTTCTAGATTCATCTATTAAATAGACTCTCATATTCTGCCGATTCTTGAAGATTTTATAAATCCTTTTTACTAATTCATAAGTTATTGATAATACCCCTCTTCCAAATTTAAAATCTACGTCAATTAAATACGGATTATTTTTTTGAAAAATTTTTATAATTTTTATTATTTTTTCTATTAATTCCTCCATTTTATAACAACAATAGGAATCTAAATAATAATTATCTAAGAAAACCATTAATCCAATTCTTTTTCCTGGATCTATTGAAAATGTTAATTTCGAATAATGCTCTTTATATTCAATTCTATATGCTGCGATAACTCTAAGAATATAATCCTCAAAAAAAATTTCAGGAGAATAAATTAGAAACTTTACGTTGTTATTTTTGGTTTCAAACTTTGGGACTTCTTCCGATGTTGTGAGTATTAAGGAAGCTATACTTGGTATTTTACTTCCAAGTGTTAAAACTTTAAAGCTTATTTTTTTCTCAGTTAAAATTTTATTTAATTTATAGAAAAAGTTCAGATTCTCAGTTAAAATATACAAAAATTTTTTTTTCAAATCAGTTATATAAATTAACTATAAAATTAAAATTTTAAATTATGAATTTTCCAATTTTCCAACTTAATAAAAAAGTAAACACTAAAGAGCCATTTAAGGGAATTTTTTCTATTTGGGGTGAGATAGGAGTTGGAAAGACTACTTTTGCCTTACAAACAGCTATTATTAATGCTTTAAACGGAAAAAATGTCATTTTCATATATAGTAAACCTAATTTTCCATTTGAAAAAATAAAAAATTTTATTCAACCTTCTTCGAAAAAGATACTTGATAAAATTTTGTTTATTCAGGTTTTAGATTATGATGACTTATACACAATAATATTTAATTTAGAATTTGATGTTTTAAAGAATTTAAAAGCTAATAATATATACTTAATAGTTGTTGATTCTATAACTGATTTATATCGATTAGAATTAAATAGAGACAAAAAAGAAAAGAATTTTATACTTAATTATAAGTTAAATCAAATTTTAGCCAATCTTTACATTTTAAATTGGAATTATAAAACTGAAATCTTGATTACAACTGAAGTTAGCCAGACAAAAATTAATGGTCGAACTATTCAAATTCAAGCTGGTGGTAAAATTATGGAGTATTGGATCAATTATTCATTAAAAATAGAAAGAACTGAAAAATTGAATCATAGAAGATTAATCTTATCAAGAAAAGAAGAAAAAACTTCCGAAGAGTATTATTCAATTTTCTCAGAAAAAGGATTTCAATAAGTAATATCTTATTTTTAGAAATTCATCATTCCTTTCTTAATCATATTCTTCAAAGTATATTTAGATGAAGATATGACTTTTGTATTAAATGGAGGTTTTTCAAGTATATCAGCAACGTTATCATTAAAGAACCTAGCAAGTATTTTGCATGATTTATTTAATTCTCTGATGCGTTTTATTATTAGAATTGAATCTGTAACATTAGGTATTAAATTTATAATATAATCAAAATCCTGAACACTAATTTTCTTTAATAAAGTATAATCTTTTGGGTCACCAATTATTATTGGTTCTTTATCAAATGCAATATCCTCGATAATTTCTTCATTTTCCTCAATTATTTGATATTTAAGGTTAGGCATTCTTTGAAATTTTTCAATCAATCTTGCAGTAATATGATTCATTCCAATCAATAAAATATTCCTATACCTATTCTTTATGACTTTATCATAGATTATATCAGCCGTGAACTTTGAAGTTGAAATAATCTTTGCATTATATGTTTTTGAGATTAATTCTCCTATATCGTCTTCGAAGATTCTACAAATTAGTTTACATCCTTTATTTAATTGTCTTACGTCCGCATTCAATACAAATTGGACTTCTAAATTGTCACTCATTATCATAACTGCTTTAGCTTTATCAACTCCTGCATCTAATAGAGTATCGAAACTTAAAGCATCATCATTTACTACAGGTTCCTCATTATCTATTAAATCTTGAATAGCATCTTTACGTTTTTCAATAATGACATAACTTTCTCCAATCTCTTTCAGATGTTCTGCGATTCTTTTACCAATGTGATTATAACCAATAATAACGATGTGATTACCGTAACTGTTAGCCAATTTTCGACAAGTGTCAACGGGATTATATTTTCTAAATAAGTCGATTGTTATTAAAGAAAAAAGTACTCCAAATATTATAAATTCAGAAAAATTTGCATAAAAGTTCCCATATAGGCTTTCATGAGCTTTAAAATAGAATAATATTAATAATGTATCTGAGAAATCTGCTGTGACCCATAGAAAAAATAAAAAATTACCCAAAAACCAAATTAATACAATAGAAAACGCAAAAGAGTTTTGTTTAATAACACTTTTCATCTTGATTATTTTCTTTGATCTTATAGCTTTCTCACCTTTTTTCTTAATCTCTCTATTATAGTTTGATTAGAAATTATAAATATTGTTTATGTATTTTATATAGAAAAAATATTTTATATATAATTTAATAAAATAGAAAGAGCTTTAAAAAGAGTTATCAACCATATGTCATTATTTTAATTAAATTAAATGAAATAGATTTAATATTCAATAAAATGAGCGAAAAAACTGAAAGATTAAAATTATCACGGTGGCTTGAAAAAAATATCCGTCAAAATTTCCCACATAAAGAAGAAATAATTGATATTATTGAAACGATTGCAGAAGCAACCATACCGATTCGAGGCTTGCTGGAACGGGGTATAACTTCAAGGGAAATTGAACAAAGGATGAATATTATGAAACCTAAAAAAGATTCTAAAAATATTTATGATGAAGAGCAAATCCATGAAGATTTATTGACCCATAGCATTATTCTTAAAACACTTCAGGAGACTGACACAGATCTTGCATTTATAGCTTCTGAGGAATCAGCTCCAGTTTTAGGGGAAGGAATATTTGGTATTACTACAGATCCTGTTGATGGATCTTCAAATGTAGCTGTAAATAGAACTGTAGGAACAATAGTGGGTATATTTAATGAAAATGGTAAGATTATTTGTGGATTTTATGTTTTATATGGTATTTTTACTAATTTAATTCTTGCAATTGATGGAAAAGTGGCTGAATTTTTACTTGATACTGTACCATATAGTACCACATTTTATCATTATGTTTTTCATAATAAAATTATGATGCCAGATAAAGAAGAAGGGGGGATTAGATGCTTAGGTGGTGATCCTAGGAAGTGGTCTCAGAAATGCAAGACTTATGAGAAATTATTAATAGAAAAACACACTAAAGATAGATATTCAGGAAGTCTTGTGGGAGATTTTCATGCAATCACTCATTATGGGGGAGTATATGCATATTTTCCTTCACCAAAAGGGAAAATCAGGTTATATTATGAATGGCTTCCATTAGCATTTATTGTGAAATTGCTTGGTGGGGAATTTTTAACAATAGGTGAAGGAGAGAATCTTGATCAAACTAAAACAATAGAAGAAATTCAACCGTTAAAGAAGAATAGTATTGAAAAGATTCATGCAACAACATGTGGAGGAATTTTAGGAAGTAGAAAGCTAGTTAACTTATTTTTATAAGTTTATAAATTTTATACAAAAAATTAATTTTTATCTTAAATCTTTACAAGAACATGAAAGATAATGAACTAGTTATAATTGAGGAAGGCTCAGCGAAAATTTTCATTCATAGACGTGATAAAGATTCAATTCCTTCAAAATCTATGAATGTTTTTTATAATAAAAAAATGGAATTAAACCGAGACTTTACCAATTTAGCTATAATTGCTTATCAAAATTTATGTCTTAAAAATCAAATATCATTGATTATCGTTGATTCAATGGCTGCTTCAGGAATAAGTTCAATAAGAATGTTAAAAGAATGTGATAATATTAAAAGAATTTATATTAATGATATAGATCCATCTGCAGTTGAATTTATAAGAAAAAACTTAAAATTGAATCGATTAAACAAATTAAACTCTAAAATTGAAATCTCGAATAAAGATGCTAATCTTCTCTTTTTAGAATTAGCCAAGGGGTCATATCTTAAATCTATTAATGCCTATGTAAAACCAAATATTATTTCAATTGATCCATATGGTACTCCAAACTTATATGTCGACTCCGCATTTAAAGCAATTAAAAGAAAAAATGGATTCATGTGTGTTACAGCAACCGACACAGCTGTTTTATTTGGCATTAAACCAGGTGTATGTATTAGGAAGTATATGGCTAAACCTTTGCATTCAGAATACTGTAAAGAAATAGGAGCGAGAATTTTATTATATTTCATATCAAGAATTGCTAATATTAATAATCTCGGAATACTCCCATTATTTACACTTTACTCAAATCATTTTATCAGAGTCTTTATTATAACCTTTACGAGTAAAGAAAAAATATTGAAAAGTACTAAGAATTATGGATATATTATACACTGCATGAATTGTGGACATCGCTTCTCTTTTCCAAGTAATATCTTAAAAATATCTCATTGCTGCCCTATTTGTGGAGAAAGTAAAAAGATTGAATATGCTGGCCCACTTTGGATTAGTAAATTACATAATAGATCATTCTTAGAAAAGATTGACAACTTAAATAGAGAAATTGATTCAAATAATAAAAATAAAATCAATAAGATTGTTCAATTTGCCTTAGAAGAAATAGATATGCCTCTAACATATTTTAATATTCATAAATTAAGTCAAAAATTAAAATTATCTTCAATACCTAAAATTAATATTATTATTAATAAATTAAAACAAGAAGGATATAAGGCATCTAGAACTCATTTTGATTTTTTAGCAATTAAAACAGATTTATCTATAGATAAATTAGAAAAAATTTTACAGAAAATAACTAATTAACCGAAAAATTATGTCAGATGAACATAGTAGAGACTCTTACTATAAAATGGCTAAAAAGGAAGGCTATAGGGCTCGTTCTGCTTATAAATTGTTAGAAATTCAAAAAAGATTTAATATCTTTAAGAGATCCTTCTATATTTTAGATTTAGGAAGTGCTCCCGGTTCATGGTTACAAGTTGCAAAAAAATTTGCTTCTGAAAATTTAGAAAAATATAAAGATAAATATTACCATCGCGATCACTTTAAAATATTGGGAGTTGATATCAAAAGTTTAGCTCCAATTGAAGATATAGAAATAATAAAGATGGACTTTACTGTCCCAGATTTTCATAAAGAATTATCTTCTTTTTTTAAAGGAGAGAAATTAGATCTTATTATCTCAGACGCTAGTATTAAGAAATCTGGAAATAAATTTAGTGATCAAGCCATGCAGTTCAATCTTTGCTATAATATCCTTGAATTTAAAAAATTTCTCAAAAAGAAAGGTAATTTCATCATAAAAGTATTTCAAGGAACAGATTTTGACAAATTTTATGCAGATATGAAAAAAAATTTCAATATTTTGAAGAGCTTTAAACCAAAATCTTCAAAAAAGAAAAGTAATGAAATTTATCTTATTGGATTAAACAAGTTATTCTAATATTTCTGATGCAATTTCATCAAAATTCACTTTATATGTTTTTCCTTCTAATGAAGCATTAATCCAATCAGTTAACCATGGACAGTGATGTGGATTGAATTGATCTAAATTTGTTTCATTACATTTGCTAGCGAACGGACAAATTAAACAAGGTTGATATGAGAAAATCTCAAGGATAAAATCTTTTTTATCAAAGTCAATTTTAATTTCCTTAACCGATACCTCAATATCTTCAATTGCAGATATAAATTTTGTCCATGCTGCATCTATAAGCTCCCTTTTTATCTTAATTTTTGACTGCAAAGCCAATAAGTCTAGAATATCATCTAATTCACTTCTCTTTTTATTCGATAATTTTAATAATTCATTGAAGTAAATTTGCTTTTCTTTATTGATTATTTCTAGGATGAACTTTTCATCCTTTTTTAGAGTACGGGTAAAATCTTTCTTTCTCTCCTCAATTCTTTCCATTCTCCTTTCTACAACCGATTTATCAGTATCTTCAATACCTTCCATTCGTTCTTTTACTTTACATTTATGGCGACTTAAATAGGCAAAAGATTTCCCACAGTAAGGACAAACTTCTTTTTTTTTCTTAGCCATTTTTAACGATCTATTTACAATATTATATTAATATTTTTTAAAAAATATCTTCCAGAAATATGCAATAAATAATTTATACTCAATTAAAAATTAATTTTTCTATTTATGCAATCCAATAATTAATAAAATTTTATTAATGTACATCGTCTTTATGATTTAAAACATAATTAAAAAAACCAAATATGGAATTAGATATTACTAAAACAAAACATTTGAAAAGTGTAAAGATATTAACTCTACAAAAAATTTTAGAATATGGGAGAGATATAAGTTATCAATTTAGCACAGGATCGAGAAATTTTGATAAAATTCTTAATGGTGGCTTTCTATCGAAACATATGCACTTAATCTTTGGAGCTAATAAGACTGGTAAGACTCAGATTTGTCATCAGATGTGTATTCAAGCATTTAAACAAAAATTTGGTACTATTTTTATCGATACTGAAAATACATTTAGACCTGAAAGAATAAGAGAGTTAGCAATTTCTCAATCTTTAGATTCTGATAATGTGTTGAAAAAAATTTTAGTATCAAAAATATTAAGTAGTTCATCACTGTTATTAAAATTAAATGAGGTTAATGAGATGCTTGAATCAAATAAAAATGAAATAATTATCATAGATTCTATTAATAATCATTTTCGAGTAGAATCTGGGGATAAAACTAAACCATTTCATCAAGTTAAAAACACATTTCTAAAAATATTAGAAATTCTAAATGACCTTACAAAAAGATTTAATCTAATTACTTTAGCAACAGCGCAAATCACTCCTAATTTTGATGATAATAGTATTTTACGTGAATATCCTGTAGGATTACAATACTTAAATCATTACTTTTCAGAATATATTTACCTAAGTCATAAAGAAAAAGAAGCTGTTTATGCACATTTAATAAATTCGTCTCTATTTCCTGAAAAAAAAATATTATATAAAATTTCTAATAAAGGTATTGAAGATTATAAAATCTAATCTAATTGATTAAGAATTAATTCTTTTAAATAATCTAATGATATAGATTTGATAAATTTTGATGATATATTCGAATTTATAAAGAAAATATTATTTTCAATCTTAGAAGCGAGCCATTCAATTAGTTCTTTTGCATATTTCAATTTCTTTTTTTTAATTGGATTTGCTTTTTCATCTCCAATCATTTTGGGCTTACTATATTTACCGACCATATTATTGAAATCCATCCCGATTAAAAATATTTCTTGATTAGGTAATAAAAATGATTTTAAGAAAAATAAAATCCTATCTCCATCAGTAAAACCTCCAGGATTAATAACGTTTTCAATCGGCTCGACTTGAGAAGTTGCAATTAATTTTTTAAATTTTTTAATCTCTTCTCTAAAATAAGTTAACTTCTTAATATTATCACCATGAGCGTGAACAATATTAAAGGTAGAATATCTAAAATCCTTTTTAGTTATACCATCTAGATCAGTAAAGTTTCCATCTACACGAATTATCTTCTCTCTAAGCAATCTTACAGCACCATCCGCAGCCAAATTTAAGCATTTATCAAAAATTTCTATCCCGAATTCATTTAAAATATTAGCTAGAGTCATCTCTAATGAAGGGCCACATCCATAAATTAAAATAATCTTTTTACTTTGAATAAGTTCTTTAAAAGTAGCTAAAATTTCTTCTAAATCCCAGCTTTTGTTCTTTGTTCTTAAAATTTGACTTAAATAGTTCCTAGCTTTAAGATCATTTTCGTAATCGAAATTAAAATCTTCCATAATCTTAAGATACCAAGCTTTAAACTCACTAAAAAAATTGATTTCATTTATTAAGGAAGACGCCATTTTTATGCAACTAAGTTTAGAATGAATTGAATGAAAAAATTTTATATTTCTGATATAATTAATTTTATCATACACTTAAATTCAACATAATAATATTTCATAAAATCATAAACAAGGAGTTTGAAAGAATATGACTATTTGGTATACAAAAACCCATCAATGGTTTAATGATGCTAATGGTGAAGTAGGAATTACTCCCTACGCTGCTGAACAATTAGGAGAGATTTCCTTCGTAGATGTAGAAGCACTCGAAGGAGCTACAATTGAACAAGTCAAAATGGATGGAGATGAACCTTCTAGTGATCCCTTAGATTGCACTGTAGAATCTAGCAAAGCAGTTGGAGATGTATATAGTCCTGTTTCGGGAAATGTTACTGCTGTAAA
The DNA here is from genome assembly GCA_048941015.1 of Promethearchaeota archaeon. Taxonomy (GTDB): domain Archaea; phylum Asgardarchaeota; class Lokiarchaeia; order Sigyniarchaeales; family SOKP01; genus SOKP01. The sequence goes on along the minus strand of JBHLNZ010000007.1, from coordinate 45,384 downwards.
CAGTGATTTGATGGATGAACCTGAAAAAATTAATGAAGATGCACTTTCTGCTTGGTTATTTAAGGTTGAGCCATCAAACTGGGATTCCGAAAAAGCAAATCTATTAGATAAAGCAGCCTATGATGCTTTTATTGCAACATTATAATAGAGTAATTTATTAAATCACAATCTTAAATTCTTTAATTTTTTATTTTTTTATACTTAAAAATTGCGAATAAGTAAAAGAAAAGCATACTCTTATTCATTTCTATATTTTAAAAAGAATTTCGAAAGATTTTAGACATTAAAAAGTGTTTCTCCAAGTTTAATAGTTATCATTGCCTGTAATGCTGCGAAAGTGACTAAAACAAATATAATTCCAATAACCAATATTCTAACTGCTATACTCTTATTATAAACATATTTTGATGCTTGATATAACAAAACAAAACCTGTCGAACATAAAAATATTAGAATTGATGCTACTATCCCCTCAATGATGAAAGAATCATGAATACTTGGATATAAAAACATCGGTTCATTGGTGTTTGGGTTTCCACCTAATGCTGGAGGTTGTGTATAAATTAAATAAATGATTCCCATTTGGAGAAGAAATAAAATAACATAGATTACTATTACAGAAATAGATCTTCCTGGCATTGGCATGTCCATTTTAGGAAGTTTTAATTTTGGAAAAATAATCTTAGGCTTTCTCAACGATTTTCCAAAGATCCAAGGAGTTTTTCCTCTAATTAACTCCAATACCGTTTCTGAACCACTTATATCTTCTTTATTCGACTTAAATTTAGCCTTTGCAGAATTTTTCATAACTTTATAATAATCTAAGTTTTTATTTATATAATAAATTTTTTTCGAATTTTAATTTTTGTTAAATTGGAAATATGGTGTTAGAATATTTAAATTAAATTCTTAAGTAATTTTACTAAGAATTTCCAAATCTTTTCAACACTTTTAACTCTCAAACGTTCATCAGGAGAATGCCCTCCAATAATATCTGGTCCAAAAGATATTAATTCCATCTGTGGATAATAATAGTTGAAATAAGCACATTCCAAACCAGCGTGTATTGCTTGAATCATTACTTCTTGATTAAATAACTCTAAATAAATTTCTTTAGCAATTTTTGAAATTTTTGAATCAAAATTAGGCGACCAACCGGGATATCTCACATATTCATATGTTCTATAATTCAATTTAGAGAGTTCCAATAAAGTGATTACTTTATCATGCAGTACATCCTTATCATAATCTGTAAAACTTCTTTGGCTTAAAATAAATTCTATATTTCCCTTATTTGTTTTTATGGTTCCGAAGTTAGAGGAAGTATGTACTAAATTATTTATTTTTGGATGAAATATAATTGGACCATTTGGCAGTAAGTATAGAAGATCAAGTAATCTATTTTGAATTTCCTTTTTGATGTACGTATTATCTAATAAATTTTCCAATCTTTCTACTTTAAGATCAATACTTTTTTCTATTCCTTCAAAAATCTTTCTAATTTCTATTAGGTCTTTATTGAGTTCGTCAACTAAATTAGAAAAATCTTTTTCAATCAAAAAGAATTTAATATCTGCTTCTCGGGGAATTGCGTTTGATAAATTTCCTCCATTTATAGAATTTATTTTTATATCGAATTTTCTATTTAATTTCCAAAGAAGTTCAGAAATAATTTTTAATGCGTTTGCTCTTCCTTTATTAATATCTGTACCTGAATGCCCTCCCATTAATCCTCTAACTGAAATTCTCGCAAGGATATAATTTTTGCTTTTCTGATTTAAAATTTCTTTTTCTATCTTTATTTCTACTTTATATCTATTTCCTCCCGCACATCCTATGGTAAATTTGTTATCTTCCTCAGAATCTAAATTAAGTAAATATGTACCTTGAGCCATTTCTTTTCTAATATGACTTGCTCCTAATAGACCACCTTCTTCATCAACAGTAAATAATAATTTTATATTTAAAGGCCCAAGATCAAGATCTCCATTGCTGATTTTTTTCATTAATGCTAATTGATAACAGATTCCCACACCATTATCAGCACCTAAAGTAGTACCTTCAGCAGTTACCCATTTTTCGTTTTCTATTTCTACAACTTTCAATTTTAATGGATCTTTAGTAAAATCATGTTTTATTTCTTGATTTTTTTCACAAACTATATCCAAATGGCTCTGTAAAACAACAATGAAATTCTTATCAGCTTCATTATTTTTTGATGGAATTTTTACCATTAAATTTTTAACGCTGTCTAATTCTGTCTGAAAGCCTATAGTATTTGCTTCATCTACAATAAATTTTCTGATCATTTCTTCATTACCAGAACATCTTGGTATTCTAGAAATTTTATAAAAATATTCCCAAAACTCTGGTGGATCACACAAATCTGTTAAATTTTCCATATTTACTGTTCTCAATGAAAATATATATATGAATTAATTTTTATTAATTATAAAAATAACATTAAATCGCTTATAATTTTATTTGGTTGATTAATAAATGAGTAGCTGGAAGGATCTTTACTCTGAAGTTAAGCGTAGGAAAATGGAAGCTCTTAATAAAAAAGATGTAGTTAAAGCTGTCGAGACGCATGGAAAAATCCTTGCTGTAGAAGGCCGTTTTGAAAAACCTGAAAAAGTTATTAGCCATATGTATGCTGCTAAAGCTTTCACAATCAAACCTAAAGACATTTTAAAATATAATCTAACTGATTATGATGTAGTTTTAATTGGTTGTCCAGGAGATAAAATCCCTCATTCTGCATTTCCTAAAATAAGTGAGTATGTCTCATTAAATGGCGGGTGGTTAATAACAACAGATTGGGCTTTAAAACACATAACTGAAGTGATTTTTCCTGGATATATAAGATGGAATGGGAATAAAACATCAGATGCAGTTGTTGCATGCCAAATTCTTGAACCTAATCATCCTTTTATGGAAGGGGTTTTAAGTGAAATTCAACAACAAAAGTGGCAAAAAATGACAATTAAAGATACAAAAAGTACAGAATTCCGTTGGTGGCTAGAAACACGATCATTTCCTATAACTGTCTTAAACCCAGCAGTCCATGTTTTAATATCTTCTTATCAGATTCAGAAAAAGTGGGGCGAAGCTCCTGTTTTTTGTTATTTTGATTATGGCAATAGTGGTGGTCGTGTTATACATATGATCTCTCACACTCATCTACAAAAAGGAGGAGCAAAAGGAAAATACGCTTCTGCTTTAATATTAACTAATATTTTAGATGAAAAAGTTTCCCAAAAAATGGGAATTTCAAAAGGACCTGCTCAAGGATATGTATCTAATTGGGAAAATCCACAAATTCAACAGCAAAATCAACAGTGGGTTACACCAACTCATCAATCAAATTACATAACACCAACACAATCTGAAAGTATATTGACTGGGACATCACAAATTATTGAAGTTGATGTAAATAGTACCTCATTTTCTTATGCTAATAAATGTGGGTATTGTGGTTATGATTTTAGTGAATACACAGGAAAGATTTATATGTGTCAAGATTGTGGTACACAATATCATGACAACTGCTTAAAGATGCAAGTAAATGAAGGAATTTGCAAAAAATGTGGTAAAATTTTATTGTGGTAAGTACTGCTTGTTTCTTTTAATTATCTTAACTCTATTGTATATAACTTCTTTATTGTTATTTAACAATTAATTTATTTCATATTGTGTTTTTCTCTTATAATTGAATAAAATCTATTAGTTTATAACAATGGTTATTTTAGAAAAAATTCATGAAGAAGTTGAAAATTTAAGCAGAGATAAAGTTATGGAAGTATTTCGCAGTTTGATTAATATTAATACTTCAGTCCCTCCTGCTAATACTTATCGTGAGTATGTGGATGTGTTGTCTCCTTATTTTAGAAACTTAAAGTTTTCATTAGAGGAAGTTGTTGTTCCTGAAGAACTTGTAAAAAAAATCCCTTATCCATTAGAAGGACCTCGAATAAATTTAGTAGCTTCAAAAAATTTTGGACAAGAAAAGGATGTAAGCTTTTATGGACATATGGATGTTGTACCTGCGCCTAATAAAGGAGAGAAAAAATGGAGATTTCCTCCATTTGAAGCAACTATGATCAAAAGTGGAAAAATATACGGTAGAGGAACGTCAGACATGAAAGGATCAATGGTATGTTTAATTCTTGCCTTTCAAATAATTGATAAACTAAAACTAAAACCAAAATATAATATAAATGTATTAAATTGTACAGATGAAGAAATAGGAATTTGGCCAGGAGTACGTTATTTAGCCGAAAAAGGTTATGTTAAAGGAACAGTTTTTTGTATGGAAGGAGTTATAAATCCTATAATTCCAATAGGAACTGCAGGGGCTTTAAACGTTATTGTCGAAACTTTTGGTAGAAGTTGTCATTCTGGAACAAATTTTTTGGGAATCAATGCATTAGAAGAAACAATACCTATACTTGTTGAATTGATGAAACTAAAAAAAGTTGTTGAATCCCGTGAAAGCAAAGATATTCCAGGATTTCCTCGTCTTGGAACAGGAGAAAAAAGAAATATGACTCCTATGTTTAATTTGGACATAATCAAATCTGGAACTAAAACTAATATTGTTCCCGGTTATTGTACTTTTACAATAAATAGAAGAATTATTCCCGATGAAAAACTAGAAGATGCTAAGAGAGAAATTTCGGATGCCATACAGAGGGGTAAAGCAAAAAGCAAACTATTGGATGTTAAAATTACATTTATCTACGATTATCCTCCGATGGTTGCAGATCCAAATGCACCTGATATTACAAGGATGAAAAAAGTGATGAAAATAGTCCAAAATATCCCTGAAGATAAAATAATGGTTATCGGTCTTGCGGGCAGTACTGATATGGGTTATGTTTCAGAAATTTTGGGGACAAAAGATATAATCTTCCATGGAGTAGGAAATGGTGGTTCTAATTCTCATGGAGTTAACGAATACGTTAAATTGAAAGATGTCCGAACCTACATAAAAGAACTAATCGTATTTTTATGTGTTGATATATAATCAGTTTCATTATAATTATATAATGGTATGATAGCTATTGCTGGACCTGATCGAGGTTAAAAATAATATTTAGTAATATATTAAGATATTATATAGATAAATATATTAAATCGTGAAAGGGGGGTTTCACGAAGAATTAATTCTCTTTAAAGATTTAAATTATCATGATTCATTTTTTAGAATATTATAAAGAATTAATAAGAATGAAATATGAAAAAAAGATATTGTAGGGTAATAAAAGACTATAAATCCCCTTTTCCTGATCCATTAATCCTAAAGAAAGGAGAAGTATTAAAAATAGAAGAAAAAGAATGCGAATGGTCTGGTTGGACATGGAGCATTACGGATTCAGGTCAATCAGGATGGATTCCTAATAACTATCTTAAAATAAGTGAGGATACTGCGGTTTTATTAAGAGATTATGATGCTACAGAATTAAATGCATCTATAGGCCAAAAATTTCTAATTGAACATGAAGAAAGTGGATGGTTATGGGTAACATCTGAAAATGGAAAATATGGGTGGATACCTTTAGAGAATGTTGAGATTCTAAAATAAGATAATAAAAATAAAAAAAAGTAATATTAAAGTCTGTTCTTTAGCACTATCAGATATTCTATTCTTCAGTGATAGTTATTGCCTCTTCTGGGCACTGGGTTTCACAAGCTCTACATCCTACGCAATCGTCTCTATTTTCTTCGATTACATTAACTTTTCCGCCTTCAGGTTCCCCAAAACATTCACTTGGACATACTTCATAACAAGTTCCACAACCAGTGCAAGCATCTAAATCTATCTCAATTACGAAACTCATTTTTTTTATCTCTCTTTTTTATTTATTACATAAAAGATTTTATCAGTAATTAACAGAATAAAGTAAAAAATTTAAATTTCTTTTTTATTTTGAGTTATATTAAAATAATAATTTGACTAAAATCTAACGCCAATAATTTTTTATATTGATGTTATAAAAAATAAAAAAAAATTATTGATTTCTCAGTTTGAGATAGAATAAAATCGTATTAAGTAGCCCAGCAACTAACGGTCCATAAAAGCCTATATCCGGCCACCAATCATATGCGATATAACCTATTCCAAAAGATGTAAGTCCAATAATTGTAAAGATAAATGTTAATCCTGAGAAAATTAAACCAAGCTTGGTAGTATCTTTTGGAATAAATTTGTTTGGAAGTAAGTTATTTATCGAGATAATGATCTGAATTATCAAGAGAATTATGATAAATATCTGCGAGACATAATCCAGTGGGGTACTATTTTCACAGTCTAAACAGGAATAGTAATAGGTATATCCTCCAATAAATGCTTCAGCGAATGGTCCAATGATAACCATTACTAAGGCAATGACACTAAGTATTAATACACCTACTGAAAAAATATCAAAATTTCGTTCAGAAGACATTTTATTCACAAAATTATTTTTAGAATTAAATAGGTTTTAAAAGTAAATAAATGGTTTTCTTTTTTATTATTAGTGATAATATTTCATAACAAAAACAAAATTGAACATTTTTGAAAATAAAAAAAGTATGGGAATTCAACGCTAAGGAACAATTATTAGGATTAGAATTAGGATTTTTACTTGAGCAAAATATAAAATTATTAATTACATATTCAAAATCGGGTAAATTATGGATCTTTAATTTAGAGGGTTTAAGATTATATGATGATAATATAACTCAAAATTCTCCGATTTGGTGCTGCAAATTTTTTGATATCGATGATGATGGCAATTATGAGTTGCTTTTGGGTGGTTTAGATGGCTTATTGAGGGTTTTTAAACTAAATCCTGATTTTTCATTAAAATTTTATTGGGCACATCAATTTGGCTCATCTATAAGTGGATTCTTTATAGATGATATAAATAATGATGGAAAAGTAGAAATTGTAGCTTACTCATTAGATAAAAGTTTAAGGATTATAAATCCTGTAGATGGCTCCTTGATATGGGGCCAAGTTTTTGAAGAAGGAATAGGGGAAGCCATTCTATGGAGGAATTCAAACAATCCAAAAGATATAGAAATAATTGCATGTGGTAATGACGGAACGGTAAGGATTTTTAATGCTAATAACGGGGAATTAATTTGGTTTAAGAAATTTACTGATAAAGTGAGATGTATATCTTATATCAGATCAATTCACGATAAATATATCATCTGTGGGGGTGATGATAAATTAATTCATATAATTGATAAAAGAAAGAGAGAAGAGATAAAAACTATTGCTATGAATAATGTTGTTTGGAAATCTATTTCTTTTCCGCCAGATAGGAATAATTTTATAATAATTAGTTCTTATTCTTTTGATTTCTTGATTGATTCAATTCCCATAGAAGATATTGAATTTCAATCAAAAGTAGTTTGTTTGAATGAATATTTAAATATAATCTGGGAAAAAAAAAATATTAACTCTGAACTTTTAAAATACATTCAAACTCCCAAACAGAACTTTATAGGAATTGGAACAACAAAAGGAAGATTTTTAATAATAAATGAAAAGAGTGGTGAAATATTAGCACAAATTAACAACAAATTTAGTATAAATGATTTTGAATTCATCTCAGAATCAAATCAACTAATTTTATGCCATGATAATGGTTATATTTATAGTTATAATATTAGTTAAAAGTACTTATCTTTATGACTTATTATGTATTAATTAAATTACAATGTGTAGAATGTTTTTTCAATGTTCAACTGAACCTTTTACAATTGAATACAATCTTCTTAAAAAATTTATTGATTCCTGTCATTGGCAATATTTTCGAAAATATAACGTATTTGGGCACCATGGATTAGGTTGGGGCTTTGCATATATCCCTGAAGATGATACTAATAAACTTATTATAAAAAGGGATATAAATCCAATTTATCATTCAGATTGGGAAAGCTTATCAAAATTATATACAAAATTTCTTCTAGTACATGCTAGAAAATCATTTCCATGGAAAAAAAATAATTTTAATATCCATCCAATCAATATCGGAGGAAAATATTTAATAACCCATAATGGGGTAATAAAGAATTCATCTTTTCCTAAATTAAATAATCCTGAACTAGAAATTATTAATTCTTCAACCAATCTTGATACAAGGAAATATCTTTGCTTCATTTTAGATCAATTAAAACAAAAGCATAATTTAAAAAATACCTTGGAATATATTTTCAAAATCTTAAAATTAGGAGCTGGAGCAAATGCATTTTTATTTAACTCCGTTGAATGTAATGTAATAAACTATCATAACACCAATTTTAATGGTAGACATCATGCTTTATTCATTTCTAAAAGCAAATCTAAAATATTTGTTTCTACTTCTCCTATAATAAAAAAAACTAAAGAAATTCCAAATAAATCCTTAATTCAAATTAAATTGAAAGATCTTGCACTAAAAATACATAAATTAATGAATTTAAACTCAAAAACAAGAATTTTAAAATAAAAAAATAAAAAGAATTTTTAATTAACGTTATTTTATTCTCTGCTTTCTTCTGCTTCTTCTTCGGCGGCAAGTTCTTCCTCAAGTTCTTCTAAAGGAACGGGAGCAGGAGTGGTGAGCATGCTATATCCAATCCAAATCGCGATAATGGAAATCAAAATAACGATTAGCCACAATGGAAGTACTACAAATAATCTCCAATCAAGCCAATCGTGATTGAATACCATAAAAATATTATCCCAATCAGGATTGCCTCCTAGAGTTTCAAACCATAAGTCAATGATGCTTCCCATAGTATAAACAATGGCGATAAGGATGCCGACAATCATAACTATTAGTCCAATAATCTTATCTTTTGCCATTCTAATCACTTTTTTCTGTTTTTGTAACTTTTATAAGATTAGATGTAACTTAAAATTACTTAATATTTCTATTTAAAAAATGATTCAATTAAAACCATTCGATACAAATCAAATGATTTTAATTGTGATGATCCACAAATAGTATATTAGAATAGAAAATCTAATATAAATGCTTATTAAAAGAGTTGTTTTGGTGTGTTAAACCATGATGGTTATGTTTTGATAATTGGTTCAAGCAATATGGATCTCAATATCTACATAAAAAGGCTCCCAAAACCAGGAGAGACTGTCACTGGAGGAAAATTTAAACAATTTTTAGGAGGAAAAGGAGCTAATCAAGCAGTTGCTTCTGTTAGATCCGGATCAAAAACACAATTTATAGCAAAACTGGGAATCGATACTTTTGGGGATGAAATGCTTTCTAAATTAAAAGAAGAAAGTATTAATATTGAGAATATAATAAGAGATTCCAAAGAAGCAAGTGGAATAGCTTTTATCATTATCGATGAAAATGGAGAAAATATGATTAGTGTGGCCCCAGGAGCAAATGTGAAATTATCTGTCGAAGATATACAAAAAAGTGCTGATCTTATAGAAAAAGCAAAAGTCTTGATGGTTCAAATGGAAATTCCCCTTGAAACTATTCAAGAAATATACAATATCGCTTCTATAGGAAATCTAATAAAGATTTTGAACCCTGCGCCTTTAAAACCCTTAACATCCAACAACTTAAAAAATATCGATATCATTGTTCCAAATGAAGGGGAATTATATCAATTACATTCTTTATTAGGATTTAAAAAAGTCCACATTAACGGATTAAATAAGATAAAACAAATTTCCAAAGATATCACAACTACTGGAGTTAAAACTGTTATAACTACATTAGGTGCTAGAGGCGCTGCTATTTATCAATCTACTGAGGATTCAATAATTCTACTCCCAGCTTATAAAGTCCAAGCAATTGACACAGTCGGAGCGGGTGATTGCTTTAATGGCGTATTAGCAAGTAAACTTAATCAGGGGATAAATATAGTTGATGCTGTAAAATATGCTATTTCTGCTGCATCTATTGCAGTAACAAGGAAAGGAGCTCAAGAATCAATGCCCTTTTTTAACGAGATTGAGGAACGTTATAGAAAATATATTAAATCATTCAATTTGGAATAATTATTATGTTTGAAGAATCTATAAAATCAGGAAGAGGGACACTCTTAAGACAAAATGGAAAACAAGATTTGATAATTTCAGTTAATAAAAATAATATAAGTAATATCTTTATAATTAATGGGATAAATTTTTTAACTGAAAATTTAAAGCAAACGGACTTTATCATTAAGCCTAATCAATTTTATATGATAATAAATAAAAAAAACGATACAATTAAAATTAACTATAGCCATAACATTTCGAATCATAAAACAATTTATAATCCTTATAAATATGAATTTTTAGAAAAAAAAGCAATCAACTCCCAAGAATTTATAAGAAAAAAAAATGTTCCGAAAGGGTATATTGACATTCTATCTAAATGGTATAGCATAAAATTTACCTATCCAAAGCATAATTTAATATACATTAAACCTGAAATGGGAATTTCTATACAAATCCATAAAAACAGAAGCGAAAAATGGGAAATATTGGGAGGCAATCCTATAATTATTAATGGAAACCGAATATATTATTTCGTTGAAAAAGGTAGAACAATTAAAAATAATATACTAATGTATCATTCAATTATAAATCCAAATAAAAGTCCGGACGAATACACATTAATAAAGGAAGAATGGAAAGGTAATTTTGACGAAAATGATATAGAAAGAGTTTATAATCCGAACAATTATCATAATTATTAAAAAAAAAAGAAGTCTAAACACTCATTTTAATCGATAAAATTGTTACTTCTAAGATCATCGCTAAAAACTTGAACTCAACTGCCAACCTTTTAAATTTTATGTTTTTTAGTTCTCTCGTTTTAATAAAATTAAAATTTAATAGATAACTAATCCTCTTACACGTCATAATAAAAGTGTAAAAATTAAGCAAAATATAATAAATGGAACAAATAGATTGGTGGAAAAATGGCTCCTAATGAAGAACCTGATGAAAAAGAATTAGAAGAATTGGAAGAGGAAGAACAAACTGAAGAAATTATCGAAGAACTTGACGAAGAAGAAGGATCGGAAGAATTAGATGCCGAAAAAGAATTAGATCGATTACGTTTTCATTATCGCGGCTATACTATTGATGAATTAAAAAAGATGAATATGGATCAATTTATACAATTGCTTCCTGCAAGAGCAAGAAGATCTTTGAGGCGCGGTTTACCTCCAAGACAAAAAAAATTACTTGAAAGACTAAGAAGAGCATATCGAGCTAAAAAAAGAGGCAAAGATCTCCTCACCCGAACACATGTCCGCGACATGTTAATCTTTCCAGAGATGGTGGGATTAAAAATAGGTGTTTATAATGGCCAATCTTTTGAAACATTAGAGGTTAAGCCAGAAATGATTGGACACTACTTAGGCGAGTTTTCTTTAACAAGAAGAAGGGTGCAACATGGAAGTCCTGGTATAGGAGCAACACGATCGAGTAAATATGTTCCATTGAAGTAAGTAATTAATATAAAAATAAATAACTGAGATGTAATAAAATGCCAAACTGGGGATATTCATTCACAGAACAAAAATATGATGCTGATAGATTAGCTAAAGCATCAGGTAGAGATTTAAGGATAAAACCAAAGCATGCTAGGGAAATTTGTGCTGTAATAAAGGGAATGAAAGTAGAGCAAGCTAAAAATTTTTTAGAAAAAGTTATACAATTAAAACAATCTGTTCCCTTCAGAAAATATAAAAAAAAACAGGCACACAGGAAAGATTTAAAGCAATTTAAGTGGTATGCAGGAAGATTTCCTCAAAAAACAGCAGCCCGTATATATGAAATTCTTACCTCTGTTGAATCTAATGCAGAATATAAGGGTTTAGATATAGAATTATGTAGAATTATTCATGCAGCGACTCATAGAGGAAGAATCATAAAAAGATATATTCAACGCGCCCACGGGCGTTCATCAGCAAAATTCAAGTATTTAAGCCACGTTGAAATTATCATATATGAATTTCCAAGTTAGGTAATTAAAAAATAATAATAAAATAATAATAATAAAGTTATCAACAATGCCGTTATCGAAACATTTCATTGAGCAGGGTATAAAATTAATGCAAATTAATGAATATTTGAGATCTGAATTGATTCGAGCAGGATTTGCTGGTGTTGACTTACAAAAGACTCCACTTGGTGTTAGAATTACTTTGAAAACATCACGCCCAGGACTCGTAATAGGCAGAGGAGGAAAAAGAATACAAGAAATTACCGACGTACTGCAAGATCGATTCGGCTTAGAAATGCCACAAATTGAGGTGGAAGAAGTTAGCAATCCAGATTTAGATGCTCAAATAATGGCTGAAAGATTAGCTTACTCCCTAGACAGAGGTCGCCACTATAGGCGAGCAGGATATTATATTTTAAGAAAAGTTATGGATGCAGGAGCTAGAGGTGTTGAAATAATAATATCTGGGAAAGTGACTTCACAACGTGCACGTACTCAGATATTCCGCGCAGGAACTATGTCCAAATCAGGTCAACCAGCTCAAGTAGGAGTAGATAAAGGAGTAGCACAATGTATTCAAAAATCAGGTGTTTTAGGTGTTATAGTAAAAATTATGAGTGCTGATACTAAAATGGGTGATGATATAACAGTCCTCGATGAAAAATTGAGTAAAGCTCAAGCAAAAGCGGAGGCTAAAACTACCAAAACTAGAATAGAGGAAATTGTAGAAAAAGATTACGAAATTACAGAAGAAGGAGAACTCAGTGATGAGGATAGAGAACTATTAGATGAAGTAGATGAAGAAGATATTTCAGAAATATCTCTTGAACCAGATGAAGAAATTGAGAAAGACTCAAAGAAAGAAAAAAAGAAGAAAAAGTAATAAAAAGGTATGATTAAAGATGGTAGATATCATAACTGCTGAAAAGGTACGAAAAATGGATGAGAGAGAAAGAGAACGTACATTAATTAATTTAAGAGAAGAATTGATGTTATTATATAGCATGCAAACAGGAGGAGGTATATCTGATAATCCCGCAAAAGCAAAATTAATAAAGAAGCAAATTGCCCGAATTCTTACAGTTAAAAACGAGGAGAGAAGATGATAAGTCCGAAATATTTGATCTATCATGATTTAATTGGTTTCCAAGTTTACGCAAGACTTAGATCAAAAACAAAAGACTCAAATTTTCGAGATATCGGTATCATTATTGATGAAACTCAAAATATGTTGGTTACTAAAAAAAGAAATATCATAAGAAAGTATGTAAAGAAAAATTATATCTTCAGATTCAAATTAAATGGAGAAAATCTGGAAGTAAATGGTTTGAAAATCGTAGGGCTTCCAGAAAATAGACTTAGAAGCCTAAAAAAGAAAAAGTGGTTGAAAAAGTAAAATGAGTGTTCGAAATATTGGTATTCCTGGAGTGAATCCCCCAAAAGCAAAGGAATGTAGCGATCAAAATTGTCCTTTTCATGGAACGACAAGAATAAGGGGAAAAATTACTAAAGGTGTTGTTGTGAGCAAAAAATCAAGGAATACCGTTATTATTAGACAAGATTATGTTCAATTTGTAAAAAAGTATCAAAGATACGAAAGACGCAATTCACGTCTTCCATCTCATTTACCAGAATGTTTAAGAAATGAGATTAATATCGGAGATTTAGTTAGAGTAGGAGAAAGTAGAAAAATTTCAAAATCTAAAGCTTTTATAGTATTAGAAAAAATTTCACGGGAGGGAGAGTAAATGGGAACTCGTAGAAAGACAGGACGTAAAAAAATGGTAAAACCTAGGACGAGCTATGGATTACAAAATGGAACAAGAATTTTTATAACTGATAATTCTGGAGGAAAAATAGCTCAAATTATTAACGTTGATCACGCAAAAACAAGATTAAGAAGACTGCCTAAAGCTACTGTAGGTTCAGTATGTTCTGTCACAATTAAGAAGGGTCGCCCAGAGTTAAGAGGTAATATTATGAAAGCAGTAATAGTTCGTCAGAAAATGATCTATAAACGCATCGATGGTACTCGACTATGTTTTGAAGATAACGCAGGAGTTATAATTACAAAAGAAGGAGATCCAAAAGGTACTGAAATTAGAGGACCAATTGCTAGAGAAGCCGCTGAACTATTCCCTCGATTAGCCTCAATATCCTCCTTAATTATATAAAGCTAAATAGGATGTGTAAATGTTATGAAAATTAGATCAAAAAGCCCTCGGGTGCAAAGGAAAGCATTATTTAATTATAGAAATCATCAAAGATCTAAATTATTATCAACAAGAGTAGCGGATTTTTTAAGAGAAGACTATGGAATTAAAACTCTTCCGCTCAGGGTTGGGGATCAAGTTAGAGTAGTAAGAGGAGAATTTAAGGATTTTGAAGGGGAAGTTACAGAAATTCTTAAGAATCAAAGAGCTAAGATTAAAGAAGCTGTTTTTGAGAAGGTAGATGGTACTCAATTTCACCCCGCTATTCATATCTCAAATTTAGTGATAACTAAGTTTAAAGATGAGAAAAAAATGGACCCTTGGCGAGCAAGTGTTATTGAGAGAAAAGCAATATATGGAATTAAAGAAGAACTCATTGAGGCACCAAAAAAATTAAAAAAAGAAGGTGAGAAATAAATGACAAGACATGGCGGCCAAAAAACTTTAAAACGTCTTAATACTCCGAAGTATTTACAAATTAGAAAAAAACATGGTAAATTTTTTGTTAAACCATCACCAGGGCCACATGCTAGCCGATTTTGTTTACCATTACTCCATATAGTTAGAGATCTTCTTAGAATTGTTGATAATCATAGAGAAGCAAAGAAATTAATTGGTTTAGGCTACTTTAAAATAGACGGAAAAGTTATCACGGATAAATCATATCCCGTAGGTTTAATGGATGTATTGAGTATAGAGAAAATGAAGAAGTATTACAGAGTTCTTCCAGATTCTCATTATGGATTAATTTTAAACGAGATATCTGAAAAGGAAAGTAATTTTAAATTATGTAGGATCAATCAAAAAACTTCAATTAAAGGAGGAAATATTCAATTAAATTTACATGATGGAAGAAATATTCTTATTCAAATAAAAGATCCAAAAAATCCAAAAGAAGATATTTATAAAAGAATGGATGTATTGAAAATTTCTATACCCGAACAGGAAGTTCTTAAATTATTAAAATTTAAAGAAGGAAACTTAGCCATTATCATGTCAGGAAAAAATATCGGTCAAATAGGAAAAATAGTTAACATTTTAAAGCGATTCGGACCTAAGGCAAGTACAGTTTCCATTCAACATAATTCAGAACATACTGAAACATTGTATGATTATACATTCATAATTGGAGAAGATCAATCAGAAATTAATATACCTAAAGTTAAGAATTAAAAATAGATAAATTTTATGTGATTATTAATATGTCAACTAAGGCTAAGGGAGAAATTCAACGGATTCAAGCAAAAAAGTTTGATGAAATTTGGAGCAATCCAATGAAAAGACCCTTTTTGGAGAAATTAGTTTTAAATATTGGTGTGGGTGCAGGAGGTGAAGAACTCGAAAGAGCTTCAACTGTTTTAGAAACTATTACTGGCAAGAAACCTATAAAAACAATTTCTAAGAAAAATGTCAAAGAATTTAATCTACGTAAAGGACGTCCCATCGGAACCAAGGTGACCGTAAGAAAAAAAGAAGCTGAAAAGTTATTAAAGAGACTTCTAATAGTAAATAACAATAAAATTTTACGTAAGAGTTTTGATAATTATGGTAATTTCGGGTTTGGAATTACAGAACATATAACCATACCAGGAATCGATTACGACAATTTAATTGGTATATGGGGTTTGGATGTAGTTGGTCGAATTGCTCGACCAGGGATGAGAATTAAGTATCGAAAAAAAGGGAGATCAAAAATTTCAAAAGAGCATTATATTTCTCGCATAGAAGCCCAATATTTTTTAGAAAAAAATTTTGGAGTTAAAATTGTTGATAAACTTGATTTAGAATTTTTGTAAATTTAAAAATTTAAAAAATAATTTAAGAAAAAAGGATGATTTTATTGCCACAAGGAAAAAATAGCGGTAAAGGGCAACGATCATGTAGGAGATGTGGAACCCATAGAGGAGTTATCAGAAGGTATGGCTTATATATATGTCGTCGATGTTTCTATGAAATAGGAAAAGAAATTGGTTTTCATCGATATGAGTAAATAAAAATAATTTGAGAGTGAAAAATATGACAAATACATTAAATGATGCTTGTAATATTTTAAAAAACGCTGAAAAGGCAAAAAAAAAGGAAGTGATTATCAGTCCAGCTAGTACGCTAATTCAAAAAGTTTTAAGAATATTTCAGCAAAAGGCATACATAGGAGAATTTGAAAGATATGATGATGGACGTCAAGGAAAGTTTAAGATAGCTTTATTGGGAAAAATAAATGAATGTAGAGGACTTATGCGTTTAAATTATAAGGTTTCTCAATTTGAAACGTTGGAACGTAAGTTACTTCCTGCTCCAGGATTAGGTACTATAATATTAACGACGAATCAAGGAATAATGACCATCAATGAAGCAGAAGAAAAACAAATTGGTGGAATGACCTTGTGTTATATTTATTAATAAAATTATTAGGTGGTATATAATGGTAAAAACGGCATTTGTTGAGGAAGAATTAGAGATTCCTAGAGGTGTTCAAGTGACTTTAGATGGAAATCACCATATAACAGTTAAAGGACCAAATGGTCAAATTACAAAAGATTTCTCTCATATTAAAGGAATAAAAGTTTTAATAAAAGATAATAAGATTATTTTTTCAACATATTTCCCTAAAGGTAATACCTTAGCATTAATAAAAACAATATACAATTTAATTAAGAATTTAATCATCGGAGTTCAAAAAAATTATAAATATTATTGTAAAATTTGTTATAGTCATTTTCCTTTCAACGCGGAGGTAAAAAAAGATAAAAGTGAAATACATATTGTGAATTTCTTAGGAGAAAGAGCACCAAGAATTACAAAATGTTTAAATAACGTTTCTGTTCAGATCGATGGAGATGATATTGTTTTAATTGGACCGGATAAAGAAACTCTTGGTCAAACTGCTGCAAATCTTAAAAGATGTTGTAGAATAAGGAAGAAAGATCCAAGGGTTTTTCAAGATGGGGTTTATTTATATAAAATTCAACTCGAAAATGAAATTTTATGGCAAATAAAATAAAGGTGATAAACTGTGAATCAAAAAAGGCTATTAGAAATTAGAAAAAGAAATAATAAGAAAAGACCTTCTTTTAAGAGAGTAGAATCTTGGAGATATATAAGAGTGAAAGATTCTTGGAGAAAATCAAGAGGAATTGATTCTCAAACCAGAAAAAAGACAAAAACTGGTGTAAAATCTCCAACAGTGGGTTATAGAAATCCTAAAAAAGTGAGGGGTTTACATCCATCGGGTTATGAAGAAGTTAGAATATTCAATAAAAAAGATTTAATCGGTCTAAATAATAAAAAACATGCAATAAGAATAGCAGGTAAGTTAGGTGCTAAAAAAAGAATATCTTTGATTGATTACGTTCAAAATAGAGGTTTTAAGGTCCTTAATGTAGGAATATCACATAAGGAATTAGCAAGTTTAGAATCTATGTTAGAATCTTCTATTGAGGATGAAGAATATATAGATACTGAAGATTTAGAAGATTTAATTGATGAGGATTAATTAAATAAGTAAGTGATAATTTATGAGTTTAAAAGCCCAAAAAAGGATAGCAGCAGAAATACTGAAATGTGGAGAAAATAGGATTTATTTCGATCCGTATCTAATAGAAGATATTCAAATGGCAATCACACGCGAAGATATACGTAATTTAATTAAAGAAGGGGTTATAAAGAAGAAATATAAGAAAGGAATTTCAAAATATCGAAAAACAATTAACCATGAAAGAAAAAAGAGAGGACGAGCTAGAGGACTTGGAAAAAGAAAAGGAAAGAAACATGCTAGAACGCCTAAAAAGACTGCATGGATAAGAAAAATTCGACCTCAGAGGCGAGAATTGAAAAAATTGAGAGATCGCAAATTAATTACGACAGCTACTTACAGAAAATTATATAAAAATGCAAAAGGCGGGATGTTTAATAGTGTTTCACAAATGCATCGTTATATTAAAGAAAATGAATTAATGAGAAGGGGTAGATAAATTATGGCTAAAGGACCGAGATATAGGAGATCTTTTCGAAGAAGAGAAGAAGGTAAAACGAATTATCATAGAAGATTAAAGTTACTTAAATCAAAAAAACTAAGAGTGGCTATAAGATCTTCAAATAATCATATTACTATTCAGATCATTCAATCTAATATTGGTGGGGATAAAATTTTAGTTTCAGCACATTCTAAAGAGTTAATAACTAAATATGGATGGAAAGCAAGTACCGGTAATATCCCTGCTGCTTATTTAACTGGATATTTAGTTGGATTGAGAGCTAAAAGTAAGAAAATTCAAGAAGCTATTTTTGATTTAGGTATTTTTTATCATAGAAATAGAGTCTTAGCAGCTTGTAAAGGTGTAATAGATGCTGGAATGGAAATTCCCTATAATGAAGAATTTTTTCCAGAGAGTTTAAATTCGAGGATAAAGGGCTCTCATATAGAAGAGTTTGCCAAACGATTGAAAGCGGAAGATCCGGAAAAATATGAGAAAATATTTTCAGGATATTTGAAGAAAAATAAAATTAATCCGTTAAAAATAAGTCAAATTTTTTCAGACACAATTAAAACTATTGAAAATAAAGCTTAATAAAAGTGAATAATATTGAGTCGATTAAGAAATATTGAAGAAACATGGGTTCCAAGAACACGACTAGGTGAACTAGTTCAACAAGGACTAATAACCCTTGATAAGATTTTTGCTAATAATCTAGTTGTTAAAGAAAAAGAAATTATTGATATTCTTTTACCTCAATTATCTGAAGATGTCATAAAAATTTCCATGGTACAACAGATGTCTGCTAGTGGTCAAAGGAGCAAATTCAAAGCTGTTGTTATAGTGGGAACTGATGGATTTATTGGAGTTGGTTCAGCAAAAAGTAGAGAAGTAGGACCAGCAATAAGAAAGGCAATTGATAAAGCAAAATTATCTGTAATACCTGTATTAAGAGGTTGTGGAAGCAGAGAATGTGGATGTGGGGGAACTCATAGCGTACCTTTCAAAGTAGATGGAAAGTGTGGTTCAATACGAATACGTTTGATACCAGCACCAGCAGGAGTTGGACTAGCTTGTGCAGACAAAGTCAAACAAGTATTAAAATTAGCAGGAATAGAAGATATATGGAGTAAGACTTTTGGAGATACAAGAACAAGTGAAAATCTCGTGAAAGCAACCTTTAATGCACTTAAGAATGCCCATAAATATAATTTTAACCTGTAATTTATGAGTGGTGTATATGATGGCTGAGAATGAAATAATAGTAAGAAAAAAATATAAATTAAAGAAGTTTAAGGAACCTAAGTTATATTTTGCTATAAGAATTAGGGGCGCTCCAGGAATGAGAAATATAATTAACGACACTCTTAAAATGTTAAGAATGCATAAAGTAAATCACGGAGTTTTAATATGGGGTGAACCAAGTTATATGGGGATGCTGAATAAATGTAAAGATTATATTGCTTATGGTGAAATAGACGAAAAAACTTTGATTAGATTATTAAGAGCTAGAGGTAAAGTAGAAGGTAATAAACCACTTACAGACATACATATAAAAAATTTAACACAATATCAAAATATTAAAGAATTTGCAAAAGCATTAATGAATGGTAAAATTCAATATAGAACAAAAGACATTGATAAAATAAAACCAGTCTTTCGACTACACCCACCAAAGACAGGATACAAGGGATCTATAAAGAAACATTATAAAGAAGGCGGAACTCTTGGTTATGTTGAGAATTATATAAATGAATTAATCCATAAAATGATTTAATCGCTTGGTGAAAAAAATGAGAAAATATCCAAGAAAGATAAGAAAAAAGAGAGGAACTCGTACTTGTGGCTATGGTAGAGTAGGACAGCATCGCAAAACTGGACAAAGAGCGGGAAAAGGAAAAACTACTCAATGGAAAAAGAGCAAAAAGTCTTATTACCTTAAACAAAAAGAATTAGGATTTCCTGATCCGGATTGGGATATCGGTAAGAAAGGTTTTAAAAGACCTCAAGATATTGTTCGTATTTATAAAGTTAATAGCTTAAATATAAAGGATTTAGATCACCAAATCGAGAATTTAGCTAAACAAAACAAAGCAACTAAATCTGGAAATACATACACCATTAATTTAAATGATATTAATATTCAAAAAATTTTAGGTCGAGGAGAAATAAATAAAAAGATTAATATCACAGTCAAAAAGGCTTCA
Organism: Promethearchaeota archaeon; assembly: GCA_048941015.1. GTDB lineage: Archaea > Asgardarchaeota > Lokiarchaeia > Sigyniarchaeales > SOKP01 > SOKP01. The sequence continues at coordinate 25,033 of JBHLNZ010000007.1, read as the reverse complement.
AAACGAGCTGTAGAAAAAATAGAATCAGCAGGAGGAAAAGTTACAGTTTTATCTGAAGCGAAATAGACCCTAATTCTGAAGAAGTTTATTATTTCTATTAATTTATTAATCTAATATTTTTTGTACTACTAAGACTAAACCAGGTAATAAGAATACAAAACTGAGTACATTTCCAATTAGATGAATAGTTGTGAAAATGATACCTGTCATATATGTCACGATAAAGTATTTAAAAGTAATTGAGACCAAAAAAGCACTAATAGTAGTGCTTATTACATCATATATAAAGGTAATTAATGCTCCCGTGAAGCCAAAAATCAAAAATATTGGAAAAACATATAAGTCTTCTTTTGCTCCAAAATAATTTTTTTTAATTAAAAAGTTTCTTGTAATATTTCCAGCTAAACCCGTTAAAGAATAATGAATTATTTGATAAATAAAAAGTGGCGCTGGTGAAGCTCCTAAAGGATTAAAAAAAGTAAATATCGATGAACTTAATAATCCTACTATAATCCCTTCCTTCTTACCTAAAATAAATCCAGATAAAAATATAGTAAGTGTAAACATTTCTATGTTTGGGATATACGCTAACATATATCCTAATACTACTGCTAAGGCAGAAAAAATACTTATTAAAGCAATACGATATGATGTTTTTTCAATCCATACATTATGATTTAGAATTTCACGATTTAGCTTAGAATGCTCCTTAAACGCAACTTTAATGGGTAATTTAGCATTATTGTGCTTTACTTTTTCCATAATTTCTTAAAAAATGTATAGATTGGAATTAACTATTCTTTTTTTTATTAAGTTTAATAATCTAAGAATTATTATAAAGTTATAGGATAAATTTCCTATTTGATCTTAAAATTAAAACAATAAAAATTAGACACAAATGTATATAAATTAACATAACTTAACTTTTTCTTAATTCTTTATATAAATCCTTGAATTATTGCTTTTTATTCTTTTTTTGATTTTTTTCAATTTCATTTATGTAATTACTTTCAATTTAGAAAAAATCTACTATTTTTAAAGTAATTAATAGAATAATAAGTAGTAATTTAACTATTTAGTGAATTATGCTTGTATTTTGTGTAAGTACTGTAGTACTGCTTCTTCAAATTCAATTTTTAAAAGAGCCTTAAATATTGGATGACGTTCATTAAATCGCATCTTTTCACTTCCAGAATATATAAAGTTAGGTTCTTCTCTCTTTAAAATTTCAGAAAAAGGGATACTGATATCAGAAATTATCTCTGTAAAAGATTTTTCATTTTCTAATTGTATATCAATAAGGTCTGTTCTTTCTTTTTGGGCTGTTCCTGAACTCATTTTTTTAAAATCCAATTAATAATTATTTTCTAACTAAATTCACTACTGAACATAAAAATTTTGATTAAAATTTGAAATGACTCTGAAAGTTTAGAAATTTCTTATCATATTAATTTAATCCCCATACTTTTTTTAGCAGATGCTTAGCTTCTATACTATTATTTAAAGATATATTCTTAAAATTTTTCAAATGCATATTATAGTTATTTAAAGGCATATCTCGTGTTAAATTTAAAACTATAATCAACGCATCTTTAATTAATGCTTTATTTTTTATTGCTTTTAGTAGATTCATTAATTTAATTAGTGTTTCGCATAACCATAAATTTAATTCATTTTTGTTATTAAAATGTTTTAAATAGCTGTCAATAATTGCTTTAAATAGTTTCTTATCAAAATCTTTATTCACATCATAATTATGCAACGATATATATATGAACCACTCATTTTTCAACCATTTTTGGATTTATAATCTAATTAGGTATTAAAACAAAATATATTTATAGGAAACTTATCCTATTCTTTTTATATAATGTTTCATTTTATTTATTAAAATAAAAATAAAATTTCTATTAAACTATGAGAACTAAAAATTATTTGGCTGAACTCTTTATCTTTTTAGTTTTAAACTCTGCCTTTTTCTTATTTACAGTCCCAATTGTTAAAGCAAATTCAACAATTCCAAGTAAATTTAATAAACAGCTAAATTTAGACACAATTTACATATATAATGTTAGTGCTTTTAATACTAGTAAATCTCTCGAATGGTTAGATGTAGATTATTTAGCACCATCAAAAGGATTTGCAAATACAACACCAGGAGGTCAAATTAAAGTAAACTTTACCGGATTTTACGAAAAAGATCCTAATGATTTTTTTAACCTCTTTGAAAGTCCTATACCTTATATGAGCATAGAATTTATTGAAAATAGAAATGGTACACTAGTCACCAATACTACTTTTTACAATGTTTCTAACGGAGAAGCTGCTATGAATTTAGCTATTGGGTATAATTATTTTCAATCTGGATTTTTACTTCCTATTGATAATTTTACCTATTTAAAAGAACAGGCATATGCTCAAGATCAGCCTCCCATGAATGCTACTATTTCTATTCGGGAAATTAATGATAAAATTACATTTGATTTTAAGCAAGAAACATTTTTTCAGAATACGACATCAAGTTACGATAAAATTTCTGGACTATTAGTTTACACCAATACTAGTGTCGGCAATTATACTCTTGAGATGAGATTAACGAATCTTCCCGATTTAACAGACACCCCCTTGATCCCATCCTATAATATCCTAATAATGGCTTCTATTATATTTATTATAATACCATTCTTATCGCTGAAAATAAATTTTAAATTAAAAGAAAAAACGAAATAATAATTTAATTACATTTTTTTAAAGCTTGAATTTAAATAATGGAAAATAAAAAGAAATTCATTATAATCGGATTCATAGGATTTTCCGCATTCTTTTTACTAATTCTATTCAATTTCATTGTTTTGCAAAACTATCAACCAAATCTTAATCAAACCAATGAAAATAGAAACGAAAAACTGTATATGGTTGAAAATATTACTGTATTGATAGATTACTCTGGTATTAAAGATAATGAAAGATATGAAAATATTAATTTAATAAATTATGAAACTACGGCATATCACGCATTGTTAAATTGTTGCGACGTTAAAATTCAAGATTATGGATGGGGTTTGTTTGTTATAGAAATTAATAATGTTGGTCCTGGATGGGTATATAGTGTTAATAATGATCCCCCTCCAAGTATACCTGTAAATTTTTTTTACTTAATGAACAATGATACTATAAAATGGAAACATGTATAAAATAATATTATTTAAAGAATACATTAATATTTTAAGTTAAAAATTAGGACCACTTTCCTGGGTTGGAATTTGTTTTAACACAGGTTCCATTTCTTTAAAAGCTTTTCGGATTTTGTGAAAATAATATCCTAATTTATAGCCCTTTTTGCAATTAGTAAAAAGCATAAAGTTATTATCAGAAGAACCAACTAAAATTATCGTGTAACCTTTTACTCCTCTAATAACAATCTCTCTCAATTCTCCTTGTCCTAAACCAGTACTTATTTTCTCTCCTAAAGAAATTAAGGTAGCAGGACTAGCACTATAAATATCTGCCACAACATCAGCAGTTTCAGAGCTAGCAATTCTCAATCCCTGTTTTGAAACGATCGCTGTTCCTTCTAAATCTGTTGAACTTTCTAAATGTTCTAAATTACGCATTAATTCGGATAATACTTCTTGATCGATATTTATTTCAGAAGCATGCAATCTTTCCATTTTTATAACCTCACTTAATTATATAATTAATTTTGAACATTTAAATCTTTTTTGCGTTTTAACCGAAAACTTCTTAATTCTTTTAAAATAACAGTATCTCCCTTTTTTATTTCACTTTTATTCCTTTTAGCTTCAATACCTACAATTACTGCTCCTTTAGTCCCAAAGGGTCCAAGGATTTTAGAAAAAGGTGTCTCTAAATTTCGACCTGTAATTTTCCTAGCACCATTAAGACTTTGGGCTAATCCATAGGCTATTATTCCTTGAGGATGATCAAGATTTTGAATCTTGCCCTTTTTAATTTTAAATTTGTACATTAATGGTGGATCTTTATGGATTTTAATTAACTTACCAGACCCTAGTATTCTTAGAGTTGTTGGAGGTAAATCTAGACGACTCATTAATATAGTTGTTTTTTGTTTACTAATAATTACTGGTGTATTTAAATATAGGAATGCTTTAAATCCTAATCCATGGTCTTTAATGTTCGTTTGAACCCTTTTTTCATCTAATTCATAGAAAGGATATATTGTAGCTGCGATTGTCACCATTCCTATGGTTACATGGACTTGACTTCCAAAATGAGTTTCTGGTTTAAATAATTTGTTATCTTTAACAAAAATCTCTATTAAATCACAGAATTCAAAAACATTTTTATTATCTGTAATATAACAACCTCGATATATCTTTTTTACGTCTAAAGCTTTTATGTTTAAGCCAACTCTGTCACCAGCTTTAGCTGTATCTACATTGTGGTGAAAGGTTTGAATCGATTTTACTCTTCCTGAACTATTTATTGGAATTACTTCAACTTTTTGATCTAGCTTTAAAGTTCCTTTTAAGATAGTTCCTGTAATTACTGCCCCTCTTCCTTTTATTGAAAAGTGGTGATCAATGGGCATAATAAATGTACCTTCTATATCTCTTTTAATATCTATAGCTTTTACTTTATTTAAAATTCCAACTTTTAGTTCTTCGAAACCAATTTTTTTCTTAGCAGAAACAGCATATATCGGAACTTCAAATCCATATGATGTTGATCTAAAGAACTCTCTCGTTTTTTCAATAGATTTCCCAATATTCCCTGTAAATAAATCAATTTTATTAAGAACCACTATTAGATCTTTAATATCAAGAGATTCTATCATGATTAAATGTTCTCCAGTTTGAATTTGGGGTCCTTTGTTTATATCAATTACAATAATTGCACAATCAATTATTTCAACTGAGGATGCACTAATCCTAATCAAATCTGCATGACCCGGTCCGTCCACTAGAGTGATTAGATAATCTTCTAATAAAAAACTCGTAAAACCTAAGTCTATTGTGATACCCCTTTCTTTACTTTGTGGATGAGCATCAATACCTGCTGTTGATATTATCTCACTTAAAACTGCAGCCAAAGCTGTCTTTCCTGAATCAATATGCCCAAATAATCCTAAATGAACAGGAATCTTATCTTTTAGTTCTGCCATTGAAATGTATTATTTCTTAAATAAGGGTTTTAATATGATTAATAATTTATTTCAAATTAACTTTATTTAAGGTTAGAAAGAATCAAGTTAATAAATATCTTCAATATTTCTTTATAAAAACTCTAAAAATTGGACTCCAGTAAAGTTTAATTAAATATATTTTATTTAAATTATAAGACCATTTTATTAAATAAATTAAAAAAAGTAGGATTTAATATGGCTAAATACTGTGTTTATTGCGGCAATCCTTTAAAAGAAACTGATAAATTTTGCATTATATGTGGAAAGCCTGTCCTTAGAGATTTATCTAAATCCGAAAAGCCGTCACCGTCAAAGCAAACAGATACAACAGAAACAACAAAAACCCCAAAAGAACGTATAAAACAAAAAGTTCCCCAAAAAGCACTTTCTATTGAAGAACAAGAAGAAGAAGAATCAGAAGAGGAGATATTCGTTGAAAAGAAAGAAAAAAGGAAGAAAGCTAAAAAAGAACAAGAAAAATATGAAAAACCCCTTCCTTTCGAAGTAAAAGAACAAATGATTCTTTATATCGAATATAACGATATCCAATTAAATAAACAGATTCTGTCTGATAAACTCAAGGATCTTCAAAAAGAATTAAAAGATTCACAATATGAATACGACGAGGAGTATAATAAATCTATTAATGTAAAGCTTGATGCTATTAAGACTTTGATTAATGAACTCAAACAAAAAGAAGTAGATATTGATAAAAAGATGGAGAAACCATTTATTGTCCAGAGAATTAAAAATGATATCGATACTAAAATATATCAACTTAAAAACTTAACAAAAGAATTTAAGCTTCACAAGGTTGATAAAGAATCTTTCGAGAAATTAAGAGACAAATACAAGCAGGAGAAAGAAGATTTAGAAACTGAGAGAATAGATTTAATTGAGGGGATGAAATTATGGATCAAAGAATTAAAATTAGAAAAAACGGAGTTATCTGCAGAAAAAAATTTAAACAAAGGACGATATTCTGCTAAAGAAATTTCAGAAGAAGTTTATAAAGAAAAAGGTAAAGATTTTGAACTTAAGTTAAAGAAAATTGATTTAAAAATTGAGACATTAGAAAAACTTACGAAATGATTCAAATCTAAAATTTTAATATTAATAGATTATTATATAATTTGGTTTAAATGAGAAAAAAGTTAATAGGTTTTATAATTCTCTTAATTGCATTATCCTTATTAACATTGGGATTAATTAATGGTGAATACACGATATTTGGTGCAATTTATGAACAAATGACATTAATCCCGTAAAAATTTAAGTTCTTAATAAATTGTTAATCAAATCTCCGTTCTTTAGAATAATATTTATCATCTTCAAGGAATCCTTTCTTTTGGTATAACTTTTCTTGAGATTTTCGAAACTTATTAGCATCTCTATAGTGATTTTTGCATAAATAAATTTTATGTTGCTTATTTTCGATATAGTTTAGATTTGCTTTTTCTACATATGATTTCCATTTATTTTCCGAAAGAGATCTTATTGCCATTTCACGACAACCTTTTATAGAACAATATTTTCCCTTTATTGTCGTGCTACTAAGTTCTCCTTTCTCTCTGAGTTCCTTTGGAAGTTTCAACAATATCAACTAACTAAAAATTTTATTAGGATATAATATTATGTTTGTTAAATATAATATATCTTAAAATTTTTCCTAATACTAATGGATATTTCTAACTTAATTTTCAATGAAGTATTAATAACACAAAAATTAAAACGTTGTGATTCCCCTTCAAGAGTAATATTAAAAGATGATTTTTTCACTAGTTCAGCAATTCTTTTCTCAATTATCCCTTATGAAAATAAACCTTATGAATTAATTTTAATACATAGAACAAATAAAGGCACAAAACATCGAGGTGAAATGTCCTTTCCTGGTGGGAAATTCGAGCCGTATTTAGACAAATCCTTAAAGGAGACTGCTTTAAGAGAAACAGAAGAAGAAATTGGAGTAAAAAGAGAAAGTATTAAAATTATTGGTTGTCTTGATGATTTCCCAACGATGACTAAATACATAATCACTCCTTTTGTAGGACTTATAAATAAAAATCAAAAGTTAGTTAAGGATAATAGAGAAGTACAAGAAATTGTAAAAATTCCTATCGATTTCTTTATTAAAAAAAAGAATTTCAGAGAACAAGCTGTTGATATTGATGGTAATAAGTTCCCGATATTCTATTTTAATTATATTAAAAATGAAAACGGTAAAAAATTTACAATTTGGGGAGCTACCGCATATATGATTTCGACCTTTATTGAAAGCGTTTATAGTTACAATCTCTCAAATATGGGACTGCAAAGATTTAAACTTGATAAAATTAAGTTAATCAAAAAATACATTAAGTATAGAAACCAGATAACTGAAGATTTCTAATAAATCAAGAAAAAATATTAAATTTTAATTATGAATTTTATCTTTGATGAAAACCTGATTAGAACTAAATTAAAGCAATTTGATTCTGTTGATAGATTATCTATGTATCATAAAGGCTTCGTAAATTCAGCTGTAGTTTTTTTAATACTCCCTCATAAAGAAAAACCTTACGATCTAGTTATGATACGTCGTACAAAAAACAAAAAAGATAAACATTCGGGAGAAATGTCTTTCCCAGGGGGAAAGTTCGATCCTAACTATGATAAGACCTATTTAGACACTGCATTAAGGGAGTTAAAAGAAGAGCTCGGAATTCCAAAAACAAATGTGAACATATTAGGATGCATAGATGATCATCTTACACCAAAAGGGTTTATAATTACTGCTTTTGTAGCATATATCGATGAAAATCAACAAATGATTGCACAAGTTGGAGAAGTACAAGAAATAGTTAAAATTCCTATAACATTCTTTGCAAATAAAAAGAACTACAAGGAAAGAACCTATTTGTTAAAAGACAATGTTATAGGAGTGGGTAAATTCATTTATCGAAGTTCAACAGATAAGAAATACGTAATTTTTGGAGCTACATCTCATATTATCGTTAACTTTATTGATAATGTTTATAATTTAGGATTAATGACTCCAGGATGTAGAAGAGTTAATTGTGAAGATATTAAAGATAAAATCATTAAATAGTTTTAAAAATCGATTTTAGAAAAAAAGAATAGTAAGATTCATTTAAATCGAATAATATTTTGATTTATCCAAATATGATTTAATTATTTAAAAAATGGCCCTTGCCGGTTAGAGTGGTCTCTGACACTGGGCTTCAAACCCAGTTATCCTGCGGAGGGATAGCGGTTCGATTCCGCGCGAGGGCCGCCAAATTTTAAGAATTCGTGATAAAAGTGGTTGATTTCAAGAATATTATTGAATATTTTAAGAGCACAGCAATCCCCCAGAGTATGCTGAACAGAGGGCAATTAGTATTGAATCAATTCCTTAACCCAATAAAGATCTTATTTGAGCAAAAAAGTGTTCCAGAGGAACCATGGACTGATGAGCAAATTGAATTTTTACTAAAAATCCTCTCAAATATGGATACAGATAAGGATATTAAGGCAGCAAGAGTTGGTGAAAGAGAAGCGAGAATAGCATCTAAGTTACATTTAACAACATCAGCCGGGTTTTGTCACGGGGTTGGTAGGAGTGGATTTCTTACTGCTCCTCAACCAAAAGCTCCTGGAGCTTCAATAATGTACGAAATTTCGAATTATTTAGCAAAAAATATCCTTAAAACATTTGGATTACCAAATATAAAGGATGCAATAGTAGTACCTCTTTGTACTGGAATGGCTCTAGGATTAACTATTGGAGCGTTAAGACCTAATTGGAATAATAAAAATTTTGAAAATAAAAGAACAGTATTACTACCTCAGATAGATCATAGCTCTCTTCTAAAGGGACTTGATTTAATGGGAGTTAAAAAAAAAATAATAGAAGGAAAAATCTTTGGAGATGCAGTAAGAATACCTGTTGATGATATTAAAAACCACTTAGATGAGAATTGTTTTGCTGTAATTTCTTTAACAAGCTTTTTTCCACCTCGAGAAAATGATGATATTAAAGAAATTAGCAAACTTGCTAAAGAAAATGACTTGGTACATATAGTTGTTAATGCTTATGGAGTTCAGAGTCCTGATTGGATGAAATTAATTAGATCTGCTATAGATTCTGGCCGTGTAGATGCCATAATTCAATCCACAGACAAAAATTTTCTTACTCCTGTTGGAGGGGCATTAATTGCATCTTCCAGTAAAGAAATCATTACCAAGATCAGTAGAACTTATGCGGGACGTGCCTCTGCCACTCCTGTTGTAAACTTTCTTATTTCTTGTCTTTCTCTAGGAATAAAAGGATATCAAAAATTAATTGAGGAACAACAAAGTAATAGGAAAATACTTGAACAGAGACTAAGCTATATTGCTGAGAAAATTAACGAAAGATTATTAAAGGTATTCAATCCTGTAGCTGTTGCTGTTTCATTGAGTAATCTTAAAAAAGATCAACTTAGTGCCCTCGGAGGCGCTCTTTATAATTTGAGGGTAACAGGACCAAGAGTTTATAATCCTGAGGAAAATACATTTGGTACATGTTGTAAAGACTTTACTACCCCTTATATAGTAATGAATGCAGCGATAGGAGCAAAAACAGAAGATATAATATCTGCAGTAGAAAGATTTGAAAAAGCTTATCAACAGATAACCCAGTAATAAATTATATCTAAATTCTATGATAATTTATTTAAACAAAATTTTTTTCTAATATAATTTAGAATAATAACACAAAATATAAATGATCGAAACACTGAAAAATGAAAAGGACTATATATTATTAAATATTCGCGGATTTGTTGAAAGATGGAAAATCGACTTTTAAATCAGTTTAACAACGTAATAACGACCCAATGGCAATTCAAACAGTTTGAAGAAAATTATGGAAATTTAACTCAACGAGAGCTATTCGAATTAGCGTACCACACGTGTAATTCTATTAATATGAGAACAATTCATATTAAGTTATCTCAAAGTGAGTCTACAGTTGGATCATTAGCTATTCTTTATTCGAACACTAAAAAGTTTACTTCTATTGAAGCTTTAGAGGAGTTACTAAAAGTTACAAAATATTTTCCAAGTGGAACTACTGGTAATAAATTAATAAATGAAATCCAACCACGCCTTAAAAAGCGTAAAGAAAATTTTATCAGTAAAGAAAGCGATATTAAAACTCAAATTTTAAAGATGATCTTGGTAGAAAGGAAAATTGATGAGTGTGCTAATTTTGTTATGTTAAAAGACTTTAATCGAAAAATTTATTTCGCTATAGGAGATGCCAGAGAGAGTGCCGCTGTGGTTCCAATGTTTATGGAAGCAGAAGGTGCTAGTTTAGTCCAATTAGCACTTAATAAATGGATGACTACAGTTCAAAATCTAGATCAAGAAAAAAATTTTCCTGAAAATCTTGTTAGTGGTTTATTGAAAAACCTTATGCAAATAAAGAAATGGCTTCTTAATCTGATAACTACTAATTTGGATAAATAAAGTTCTTTTTTCTTATTTTATAATCATTTTCAGAAAAAGAGAATGGGCCATCGGGGAATTTCATACACAAACGTTTTGTTTAAGTAATTTGAACCCCGGATCTCAGGTTTTTACTAACATGGACACTAAATGTTTATTGTTTGTCCATTGGTCAATTATAAGACCTGCGCTTGTTGGCCAAGCTGAAGAAAACCATGATAACCAAGCTAAGCAAATGGCCCGTGGTATAGTTCTAAATATATCTATATTATAAAGTCAAAAAACACAAAAACATAAAAATTTTTTTATTGGTGTAATCTGTTATATTAATAATTAAGTTTGTTATAAGAAAATACTTTAAAACCAAAAAAAAATATAGGTGTCAAATTTGGCAGAGATGCTTACAGATCTGTTAAACTCGATTTATACAAGAATCGCTCAACTAGGTCAAGCAATACAAGGTTTAAAATCATCTTTAGATGGTTTGAATCAAAATATTGAACAAAAAATCACAAATTTAAATGAGAAATTAAAGGAATTCACTCAGGAAATAGACATTACACAAAACAAGCATATCAATGTTTTAGCAGAAATCGGTGAAACTACTAAACAAGAATTAAGAAAAGTTCAAGAAGGTTTAGGTATTGATGCTATTAGTAATTTAATTCAAAAGCTTGAAGAGTTTGAAAAGTTATCGAGTGAAATACTTAATCAAGACACGGTAAATTTACTTCTTTCAGAAGCAATTAGCTCTGTAAAAAACTTAAAAGAAGAAACTATAAATAAGGTATAAAAATTAACTAGAATTTTTGTGAGATGGTTACTTAAATGGCAGAAAGATTATCAGCAGAAAGATTATTGGATGAGATGATTAATAAAATAAATCAAATAACTGCTTCTTTAGATGGGACTATTGCTCAGATAAATCAAATGAGTACCGCAATCCAGACAATGTCCCAAAAATTCTCAGAAGAGACAATTTCTGTAAATGAAAATATAAGACTTATTGTAGAAGTTCTCAAGCAATTCCGAATGAAATCAAGTGAAAACATGCAACAAATTGCCGACGATTTTAATGCTGAAATAAAAGAGCTCTATGAAAAAAAATCTATCGAATCAATTACTGAAGAAGAAAAAAAAGCAATTGACCTTATTAAAGAAGCTGCTAAAGCTGTTTCTAACAATCTGTATTATGCTCAGCTACTAAATGTTATCCAATCAATTCGAGAAGAAACAAATAGAATTATTAGTTGTAAGGAACCTTAAAAATAATATTTTTAAATAATTTAGATGTATTTTAATTAAATAATTTAGGAGATTTTAAGTTAATGCCTGCCGGTTGTTTTGTGATTTTATTACCTTTAGCTTCAGATTATAAGGTGCTTGGGTACTATTTCAAAGAAGGGAAATCAAACTTTAAAATTACCAGCGAATTGTTTCTTAGATTAAATTTGAATCACTCAAAAGACGAATATAATCTTTTAAAAATGCAAGATTTTAATCTTCTTTCATATATCTATAAATTTAAAGGGAAACTTTCAAGAAGAGCATTAGGAGTGATATTTGGTATTTTATTGAATGAAAATGACAAACCTGAAAAATATAGAGCTTCACTCAAGGGAGCTGCTGAGGCTATTGAAATAATAACCACTGATCTTTTGAAGTTAAAGAATGAAGAATTTGAACCCTTATTGAAAGATATTTATCTTGAACATTTAGAACCTTTAATAGATATCTTAAAACCCGCTGCACTAAAAGAAAGCATAATTAATATAACAAAATTAATGTTAAGTGGAGGGAAAAGTGAAAGAAAGATAGCTCAAGACCTATTAAAAAAAGTTGAAGATAAGGAGCATGAAAAAATTTCAGAATATTATAATATTGCTGAAAGTGCATTAAAATTAGAGGATTTCGAAAAAGCATCTAAATCTTATAAAAAAGCAGCAGAGATTGCAGAAAGTTTGTATCTTATGGATGTAGCAGAATCTCTAAATGAAAAAGCGACTTTCTCTGGCACAATTCCCGAGATTTCAAAAGAAAGAGACAAAATAGTACAAGATGCTAGGAATTTTCTTCGTAATGAAGATTTTCATAATGCATATATTAATTATAAGAAAGCTAGTGAATTATCTAAGAAATTAGTTGAGTTTGATAAAGAAGAAGAATATCGATTAAAATCTGAAGCATTAAAAAGCTTTTATGAAGTAGATCAAAAGTTTAGTAAAAAATAATAGACCTAGAGTAAATTAATCGTTTAATTTTAATCTATTTTTAATATTAGTTAAAAGTCATATAATGATGGCAGAACTTAATTCAAACATAATAGGTTTGATAACAGATTTTGGAATAAAAGGTTCTCATTATGTTGCGTCTATGAAAGGATTAATCTTAAAAGTTAATCCAAGAGTTAAGATTATTGATATATCTCATAACATCACGCAATTTTCAATAATTGAAGCATATTACATCGTTAATACTATCTATCGTAATTTTCCTGAAGGGACAATATTCATCGTCGTAGTTGATCCTGGAGTTGGAAGCTCTAGGGAAATATTATTAATAAAAACAAAAAGTAATTATTACTTTATAGGTCCAAACAATGGAGTTTTTTCAAATCTGTTAGTTGAAAATGATATTGAAGAGTGTATAAATATTAAAAATGATAAGTATTTTAATAAACCTGTTTCAAATACTTTTCATGGAAGGGATATTATGGCACCTATAAGTGCTTTCATTACAAAAGGGATTAATCTTAATAGTTTCGGACCTAAATTTGATCTTAATAATTTTAAAAAAATTCAACTCGAGTATGAAATAATAGAAAAAAACAAAAAAATTAAATGCATTATCCAATACGTAGACAATTTTGGAAATGGAGTTACAAACATTCTTCTAGAAAATAACAAAATTAAAAATTCCTCGATTGTTATAGAAGAGGGGCAAATAATACAATTTGAACTTAATAATAGGAACTATAAAGCAGAATTTACTACCCATTTTGAAGCGGTATCTGATAAAAAAATATTACTATTAAAAGGATCTACTAATTTTCTTGAAATTTCAATAAATCTAGGAAACGCAGCAAAACAACTGGGGTTTAATGTGGGAGATAAATTAGTTTTTACTTTATAAATTAAGGATATTAATATGGAAGATGAAATTTTAGCTTGTATAAAAGATAATAATATAAAATTCTTACATTCTGGTCAAATTTCAAAATATATTTTTCCCTTGACAAGAAAAGAAGCACACCTTAAAAATATAAGTCATTTAATCATAAGGTTATTTATAATAACTTTCCTTCCTAATAATCAAATTCTTTACTTAGTTCAAAAGAGGGGCGCAAAAAAGGAGAGTTTTCCTAATTATTTTACAGATTCTGCTTCAGGACATGTTATATATAAAGAAAATCTAAACTTAAAAGATATAAAGGAGGATGCAAAACGGGAACTTAAAGAAGAATTTGGGATTTCTTATAAATCAATAAAGGAGTTACATTTTTATGACTTAAAAGCGGAAGAAAATCAAAAAACAACCGAAATCGCATATACCTTTGTAGGATTAGTAGATCATAATGTTACTCTTGATCCAAATGCAGATGAATTAGATCCTAATGGTAGTCGTTTTTATACGAAATCAGAACTAGTTAATATATTAGAAAGAGAGAAATATATTGATTATTCAAAAAACATTTGGAAGAAATTATTAAGTTCTGATTTGAGAGCTCTTTTCAAGAATAAAAGAGAATTGAGCGAAAATAAAAATAATATTAATGAAATTGGTTTATTTATAGGAAGATTTCAACCATTACACCATGGACATATATATGTTATCAATAAAATTTTGAAAAATTATAATCAAATTAAAATAGGAATAGGAAGCTCTCAAATCTTTCATACATTCAATGATCCGTTTACGGGTGATGAAAGAAAGTCATTTATTGAAGCTGCTTTAAAAAAAAGGCAGATTTCTCAAAAGAAATATAAAATTTATCAAATTCCAGATATCTTTAATGCAAAATTATGGGTCAATCATGCAATATCAATTGTTGGAAATTTCAACACATTATTTTCCAATAGTGATTGGGTAAGAACATTGTTTCAGAATGAAGGATATAGTCTTGGGAATAAAATAACGATCTTCAAAAATAAATATAATGGCAATCAAATTAGAAACTTAATAAGGGAAAATAATGATAAATGGAAATCATTAGTTCCTAAGGAGGTAAGGATTCTAATTGAAAAATTCGATGGAATTAATAGAATAAAGTTATACTCTAAAAAAGCTAATGAAAAATGATCAATCCTCGATATCTCAATATAGACGGATCATTTGGAGAAGGGGGTGGGGCAATTATCCGTATAAGTGCTGCATTCTCAGTATTATACAATCAACCCATTAAAATCACCAACATTCGTGCTAATAGACCTAAACCAGGTCTTAGATTACAGCACTTATTAGGGTTAAAAACATTAGCTGATTTAACGGGGAGTAAATTATCTTCTCCTGAGGAAGAAATGCAAATAGGAACAAAAATTTTAAAATTTGAACCTAATTCCAAATTTAAAGAAAGAATTAATGTAAATATTAATACTTCTGCAAGTATTGGTTTATTACTTCAACCTATTCAGATAGTATGTTTAGGATTTGTTGATCCTGAGAAAATTGAAATAAAGCTAAATGGAGGCGGAACCTTTGGTAAATGGGCTCCAAGTCTTAATTACCTTACGAATGTTACATATCAAATTTATAGGATGGCAGGAATAAAAATTAATATTGATATTAAGAAACACGGATTTTTTCCTAAAGGGGGAGCTCAAACATTATGTACTATTTATTTGCCAAAAAATAATTTACGTCCTATAAATCTCCTAGAACTCGGTAATATTAATAAGATTAATGGTGAAATTATATTATCAAACCATCTTAAAAAGGAAGGACGTGATATTGAGAGTAGGATCAAAAAAAGTATCTTAAGTGAATTACAGAGGCATATTAATGTTAAGACTGATATTACTCATCAATGGGTAGATTCATTAAGTCCTGGTGTTGGTCTATCTCTATGGTCTACTTCAGATACTGGAGCAATTATATCCTCTGGTACAATTTTAGGCGAAAAACAAATTTCATCGGAGAAATTAGGAAAAAGAGCCTCATATGAATTGTTAAAATATATAAAAAATAAAATTCCTGTTGACAATTATCTTAGTGATCAATTAATCCCAATAATGGCTTATATTAAAGAACCTTCAAGTATTAAAGTATCTGAAATAACAATGCATACTAAAACTAATTTAGAATTAATTAAATTATTCACTCATCGAAAGTATGAAATAATAAAAGGAAACAATTATTATATAGTAAAATTTGAGTAATAGGTACTATAAAATAGAATTCATACTTTTTTCATAATAATATAATAAATTAAAAGAGTTTTATAATACACTAAACTAAAAATTAAGTTATTGAAGAAATTTTTAAATGATTAAATTTATATGACTTATATAAAAATTTAAAAAGTACTGAATTAAAATGGCCTCGACCGCAATCAATAGATGTCCTAGATGCGGAAATGATAATCGAATAGATTCTTTTGTTTGTGCTTTCTGTGGTAAAAGATTAAGGACTGAAAAAATAGAAAATTATTCGATTTTTAAAAGAATAGAATCTGAATGGATAAATCCAGCTCCATGGTATATAAAAGTTTTTTGGTTATTCATAAAACCAAATAGAGCCTTTTGGGATATTAATCATAAAAGAGAAAAATCTCCTGGTTATTATATTTTATTATTTAATTCATTACTTTATGGATTATTAGGACTAGCTTTTTTCTCCCATTTTAATGTAGTTAATATTGCTTTTCCTCCCATTATTTTATTATATAATCTATCAATTTTTTTAGCATTCTTTATTTTTGGAGCAATTTTTTATTTTATTTTTGGAGTAATTATGATATGGTTATTTTCAAGAGGAGCAAATATCGCAGTGAATTTTTCTGAAAGATTAGAGGCAAGGTTTGGAGTAGGACAACAAGAAGTAAAGTATCGAGAAGAAGAAATGAGTCCCTTTAGTATTTATAGAGGAGGCACTTTACAACAACAACAAGCACATAAATATAAAATGATGTTTTGTGCTTTTACTCCTTTTTTATTGATCAATTTAATAGAGATCTTAATTGTATTAGCAGCATTTCCTACTGTATCTATAGATGGTAGCTTTTTTAATCCATCAGTATTCTATCCGATGTTTAATTCCCCAACTTGGACCATTTTACATATCATTGATGCGCTCACGATAGCTATCTGGGTACCCTTTTTGATCGCCCTCTCTATAAGAGAACTATCAAATTCCTCTACATTCAGAGTTTTGATTTCATCTTTAATTATAGGAGTTTTAGTAGCTATATTATTTTATTTTTTACGTCCGACTATTATTGGATAAATTTATTAACTCCAACTCTTCTTTTTATATAATTATATTCAATTCTTCTTTTTTCCTTCAAATGAACGAAGATAAAAACATACATACTCCTAACTTTTCAGAAATTGAGTCCGAAATTTATGCCGTCGTAAATCTGATATTGAACTTATTTCAAAAATTCCAAAATGGTGAGTTAAAAAACTCTTTTTTTCAAAAATCTATTAAGAATTCTTTTAATGATTTATTGAGAATCAACTTTAATTTGAAAGAGAATAATTTGCTCCTTTTAGAATTGTTAGAAAGAATGAATTTTAAAGAGAAATATTATGAAGCACTAGACATCATAAATAATTACACATCAGTAAATTTTGATAATGATTTTATAGAATCTAATTATATTATAAAATTAAAACCCGCAAAAAGTCTCAACTCTTCCATGTTTGAGCTTCCAGGAATTACTTCTAAAATAACATCTTCTTTTATCACATTATTGGATGCTCTAAAATTAGAAGTAATCAATAGCAATTTAATCACAAATTTATCTAAAGAATTAATAAATAATTTGGAGAAATTTCCTGGTTTGGAGCAAATTACTTTTAAAGTAAAACAAATCGATAAAAATATTACAAAGAATATTCATAAACTTGAAAAAAGCCAAAAATTAAGAGATTCTATAGGAAATGATTTGTACCAAATCTATAAAGAATTTATAAATAAATTAAATATGAAGATTTAGTAAAATCATAAAATTAATTAAGTTTTATTTATTTGAAATCTTAATTAATAAAAGTTGCTTCGAACACGAAATAGAAGGTAGTTTTTTTTGCCAAGACCAGGTTTACGATCAAAGGCACAAGCTCGAAAAGGTTTAAAGACTCCTGGAAATAAAAATGTAACGCATTATTGGAGAAGGAAACCTAAAAAAGCCCACTGTTCTATTTGTAAAAAACCTCTCCAATCAATCCCAAGATTGAAAACACGTAGGATGAAACAAACAAATCTTACTTCTAGAAGAGCTAATCGTATAGAAAGTGGAAAGTACTGTTCTAAATGCTTACAAAATCTTATTAAAGAAAAGGTTTGGAGTACAAAAATTTAACGATTCCCTGAATTTTCTTTAAAAAAATTTGGTATAATAGTTTTTTATATATAAAAAAACTTAGATTTTTCTTTTAGAAATTATTCAATAGTATTGAATTCAAAAATGATTATTGCAATTTCAGGACTCCATGGGACTGGAAAATCAACAATTGCAAAATTACTTGCAGAAAAATTTGGCTTACAATATTACTCCACTGGAGAAATATTTAGAGAATTTGCAAAGAAAAAAAACATGAGTTTAGAAGAATTCTCAAAATATGTTGAAAACCATCCTGAAATCGATAGAGAATTGGATGAAAAGACCATTGAGAAAGCAAAAGAAGATAACATAATAATTGATAGTCAATTGAGTGGTCATATCCTAAATTCCATTGCTGATTTTAAAATTCATCTGAAATGTTCTATAGAATCAAGAGTCAAAAGAATGACTGACAGAGATGAGAGTTCCTTTCAAAAAAAATTAAAGGAAACATTACTTAGAGAAACTTCAGAACTAAAGCGTTACAAAGAATTATATAATATAGATTTAAGTGATATTAATACTATATATGCATTACACGATTTAGTAATTGATACTGAAAATTTAACTGTTGAAGAAGTATTAGAAAAAATTATTTCTATTTTTAAAGAAGCTAAGAATAAAAAACCATAAAAAATTTATTTCTAAATTTATTTCTTAATTTACTAAAGATATGTTCATTTTTACTGACTAAAAAAATCAGTAAGTATATATTTATTTAGATAATTTGGTGACAAATTATATGAGCGTTTATGATATAGGAAGGATTTGTGTCAAAACAATGGGAAGAGAAGCAGGACATTATTGTGTTGTTGTAGATATCATTGATAAAAATTACATTTTGATAGATGGCTTAAAAGTGAGAAGAAGAAGAGCAAATTATAAGCATATTGAACCAATAGAAGAAACAGTTGCTATAAAAAAAGGAGCCTCTCATAATGATATAACAGCAGCAATCAAAAAAGCAAAATTAGAAAAAAAAATGAATGAAACTGTTCCCATCCCAACTAAATAACAAGAAGATCTGTAATTTAAAAATAAAAATTAATAAATTGAAGTGCAACGGTTGCCTAGCCTGGTACGGCGCGGGCTTGGAGTTATTATTCTTCCAGAAAGCCCGTGTGCTTTGCACTCGGGGGTTCGAAAATAATCACACTACGTGACACTCGAAAGTCCCTCCCGTTGCGCTTTTTTAACTTTTTCTATTCCTTATAATTACTATTAATCCTAAATTTAAGAAATAGATAATATAGATCTAGGTTACAAAAAAAATACTAAATATTAGGAAATTCTAATGCTTTTGCTCGTGTTCCTCCCATCATCTGTTCCATACTACCAACTGCTTGGGTTTGTAATCTTAAAAGTCTCTGGATAAGTGTGTTGATACCAAAACTACAAAGAAAATACCATGCTGTAAAATTTATCCATCCAAAATCTATTGTAATGATTAATTCAATTCCATAAACGAATAATGTCCAAGGAAAAATATTATTACCAGTTCGAGCTGACAACATTTGTCCAATTAGGGGTACATCATTTGCATTCATTGGTGATAAAGCAACAGGGTAAGGAAGTCCTCCAGGATAATATATTGATCTTAATACTCCAAATATAATAATCATAGGAAGGAACGTTATACATGTTGGTTTTAATCTTTGTAGACCCATTTTTTGTTGTGTTTGCTTAAACATTTCATCTTTACGTTCCCATCTCTTCCGTAATTTTCTATAACGTTCTGGGTCTATCTCAGCAATTTCAATTATTTTGGCTTTTTCCTCTTGATGTGCTTTCATCAAAACCTGTTTTCTATTAATCTCATCGGTATCAACAAGCCATTTTGTTAAACCAGTACTAATGAGCGCAGTACCTGTAGCTAATAGAAGGATGAATATCATTGAACCCGGCGGATATGTAATCCATTCTACGAAAGCATTTGCTCCTTGCGCAATAATAAAAAACATACTTATATTTAGATAATTTTAATACAATTTTAAATGTTTCATATTAATTTATAGATTTATAATTAATTATTTCTGCGATAGCTTATAGATATTTTTGAGACTTTGTTTTTTTAAAACATAAAAACAGAGAGGAAGTTGAATATATAAAGTATTTTTCGTAATGATTAAGAAATAAATATAAAAAGTATAAAATGATTTGCCTTAATCTAATCCAAGAAAAGCTCTCATGCCAGGATATTGACTCGCTGCGACCTCTTTACTAATTGTTTCAGCATACTGATGTACAATCCCGATAGCAATTAAAAGTCCTGTACCTGAAGTTAATGCTCCTAGAGAATCTGCAAAGAAACTCATTACTGCTATAATAATACCATTCAAGATTACCAAAGTTGGTATATATCTTTTTAAAATTCTTTCAATTATTCTTTCAGAGGTCCTAAATCCTGGTACAGACATTCCAGAATCAATTATTTGACCTGCAATATCTCTTGGAGCGAGTCCGCTAACTTCAACCCATACTCGGCCAAGCATTACACAGAGAAAAATGAATATGACTAAATATATGATTCCTCTCAAAGGATCGTTTAATAACGCTTCAATTCCCTGAGGTGGTGAGAGATAATAGAGTAAACCTCCAGTTGGAACAAGATAATTACCCTGAGAAACACCAGCAGATGATTGTTCAAACTTACCCAGTAAATCAAGCCAAAATTCTGTATTCGAATTGCGTAAACCTGAATTTGGACCTGCAATTAATTGACCAAAGAATAGAAAATTAGCATACAAAGCATTCACAAGAATAACAGGAATGTTAGATACATATAATAGTTTCATTGGATATTTACCTTTAAAACCGCGATAACCTCTATATGTCAATGGGATTTCGACTCGAGTAGATTCAAACCAGATAACAATAGTGAAAATAAGTAGCGTTGTAATACTTCCTAATATTGATGGTAAAGCTGGTCTTAAGAACAAATCTCCCAAATTTACATCAGGATCAGTAAAGGCTTGAATGAATGCAACTAGAATTCCTCTTGCGGCACCATCAGGACCCTGTATAAAACTAAAACTATTCCAGAATATTTGACCTGAAACTCCTGCTGCTATAAATAAAGAGACGCCACTTCCAAGACCCCATCCTTTTTGTAATAGCTCATCTAAAAGAATAATAATTAAACCTGCAAAAAGTAATTGCAGGAAGATAAAAGTGGCATTTACTATACCTAATTGATCTAAAGCTCCAAAAGCACCTCCTAAAAGATAAGACACGGTATTAATAATCGTTAATATCATTGCAAATACTTTTTGAGCTCCACTAAACATAGCTCTATCGTAAGGATCGCTCATATCAACTTTTATTATCCTTGAACCCAATAATAACTGCATAATTAGTCCTGCTGTAACAATAGGGCCAATACCTAATTCTGTAAGGGTACCTCTCTGACTCGCTAAAATTACTCTTAACCAGTAATAATAATCAGTTGTATCTGCTACATTGACTCCAAACAATTGGATATTTGACATTATTAAGTAAACAATTAATACAACAGCGGTCCATATAAATTTCTCTTTAAAACTTACCTCCCTTTGAGGTTGTTTAATTTCAGGCATTACACGAACAAATGGAGCGAAAAATTTTAGAAACTTACCAGCCATGGGAGCTCACTGTTAAACTAATTCTGAATTGTTAATAATTATGTTATTTTTAAGTATTTAAAATAGATGAATGTAACTAAAAAAAATTTGAATTTCAAAAAAAAGTTTTTGATTTAAGCTTCTATTTGTTTAAATAATTTTATGATTAACAAATTCAAATTTTATTCCATTTGATTGATTTTATAAGTTACTAAAAAATAAAAAATAAAAAATTAATTTTTTTCCTACAAATCATCGCACTTTTAATATAAAATTCAAAGTTTGAGATGGTATGAGGGAGTCGTGCAAAACATGATGAAAATGATAATCCATTTAGAACAAACTTCCAATACCTGTAGGTTCCTCTTCTTCTGTTTCCTCTTCTTTCTTCTTTTCTTCTTTTGGTGCCACTTTAGCAGCTTCTCCACTAATTGCTGGAGCAGTCATTACTGGAGTTACAGCAGATTTAAGTATCTTATCGATATCAGCTCCCTTTAAGCCAGCAACTAACTTTGTTAATGACGCTTTATCGACTTCTGCACCCGCTGCTTTTAAAACTTTTTCTAAGTTTGCTTCAGTGATTTTGCCACCTAATTTATGAAGTAAGAGAGCAGCATAAACATTTTCCATTTTTTTAACCTCTTTTTCTCATTTTTAATTATTAATTTTTAATTTTCTTTATATCTTCAAAAAAGTATATTAATTTTTATTATCCAAATAATGAACCTATCCCAACTTCTTCCTCAGGTTCTTCTTTTGCTTCTTTTCCTTTTTCTTGTTTTTCTTCTTTTTTTAACGTTGCTTGTATACCTTCTCCAAAAATCATTGAATTTAAAAGATTTGCATTAGCAATTGCTCTTGCAAAGTACTCATTCTTCAATTCTTCGAAATATATTGGCAATTCAAAAAGAACAGCTAAACTTTCTCTATAAGCCTTTTGCATTAAGGGTTTTATAGTTTCATCATCAATTATTCCTATTTCTAAAGCAAGTTTCTGAGCAGAACTATAAGCTAAAATAAAATCTTTCTGTAATTCTTCAATATCCATGTAGATTATATCTTCTGAAAATATATCTCCATCGCTCCATGCAAATTTTATTCTTATTAAAGATTTAATTGGATTTATTCCTAATTTTTTTAATACTGCCGCTTGTTTAACGTTTACAAAATCTCCCGCTTTGTGAGTTTGAGTGTCCTCTCTAACCCAAATTGTATCGTTTTGAATCCGTGTTGGTAATCTTAAAGTCATATTTAACTCAGATATAACTTGACCTGTTGGTAAACCTGTGTCACCAGCAGGAACCCATATATCTACAGGTGTAATTTCATCAGGCTTAGCTGGGACCATCCTGAGGTTATTATTAAACACTTGTTTTAATTCAAAGATATCCATGTTAGTAAAACAAAGTGCAGCTTGTCCAGGGATATTTCTTTCTAATTCTTCTAAATTCTTTTTCTTAGACTCATTTTTAAACTTTTCTATAGCTCTTAATTGTAGATTCTTTTTAGACATTCTTATTATTGCTTTTCCTCGTAAAATTTTTCGCATTTCTTGAATTTGTTTGTCATTTAATTTTGCAACCTCTATAATAGCTATAGTTTTATATTGATTACATAAATCAACCAATTGAGCTACTTCATCTGATTTCCATTGAGGTATATCTTTCTTTCCAATCAATCTTTTACACCTCTATACTCTTTAAATATTGCTCATCCACTTTTATTGGATGACCCATTGTTGTTTTCAAAAACATCGACTTAATATTATTATATTTATGAGGCATTTGATCAGCAATATAATCTACAACTGCTTTCGTATTTTCGAAAATTTTTTCATTTTCCATTGATTTTTTTCCAACTTTAACTTGTACCTGTGGAGATTTCTTCAATTGAATGCGAACTATTTTTAAATACCTTTCTATAGCAACCTTTAGATCTTCAGGATTTGAAATAATACCATATCCACTTGGAAAAGGTTTTGGCATTTTTCCAATAGGACCTAAGAATCTTGCTAGATATCGAGCCACATTTGGCATCATTTTATCTTCTACAACAAAATAATCATACTTCTTTACAAATTTTTTCTTATATTTTTTCTCTTCATTATTAAGTTTAACTAAACCCTCCTCATCAAGGGTGTCGAGACCAAGCTTTTTAGCTTCCAATAAAATTTCATCAGAAGCGATAACACATAAATTTGGTAGATTTTTTGACACAACATTGTAAGGTAATATTATTTCTTTGTCAATTCTTTGTTTTGGATCATTCAAATTGAGATCTTTTAAATTAACTATGAAATCAATAGTTTCATCAAAATTTCTTATTTTATCTTTTAATCCTTTTTTTTTGATTACAGACATTTGTATAGCAGCATTTACAGACTTTTTTAACAATTTATCATCGATTTTCATAATTTATATCTCCCCCTTAATTTTATCATCATAATCTCCATCGTCAATCATTTTTTGAATTTTACGTGGATCCTCGCCTTCAACAGTAGCTCCAATTGATAATGCTGTACCTAACACTGTTTTAACTGCAGCTTTGTACGTTTTTTCTAAAAAGGTATCTTTTTTAGCTTCAACAACATTCATTATTTGGTCTAATGTTAAATTACCCACCTTTGTTTCTGAAGAAGCAGCACTTCCCTTTTCAGCACCTAATTCCTTGAGAAGCAATGATGCAGTAGAAGGAGTTTCAACAAAAATCTCGAATCCTTTTGTTTCAGGATCACACTCAATTCTAACTGGAACGGTCAAACCTCTAAAGATCATAGTTTTCTCGTTAACTGCGTCGACCACATCTTTAATATTGATACCTGTAGGTCCTTTAACTAAATATTCTAGACGAATTATTTTACAGCCGGACCTATAGGTGGTCCACCTGAAGCACTTCCACCTGTCACGAGAGCCTTTACGACAACTTTTCCTTTTTCGCTCACATATTTTCACCGTATTGTCTTATATTTTTTAATTAAAAATATATTCTAAAGGCTAAGAATGCGAAATTAAGGTTAATGGATGTTAAATTCATTTCAATATCTATACTATATTGAAACCGCTTTAATTTGCGTCCTAAGTCTTTTAGAATTATATTTTCTACTTAGTGAGAACTAGAATGTAACAAAGTTAAAAAATTTTTTGAATCTTACTTTCTTTTATTCAAAATTTCTTGAAAATTTCAGTGAAATATAAATTTTAAAAAAATTTTATTAAAGGATAAAATAAGATTATTTCTAAAATCGGCAACATAATC
>JBHLNZ010000006.1:0-82430 GCA_048941015.1 Promethearchaeota archaeon | reverse complement strand
GAAAAGGAACTTTGGAATTTTATTCGAGAGAATATTCAAACGCTTGATGGCGTACAAAAAATTGATGTCAATTCTTCTTTAAAAATTTTTAAATGGGATACTTGCTATTTTTGTAACATTCCAGACTAAAAAGGATTTAATGAAATATTAATATTGCATTTATTTTGGACCCAATAGTCTTTTAACTGAATGATTTTTATTCTGTGTTCGGAGATTAATATCTCCTTTTATTGGATGGTTAGGAATTGTTACCAGCGTTTCCGTTGGCTTTTTTAATGGATTAAAACTTGTAAGACCTAAAACAAAATAACTTAATTTCCTAGCAGGTATCGGTATATCAGCAATTTTATTTGAAACTATCTTATGTATATGGCTATTGTTTTATGTCTGAATAAATCTAATTAATAAATAAAAAAAAATTTTTAATTATTGAAGCTTATCCTTCATTTCCATGTAGAAATCTAGGGATTCTGGGTTGCGAAGGGCTCCGCGATTAGCTACTGATATTCCTCGTAAAATTTTAGTGACTGCAATTTCCACCTTTTTACCCGAAAATGTGTACGGAATACCTTCCTCAGGAATGGGTATAATCTTTGAAGGAACATGTCTAGGGGATGTTTTTGATCTAATTGTTTTTTTAATTTGATCTTTGAGATCTTCAGTTAATTCTTTGCCTTCAATAAGTTGTACAAATAAGATGATATTAACATTCCCTTGTTCATCTGGAAGCCCAATAGCTAAACTATCTGCTACTTCTGGGAGCTGTTCTACAACATTATAAATCTCTGATGTACCGATGCGAACCCCTGATGGCTTTAATGTTGCATCTGATCGACCCCAAAATGTTATCCCTCCTGTATCACTATGTTCTACGATCCAATCTCCATGTCGCCAAACGTTTATTCCTTGATCCTTGTAGAATTCAAAGTAAGCAACTTTGTATTTTGTCATATTCTCATCATCACCCCAAAAGTAAATAGGCATTGAAGGAGCAGGAGCTTCACAAATAAGTTCTGCTTGAACATCTTGTACAGGCTTTCCCGTTTCATCATAAGCTTGAACTTTCATACCTAATGCTTTTCCCTGCAATTCACCAGAATAAACTGGAAGAATCGGAAGTGCTCCAGCAAAACATCCATTTATATCTGTTCCCCCTGAAATAGAATTAAAGTATAGATCCTTCTTAATCCACTTATAAACCCATTCAAAACCTTCTGGGCTTAAGGTACTTGCAGTTTGTGAGATCTCACGTAATAATGATAAATTATATTTTTCTTTTGGTTTTTCTCCTTGCCCCATGAGGTAATGAAGATAAGTAGCTGAAACGCCAAATATTGAGATTCCATATTTCTCAATTAGTTCAAACATTCTTAAATTGTGAGGATAGAGCGGATTTCCATCATAAAGAAAGATAGTTGCTCCTACTGCTAGAGAGGATATCAACCAATTCCACATCATCCAACTTGGAGCCGTAATATAATTAATAACATCAGTACGTTTTAAATCTGTAGACAAAATTAATTCCTTTAAATGATTTATAAGCACTCCTCCACCACTCTGAACCATGCATTTTGGTTTTCCCGTGGTACCAGATGAGAACATAACATAAACGGGATGATCGAATGGCACTTGCTCAAAAAGCATTTCTGGAGCTTCCTCTTTGGAAATAAAATCTTCCCAGTGAACTGCCTTTGGTATAGCACTTATATCAGGTTTTCCATCTGATGCATAAGAGACAACTACAACCTTTTCAATTGAAGGAATTGCATCAACAACTGCTTTTGTATTTGGAATGGTATCGAAGACTTTATCTCTATAATAATATCCATCAACTGCAAAAAGAACTTTGGGTTCAATTTGACCAAATCGGTCAATTACCGCGTTTGATTGAAGTTCAGCACCGCAAGATGCCCATATTGCTCCAATGCTAGTCGTGGCTAACATAGCAATGGGTGTTTCAATTAAATTTGGAATATATGATACAATTCGATCACCTTTTTTAACGCCCATTTGACGTAGTGATTTCGCTAATTTTGCAACGGTATTATTTAGCTCTTTATAAGTTATTTTAACCGTCTTTTTTGTTTCTCCTTGGAAAATAAAAGCTAATTGATCGTCTTTATACTTTAATAGATTCTCTGCAAAGTTCAATTCTGCTCCAGGAAACCATTTTGTCCCTGGAAATATATTAATATCTTCAATTACGCTATCATAATCTTTAGAAGTAATGATTCCTCCGAATTCCCACATTGCAGCCCAAAAATGTTCTATGTCTTGAACTGACCATTTATATAAGGCTTTTCCATCCTTAATGTGTTGGTCATACTTTTTATTTACAAGTTCAATAAATTTGGATACTTCCGCTTTTTCTATCCATTCTTTGGAAGGCTTCCATAGTTTTTTTCTTACGTCTGAAATAAATAACGCCTCTTTTTAATAAAATTGCATATTTATTGTGTTAATTTCGGATTAGTTTTAAAATTAAATATTTTAATTTTATCTTTTTAAATTTTATATTCATATATTTAGCATTTAATGTTTATTTTCCGTTAATTTAATCTAACTATTTACATTTATAGACATAGAATTTTCTAAATATAATAAGCTACTAATAGCATTTTAATAATGAAAATGATTGAAGAAAAAGACGATCTTATTCAGAAATATAACAAGGATATTTATAATTTATTCTGGGCACATATTGAAGTGAAAAATGAGACTTCACTTTATGATTATATTAAAAAGAATTTCAATTGCTCAAAGTTTTTAGAAATTGGATGCGGATCTTATCCGAAAATAGATTTAAAAACAGGTTATTTCATCGATATTTCAGAAGTTTCATTAAAATCTTTAACAGAGTTTTCAGATAAATGTATTGTTGCTGATTTAACAGCTCTCCCTTTTAAAGATTTAGTATTTGATTGTGTTTTTTGTTTTGATGTTTTGGAACATATTGAGAATGATATTAAGGCGATTCAACAGATTGTTTCACTATTAGAAGTCGGAGGATTATTTGTTATATCTGTTCCTTTAAGACCTGAATTTTTTAATTATTATGACGAATTCTTTGGACATTATAGAAAATACGATATAAGAGATGTATTTAAATTACTAAGGGAAAATAATTTGAAAATGATACAGTATTATACATTTTCACAGATTCCTCTAAGTCCTAAATTCTTAGATAGAATTTCACGGTTTTTTTTAAAATATTTCAATTTAATAGAAAAAGTTAACCCTAAAATTATAAGAGCTGTAGAAACTTATTTCTTTAATCGATACTATAATGGTGTGAAAGAAAAAATAAAAAATATCAAAACGGAAATAGATTTAGACTTATTAAGAAAAGCAGGGTCAATAACCATAATAAGTAAAAAAATTAAATAAGAATGTTATTTTCTTCTAAAAACTGATTGAATAAATCCGCATAATTCCTAAATCTATTAGCTTCTTCTTTCATATCTCTTTGTGTATCTGGAAGAAGATGAGGAATCGCCTCATAAATTGGAAACCAACGATTACACTTTTGGCAAAATAAAATTCCTGCCTCAATTTTTAAATCTGAGAGAATTGTATTAACTAGAAATAAATCAGGTAATAATTCTTCAATTTTATTATCTTTTAAACTAAGAGAAAAGGCATCAATGTGATTCTTTACTTCTGATGTTATTATTTCCATGCAATCATTAATAATAGCATTTTCCGCTTTGTTAATTACATATTCTAAAAGATCAATTTTAGATAAGATATCCTTTAAATATTCTTCAAGTAAACTCTGTTTATTTATAATAATATCTTTTACATATTGATTTCCATTTCTCTTATAGAAATTGATTATTTTTTTATTATTAATGAATTTAATTCTTTTGTTTAGGTATAGAGATAAAAAATTCTTTATTTCTTCTGGATTTGTACTAAAAGAGAAAATATACAATTTAAATGGAAAATTTTTATCAATAGGACAAGCTAAAATATCTAATGATAAGATATTCATCGTTAATCGAGAAAATTATTTTTGGTTTAATATGATAATGTAAACAGTAATTATAAAATAAGTATTTTTGTTATAAGATTTTTAGTAGTTTTATAATACTCCTTCTCAAGAACTACCAAACAAATAATTAGAGAGAACAGAAGAACTCATGATGAATATGTAAAAGCCATAGCAAAGGGTGATAAATGTATAAACAATCCAAATTTTTTTAGAGAACTTAATACTAATACCTTTAAATTGTGTATACACCATTATAGGAAAAGACCACCAACAGAAATGAGGAGGTTGGAAAAATACAATGATTCCCATGTTTCCTATTAAATTTTCCCCAAAATCTGAAACACTACTTATTAATCCAGAACTAGTTAGAAATGAAATTATAATAATAAGAGAAATAAGACATAAACTTGGCAATATTTTAATAAATGTTTCTCTCTCAAAAAATAAAATAATCAAAAGCGTTATTCCAAATGGTAATATCGGTGTTATCTTGAAAAATCCTAGTAGTAAAAAAAGTGGTGAATACCATTGACTCCTATATTTTAAAAACAGCAAAAATGAAAATACAATCCAAATATCCGTATTAAATGTAATTGAATAAATTATTATTAAGAATAAGTTTGCATAGAACCAATACACCTCGTAATTACTTTTAATGTTTTTTATTATGTAATAAAACATTAAATCTGTAAGAAAAATATGCAAAAACAATCCTATAATTTGAGGTAATAGCAACATCCAAACGTATAAAAAGTAAAAATAATTTAAGTAAAAAAAGTCACCCATTTGGTAAGATTCCTGATTTAACCAAAAATTTCTGGTATTTGTATAATAAATTGAAAAATCCGAACCAAAGTGATTATTAATAATACTTAAAATTATCCCTATGATTTGAACACTTATAATTAATAATAGAAAGATGAAAGCATTTCTTTTTCCAATATATACTTCTTCCATAAAAAATTCATCTCTTTCGAAATTATTTATAAATAAGTTTCTGATAGTAGGTATTCAATAAATAACTTTAATGTTCCTATAAGTGTGTTTCTTTTGTTAAGAGAAATTTTCCTACACTTCCGAATAACAAGAGCAAAAATATTGTTGGGATGAAATTATAAGGAAATACTTCTTTAAGTATATAAATTAAACCAAAAATCGGAAGATCAATAAAAATAAAAAAATATAAACTCTTTTTAGAAATATTTTGTATAAAAGTGTATTGATTATTCTCATTTGGTAAATCTTCTATATAAATTATTGAAATGATAATAAGAGGAATTAAAATTACTAAATGAAGATCCCAAGAGTCAAAGTATACTAATAGCATAATAACAATTCCAAGAATGAAGCCATACAGTATAGAATTCTTCTCTTTTTTGCGAATCATAAAAATTAAAAACCCAGTTCCTCCGATTAAAACTAAAATAATAATAAGTATAAGAATTTGAAGATCTAGTAAGAGATTAGTTTCAATATTAAGCATAGATAAACTATTTATTATCAATTTCGTGATACTAAATGAATTATTAACTATTAAGGTCTCTGTTCCAACAAAATTAATCTCTAAGAAACCGTTTAACAACTCTGGAATTGCTAAGAGTAGTGGTGCATTTAATAAAATCATAATAAAAGCTCCCAATAATCTTGAAAAAGTATGTTTTAATTCTTTTTTATTAATTTTACTTTTTGATGTAATACTAAAAGTAATTAAAAAGGGAATTACAAAGATCGTAATTGGTTTAATATTCAAGCTCAATCCAACTAATAAACCTCCTAATAAATTCCACTTGAATTCATTACTTTTTAGAAAGAAGTAGAGAGCACTTAAAAGGAATAAGGAAACTAAGGGATTAGTTTGTCCCATTGTATAATTAAAAGCATGTGGTAATGCTATTAAATAGAGACTCAAATAGAAAATTCTTTTTTTAATAACATTCTCGTTTTGGGTAATTATTCCGATAATCTTATAGATAAACAAGCAGTTAAAGAAATTTATTACCAAATTTAATACATTAAACATAATAAAAGCGAGTTCAAAAGGCATTAAAGAAAAAGGAACAAATAATAGTGCACTTAGAGGAAAATATCTATATGGCCATAAATAATTTGAAGGATCATATAAATTCTTTATATCTTCAAGGAATATTCTTCCTACATTATGATAAACTAAAAAATCATTAAATTCCCTAAAAAAAATCAAAGTTAAAATGAGGCCAAATATAAAATAGAAAAAATGGATGAAAAAAGCAAATTTAAAGATCTTTTTAGTCCAGAACTTATTAAAAATGATTTTAAAATTTCTAGCTTTTTCTTTTAGCATGATTATAATTTTATTATGTTAAGTTCTTTATTTGTTTTTCTTTAAATTATCTTTTCAATTATTTAGTTAGTTAAAATTGAAGAAGGATCTAATCCTCTATTCTTACATATTTCAACATAGTTAATAATTTTAGCTATGGCGTTTACAGGACGATCCCATAGTTTAAAAAGTATCGCTCCATTTTGTCTCAATCTTTTAGACCAGGGACTATTAAATGGCATTGGACTTACATATAACATTGGAATAGAATATTTTTTTGCATTTTCTAATGGAGGTGTTATCAGTTGCTTCGCTATTTTATCCATTACAGCATCTGGTTGAGATTGAAATTCCGCATGTTTTGCAATCTTATCATATTTAAGATAATCATCCATAACATCTTGAAAGCCTACAACGCCATATTGAATAATAGCATCAACTTCACCAGATTTCATTAAGATTTCTGGTAGTGTTATATAAAAGTAAGGTAAGTCCATATCAAATGTGCAATCTACTGGGTTTTTAAAACTTGCTGTACTTGGCAAATTGTCCTTTAGGGTTTTTTGAAGTGAATTTGAAAATTCAGGGATTAGTAATCCATGTTTTTCAGCATTGTTAGCAATCATCGCTCCTGGACCTCCAGAATTAGTTATTATTCCAAGTCTCTTTCCCTTAGGTAGGATTCCTTTGGACAATATCAATGCTATATCCAAAAATTCTTGGACATAATCGGTTCTTATTATCCCCGTTTCTTTAAAAACAGCGTCATATATTTTTGCATCTCCTGCTAAAGCACCTGTATGGCTTTTTAATGCTCGATTTCCTGCTTCTGATCCACCCACATAGATCGCTATTATGGGTTTTTTAGGTGTAATTTCTTTAGCTAAATTTAGAAATTTCTTGCCTCTCTTTAGTTCTTCAATATATAATCCTATAATACTCGTTTGTTTATCATCTTTATAATATTCTAAACAATCTACGATATCAATATCTGCTTCATTACCAACTGATAGAGATTTACTTAAACCAAAATCAACATTTTCGGGATCAAACCATATATGGCTTGATAATGTTCCACTTTGAGACGCTATTGAAAAATTGCCTTTCTTTAGGATTTCCCATATTGCCATATTGAATGCTTTATTTTGTTCTTTGTTTCCATACCAATTATTAAAAACCCCTAAACAATTCGGTCCAATAAATCTAATTCCATATCTTTTTGCGATTTTGAGAATTTCTTCGGTTATTGTATTTTCCCGATCACCGATTAATTCACGAAAACCTCCAGATATTAAAATTATTCTCTTAACACCTTTTTCTCCGCATTCTCTAAAAATATTAGGTACTATTTCTGCTGGTAAGACAATAATGACAAGATCTGGAACTTCAGGTATATCCTGAATAGATTTATATGCTTTAAAACCCATAACTGAATCCAAATTAAGATGTATCGGATAAATCTTACCATCATAGTTAGATTTTATGAGATTCATGATTTGTATTGCTGCTAATGAACCTCCTTTATTATTAGCACCATAAAAAGCAACGCTTTTTGGATTTAAAAATCCATGCAAAAAATGACTCTCACTCATATATTCTCACTTAATTTTTAAAATAAAGCATCATTTTAAAACTTCTAATATTGTTCTAAAGTTTATTGTTAATTATTAGCATCGATACTTTTTTTAAATCATAAAAAATGGACTTAATTTAGTTTAAATACGACAAAAAATTCTTGAAATAAAATTGCAATAATAAGATGAAAAGTGATGAGTAAAGTTCTAATCTTATATGGAACAAGATTTGGCACTACCAAAGGAATATCGGACGAAATTGAAAGAATAATCCAAGAAAAAGGAATGATAACTGAAAGTTTTAATTTAAAAGAGCATAATCTAAAACAAATTCCCCACTTAGATGAATATGATGGAATAATAATAGGCACGGGAATTAAAATAAAAAGGTGGACAAAAGTAGTTAAGCAATTTGTTCAAAAAAGAAAATCGGAATTAAAGAAAAGGCAAAATACACTGGGATTCTATGTGTGTTGTGGAGAAGCTGCGAAAAAAAGTAATATCAATAAGGCTATTGATAATTATATTACGTTAAAACTTCAGAAATTTGGAATCGAACCTGTTTTGATTGATGCATTTGGAGGAGCTTATGATTTAACTGAAGGATCCCCTATTACTGGAATAACAAGAAAGATAGTAATCAGCATTATGAAGGAGGAGGAAGGAATTGAGAATCCTGAAGGTGAATTATACGATTATCGAGATTGGGAACAAATTAGAAATTTTGCTAACAATTTTGCTGAATTAATGAAAAATTAAAAGGCGGTTTTACCTTAATTTTGCTCTTTTTTTATATTTAAATATTTTTTCTATTATTCTGCTTTTCTAATTCAATTCAATGAAATTAATATAAGAAATACGAGCAAATGTTTGAAAAAATTATTTAAAATATGTATATTTATTTTAAAAAAATTAAATAAAAAAGGTAAGCTAAAATGAATAACGAAGGAGAAGAAAAGAAAGAAAACCTTTTAGATAAAATAAATAGTGCTTTCGTTGATTTCGTTGGAAATGCTTTTGGTGAAAGTGGAAAGGAATTTATCGAAGATACATCAGAAAAAGTAAAAGATTTTTCAATGAGTTCAATTAAAAAATTCATGGAATTTTCTGATTCTGTTTTAGAAAATCTTAAATTAACTGATAATGAACAAGTGATGAAAGCTCGAGATTCTGTTGAGGATTTATTAAAACAAGCAGGGCTTTTAGAAGAAGATGAAGAGGAATTCTAATTTAATTAAAGTAAATAAGAGTTATTTCTTTTTATAAAAATTTGTTTTTCTATTTATTTTTAATATATTATTTTCTTGGCTTTAATAAATAAGTATAATTTAAGATTACAGAACGTTGGCATTCTTAAGAAAAGATTTAATCTCTTCTTCAGTAGCATTAAATAATTCTGAAATAACAGTGAGAGAAATATCTTGTTCCATACCTAATTTTCTATAATCTTGATAAAGTTTTATCCAAGTTTCCTTCTGCGCATACTTATCGGGATGCTCTTTTTGTCCAATATTCTGGAATTCAGAATATTATTGCACATGCTGCCAATAAGGATGCTGTAATTTAACACCACAGTAAGGACAAAATCGTGATTCGTCTTCAAGACTCATAAAAATAACCAATTTTTATTTATGTATAAAATAATATTATTTTAAGAATAATTTAAATAAAATAGTATTTGTTTAAAAAATTATTAATTTCTACAATATAAATTTATTATTATTTTGATATAAGAAAGAGTAAATCTTAGATTAAAGACTAATAACCTTATTCCCAATACCTCTTAAGGTCATTTTTGGTTAAATTTCTTACTTTATCAACAGCCCATACGACATATTTATAACACTTTTTTACCCAAATTTTATTTTCTAAATATTCTATATAACCGGTTGGTTCACTGAAATCATAACCACAGAGTTCGGAACATACAACTGTTCCAAATTCTTTTTCAAATTCTGTTGCAAATTTAGCAGCTTTTAAATATGCGATTGCCATTTTATCCACATTCATTTTTTCTTGACCACCCATTATAGCTCCTATCGCAGCACATCCTCCTGCTACTGCACCACAAGCACCTTGCCAGCCTTTCTTAGATTTATAACCTCCAAATCCTCCTGCTAATGGCATAGCAATATTATGAAATAAATAGGAATCTATTTCCAGTACATCTAAAATATTAGTTAACGTTAATTCTGCACAATTGGCTCCTTTTTTAAGATTGGGGAGATTTTTTTCCATTTCTTTTATTTTCTCATCGAATCGAGACATAATATTCTTATTGAGCATTATAATCCCTTATTACTATATATTAGGTATAAATCCATGGTCCAATATTATTTCAGTTGCGAGTTTAGCAACATTTCCAACGAGTTTAGAACAATGATTCATCATTCCTGAATGAAATGCTTCTTTTAATTCATCAGCATCCCAAAGATTATAAGTTCTTCCTAATAATTTTTCTTGAACATTGTAACAACGACAAGATCCATACTCTTTTATATATATATCATGAAGTTTCTTAACTAAAGCATAAGATTTCATAGGTTTCATCATATCTTTAAAATCATTTCTCTCTCTTCCAAATAAGTATCCTATTACCATTGATGCACCTACTAATGCCCCACAAGCGCCATCACCTGTTAAACCCAATCCATCCGCTAACCCACTAGCAGATTTAAATACATCATCATTCCAAATTCCAAGAGCATCAAAAATGGCAGCTATAACGGTTTGAGCACATCCTGTACACTCTCGTTCATATTTCTGACCAAGTTCAAATGCTTTACGCGAGATATTTTGTTTATTTATATTCATTTTTCATTGATATTATGTAATTTTTAAATATATATTCTGAAGGCGATATAATAGATAATAATTTTTCGAATAATAATTATTAAATTGTTTTTATTCTTCTTTAAATTAATTTCAATCCTATCTTTTTAAACAAAATTGTCTAAGTTACACTATAAGAAATTTCAATCAAAATTCGATAAGCTTTTAGAAAGAATTCCTGTATTGGGAAAAATTTTAACCTCTATATTCGGATTCTTCGAAGGATATATGTTAGATACTTTTAGATTTTTAGATACAAAATTAAATATTAATACAATAAACTACGTAAACAAGTACTTATTTAGAGGAAGATGGGGAGGAAAGGTAATTCCTTTAAATAAAAATATTTCTGCTGAAGTTCGATTTTTGCCAACACAGGAAATATTAGATATTCTTAGCCGCTCTAAAGTTACAGGCATAGGAAATTGTTATTGTCGCGAGACCCAACGTAAAAGTCAAAAAAAACCTAATTGTGACTATCCTATAAGAAGTTGTATTCATTTTGGCTTTGGAAAATCCTTATATGACATTCCCTTTAAATCAGAAAACTTAACAAAGATTTCAAAACAAGAAGTAAAAAAGTATCTAGAAAGATTTGATGAATTGGGATTAGTTCATCAAATTATCTATTATCCTAATCCTCAATTTTACTATATTGTCTGTAACTGTTGTCCTTGTTGTTGCGTTGTTCTAAACAAATTTCTCAAGAGTGGATCCCCTCAAATGATTAAAAGCGACTTTATTGCTTATACAAATTTAAAAAAATGTACAAATTGTGGTACATGTCAAGAATGGTGTTATTTTAATGCGAGAAAATTAGTAAATAATGTATTATATTTCGATACTAGTAAATGTTTTGGATGTGGAATTTGTGTTTCAAAGTGTCCAAGTACAGCAATAAAGTTAATAAAAAAGTATTGAAATGAAAATAGGATATTTTTAACCTAAAAATAAATAGGAAAATTTTTATTACATTTTTAAGAATAATTTCTAATTTGATTATTACTTTAAGATTTGATTTTGATTTGAAGGGACTATACGAGTTTGGTATTGTATTCAGGGGTTTTATACTTGTCAATCATATTTTCAAAGAGATCCCAGATAGTAGTGATGCCCAGTTAAATGAGGATTTAAGGGGTGCTTTTATTGATGCAATTAATACCTTTGCTAAAAATGCGTTTAATAATTTATGTTTAGAATATTTAGAATCAAATAATATACTTTTTATATTCAAAGTTGCAGAAGTTAGGACTTCTGATTGTGATGATATTGAACCAGTTATTTTATATGGATTAGTAGAGAATAAGAAGAAAGAACCTGATAAAATAGTAAGAAAGTTTTTACATAAAGTAGAACCAATTTTACAATTATTTGTAACAAGATATGATAACAAAGATTTTTCAGAAATAACTCAATTCGAACCGTTTAAAGAAGAAATTGTTGAATTTTTTGTTTAATCAAATTTTTATATTACTCTGCTAAGCTCCATCCTTTGGGTTCTGAGCGAGAATATTTTAAAACACCCTCATTTTTCAACTTTTCGATTAAATCTTCAACGGTTTTTTCATTATAACCTAAAATTACTATCTCATCTACTAGCTGAGTCTTGGTTGGAATTAGTTTATTTTTCTCTAAATGATGAATAATGATCGTTCTTAGATTTTTCTCTGTCGCTGAATTCTCTTCAGTTACTTTTTGTTGGGTATCCTTTTGTAACGCATCGATTAATGAGGCTCCTTTTGCTCGTCCAACTTCTTCAATAACTAATGGTTTTATTTTTTTAGATTTCATTGATACGGGAGCTCCTATCACACCTTCTTTTCCAATCTTTTCTTCAGGCAAGGTCCAAATAGAATAGGTTACTTTTTCATATGAATCAGGCCTTTGGGAAAGCATTTTTTCAAATTCTTCTACTATTGTCTCAAGAACATAACCTCGTTTTTCTAAATCTTTGGCAATCCCTTCTATAACTCTTTTTTCGATAAGAAGTTTAAATATATACTCTCTAATATTTGTTGGTACTGTTTCAATTTCAACTAACTCCTCAACTTTTGGTTTGGCTTCTTCTTTATTAGTTTCTGAAACAATTATGCTATATGGAATATCAAGTTTTGCTTTCTCACCACATTCTAAATCTGAAATACATCGGATACTTCTATCATACCCTCCGTATAGAATATTGGTTAATCCTTCCTTTGGATCTTTCATCATCGATACTATTTTAATAGAGGAAGACGTTGATGTTTTCCATTTTAAGTCTATATCTTTAGAATTCAATTTCGGATTATGATAAATTCTTAAAGTCCCATCTGCACAACCTACAATGATTTCCTTGGCATTATCTCCGTCTATATCTTCCATTTTCAATGAAATAGGCCGTCCTTCTTCAAAATTTATGACTTTTAACTCTTCACCTTCTGGATTTAATAACTTCAATTGAGAATCATCAGTTCCTAAAACTATTTCATGATACCCATCATTAGTAGCATCCCCGATATTAATCACGTTAATTTGAGAACCTAAATCTTTTTGCCATACTATATCAGGTTTCCCATCTTTTACTCGAATTAATTGTAAAAACCCACTTTTTGTTCCTACTAATAATCCATAGATCGGATCATCTTCTTTTGAGAGTTTTAGATATCCTAATGCACAAGCAGTGACCCATGAATCATAATAAAATACAAATTTGGGCTCTTTTGAATCTATATTCTCAAATATTTTAAGAGTTTTATCTTCTCCACCGAAAATTAATTCAATATTGCCGTCACGTGTAAAATCTCCTGCAGCTACGCAAAGCACCTTTCCAAAAGTTTTATAATTCATGATGCCAGCTAACTTATTTAAACCTTTTACAAATTTTACTACCAAGAAGTTGCCATCACCAGCTCCAACAAGAATTTCATCACAACCATCACCCGTTATATCAACCGGAAAAGTACATCTACACCATCCGTCAAAAGTGATACTGTCAAGAATATTTAAATCTTTATCCATTAAATATAAGGTTTTGTCATGTCCTCCAAACACTAGAAACGATTCTTCACCACAATTGAGTACTGAAAGTGTTAATATTGCATCTGGGCATTCAAACATCCAATTTAGGTTGAAGTGTTTATTTATCATTGTCCTAAATTCCTAATTAATAATTAGTCTCTTACAACTACTAAATAATTTTTAACCTATTTAAGAAGTAAAATTAAATTTATTTAATTGTTCTCTTAATTTAAAATTATTAGAAATTAAAAAAATAAAAATTAAATTGAGTATTAGTTATAAGGCTAGTTGAGCATCACTTGGACTATATTCTCCAGTACCACTAATTTCATAAGAGATTTCAACTTTATCTTCAGCGCTTAATAATTCTATTGTCCATTTAAGTGTATCACTTCCTACCTCATCAGTAATATCTGGAGTTCCACCAGAATAACTACCATATTCAAAATTGTCTGGGACTTTATCCATTAGTATTAAGTTCTGAAGAGGAGCTGTTCCAATATTTTCTACGGTTAAAATAATCTTGTAGTTTCCAAGAGCTCCAATAGGGATAACTTCCTTTCCGATTCTGAATCTTCTTCTTAGGTGAAGTGCCTCGATTACTGGTACTTCAGGTTTAAATTCTAACTCCTGTGAAACTGGAAATGTATTAGCCAAATATATTATTTCAGATTCAAATGTTGCTTCTTGAACAGGATTAACACTATGAATAGGATATTGGAATTCAATTGATGATTCAGGTTTAAACATACCGGTATCGCTATTTTGTAGATCTGTTAATGAGACTTTGAATACACTTCCTTCAAAACTAACAGCTCTTGAATCTAAGTCAACCTCATCCCCATCCCAAATCAACTTTACTTCATCAGCTTTAGGTGGTTTGAATTCATTGGTGAAATATTGCTGGAGAACATGAATTTCATTTAATGGAGCAGATCCATTATTTACCATTTTAAGCTTTGCTATAACATCTTGTTCTTTATAAGTTGGAACTTGTGTTAGATCATAACTCATTTCTCCAGTGATACTTGCAATTTCTAATATTACATCTGAGATACTTATGTTTCCATTTACTGTTGTCTGGAAGTCAGGCATGACCCGAAACTCAAGTTTTTTCCTGAAAGCAGGTAAATCTTCAGACTCAAAACGCCATTTTTTAGAATGCCATTCAGCTCCGGCTGGTAATAATGGTACATCTTCAGGGTCAATATCCACATATTTTACTGATTCATCATCAGGAGAATATACATCAGCATTAAACAATTGAATAACGAATTCAGATGGATTTTCAAAAACTAATTTACAGTCCCAAATTCCAGGTTCTTCATCTCTTTCTACTGTGTCTACATAAAATTTATTTCTGGTATAAGCATCATATTTATCTATATCAAGGCCTCCAGCAAATGAAGAAGCTGCTTGAAATGTAACTTCTACGGGTCCAGTTCTTCGCTTTTCAATATCAGTTACATAAATACTACAAGTAAATTTTAATAAAGCTGTTCTATTTGGTTCTAATTTTTCGATTGTCCATATAACTTTATTATTTTGTACATCAGCGGATCCTACATTTGATTTTTTTACTAAAATATTTGTAAAGTCATCTGGAACTTTTTTTACGACCTTCACATTAGAAACTGATTTTTCAAACAGGTTTATCATACCAAGAGCGAAGGTAACAGTATTTTCTTTATCAATAGAGATACCAAATGATTGTAATGAAAGATCTACTGTTCCACCATCTTCTAAAGATTCATCATCTTCATCCTCTTCTTCTTCCTCTTCTTCTTCTTCCTCCTCTTCTTCCTCCTCTTCCTCCTCTTCTTCTTCCTCAACTTTTTTTACTACATTAGAACCTGCTTTAGCTGTTTTATCTTTTAATTTCATTAAATCAGTTTCAACATCTCTAACATTTAACACATCATCGGCATTTGTGAGAGTATTTACATATTCTTTGACTAAAAGTAGATTCTTTGCTTCTCCTTTTAGTAAGAAATTCCTTGAGTTAATACTTGTTTTAGCATCGGTTCCCAACTCCCTAACTTTAATTTCATCAGATTTTAAGTTTGTTTGATCGATATTTTTAAGTTTAATATCAATGTCCCATAATCTATCTTTCTTACTTGGATTTTCAACATTTAATTTTCCTTGAAAGTTTATCTTATTTATTTCTCCATCATGATCAAGATCAGAATTAACATCTTCAATAATTTTAACTAAGCATGTTAAACCTTCCCGATTTCCATCTTTTAACAAAATAGAACCTTCAAGTTGTCCTGTATCTCTGTCATAGGTCTCAATTACGGGAGTAGATATATCTCTATCAATTAAAGTAACCTTTCCACTTTCTAATTCAGTTCTTTTAAGTCCTTCTGCTACCTTTGCTTCTTCTACTTCTTCAGCGGCCCAACCCATTTTTTCTGAAAAACTAGGTCTCTTCTCTTTCTTTTTTCGTGCCATATTGATTCACCTTCTTATTTTTCAATTTTGTGTTATAAATTTCAATTTAAATTATTATTTATGGATTGATAAAATAATGTCGGTGTATTAATATATATAGGTACTGTTATTAAAAAAGATTATTTTCATTATAATTAAATTCTAAGAAATGAAATATTTAGGATAATCTAAAATTAAATTAAATACTGCTAAACTTAAACTTGAATTAATCGTTAGATATCAAAAGAAATCATTATCGAAATGTTTTGGTTCTCTTGGCGAGATATTTGGCTCATAAAAGGTATGACCACACATTGGACATACTTTCTTCTTTGATTTTGGATCAAGAGCTTTAAAGGAGTATCCACAAATGGGGCATGTAATTATGAGTGGGCCTCCAAATCCTTTTACTTTTAATATCTTTTTATC
Source organism: Promethearchaeota archaeon (assembly GCA_048941015.1). GTDB lineage: Archaea > Asgardarchaeota > Lokiarchaeia > Sigyniarchaeales > SOKP01 > SOKP01. The sequence continues at coordinate 65,869 of JBHLNZ010000006.1, read as the reverse complement.
ATCTTTCATAATTTTTGATTAAATTTTTAACTAGTAATTAAAATCAATAAAATATCATTTACGTTGCAGCCCGTTGGACCTGTTATTATTTCTGTTTTCACTTTTTTAAAGAATGAATTCGAATCATTATTATTTAGGAAGTTCTTTAATTCAATATTTTGATTTGAAACCTGTTCTACAACATAATTGTCGATAACTGCGCCCATAGCTTTACTATTTCCTTCTATACCATCGAGATTCGCTCCAATTAATAGATAGTTTCGACTTAAAGGGGTATATAATAGTTTATCGAGGAAACTAAGAAGCATTTCTTGATTTCTTCCCCCAATTCCATTACCCTTAATAGTTACAGTCAATTCTCCCGTGCCTATTAATGCTAATTTAGAATTATCCATTTTAATTCTTATTTCATCCTTAATCTTTTCAAATAAATATTTACCAAATTCTTTTGCCTCTCCAAATATTTTATTAGAAAAATATTTTGTCTTGAAATTATGATTATTTAAAAAGTTAATAATAGCTTCAGCTGCGGAATCTACACTTCCAATTAAGTAATTATAGACATTATTAAAACATTTATCCCCTTTTTTAGGAGTTTCTAATTGTGGATTTTTTTGTCCGCTAAGAATGAGATCATTAACTGAAGATGGTATCTTTTGCATTAGATTATATTTTATTAAAATATCTTTTGCATCATAATAAGTAGTTATATCTGGTACAGTAGGACCTGATGCGATTGAATCCAAATTATTCCCTACTACGTCAGAAATAATTAAGGAGATTAAAGTAGCGCCACTCGAATTATATACTTTTCTTGCTAAATTCCCCCCTTTCAATTCTGAAATATGTTTCCTAATAGTATTAACTTCATGTATTGAAGCTCCTGATGATAATAATAATGAATTTACCTTTTGCAGATCTTTTAAAGAAATCTCTCCTTTGGGTAAGGGAAGTAAGGCAGAACCTCCACCAGAAATTAGACATATTATTAAATCATTTTTAGTGGATTTTTCAATGAGTTTGAACATACCTTTTGTTCCATTGCGGCCACTTTCATTTGGAATAGGATGTGAAGCATAATTGAATATAATTCTATCATTAATTTCTGAGTTCTTTACTTCTAAACCTTCAGGAATATTAATAATTCCTTCGTAATTTGTAATCGAAGATTTCTTAAAGAGGTCTATAAAGGATAAAGCCATTTGAGCAGAAGCTTTCCCTCCACCAATAAAATATATAGTATCAAAAGTATTTAGATCGTATTTATCATTACTTATCTTTAAATAAAAATCATCCAAACGTACACTCTGCTTAATTAATTTATCTGGTTTAACAGATTCAATAGCCAATTCTAAGGCTTCCAACCCAATTTGTCTTAACTCTAAATGTTTCTTTCCTATATCGGCAGGAGTCAATTGTGATATGTTTTTTATGTACAAATTCACACACTTCTCTACTAATTTGAAAAAAAAAATTATTAAATTTAATATTTGATTAACAATTCCCTATCACAAAATATAAGTTTTACATCACATAAAAATCAAAGAAGTAGATAAAAAGATGTCTGATACAGGATTGTATGATTTAGCAGTTATCGGAGCGGGTCCAGGTGGGTATCACGCAGCGATTAGAGCTGCTCAATATGGCGCTAAGGTAGCATTAATCGAGAAGAAGAATTTAGGCGGTACGTGTTTAAATTGGGGTTGTATTCCAACTAAAGCTTTATATGCATCTGCAGAATTGATACAAAAATTAAGAGAACATGGTGAAGCATTTGGTGTATCATGTGATCCGAATTTAAACTTTGCCAAAGCTGTTGAACGGAAGAATAATGTTGTTAAAGAATTAACTGAAGGTATTGCTTCGTTAGAGAAAGCTTGGAAAAATGATGTTTATATTGGACACGGAAAAATTATTGGAGGAAATGCTACTAATGGGTTTGATATTTCCATTGAAGGTAAAGATACTCAAACAATCAAAGCAAAACGAGTTATTATTGCTACAGGATCTTCTCCAGCATTGATTCCTGCTTTTAATATCGATCATGATAGGGTATTAACGAGTGATGATATTTTACATCCTGATTTTAAAATTGTACCTAAAAAGCTATTAATTATTGGAGCGGGAGTAATCGGTTGTGAATTTGCAAATATATTCACAACCTTCGGAAGTAAAGTCGTAATGTTAGAGTATTTACCTTCACCAATAGCTACAGAAGAACCTATGATTGTTAAAGAATTACAAAAGAAATTAGATTCAATGGGCGTAGAGATTAAAGTTTCTCAAAATGTATTATCAGTAGAAAATACAGGTTCTGGAGTAAAAGCTACCACATGCTCAGCGGATATTCCAAGGGAACAAGTAGATAGTGCTGAAAAGTCTTACTTTGAAGCTGATTATTGTTTAGTTTCAATTGGCAGAGCTAGAGAATCAAGTAATCTAGGATTAGAAGAGCTTGGGATTGAAATGATGAGGGGTGCGATAAAGATTGATACCAAAACCGCTGAGACTCCTGTAAAAGGAATTTATGCGATTGGAGATGTTTCAGCATCAGGAGCACCAATGTTAGCACATGTAGCAAGTTATATGGGTGATATTGCAGTAGCGAATGCATTGGCAACTATAGGCGGTTTTCCTGTGGAAGAAAGGAAGACAGATTATAATATAATTCCTGCAACTATATTTACCAGTCCAAATATAGGTTCTGTCGGTTTAAGAAGAAAACAAGCGAAAGATTTGGGAATAGATCTATTGATGGGACGGTTTCCATATGTATCTTTAGGAAAAGCGAAGTGTATGGCGGAGGATGATGGATTTTTAATGATTTTGGCAGATAAGGATACCCATAAGATTGTTGGGGCTTCTTGTATTGGTGCGGAAGCATCAGAGCTAATTGCTGAAATCGCAGTAGCTATGCAGCACAATCTAACAGTTCATGATTTAACAGAAGTAATACATTCTCATCCAACTATTTCAGAGATGGTTTTAGAAGCTGCTGAGGACGTATTTGGTATGGCAATTCATCGGAAAGGCAGACCTGTATTTCATTAAATAAAAAGACAATTTTTCTATTTTTTTAATAATTTATTTTAAATTGAATTAGATGGCAGACATTTTTAATATCTTAATCGTTGGAGTGAATAGTTACAAACTAGCTCTAATTGGAACCATCCTAAGAGATTTTGCAAAAAAATCGCCTATCATTAAAAAAGTGGTTGACAATATAGATGAAATCAATTCTAATTCCAGAATTGTCAAATATATTGGTATTAGATATTTAATAGATAATAGGATTTATTCTTTTGAACAAAATTATAGCAAAGAAGATTTAATATCTCCGTTAATTCCTATGAAGGATGCACATTTGATTATAGGACTTGATCCACTTGCAACATATAAATCTAAAAACTATATTTCTGAAAAAACAGTTGTAATAATGAATATAAATCAAAATTTCAAAATGAATAATAATAAAAATACGAATGAGAAAAATATTCAACCATCGATAGGAGAAATAATAGATATTTTAGATCAATTAGCAAGAAGGATTATATCTATGAATTTTACTGATTTAGCACAATTTCAATTTAATGATACTAAATTTGGAGATTATATCATATTAGGGGTTATTGCAAAAGAATTTATGGGAATTTTTAATGAGAAAAGAATTAGGGAATTAATCTCAACGACAAATAAGTTAGGTTCAGAAGCTATTAATGCATTTGAACTAGGGTATAATTTAGTATGATTTTTTTCTTTTGATGGAAATAGTTTACCGATTTATAAAATCAACTTTGAAAGAGGATAATCTTTCTTTATGTATCTTTATTTCTCGAAAAGCGCCAACCAATTTTGGATTATGAAACCCTCCCATTCCTAAAGCAGGCGTTTGAACTACGAAAGGGGCATTTTTTTCAATATCTTTAGGATTAGAAAAAATTTCAGAATATAAATCGTAATATATCGCAGCAGGGTTTTCAATCTTCTTCAAACTGAAAGGAGGTGCTTGAAAAACAGTTGACTTTGTCGCTTCGGGATCTCCTAATCTGAATTCTTTTAGTTCATGAGTATGTCCACATAGAGTTAAGAGCGTATAATCCTTACAAAATTTAATAAGTTTTTCCCAGTTTGTTGAAATTGTACCAAATTTAACATCAAATTTAAGATCGATTCTAGCTTTAGAAAGAGCCTCACCGAGCTTTTTAACTAAAGATTCCTTGAGTTCATCAATTTGCGAACCAATCTCTGTAGAAGATATCCATTTTTCAAACCGTTTAAATATATTTATTGAACGCTTAGGATTTATTGGGGGTCCATGTAAAAAAAGAAAGATATTGCTATCTTGAGTTATTTTATAATTAATTAGGTTTTCCAAATATTTTATTTGTTTACTTGAGACTCCTGTAACTGAAGGTTTACCCATCATAAAATCTCGTAAATTTTTAAAAGAGTCCGAACCACTATTTAAAAATATAAAATTATTTTTTCCAAATCTTATTGAATAATTTAAAGAAGAATTGATTTCCATTAAATAGGCTTTTAATGCTCGAAAGCTTTTTGTAATAGAACTTATGGGATTTGCTAGTAATTTATCATTTAATGCAATAGCCTCATTTGCACTTAATCCAATCTTTTTATATAAACCACCCCATCTAAGATCATAATGAAAAGGACGATAATCATGATTTCCGGGTAATGTGAAAATAGGGCACATTAATTCTTCTCCATTAATTACACCCCTCCTTTTTTTCTGAGGAAAATTCAGTACAATTTCTTTAAATACTCTCCAATTACTCTGTTTATAGTCAAAGTCAATAACCTTCCTAACATCTTTAGGTACTTTTGAAAGGATAGCAAAATCGATTAAATCTCCCGTTAATACAATAAAATCTAAATTATTTTCAAGAACTTTTTCATTCATCAATTTAATAAATTTCCTAAAATTATTATTTGGATTAATTAGTCGTTTTTTAAGTGGTTTAATAGGAGAAGTTTCTTTTTTAGGAATTATATTAAAGATTTTTTTAAAGAATGAAACCTTGCCTTTCTGTAACTGTTCATTTCCTTTAAGTGTTTCTTTAGTAATCGTTTGTGACCATTTTTTTATTATACTATAAATTCGGTCGTTTCTTTCTGCTAAATGCAAATCCGTAGCATGAATACAATTTAAATCTTTACTTAAATTTTTAGAAAGAACAAAGGAATGATAATTAATACTATCTTTTCCTTTTATTCTCTCATGTTTAATGTCAAACATAACAAAATTTCGAACATCCAAAAATTCGATTACTTCATTTGAAAGGTTGAAATCAATTGTTACTTTATAAAAATGGTCTAATTTTCCAATAATATTATGTCTAATGAGATATTCTGGAGGACTGCAATAATCATCATAGCTCGTATTTTCAATTCCCGTAATATAAGTTGGTTCAGTATGCAAAATTACTGCCGAAATAGGATCCCCTCTCAATATTCGTGGCTTTAAATACTTGAGCTTTTCTTTAGAGATATCAATAGATAATTCTTCTTCTGAGATTTTTTCTTCTTTCAGTTTAGATTTTTTTCGAAATAATTTATTGATTAATCTTCTCCAAAAAGATTTTTTTACTTCCTTTTCTTTTACTATTTCCTTTTTCTTCTTTTGTTTTCGTAGCAATAATGTCATTTTCCATTTGTATTCAAGAAGTGGGACCAAAACAAGTTTATATTTTAAAAATTTCTCAAGTTCATTGCTAGTTTTAATATTGCTTACAAAAAGTAAATTAATTTGAAAATTTTTTTGCTTTAACTTGCGATCTAGTTCCAAGAATAGGGGATGCCCTAAATTAGGGTTTAATAAAACTGCTTCATCCGGTTCTACATCATTTATAGTTATCAACTTTATTTTATTGCTGAATAATTAATTTTATAAGAAAAATTCAAATTCTCTCCCTATTTATTTGAAAAGAATCGAAATTTAAAAATTTTTATCTAAAATCGACTAAAACTATTAGATATCTAATAAACTATAAACAAATTTTATACTTTTTGATTAAAAAGATTTATTCCTCATTGGCTAGATTCACAAATATAACATTATCGCCACGGACCACAATACTTCCGAGATCTTCGTGCTCCTCACGAATGTTTCCATCTTCATCTTGATATTCAAAAATCTGACTTGTGCCTTCCAAATAAAGATTTAGATGTTCATCAAATCCAGATAGTTGCCCTCTGAATAATCGATTCCGTTTAACCTTAATTAAAATTACTTTATTCATCGAATTCTTCAAATAATCGATAGGCCGATTTGGTCTATTCATTTGTTGAGTTCTTCTTTCCATTTTTAAAAACACTAAAAAAAATATTTAAAAAATCTTGTAATAATAATTAAATTAAATGTCAGAATTAAAACCTTTTGATTTAGGTATTCTTTTATCCTTTTAAAGATCACATAATTTTGAATAAAAATGAATAATCATAAAAAACAGGAAACTGTTATATGCTGTGTAAAAAATTGTCAAAAAGAAATATCTAAAGAAAAAGCCATTTTTGTAGATGGAAAATATTTCTGTGAAATATGTGGAGTCAATTATTATAGGAGTAAATTGAATATTTGATTTATATCTAAATTTTTATGATATCATACTTTTATATTAATATATTATCAAGACTTTAGCTAAAGGCTCGTGGCGAAGCATGGATATCGCGGCAGCCTCCTAACTTAAATCAAAGGAGTAAGCTGACGAGCGGGGGTTCAAAATGATATGTACTTCACATTTCTTGGATATATCCCCCCGAGCCTGTTTATAATTATATTTTGAAATAAGTTTAACTTTTTTATTATTTAAACTATTAAAAATTTAAATCTTAATACCTTCTTATTTTACAAATCCAATTTTAATTAACTTGAAAATTTTTAATGGGTGTTTAAAAAAATGTGGTATTTTAATAGTCCTCATATAGTATATGGGGAAGAAGCGCTTGATTTTTTAGAAAAAATCAGTGGTAATAAGTGTTTTATTGTTACTGATAAAGTTATCGAGGATTTAGGATATCTAAAAATATTGACCGATAAGCTTGATAATTTAGGAAAAGCTTATGAATCCTTTAACGATGTTGTTCCAAATCCTAAAGAAGAAGGAATTTTAAAAGCAAAAGAACAATGCATTGCTTACAAACCAGATATCATTATCGCTCTAGGCGGAGGATCTGTAATTGATACTGCTAAAACAATGTGGGTTTTATATGAGTTTCCAGAATTTGAAATGGATGATGTACACGCTTTCCGGGATGATTTATATGATTTGGGTAAGAAAGCAAAGTTTGTAGCAATACCAACAACCTCTGGAACAGGTTCAGAAACAACGTTTATTTCAGTGGTATCTAGATTTGAAAGTGATATATGGAAAAAGTTTTTCTTCCTACATCGAGGTATGGTTCCAACTTATGCCATTGTTGACCCCATTTTTCCAATGGGTATGCCTCCTAAATTAACTGCTGATACTGGATTTGACGCTTTAGCACATGCTCTTGAAGCAATTGGATCATTATGGAGAAATGAATTTAGCTATGCTTTGGCTCTAAAAGCAATAGAACTGATTTTCGAATATTTACCTGTTGCTTATCAGGACGGTAATAACATGAAAGCAAGAGATTTTTTGCACCAAGCTGCATCTTTAGCTGGTCTTGCCATTAGCAATGGGCAAGCACATATAGGGCATACACTTGGTCATACATTTGGTTCATTATTTCATGTCCCTCATGGTAGAGCCGTTGGTATTGCTCTTCCGTATGTCACTCAATATATAATGAACAATGATGATCCAGAAGATAAAACCGTAGATCTCTTAGCAAAAGTTGCCAAACAATTAGGTTGGGCTAAATGGGAAGAAGAAACAAAGAAGGCAGCTTATATAGTAATTGATAAAGTTAAAAATTTGCAAAAAGAAGTGGATTTTCCTACTAAATATGAAGATACAGGTATTTCAAAACAGGATTTTGAAAAAAATTTAGATTTGTTAGTCTCTTTATGTTTTGAAGATTCATCTAGTGTATTAAGTTCCAGGCAAGTAGGCGGTGAGGAGTTTAAGAAATTATTTAAATATGCTTATGAAGGTAGAGATATCGATTTTTAATTTATAAAATCTTTTTTTTACTATTTTATTTGAACGTTAATATTCAATGTTATATTTAACATTGCGTTCTTTCCCTTCATACATAACGAAAACTTAAATAAAAACTTAACAAAACTTTAATTGTCACAAATTTAGAGGTGAAAATTTTGCCAAAAAGAATATTAAGAGTAGATATGACAAATCTTCAAGCAAAATTTGAAGACTTACCTAGTGAATATGCGGCACTAGGCGGTAGAGCAATGACTTCGACGATCGTTTCTAAAGAAGTTCCACCAACATGTGATCCTTTAGGAGTTCATAATAAGTTAGTTTTAGCTCCTGGTATAGTGACTGGAACAGCTGCTCCAACTTCAGGCAGGATATCTGTTGGAGGGAAATCTCCTTTAACAGGTGGAATAAAAGAAGCAAACGCAGGGACTAATTTTGCTCAAAGGGTAGCTCGCATGAGAATTGGTGCCATAATTGTTGAAGGTAAACATAAAGGGAATGATTATTATCTTTTAAAGGTCACTAATGATGGTGCTGAAATTATCAATGCTAATAAATGGTCTGGAAAAGGATTATATGGAGTTTATAAAGATTTATTTAAGGAGTTTGGTGATAAGAATGTTAGTATTTGTGGAGTGGGTATTGCAGCGGAAATTTTAGGGAGTGCCTCTGGTCTTTGTTTTAATGATCCTGAAGGATTATCTAGTAGATATGCTGGTAGAGGTGGGCTAGGTGCAGTAATGGCATCTAAAGGTCTGAAGTTTATTGTTGTTGATGAAACGGGTGCACCAGGAGTAGAAATTGCTAATGAGGAAGTATTTAGGGAAGGAATTAGAAAGCTTAGAGAAGCACTTACAACTCACGATGTTACAAAACCAGGAGGTGCTTTAAATAGTTATGGAACAAGTGTGTTAGTCAATATTATTAATGAAGCTGGTGGATTACCACAGAGAAATTTTTCAGCAGGGCAAGATGATAGAGCTCAGAACATTTCGGGAGAAAAAAAAGCAGAGGAAATCAAGAAAAGAGGGGGAGTACGTCCACATTTCTGCAATCCAGGTTGTATAATTCAATGTTCAGAAGTTTGGACAAAACCAGGTGGAAAGGATCCTGTTGGAGTTTTAGAATATGAAAGCGTTTGGGCATTAGGAGCAAACTGTGGGATTTACGATTTAGATACTGTTGGAGAATTAAATAGAGCTTGTAATGATTTAGGTTTAGATACAATCGAGGCGGGAGATACCCTTGCTGTAGCAATGGAAGGCGGTTTAATTGATTTTGGAGATGGAAAAGGTGCTCTCAAACTCATGGAGGAAATAAGGAGAAAAACACCAACGGGTAAGATTCTTGCTAATGGTACCGAAATAACCGGAAAAGTATTAGGAGTAACAAGAATTCCAACCGTAAAAGGTCAGGGTTTTCCTGCATATGATCCCCGAGCAATTAAAGGTATTGGTGTAACTTACGCAACAACTCCGATGGGTGCCGACCATACCGCAGGTTATGCTATCGCTCCAGAGATTCTCGGAGTTGGTGGACAGGCTGATCCCAGAGACCCAAAAAAGGCGGAAATATCACGTACTTTACAAATAGCAACAGCTGCTGTAGATGCTACGGGATATTGCCTATTTATTGCATTTGCCATTTTAGATATACCTGAAGGATTACAAGGTGTTGTTGAATCCTTAAACGGTGTATTAGGCGCATCATTGACGGTAAATGATGTAGCACCTTATGGTAAACAAATAATAGATACCGAGATGGCATTCAATAAAGCTGCAGGATTTACATCGGTGCATGATAGACTTCCAGAATTTTTCTTAGAAGAAAAGTTGCCACCTACCAATGAAGTGTTTAATGTAACTGATGAAGATTTAGATAGTGTATTTTAATTTGCTACGGATTAAAAATGACGATCCATCTGAGAATATTTGGAGATTTAAGAAAAAAAATCCAACAAAATCTAGAACCAGGTGCAGCACCTTTAACGTTAGATCTTAATTCATCAGAAGTGAAAACTATTTCAGATATATTAGAGAAATTTTCGATTGAAAAGAATGAAACTAGCCACATATTCGTAAATAGTATTTATGCTGGATTCAGTAAAAAAGTGAAAGATGGAGATAGAGTAGGTATTTTTCCTAAGAACATGAGCCTATTATATAAATGGTATTTCAAGAGAGCTGAAGATGAGTGAAAATCGCGAAATTATTGTCACGATTAAATTTTTTGCCGATTTATTAAATTATGGACCTGCAAAATCAAAAGAAAGATTCCCAAAAAACAGCACTATTAAATCAATTCTAGATAAATATAAAATTTCTGAACAAAAAACAAAATTAATAATATTAGTAAACGGTAGGCCTCATATTCAAGAAGATTATATAGTTAAGGATGGTGATATAATTGCCATTTTTCCCCCTATTGGAGGTGGGTAATCAAATTTTTCAAATCTTTTTTTTTAAATTTTTTATTTTTTTTTAATAAAATCTTTTAGTTCGTGCGGTTGGCGACAAACTTTTAAAATATAAAGATAATATAGTAAAAAAGATTTACTTTAATAATATTATATATGCTTTAATAGTGAAATTTTTAACAAATTAGCTATTTTAAGCGAATTAAAAGTATGGTTATTTGTGTGACATCAAAACAAAAATCTCTTATTAGTAGTAAAATAAATAATTTAGGGCTCTCAGAAGAAATCTTTAGAACTCTTGTGGAAGAGTCTTCATTGGGAATTATAATTTTACAAAATGGCTATGTTAATTATACTAATAATGCAGTATCTGATATTTCAGGATATTCTCTTAATGAATTAAGAAATTGGTCTCAAAATGAATTTATGGAAAAAATCCATCCTGAAGATCTACCTATTGTTGTAGAAAATTTAAATAGGAAGTTGATTGATGAGAAAAGTATTAGTTCTCATTATACTATTAGAATAATTACAAAGTCTGGAATGATAAAATGGATTGATTTGCATTCTAAAATGCTAAATTATAAAAGTTTACCCTCTATATTTGCTACATTTATAGATATAACAGAAAAGAAAGAAGCTGAATTAAAAATAAAAGTTGCAGCAGAAAAAATTAGGAAAAGTGAAGAAAAATATCGAGATCTCTATGAGGAAGCTCCAAATGCTTATTTCTCTGTTAACCGAGATGGATTAATTGTTGGTTGTAATGCTGCCGCTGAGAAATTATTAAGGTATTCTAAAGAAGAGTTATTAAATAAGAAATTTTTTGAGCTTTATTATGATTCTGAACATGGCACTCAAAAAGCAAAGAAGTTGTTTCAAAAATTTTTAAATGGAGAGACAAGCCAAGATGAAGAACTTCAAATGATGAGAAAGAATGGAGAACCTGTGTGGATAAGTTTATCTGTAAAACCTATAATTGATAAAGATGGAAACGTTGTAGAGTCACGTTCGATGGTAATAGACATCACTGAGAGGAAAATAGCGGAAAATACATTAAAAATATCTGAACAGAAGTATCGTGAAGCATATGACAGAGCAAATTTTTATAAGGATCTTTTTGCTCATGACATTAACAATATACTTCAAATTGTTAATTCTTCGGCTGAACTTACAATCCTTAATCTACGAGGTAATGTAGAATCTAAAGAAATTGAAAGTATAGCAAATATTATAAAAAGACAAATTCAAAGAGGGTCAAAGTTAGTAAGTAACGTTCAAACTCTTTCTGAATTTGAGGAAAGCCAAATATCTATTAATCCAATTGATGTACGTGAACAACTGGAAAATTCAATAGAATTCATTAAAAAATCATATTCAGAAAGACTTCTGAATATAAAAATAAAGCAATTTTGTGATGAAATTATAGTTAATGCGAATGAATATTTACAGGAAGTTTTTGAGAATGTATTAATTAATGCTATAAAATATAACAAGAATCCTTCTGTAGAAATTAATATCAAGATCTCAACTCAAAATTATGATAAGAAAGATTATTATAAATTAGAATTCATTGATAATGGAATCGGAGTAGCTGATGAAAGAAAGAAACTTATTTTCGAGCGTGGAAAAAGAGAATTAAAAGGTACTAAAGGTATGGGGCTTGGGCTATCTTTAGTAAAAAAAATTATTGAGAGCTATAAGGGTAAAATCTGGGTTGAAGATAAAGTTAAAGGAGATTATACTCAAGGAAGTAAATTCATTATTTTATTACCAATCTTAAATTAACATTTTCATTGATTCTTGATTATTACAATATTTCTCTAAATTTGTGAAAAACCTTAATTAATTCTACCTGATTTTTCATTTAACCAATCCTTTCTAAAAAGAGAATAAATTAATGTATTAAAATATTTTCCGTCAATATATATGTCATTTTTTAGAGTTGCTTCAAGTTTAAATCCAGCTTTCTCACAACAGCGCTGAGATCCTAGGTTTGGATTAAAAGCACCCCAGTAAAGTTTCTTAAGGTTCATCTCCTCAAAAGCGTATTTAGTCAGTAATTTAGCTACTTCTGTGCATAGATTTTGATTCCAGTAACTTTGTTCTCCAATTAATATCCCTAAATATGCATGACGATTAATCCAATTAATTTCAGATACTTCACATGTACCAATTGGTTTTTTATCTCTTTTGTGCCATATTTCAAAAGGTATGAATTTCTTAATTTTACCATTAGGTGGTCCAATAAGTTTTTTATAATCTTCTTTAGTAAGTGGAAAAACATTCCTCGAATATTTTCTAACATCTGGTAAATTTTCCCATTTAGTATATAGTGCAAAATTATCTTCATTTAATGGTAATAAATCTACATGTTCACCTTCAATAAATGGAGCTATTCCTAACATATTCATCTTTTCTACTGATTCTCCTGTCGTTTCAACCAATCTCGCTTTAAATAATAATACTTTTTATTATCAACATATTTGCCATCAACATAAAAATCCTCTTTCGAAATCCCTTCAAAAGTGAAACCAACTTTTTCAGCTACCTTCCATGAATAAATATTATCAACAGCAGCACCCCCAGTAACCCTGTGGAGGTTAACTTCTTCAAAGGCATACTTAAGAAGCAGTTTTACGGCTTCAGTAGCAATTTTCTTATTCCAGTAGTCAGTCTCTCCAATCATCAAGAAGGCATTGGCAGATCTATTAAACCAGTTTATTCTATTTAAACCACAAATTCCAATAAGTTTTTTATCTGCTTTATGATAAATTGAGAACTCTATATGATCTTTCACTTGTCCTTTTTCTGAAGGTTCATAATCCTTTTTTATTTCTTCTAATGAGCGAGGCATAGCATTTCTTGAAAATATCCGTACTTTTGGATTATTTTTCCATTTAGCATATAAGTTTGCATATTTAATACTCGAAGTAACTAGATTTACATTTTCTCCTTCAATAAACGTAAATATTTCTTCATTTTCCATTTATTCTACCACTTGAGTTTTAAAATACTACAAATGAGTAAATATTTCATTTTATTTGAATTTTAAACTATAGTTGATAAATCATTTATCAATTTAATCTTCATATGATTAAAGATACGAACTTTTAGCCCTTGTGAATAATGTTAATATTAAAATTATAGCTCCATTAATCATAAAGAACCAAAAAATTCCCCATATTTCAACTGCGAATCCTATAAAGAGATAAAGTATCGCCATTGAAAGACTTTGAAACATATTAATTGTGCTTAAAACTGTTGCTCTGTTTTCAGATGCAATTTGTTTATTTATTCCATGTACATAGATTAATGATCTTGGATAGCCAAATCCCACTATTAATAGGAGAAATATGGCCCCTATAATGGGATTTGAAGTGATTGCTAGAAAAATAAAAGCTAAACCATTAATAATATTTATAGAAATCAAAAATATTATTTTTCTCTTAAATTGTTTAAGAATCTTCGGAAATAAGTATGATAAACCCGCATTCGTTAGATTCATGAGTGATAGAATAAAACCCCACATGAATAAAGGAACTCCAATTGCTGTTAGATATGGTTGATAAGTCCAGAATAAGAGATAAATAAATACATTAATGAATAACCTATCAAAACATAATGTTCTTAAAATTTTATTTTTTTTTAACTCTTTGAACCCATCTTTGATTATGGTTAAAAATCTCTCTGATTTCTGTTCATTTACTAATTTAGGTTCATGGTAAGTTAATGAAGTAATAAATGCCCCAATATATATAATTCCTAAACATGTCATTGTAAATTGTAAAGAAACAAATTCAGCTATAATTGACCCAAGAGGTGCTGAGATAGTTAATGCAATTAAATTCATAACCTGAATATTTCCCATTACTTTTGGAAGATGATCTTCCTTTCCTATCACTTTTAATGAATTAAATAAAAATGTTTCATCAGTTCCGGATATTAAAGCAATACTAAAAGCCCATAATGTTTCTGCTAAATAAAATAAAAATATGTTTGGAATAATACTATAAAAAAAGGCAGCTAAAATTACAGTTAATGCTGATAATATTAATCCCTTTTTTCTTCCCAGATAATCAGCAATACCACCCGATGGAATTTCAAGAATGAAAATCATAAACATAAAGTAAGCTTGTAAAATCATCTGTTGAGAAAATACAAGTCCCCCCCATTCTGTCATAAAAGTGTAATACACGGCTCTAACAGTATGAATTCCCAAAATAAAGTGATAAAGATATGCTTTGTAAATGTTTAATTTGTACTTTTTATTGTTGCTTTCTGATCTCATTTATTTTAATCTTATATTCTTTCTTTTAGTAATAAATTTAATTTTTATAATATTTGAATATAATTTATAACTTGAGTGAATTCAAATATTAAAAATTTCTATAATATTAATAGAGCTCTATTTGAACTAAGATTGAAGTTTAAATTGAGATTAAAAATTTAAAAATAAAAAAAAATAATTATAATTTTTGAAAATATAAATTTACATTAATTTCATTGCCAAGTCCATATCTTCTAATGTAAGTTTCTTTCTACCAGCATGTCGGGTCATTTCAAGAGCTTTATTGGTCACGCCTTTTGCTTGTTTCTCTAAATAATCGATTAATGCATCTACAGCATCTCTTGCCACCATTTCAGCACCGTTATCTTTCATTAGTTTACGAACTGGACTCCAGGCAAAAACTTTTTTAGCCATTTTTATTCCTCCACTTTTTTATTGTTATAATTTCGTAAAGTTCACATTTTTTAACATGAACTTTATTATATCATATTTATGATTTCAAATATTTAAAAATTGCGTTAAATTTTCGATAGAATATGTTTCGGTTAATAATTTTATCCGATCGACAAAATTACGAAGTTTTAAAAATGAACCGATAGTAGTAGGTCTGAGCTATTAGATCTGAGATTTCTTTAAATTTTAAAGATGGTAAGCGAGGAAGTTAAATATTCAAAACTTATTATCTTAAATCCTAATTACGAAGTTCAGGTAATCAATAATTGTTAATCTTCCTAAAAATTTATTTTAATGATTCTTTAGGAGGATTCAGAAAGTATTCTATATCCTTTACTCTTACGATATTATCCCATTAGACATATTTGATAGCATTTTCCAATTAAGGGTTCAAGTTAGCCGCCTATTTCGATTTCATGATCTTTTTGTAATTTTTAACGGAGCTTGATATGCACTTGGATGAATAAAAGAAGGATCAGATCCCATTAATAATAACTCTTTAAAATTTTCTAATAGACTCTTCATCCTTCATAATTTTTTGTAATTTTAATTTATATTAATTTTGAACTAAACTTTAATTAATTTATTAAGTGCGTTATTAGTATATAATTAATCATTTTAGGTTGATTTTAATGAAAAAAATAATTTCTATTTGTAAAGGAGATGGTGTCGGTCCTGAGGTTGTAGAGGAAGGTATTAAAACTCTTAAATTAATCTCGGATTATTCAGAATTTGAATTTGATTTTAAAGAAGCTCCTGCAGGTGGAGCTGTTTTAAAAAAGTATGGAATCAGTCTCCCTGAAAAATCGTTTAATATTATAAGGAAATCTGATGCTTTATTGTTTGGAGCGATTGGACTTCCTGATTTACCTCCTGGAGTTGCTGAATCAGCTTTACTAAAAATTCGTCAAGAATTAGATTTATATGTAAATCTCAGACCAATAAAATTATATAAATCATTATGGGATAGATGTCCTCTTAAAGAAGAATTTATTGGGAAAGGAATTGATATTACTTTCGTAAGAGAAAATACTGAAGGGTTATATAAAAATGTTGGAGAATATTCAGATAACGAAGCACATAATGTTATGTTATATACTCGAAATGGTTGTGAGAGAATTATTCGATTTGCTTTTGAATTTGCTAAAAAAAGGGGTCATTCCAAAATTACTTCGGTTGATAAAGCCAACCTCCTAAATCCGAGTAAGTTATGGAGAAAGATATTTCACGAAATTGGCCACGAGTATCCTGAGATACAAATGGAAGATATTTATATCGATGCATTCTGTCAATGGCTTATTAGAGCTCCATATAATTATCAAACGGTTGTTACTGGGAATATGTTTGGCGACATTATTTCTGATGAAGGGGCATTTTTAATTGGAAGTCTTGGGATGGCTGCTAGTGGGAATATCAATCCCGGTAAGATCTCAATGTATGAACCGATTCATGGTTCAGCACCAGACATCGCAGGAAAAAACATAGCAAATCCGATTGGGGCAATATTAAGTGTTAAGTTAATGATACAAGAGTCATTTCAATCTTTGGTAATAGCGAAAGAGATTGAAAAGTCCGTAGAAGAAGCACTTGAAGAAGGAAGAACTGTTGATTTAAGAAATCCTACAATAAAGACCTTATCAACTAAAGAGATGGGAGATTTAATAACAGAAAAATTAAAAATACGATTGAAAAAATAATCCTATTTCAAGTTGCGTGTATTTACTATTGCATTTAACAAAACTTTTAGATGTTCATAAATTTTTTCTCGATAATCTTTACCAATTTTAAGAAATAAAACTGATACCAATTTTTCTTCGAGATCTTGCTCAATTTCGAACTCTTCCATCAACTGGGACCAATTAGTGCCCTCAGAAACACGAAGACCAACTACTATTGCCCGCTTTTTGCGGATTTTTTGGATAATGTTGACAAGAATATCTTTCCATTTAGGATCTATATGTTCTCTTTCTCGTGCATCAAAAATGCAAAAAACTCCATCAGAATTACTAAGGTTAAAATTATCATAGGTAGCATTATTTAGAATTAAACCATTTTTATAGGCATACAATTTTTCTAGGGTATTATCCTTTATTTTAGAATATTCACCTAACTTTTCTATATCTAATATCACTTGAAATCCAGGATTCCAGCTTAGATTTTCATAAATAAAGGTTAATTCTAATATCACTAAATCTTTTAAAGTTGATTTTATTACTTCGAAAAGATCCTCTTTTATGATTTCTTTCGCTTTTTGTTTACTCCTCAAAATATAATGGTAAGCAATTAATTTAAATGCATCTTGAACGTTCTCACCACTTAAAGCACTTGTTTCCATATAGGATAATCCTGAATCTGAATCTGACAATTTATTAATCAATTCTAATCCTTCCTCGCGAGTTATAACTCTTTTATCAGCTAAATCAAGCTTATTAGCAACTATAACAATAGGGATATCTTTGTCTATAATAAATTCAGTTAATTCATTATACCAATTTATAACATTTTCAAAGGAGTTCTTATTAGATAAATCATAAACAATAAAAGCAGCTTCAGCACCAGTATAGTAAATTTTTCTATACCTTTTGAAGAATTCTTGAGCTCCTAAATCCCATAAAGTCAATGCAATTTCATTACCTTCCAAGAAAAAATTATGTGCTAGAATGTTTAATCCAATTGTGGCTCGATAATCTGCTGAAAATTTCCTTTCAACGAATCTTCTAATAATTGAGGTTTTGCCAACTTCATGATCTCCAACAACTACAAATTTAAAGCTATATGTACCTTTCTCCTCAAGCTCCGATTGAATAAGTGATTGCTTTAATGACTGATGGCGATCAACTTCACTTTCAAAATCAGGTATCGAAATTTGGATTAAATCATCTTCTTTAGCATTAAGAATTTGTGCTGATTTTTCTGCTAAAAAAAGACCATAAGGCGCTATTTTCTCAATGGAAGCCATACTATTAAGAATAAAACTTAATGTTCTCTCAGCATCTATTGATATAAATAATAATCTATGTTCCTCAGTATCAAACGAAGCAGTGCCAAAATTCTTAAATGAAAACTCATTTCTAATTCTATCTAAAACAGGATTTATTAAAGTTGTGAGGACTGATATTATTTCAAGTTTATCTTCATAACCTTTTTGCTTCTCTCCAGCAAGAATTAATCCTTCAAAATCTGAGATGATCACTGCTTCTAATTCATAAAATCTTTCAAGAAATCTATTTAATATATCATGGAATAATTGATTTCTGTTTATTGAAATAAAAATCTCCTCGTTTTTTGAATAATGGGAAGCTATTATTTTCTTATCAATATAATAACATAACATATTATTAAAAATAGCTATTTATAAAGAATTAATTATCTTCAATAAGATTAAAAGAGGGTAAAGAGAAGCAGATTTGTTGAATTTTTTTTAATAAAAATCTTAATCAGCTTAAATCTTTAATGTTATTTAACATTACTTCAAGCTGATCATAAATTTCTAATCGATATTCAAACCCTATTTTAAAAAATAAAAGTGAGATAAACTTTTTCTCTAAACGTATATTTACATTAAACTGTTCTATAATTTTGGACCAATTACTTTCTTCTGGCACTCTTACCCCAATTAAAGCAACCTTATTTTCTTCAAGTTCATCGATAATTTTATAAACAATTTCTTTCCATTCAGGGTCAATATTTTGTCTTTTTCTCGCATCAAAAATGATGAGAACTCCATCGGAGCCATAAACATTGAATTTTTCAAAAAGGAAGTTTTTGATTGCTAAGCCATTTGAATATTCATAGTATTTTGTCTCTTTATCATCATATATCTTTTCACATTCATATAAACTGTTTATTTCATTCAAAATCTGTAAGCCAGGACTCCAATACGGATTTTCTGTTATAAAAGAAAGCATTAATTTTTTGTTTTCATTAAGAATAGAGTTAATAATTTTCATTAAATTTTTTTTAAGGCGTTCTTCTTCTTGTTCCTTTGTTTTTACTATATAATGATAAGCGATTAGGCTAAAAGCATCTTCAACATTTTCACCAGTTAATGCACTGGTTTCAATATATGAAAAATCCTTAGAAGAAAATTCTTCAATGAATTCATTTACTAACTTTGTACCATCTTGATATTCTACTCGTCTCTCTTTTATTAAATCGGATTTATTACCTACTAATACTACTGGAATATCTCTATTTCCAATAAAAGATTGCATTTCCTTATACCATTTTTTTACATTTTTAAAAGAGTCTTCATTAGTTAAATCAAAAACGATAAAGGCTGCTTGAGCACCTTGATAATAGGTCTTTCTGAACCTCTTAAAATATTCTTGTGCCCCAATATCGAATAAAACAAAGATTACTTCATTTCCATAAAATTCAATAGAATGACTGGTTACATTTAGGCCTAAAGTTGACCGATAATCATTAGAAAATTTATTTTCAACAAACCTGCGAATAAGTGAGGTTTTTCCAACTTCATGGTCCCCAATAATTACAAATTTAAATCGATATTTATTTCCAGATTCTAGCCTAAGCTGATAAATTTGTTCTTTAACTCTATCTGAAGACTCTGAAATATTGGCTTCTATTTCAAAATTTGGGATGGTAATTTGTATTTGATCTCCTTCTTGAGCGAAAATAATTTGAGCAACTTTCTCAGCGAGAAAAAAAGCATATGGTGAAATTATATCTATTGAAGCCAAAGTGTTTAAGACTAAACTAAGTGTTACATTTTCATCAATAGAAATAAATAAAAAACGGTGCTCTTCAGTATCAAAAGATGCACTCCCAAACCTCTTGAAAGCAAACTCACTCCTCATTCTTTCTAAGATAGGATTTATCAGAGCTGTGAGAACTGATACTAATTCTAAATCTACACTCTTTTTCTTCTCACCAGCGATTACGAAGCCTTGATGGTCAGAGACGATAACAGCTTCCAAATCATCATTCAATTTTAAAAAATTTGATAGAAGTTCATTAAATAATTCTTCTTTGGCAAGTGACATAAAAGATCGCCTATTAAACCAATATTCTAGAATATATTATTAGTAATAACATAGACTTAAAAGTGATAATTTTATAATTTATTAAATAGTTTTCTGATTATCATGCCTTCATGTATTATCTGTCACATGAGTATTAATGAAGGAGATGAATCATATCAAGAATGTCCGAATGGTCATCCCACTCATTTTAATTGTTTAAAAGAATGGGTAATGCATTCTTTAAGATGTCCCTTATGTAATGAACCATATTCTCAGGAAATTATCAAGAATTTTAAATCTTATATTGATAAAAAAGAAAAAGAGAAACAACAAGAATACAAGAAGATATTAGAAAGAGACATTCTTCAGAAAATTGGAAAAGTTGCTGATAATATAGCCTTTCTTAAATTTTCCGAGTCTATTGATATATTAATTGAAGCAAACGAGTATGATTATGCATTATCAAGATTAGATTTTCATGATGATAAAAATATTAATAGCGAAAAAGGACAAAGAATAACCTTTTTAAGAGGAAAGATTAATTACTTACAAGGACGATATGATTTAGCAATCAATCAATTATTCAAATTAGTTAAAGAGAAATATGATTATCCTGATGGTTTTCTTTATTTAGCAAAATCTTATGAAGCTTTAGGATTGATGGATAAAGCTAAATGGGCTTATGATAGAGTTAAAGACCATTAAAATAAGTAAGATTATACTCATTTTATTTCAAATAATAGTGTCAACAATATTATGTTGTATTATTTGTGGCATTAGTCCGAATGCCTCTATCCCATCAACCGAAATGGCATTTGGGAATGCTTTTCTCATAATATTATAGGCCCCATTAACATCTGCATTGATTAAAGTACCATTGGAAGTTTTATACAATCCTCTAAAAATTCTTTTTCCGGCATATCTTTCATGTCTTCCGATCGGTTCATTATCCAAGAAAGAGCATTTGGAAGTGTATGATTCTTCAATTCGTTTTATTTGAATTCCTTTTAATTTAGCTTTATATTCGATTTGTTTCATTAGCTTCAGAAAAGGAAGTTGAACAAATTTCTGATTATTCTTTTTTCCTATTTTAACGTTCTGTTTCCAACCAAAATTATATCCGATTACAATAGTTCCAATGTTTTTTTGAATACAATAATCAATTACATTCTTAGAGACTCGATGAAATAATGTCATAAGTTTATTGTTTCTAGTTATATGAAGTTTTTGAATTCTTTTGGTATCTTTATAATTGCCTTTTTTATTTTCAATACTTCTAAAATATGCTATTCGTTTATTATAATATTGATTGATGGACTTAATCATCCCACCTTTAATAATAAATGGTCTGCATCCATTATTATTTACAGCAGTTATGAGATTATTTAGTCCCAAATCAATACTTAATATTCTATCTTTTTTTAATCCAAAATCCTTCTCTTCTTTTTCATACACTATTTCAACTTTATACTTTACTCCTAAAGGGATTAACCTTACTTCTTTTAGCTTTTCTGTAATTCTTGTTTTAATTGGATGAATATTCACTCTTTTTGGGAAATATAAATATCCTTGTATTATTCTACATTGCTGATTGGTGAAAATTGTGACAAATTCTCCATTTTTTCTTTTATATCGTGGAATATTCGGCTTTTTCTTGAATTTATTGCTATCTCTTTTATATTCCCTCAAAGCATTAAAATAAGATCTCCAATTTCTAATAATTATTTTTAATATTTGCTGTGCTGTCTGAGAAGGAAGGTTTTGGTAAGCATATTTGTCTTTAAGGATGAAATTTAAATCATAATAGGATAAAAGATTATTGAGATTAAAAAAATCCTGCCTAATATACCAGTTAGCTATATTGTAAAGATTTTTGGCTAAATGACATACGTTTGATAATTCCCGTAAATGGTTAATTTGAATAATTTCAGTTAATCTCATTTTAGTATTATTCGAGAATTGTTCCTATTTAAAACTAAACAGAGTATCCAATAACTAAATTTGGTTGTCCTAAAGACTGGATCTCTCCAATAATAATATCAAACGAATAGAAAATATATAACTTATTTAAAAAATATATACTATATTGTATAATGACAAATTTTTGTTTAACAATTGCAGGAGCTGATCCTACATCTGGTGCAGGAATTCAAGCAGATATTAGAACTTTTGATAGATGTGGTGTTCATCCTTTTTCTGTTATAACAGCAATTACATATCAATCGGCAACAGAATTTCATGGATACAAATCCCTCTCGGATACTCTTGATTTACAATTGGATGCAATTTTAAGTGTTTATCCAATAAAATATGTGAAAATTGGTATGATTCCAGATGTTCAAGCTCTTGATATTATTGTTGATTATATTAAAAGAGAGAATCTACATGTAATTTATGATCCTGTATCTATTTCTAGTGCTGGAGAAAGACTTTCAAGTGAAGGTTTAGAATTAGAAATAGAAAAAAGTTTATTTCCTCATTTAAAAATTATTACACCTAACCTCTCTGAAGCAGAATTCTATTCTAGTACGAATTTAAGGAATTTGAGATTAGAAAACGAACATAAGTTAAAAGAAGCAACAGAAATCCTAATTGAAAAAATGTTTACGATAAAAGGAAAAGAGAAAGGCGAGAAAGCGGTTATTATTAAAGGCGGTTTAATTGATAAAAACTATATTTATGATCTATTATGCTATAGGAATAATCTCAAACTAGAATTTAAACTTTTTAAGAAAAGAAAATTAAATCTTAAAAAAAATATTCACGGGACTGGCTGTGTGTTTTCTTCTGCAATTACGGCATTCCTTGCTCAAGGAAATCCTATTTTAAAAGCAATTGAGAAAGCAGAGAACTTTTTTGATGAAAAATTCCAAAAATTTGTCAACTTACCAGATAATGGTAAAATTATTGATTTATCTTATTCTGAAAAGGAAATTTTTGTAATTAATCAGATAAAGGAGATCTATAACTTTTTTTCTAGCTCAAAAAAGTTTGTTAAATTGATACCCGAGGTGAGAACTAACATTTCAGGTTCCCTTCCAAACGCCATAAATAAGGAAGATATTGCAGGAATTGATGGTAGAATTACAATTGTTAATGGCTATCCCAAAGCGTCAGGAGACATTAAATTTGGAGCCTCAGATCATACTGCCAGGTTGCTTCTTTCAGCGAAAGAGTATGATAATTCTATTAATTTTGTAGTAAATCTTCGATATGAAGAAAAATATATCAAGGAAATTCAAACATATACTGATTTAATTTCTTATGAATTCTTAAGAGAAACTCAACCTGATAAAGTACGAATGAGAGAACATTCTACCATGCAATGGTTAATTAAAGATAGTATCGATAAATTTGGAAATATTCCAGATATCATATGGGATAAAGGTGCCGTAGGAAAGGAACCGATCATTAGAGTTTTTGCAAAAAATTCCAAAGAGATGATTCAAAAAATAGAGAAGATCATTAATTTGATTGATACAATCGATTGATTAGCACTTTTCAATCCATTAAAAGCGGATTTTACAATAAATTTTTTGACCTTTTTTTATCTAACGCATCTTTCAGGATTTTAATAGCACAAAATTCCCCACACATACTGCAAACATCATCTTCAAATGACCCATTTCGATAATGTTTTTCTCGAGATAAATGTGGATCGATGGATTGCTTTATCATCCCTTCCCAGTCTAAATTTTTACGGGCTATGTCCATTTTATAATCCCAATTTGAAGCCTTTTTTCCGTATTTTGCAATATTCACTGCGTGTGCTGCAATTTTAGATGCAATAACTCCTTGTTTAACCTCTTCTTTATCTGGTAATGCTAAATGTTCAGAAGGGGTAACATAACAGAGATAATCTGCACCTGCTAAACCAGCCATGACTCCACCAATAGCACTAACAATGTGATCATATCCTGGAGCAATATCAGTTACTAATGGCCCTAAGACATAGAATGGAGCACCATTACATAAAGATTTCATAATTTTTACATTTCTCTCAACTTCATCTGCGGGAATATGTCCTGGTCCTTCTACCATTACTTGAACATCCATATTCCATGCTCTTTTTACTAAATTAGAAATTTCCATCAATTCTTGAATTTGAGGATAATCTGTTGAGTCAAAAATACAACCGGGTCTCATCCCATCTCCAAGTGAGAGTGTAAAATCATACTCTTTCGCCATCTCTAAAAGATAATCATAATTGCTATAAAATGGATTTTCCACTTCATTTTCAAGAATCCATGCTGCTAGGAAAGTTCCTCCACGTGAGACAACTCCCATCGTTCTTGGATGTTCTTTTAGATAATCTACAATATTTTTTGTAACTCCCACATGAATCGTAAAGAAATCTACTCCTTCCTTTGCTTGTTCTTCTACTACATTAAAAAGATCATCTTCATCAAAATTAATTATAGCTCCTTTCTTTTCAATAGCTCTTAATGCAGATTGGTAGATAGGTACCGTTCCAAGTGGAACTGTAATTTCTTTTAGAATCTGGTTCCTTATGGTTATAACATCTTGTTCTGTAACCCCTGTACTGAGATCCATAACAGTATCTGCTCCAAACTTAACAGCAATCTTAGCTTTTTCAAGCTCACCATTAATATTGCAGACTTTTTTACTTGAACCAATATTTGCATTTATTTTTACAAGCAACCCTTCTCCTATTCCTATTGGATCCGTATTACGCCTATTAGATTTTGGGATTATAATTCGTCCATTAGCAATACCTTTTCGAATAAAATCAACGTCTAATTGTTCCTTTTGGGCGACTATTTCCATTTCTTTAGTAATTATGTTAGCTTTAGCAGATTTCATTAAGGTAGACAATTCTAATTAACCATCTCTTAAATTATAACTTAGTAGATATTATTCTATATCAAAATAATTATGGAAACATTAAATTCTTTTGTTTAATAAAAAATAATAAAAATGGAATCAATAACTATTGAATCTATATTTTTTTTATATTTCATTGAATTAAAGATCTTAGAATCTTAATATCCTATTTTTAATTGTTTAAGAAGTTCTATTAATGATTCAGTCAATTTATAGCTCTTTAAATCATCAAACTTTACAAATTTAGCTTCTAAAGCATCTGTATCTGGCACAGGTTGTTGATTATGATCTCCTTCGATTTGTTCTACAAAGTAATTAATGAGAACATAATGATATTCAAGTTCCCCTTCAGAATCATACATTATTTTATCAATAATACCTGCTAATTTGGTTATTCGCACTCTAAAGCCGGTTTCTTCGAAACCTTCTCTTTCTGCAGCGTTTTTCACCTTTTCACCAAGATCTAGATGACCACCTGGTATAGACCAATAACCTGCATCAGGATTAAATTTCCTTTTAACTAAAAGCAAACTATTTTCCCTGATTAGAAGAATTCCAACACCAATATGTGGATATTTTGGATAATGGCGAGTATTGGGATGCATTGTTATTGAATTATTAAGATTATACCGAATACTAAATAATATAAATAAAGAATATTAGTTAAAAATTTAGATTTTAATTTAATTAGTTTTTTAATTAAAATATTCGAGAAGTTTTGAACATCTGAATTAACAATTTAATAAAAGTACTTAGATAGAAATAAATACAAAACTCTTTTTGAATAATATAACAATTCTGTAAAAACTAATAAAAAATTGAAAATATGCAAATAAGAAATAATAGTAGAATTAGCTTAATTTTGTGCTTAATAAGTATAAATATTATTTACCCGTTTTTTACCAATCCTTTAATTACAAAATCAATTAATAGAAATTCAGAAGAGATTCAAGAAATTGACCTAAATTTATTAAATTTTGAACAGAACTCGTTATTAGAATGGAATGATTTAATTAAATCCGTTGATAAGGACAAAAATGGGATAAATGACCACTTTGAAAAAAATTTAGAACTTATCGCAGAATATGGTTTTATTTCATATTCTAACGACAATGAAAGAAGTGAAACCGAGTATACAGAAGGAACAATTGTCCATTTGGAGAGAGACGAAATAATTATTAAGAAAGAGAGCATTCCAGTTGTAATATCTTTTCCAGAAGGAAATTATAATTCGATAAAAGAGCTTTTTGAAAAATTGGGAGGCTTGGTCACATCAACTTATGAAAAAGCTATTAACGGTTTTGCTGGATCGATTGATTATGATACATTATTTGAATTCAGTAATGAACTAAATATTAATAATATTCCTTATATAATTGAAGAAGATGCACTCTATGAAGCTCAATTATATTACACTACACGTAATATGAATCTTCGTCCATATGTTTGGAATAATCTATCCTATGATGGTGATTTTTTTAGCTCAATAGCAGTTATTGACACTGGTATTGATGATTCTCATGATTTTTTTGGTCTTGGATATTCAGAGGGGGATCCTAATTATAAAATAATTGGTTGGCAAGATATGGTTAATAGCTTATCCACACCATATGATGATAATTCTCATGGTACTCATTGTTCAGGGATAGCTACGGGAATAGGAACTCCAAATTATGATTATTTAGATAGAAGCGTATCAACTGCATCCTATGAATTGAGTTCTTGGAATACAGGTTTAGA
The DNA here is from genome assembly GCA_048941015.1 of Promethearchaeota archaeon. GTDB lineage: Archaea > Asgardarchaeota > Lokiarchaeia > Sigyniarchaeales > SOKP01 > SOKP01. The sequence continues at coordinate 39,034 of JBHLNZ010000006.1, read as the reverse complement.
CTCACCGGGTACGTATGAAGTAAATTGGGCAAGGTTTAATGTAACTAATCCAGGAGTGATTGAAATTCCGACTGAATTTGAAGATTCCACTCCAAGTCCGGATGATGTCGATTTTTATGGCTATTTATATTTTGAAGATACACTAGTAGCTTCTTATATTAATGATTCGGATACTTGGATGCACAATCTCTCATATACCGTTCCAAGTACGGATTTAGGGTTATATTCCTTTAGATTTGATTTAATTTTGGATGATGGTGATGATGGCTATGTATATGATTGGGATATTAAATTTAGAAGCGAAATTCATTGGCCTTTCAGTCCTAATCTTTACGGATCAGGAGATCCATGGATTGGAATCGCCCCCGATGCTCACTTAGTAGGAGTTAAGGTTTTAGACCAATATGGGTCAGGAACTCTATCTGATATAATTGATGGTATTAATTGGGTTATAAGTAATAAAAATAACTATAATATAACAACTATATCTATGAGTTTAGGGGGTCCATCGGGTCAAACATCTATGATTAGTGCAGTAAATAATGCGGTTGAAAATGGAATAGTTACTGTTGTTGCTGCTGGTAATAGTGGCCCAATATTCAATCATATTGGTTCTCCTGGAGATGCTGATAATGTTATTACAGTAGCTTCGATGAGCATTGATGATCAAATAACATCTTATAGTAGTCAAGGTGGTAATTCCTATACAGGCAGTACAATGAAACCAGATATTACTGCTCCAGGGGGAAGTTTTTATAATCTTCAAATGTATTCTGCAGATACAAATGATAATGATGCTGAAGGAGGATATCCTACTGAAGGTTATATTGATGATTTATATGGAGCTCAAGGTACTTCAATGGCCACCCCTGCTGTAGCTGGTGCAGTAAATGTGTTAATTGAAGCTATGGGTGGTATGCAAAGTTGGGGTTTTACAGGAACAGAAGCAAAAAGAGTTAAATCATTAATGTTGATGTCTGCCACTGAAACTTATCCATTGCAGAGAGAATCACCATATAGTGAATATTCACCCACGTTAGATAGGGGTGGTAAAGATGTACATGAAGGGTATGGAAGAACTAATCTTGATATTGCAATAGAAGCATACACTCAACAACTTACTTTAGGATCCCTAAAGAGTTCGTTAATATCAAGTAGTGATCAAGATCCCTTTACCAAACATGGCCTAGGTTGTTATGTTAATTTACTTAGTGGAAATAATTATATATTTACTTTAGATGTTCCAACCGGAGCAGATTTCGATTTGCATTTATATTCCAATAATCCCTCTTCAATAGGAGAACCAATTATGCTTAAATCAAGCACATCTAGCACATTAGGTGAAGATGAGGTAATATCTTATACACCTACAGAAAATGGAAAATATTATTTAATCGCTAAAGCGATATCAGGAACAGGAAATGCAACAATTAGATATCCTACCTTGGATCATGATTTAGGGGTTTCTGTGGAAGTTCCATCAAATCCAGAAGTTCTTGAATCTTATGTTGTAAATGCTACAGTATATAATAATGGTGAGAATGATGAGACGAGTGTCAGTTTCTACTTATATTTGGATGAAATTCTTGTAAATTCTGCAATCATCCCAGATTTTTCTGTAGGCTCTAGTAAAACAATTAATTATACCTGGTTCCCTACAGAATATAAAACATACAATTTTACTGCTTATGCCCAACCAGTTTCTGGCGAAACAATTTTAATAAATAATAAAGAGATTAAATTGGTACAGATTATGGGATCTCTATTTTATGAAGATTTCGAAAGTGATCTATCTAAATGGGAAAACATTAATGGACTATGGCATCTAACAAATAGTAGCAGTGCGTGGCCAAATCCATATTACTCTCCCATTCATTCTATGTGGTTTGGAAATGAAACAACCGGAACTTTTGATACAGGATATCGTGAGTTTGGTAACTTTACTTCAATACCAATTGATCTATCAGATTTAGATTCTGCTATGTTAGAATTTTATCACTGGAAGGAAGTAGAATCTAATACAAATTATGATGTTTCCTATGTTTATATTTCAATCGATGGATTTAATTGGGAGGAGATATATATTTCTGATGCTAATATTTCTCCTTGGCAAAAGGAATCAATAAATATTTCAAATTATTGTGGTAATTCCTCTGTTCAATTTATGTTTTATTTTGACACCTATGATTCCTTATATAATGATTATCGTGGATGGCTAGTAGATGATATTCAAATCTTAGGAACTGGTGGTATGATACCAGAACATGATCTTGAAGTAACTTTAAATCTACCAAGTACTCCTAAGATTAACAATAGTTATATTATAAATGCTGTAATTACGAACAAAGGGAATAACACAGAAAATACATTTGAATTTATACTGTACCTTAATGAACTTATCATAAATGATAAAATTATTTCAAGTTTAGATCCGGGAAACAGTGAGATACTCAATTATAATTGGACGCCTACGGAGTACGGAACTTACAATTTTACTGCCTATGCTCCTCCCGTTGAAAATGAAACGATTATCTATAATAACATAGTAATTGAAATTTTAAGAATTATAGATATCAAACTTTTTGATGGATTATATTTAAATCACACTCTTAATCTTGATGGAACAATTGGTCCTTCTGGTTTTGAATATACTGAGTTTTCAGGCAATATCTTCCATCTTGATTGGTTCCTTAATATTGGAATGTTATATCACGGTTATTGGGATGAAAATGGGGAGAATAGAATAATGTTAAATTCAGGTGGAGATTTTTATTTCGGTAATAGTTATCATACTCCTATATGGATATTTAATGATGTGAACCTAAATGATACCGTTCCAATTGCGGTAGATGGTGAAGGAGATCATATTTTTAATGTATCAAGACAGATCTATTATGAATTACCTAATACTAGTATAGTAGAAGCTTTGGAACTTATTGATTTGACACAAACCGGAGGAATAGCGATATATGAGAAATCTACAGGATTTCTTTTAGAAGGGGTATTTTATTTTGATGGTGGTTCTAATTTTTATGAATTTGAGTTCAATGATACTAATGCAAATTTCAATTATGTGATTTTTGACCATGAATTAAAACTGATTGTTGAAGTCCCTGGATATTGCGAACTAGATTCTACATATCTTATTACTGCAACTGTATTTAACGAGGGTACTTTAGATGAAGCAGATGTAGAGCTATATCTTTATCTTAATGAAGTTCAAGTTAATTATACTTCAATATCTAACTTAGATGTAGGAGCGAACAGGTCTATAACCTATAATTTTACTCCAATATCGTATGATGACTACAATTTTACTGCAAATACTCCTCCTGTAAGTGGAGAGATCTTTATCGATAACAATGAAGTGACTAAGATAGTTCCAATCAAAGAAATAAAGCTTATTGATAATCTATATATTAACTACCTAATGTCTGCGGGAGAATTGAATGGACCGGCACGTGTAGATTATAGCTATCTTATGACGGAACATCATATTTATAATCGTTTATTCCACGTAAAATTCACAGCCACATTAGAGTATTATTTTGAAGGAACATGGGATGTTGATGCGTATACCCGAATCATGACCAATAATCAAGGTAATTTTACTTTTGGAATTAATCAACACACTCCACTTTGGATATTTACTGACATTTCAATTGGAGATTTAATATCTATCGCTTCATATTATAGTGGTGATCATATCTATAATTGTACTGGAGAGCTTGCAATTAATATACCGGGATATGGAGATTATAATGTGTGGGTACTTGAAGACTTGCTTTATCCGGGAGGATTTGCATGGTATGAAAAATCCACAGGTATTTTACTAAATGGTACCTTCATGTTTACAATTTTTACAATCACAGCAAATTATTCATTAGAATTTAGTAGTTCTAATTTACTTTCACCTCAATTTCCACCTGGAAGTTTTGTATTATCTTCGTTAGCTGGAACACCTGACGATGATGGTAATTTTGATTTGCTATGGAATTCAGCTACGAATGCTGATAATTATTCAGTGTATCAAAGTATTAGTTTTATATCTGAGATTAATGGTGAACTTAGTAATATAGCATATCAAACAGGCATAAGTCCTTTATCGATATCTGGATTAGAAAATGGTACATACTACTATATAGTCGTTGCTCATAATAGATATGGTGATACACTCTCAAATTGTATAGAAGTAGTGGTTTCTATACCCTCTCCTCCTACACCTGGGGGAATATCGGGATATAACTTAATCTTCGTCATTACAATCGTTAGTCTTGTTTCAATTTTTATTGTAAAGAAGCGGATAAATCATTTAAAAAATAATTTATAATTTTTTTTTTATTCTATTTTAATATTTTTTTTTAAATTTAAAGATATATTGAACAAGTTAATATTATTTATCTAATTTTAATAGTTATGACTTATCCTTGGTACTGGCCAAAAGAAGGTCAACCCCATAGAACAGAACCTTTTACATGGATAATTAAAGGAAAAGTGGCAGCAAGTTGGTGGCCAGATTCAAATTTATTCAAAATTTATAAAGAAAGAGGAATTTCGGTTATTATTAATTGTTCTGAATTTAATAATCGTAAGGATATTCCAAATAGTTTTAATTATTACCATATTAACGTTCCTGATTATGGTATACCCACAAATAAGCAAATTGAAACTTTTCTTGAAATTTGTAATGAACATCATAGAAAAAATGAATCAATAGTTGTCCATTGTGTTGCTGGATGTGGAAGAACCGCTCAATTTATAGTTGCATGGGCAGCACATACTGGACATATTCCAAATGATATAGATCCTGTAAAATGGATTCGAAAAATCCGTCCGTGTAGTCTTGAAACTAAAGAACAGATGGATTTTGCTCGAAAAGTCAAAAAAAAATACCAATTAAATCGTTAATGCAAAGTATAAATGTAATTATTTTTATAAGATATTTAGATTTTTAATTTTTTACTAGGGATAACAATATCTGAAGGAAATTAAGCTTACGACTTTTGATGATTATGGACAAATTAGATTACATTTATATGATTGTTGATAATGTATTGGTTTTTAATATCAATCTTCCCTCTGAATTCCAAGAAAGTAAATTATCTGAGTATTTGGGAAGTTATGATGATCGCGGACTTGAAATTATTGCTGGTTTTAATAAAAATTTATTACAACACTTTTTAAAGATTTCAAAAGGAAGAAATCGAAAGGATATTTCCGAGCTTTTAAAGAAGATGGAAAAGATTTCATATATGGTGGGTCCAATTGGTAATTTGAACTACTTAGCAAGTGAACAGATTGATCATATACTAACTAAGTTGGATAATATAAAGTTAGAAGAGATTAATGAAGAAAAGATTAGTTTAATAGCTGATGATCAATTACGGGAGCAATTTGGGACTGTGGGAAACTATAGTGCCGAAGAAGCGCTAGAAAACCAATTATCTAGCGCGGCATTTTATCTTATGAATATGGGCTACTCTCGCCACGAAATACAAGAGAAATTCAATGATGTAAGACAAAATCCCCAGAAATTAGCAGAATTATTTACCCTACAACAAAAAGAAATTTATAACATGCCAACAGAAATTCAACAAATAAATGAATCATTAGGTAGTAATCAAAGCAATTCAGAAGGCCAAGAGATTTCATCTGAACAAGACAACGACTTTGATGCAACAATCGCTCAACATGTTCAAGCAATTCATCAAGAAATCACAGAAGAAAGAGCTCAAAAAGTTAATGAAATAATTGATCAAATAAAATCTCACGTTAAAGAAAGTATGTCTGAACCTCAAGAAAGAGTCTTTAAAGAAATGCATCCTGATAGGCTTAATCGAGCTTTCAAGATGTTAAAAACTACAAAAAGAAAATCAAAAAGAATGGAATTATATTTAGATTGGTTTACTTCTAGTTTACTTCTTTCAAGAATTGAATTGAAAGTGGAGCATTGGTCAGTTTCTAGTTCAGCAACACATGGACATGCAGGCGTTTATACGGCTGGAATCGATTTTTCGCGATATGATAATATTATTAAGGAATTTCCTGATGTAAAATTAACCAAAGTTGTAAAAATAGCTAAAAGGATCTTACAAAATCCTACTAAAAGAGCGATACAGAAACTTGGACAAGATTTAATTGCTGAAACTGGGTTTGATGAGCATCTCTATTTTACTGATTAATTTTTAATCTATTCTAAAAACTGATTTTCCCCGTATTATTGTCTCAACGACTTTAATATCTTTAATTCTGTCTTTTTCGGTTTCAAGAGGATTCTTGTCTAAAATTACAAAATCAGCCAATTTTCCTTCTTCTATACTTCCTTTCACATTTTCTTCAAAGGCAGCATACGCAGCATTAATAGTATATGTTTTCAAAGCTTCTTCTATAGAGATACATTCCTCGATTACTATACCATTTCGATTAATTAACGCATGTAATCCTAGAATTGGACTGGGATCTTCTATTGGGCAATCAGAACCAGATGCTAATATTACCCCCGCACTAATTATAGATTTGAATGGATAAGTATATTTCAGACGATCTTTACCTAATCTTTTTTCTAACCAATGATATTCGGAGTTTAAAAAAGGTGGCTGACAAGAAGCGATTATCCCATAATCTCTCATATCTCGTATTACATCAGGAGTAAGCATTGACGCGTGTTCAATTCTGTGTCTATGATTTTCTCTTGGAAATTCTTTTAAAAGCTTTTTGTATAGATCAACAACAATCCTATTTCCTTTATCACCTATAGCATGAATGCCAATTTGAAACCCATTTCTATGAGCAATCTTCATTTTTTCATAAATTTCATTTTCATCGACTACACAAAAACCACATTGACCAGGTGCATCTGTAAAAGGTTCATACATGCAAGCTGTTTTTGCTCCAAATGTGCCATCTAAATAAAGCTTTAGACAATTCAGCTTAAATTTACTATACTCAGTGCCATTATCAAGGGGTGGTTTTTTTAATCGAACTAATTTCTTTGGTTTGTCGGTATTAATCAATGCATACCAATTTTGAGGTATTATATCTTGAATACTTCTATATATGGGCATTTCAACAGCAGCAGCACCTCCAAATTCTCCTTTTGCATCAGTACTAAGGATACCATGAAGTGATGTTATTCCTTTTTGGGCTAATATTTTAAATGCCTCTTTAGCAGCTTCCTTAATTTCTTCGGGACCAGGAAATGAAATTTTTGATAAGATTAAATCTAATGCTTTTTCAGAGATAATCCCTGTTAATTCACCATCTTCATTTTTACGTATTTCTCCACCTTCGGGTGAAATGGTATCTTCTGATATGCCTGCTAATTCTAATGCCTTGCTATTTGCAATACCGATATGACCATCATAACGCATAATAAATAATGGTTTATCTTTACAGATTTCATCTAAATCCCATTTTGTTGGTAAAATAGGTTTATCGAAATTCTCTTCTTTCAAATTAAATCCAATTATTAATTCATCTTCTTTTTTTGTTTTGCATATTCTTTCAAATAATTTTTTTAGGCCATCCAGGCTATTTATGGTAGTTAAGTCAGGATTTAATAGGAAGAAAGAATGAATTATTGGATGAAGATGACTGTCAATAAATCCAGGTAACATAGTATTACCATTCAAATTAATTAGAGTATAGCTCTCTCCCATAGCATTTTTTACTTGTTTCAAATTACCTATGGAAAGAATTTTTTCTCCACTTATTCCTACAGCTTGAACGAATGGTTTTCTATCATTAATGGTAACTATGGGTCCACCGTAAAAGATTTTCCGTTCCAAATTTTCAGTACCCATAAAATAATTTCAAATTATTCATTCCATTAGTTTAAGTTCGTATAGAAACAAATTAAAACTTTTTTTATGAGTTAATCTTTTAAATAGAAAGTGGTTTTTTTATAAAAATTTGAATTTTATCGATGTTTATAAGAAAAATTTAAAAAATTTAGATTAATTCTAAGGATTAATATTAAAAAGAAATAATTCTGATTATTTGATTTGGCGAAGGAAAAATGGTTAAAAAGTCTGACTTGAAGAAACTTAATTCTATCATGCAGGAAGGAAACTCGTTTAAAAACGAAAAAAATTACAATAGAGCAGTTGAAAAGTATCTTGAAGCAATGCATTTTGTAGAAGAGAAAGTTAAGGATCCTGATGATAGATTAGATGAAATAGAAAACATAAAAACACAAATAGATCAAGTTTATTCAGTCAAAATTATTGATATCATTGAAGCTACTAAGATAATATTGAAACAAAATGAATTTAAAAAAGCATTAAAAGTTTTTGATGAAGCAAGGAGAATTGCTGATAAAATTGAAGATCATGATTTAAGGCAAAATGAAATAGATGAAATAAAAGATTGGCTAAATATAATTAATTTAGATGAAGAAATATATCAAGCAGAAAGATTGAGGAAAGAAGGAAGATATGAAAATTCGATTAAAATTCTTAAAGACACACTAGATAAAGCTAAAGAAATTTATAAAGAAAATCCAAATCATGAACAAATTGTTAAAATTAAAGCAGTACTTAATCAAAATTATGCAACAGAAATTAATCTATTAATTGAACAAGGGAATCAATTAAAAGTCTCAGGTAAATCCAATGAAGCACTTGAAATATTTAAAGATGCATTAGAAATGACGGAAAAATTTTTTGAATCTGATCTAAAAAATACAGAAGTTGCCAACCTAAAAAGTTTGATTAATCAAATCTATTCTAATAATGTAAAACCTATCGTAGAAAAAGGAAGTTCCTTATTAGAACAAAATAATTATAATGAAGCTAATAAAGAATTTAACAAAGCGTTAAATATCGCAGAAAAAATGTTTGATTCAGAACAAAAAAAAATGGAAATCGATAAGATAACTTCAATCGCATCGAAAGCTTTAAACCCTATTTATGCTGAAAGAATTAAACCAATTATTGATGAAGCTAAAAAGTATACTATTAAGGAAAATTATGAGCAAGATATAACAAATGTAAACAAAGCAATCGAATTATTTAAGAAAGCTTTAAATATTGCTGAAGAAATGACAAACTCTTCACAAAAAGAACTTGAAATTAAAAATATCAAGGAATTAATAAATAAAACATGTCTTACTCGAATCAATTTATTGAAAGACAATTATTTAAGACAGATTGCTCAGAAAAATTATGAAAAGGCGATAAATGAATTATATGCTGCAATTAGCATGGCAAAAGAAATGACTATAGCTGAAGATGAAAATGAAGAACTCGAAGCATTGAAGAATTCCGTTAATAAAGCTTATTCTTCTCAGATAGATGAGATTTTAAAAGAGGGTAAAGCTTTATTAGAGGAAAAAGAATATGATGAAGCCCTTGAGATCTTCAAAAGGGCTTTGGCAATTACTAATAAGATGTATTTAACTGAAGATATGGAAAAGGAAGAGAATAAAATAAAAAGTCTGATATATCAGGCTGAATTAAAGGATCTCGTTGGCAGGGGCGATTTAACTGATGAACAAAAGAAATTTGAAAGAGAACTCGAAAAATTAAATAAAAAGATGGAATATGCTAAAACAATTGATGATCCTAAGCGTCGCTTTGAAGAAATGAATAAAATTAAATTATCAATTGATGAAGTTCATCATTCTGAAATCAAACTTTTAGTTGAACAAGCAATTCAATTATCCGAAGAACAAAATTATAATGAATCTTTTGAATATTTTGAAAAAGCTATGAGCGTAAATGATTTAATAGAAAGTTCAGAATATAAAGACAAAGTTCCTATTAAAACCAAATATAAAAATGAGTTAATAAACAAAGCTAAAATTGCGATTAAAAATAAGAGATATGATGACGCCATAAACGATTGCAATGACGCATTAAAATTAGATAGTGCATATATTGAAGGATATTTCACTATTGGAATTGCAAATACGCTTAAGGGCGATTTTGATACGGCGATTAATACTTTTAAAAAAGCACTTGATTTAAGTAAAAATCATGCGAAATCTTGGAACCACATGGGAATAGCTTATGAGAAGAAAGGTGAGCCTGACAACGCTATCGAATCTTACCAACAAGCCGTTGAGGTTGAACCTTTATATGCAGAAGCATTTTACAATATGGGAAATGCATATAGAACAAAAAAAGAATATGATAGAGCCATTAGTAATTATAAAAAAGCAACGGAATTAGATCCTTTCTTAGCTCATGCGTGGCTTTTTATAGCTTATACATATTTAGATAAGAAAGAGTATTTCACAGCAATCGAAAATTTTGACAAAGCATTTGAAGTAACACCGGATTTAATAAATGAGTTTGGTGCTCATGTTAAAGATTTTAAAGATGCAGTTATAAAGCTCGAGCAGAAGTCAGCTGATAAATTCATTAAAAGATATTAATACCTTAATTTTTTCTTATAGCCTATTCAATTATACTTCAGGTTTTAAGGAAATAGTCTTTCATACTATGTAAAAATTTGGTCCTTATAGGTTTTTATAAAAACAAAGACACTTATTTTATTTAGCGTAACTGTTTCACAAAATTGTTAAATAAAAACATGACATATATAGTTACGTAATTTTTTTATAAAATTTTTAAAATAAAAAAAATTTTGGCGAAATTTAATGGAAAAAAATAATAAATTATTAATTCTATTCATTTTAGGCTTAGTTTTCGTATTAGTAATAGTTGCTAACAATAATGTTCAAGTTAATAATGAGAACACTGAAATAAAGTTATCTAATGGTCAGATGCCTGTTTTATTTCCCATCTTCATCAATGATACTGATCCAAATTTAAGTTGGAGCAAATTTGCAGAAAATTATACTTGGTGTTCAGGTTCAGGAACATGGGAAGACCCCTATTTGATTGACAACATTATTATTGACGGTCATGGAACCGCTCAGTATTGCATTAAAATAGTTAATTCTAATCAACCTTTTATTATTAATAATAGTATTTGTCATTCTACTGATTACGATGGAATTCTTTTGGAAAATGTCACAAATGCTTATTTGATAAATAATACTTGTTATTCAAATATTTTTGGCATCCGTTTATATAACTCTAGAAATAACACCGTTAGTAATAATATCTTATATGATAATGTTGGAGAATCTGGAAGCATTACATTAGATTATAGTGACAATAATACTATTTCAAATAACATGGGTTATGATAACGGTATTGGAGTCCTTGTTTATAAAAGTAGCAGTAATATAATATGTAAAAACCAATTTGAACGAAATCAATATGGAATAGATATCCTTTCTGGATCTAGATATAACTCTATTTCTAACAATTTGCTTACTAGTTTTTATTCTGGAGCTATTGAATTGAGTTCAAGTAATAATTCAATTCTTAACAATATTATTGATGGTATGGATTATTCTCCAATCAGCTACTGCCATGGCATAGGTCTAAGGGTTAGCCATAATAACTCTATAAAATTTAATAATATGAAGCGTTGTGGAGAAACCGGGATTAAATTAGGTACAAGCTATGATAACTCCATTCTTTATAACACCATAATAGGAGATGAGAGCTGTATTTCTGGTAGTTTATCCGGTAACATAATTGAAAATAATAATCTCCATTGGCTTGATCTGCCCCCACTATTAATTGATGATTCAGATCAATTGAAAAGTTGGGAACATTATGCCACTAATTATGATTGGTGTTCAGGTAATGTTGGTGATGGTTTTAGGATTGAAAATGTAACCATAAATGGAAATAATACAGAGAGTTGTATAGAAATCAAAAATTCGTATGTTAAATTTGAGATAAAAAATAGTAACTTATTTAACTCCGGTCCGGGCACAATGATGGCAGCAATTACCTTAATTAATACTACTCGAGGTATTTTAACAGAAAACAATTGTTCATTAAATAACGCTAGGGGGATTTATCTATATAATACTAATCAAACCAAAGTTATAGGAAATACCATAAACGATAATTTTCTTGAAGGTATATGTGTAGAAAAAGCTATTAATGTATTTATTGAGAATAATACAGTAGAAAACAATAGACGAGAAGGAATAGAATTACATATTGGACATGAGAATGAAATATTAAACAATAAATTAAATTCTAATTACGTAGGTATCTTGGTACATGGTAATAATTATAATAATATGGTTATGGGCAACGAGATTAAACAAAGTTATAATGGAATAAGAACTATCTGGGGCGAATATAACACAATATCTGGAAATAATATAAGTGGAAGTACCCATTTTGGAATAAGTTTGGAATCGCCTGGTGGATATCATTATGTTTGGCATAATAACTTAAATGATAACGCAAATGGAATCATTATCAGTCACTCAGATGGTAATGACATCTCTGGTAATATTATAAAACGATCGAAATTTGCTATAGATATTTCCGAATCAGAATATAATGATATCTATTACAATCAGATAATCACTAATGGTTATGGTATTAGGTCTTATGGTGGAGAACATAACAATATATTTGATAATATAATATTCGAAAATGTTTATGGAATTTACCTTGAACATAGATGTAATAATAATACTATAAAGAATAATAGTATTACTTCAAATGAGAATGGTTTAATTATTGAAGGATATTCTAATTTCAACCTTATTCATGATAATGAATTCATAGGAAACGGATTAAATGCTGAGGATAATAGCTACGATTTAGTTCCAATCTCATATCATAAAAATTACGCCTATCAAATATTGGATTTCCGAGGACTTTTATGGGGAACAGCTTTTCCAAGAGTTGTTGCTGATGCATCATTAATAGATAATGCTCTAAGTAGTAAAGATAATTATAATCTATTCTTAGAGGCAGATTATCCATATTATATACCTCCCGATTGGCTTCATATAGATTGGGGAAATTATGATAATTTTGACAGCATTACTCACCAATATTTGTCAAAGATTGAAATTGATTATCGAGTGATGACAGAAGGGGGTTGGTTACCAAACGTATTAGATCAAGCAAGTGATCTCACCCTCTTTGTAGTTGCTGACAATGGTGATTATCAGTCTATTACAGTCGCTTCTACTCCTGTGAATGCGTATTATTATGATAATGTCTGGACTATAACTTCTGGTCCTGTATATGATAGAGTTCTACAAGGGGGTTATATTGAATGGATGGCGCTATATATGTACTGCTGGGAACCTGTACTTACTATTATCTGGATGAATATAGATTATATTGAGATCTCATACTATACATCAATACCAGTTCAATCAAATAATCAATGGGATAATGGAACCATAGGTAATTCTTATGATGATTATATTGGAGAGGATTTAGACGATGATGGAATCGGAGATGATCCATATACTATTTCTGGAACAGCAGAAACAATAGATCATTATCCAATATTTTCAGATAAGCTCGAACTTACTATGGAGATCATTCCTAATTTCATAGAATGTTATATGGGGGATGATGTTGATTTTAGTATCGCACTTACACTGGACAATTTCTTTGGAAAGGAAGTAAATTTACCATTGGATATTATTGAAGAAAAGGCATATTGGGATGCTCATAGTTGGGTTAGAACACATTTTACTTCCTTTACTAACTATTCAGGAATAGTATTTCATAATGAAACCGGAATACCATTAGCAACACTAAAAGATATATATTTATTAAATTCTACATTGTATCCGAACGCTAGCTTGATAGTTGCTCCTGAGATTTTAGAATATGACCCAAATACAGATTACTCTCGTCAGAAAATCGAAATCTATTTTCAATTAGATTTAGATTATCTGTTTAGTCTTTATGATTTGGAATTAAAAGATATATCATATATTAATGCTACATTATTTGGGGCACATTTTCTTGAATCAGCCTATATAAATATAAACAACATAATTGAGTCATTTGGGAGAATAGAAGTCTATAACTATAAAACAGATAGTTATATTACTTATTTAGATTATCTTTTCGAAGAGACCTTTGAATTAGGGAATCCAAATAATCCATTGAATTTATTAAACATTCCAGATTATAGTTTTGATTTTACTGCTGATAATTTGTCGCAATATGTAGATCCTAATAATGTGATTACATTCCGATTTTTCAGTTATTTTGAAGGGTATTTAAAAGATGCACAAAATTCATATCTCTCAAATTTTGAATCGAACGCAGTTATAGGGACATGGTTAGATTATATTGGTTTTGATGTAGTGTGGTGGGAAGAAACACCGAAAATAATATATTATAATAATACAAAAATGATTAATTCAGATAGTACATATACTTATAGTCCAACGTGCCCTGGAAACTATACGATTTTCTTTGAAGTTATAGAAAATCCAACCTATAAAAGTGTTAATGGGAATTTTACCATTGAGGTTAAAAGACGCCCTGTGGATTTAAATCTTAGCTTGGCAACTCAAGCATATACTACAGATAATTTAGATATCGTCGCAAATGTTACAGATCTCTTTACTGGAGCTCCAGCAATTAGAGCAAAAGTTAACTTCTATTCAGATTATTATGGAAATATTACTTTGCTAGGTACATCTTTAACAGATGCGCATGGGATAGCTTCTATAACAGTAACAAATCTATTTCAGGGGGACTACTTCATTTTTGCTAAAGTAGAAGAAAATTATGGACAGTTATCTGAACCATTTAGGGATGAACCATTTTATTTCGATATCTGGGCTGAAAAAAAATCAGAAATGTATTCTCTGCATATTGATTTAACTCCTACAAGCATAGAATTACTTTCTTTAGCTCCAGAAGGTTTTGATGTAATTGTTAATCAAAATCTTTATATTTACTCTAGACTTATCAATGAAAACACTGGTTTTGAAATCTATTTTGAATCAATTAGCATTTCTGATAATTTTATTCCAATAGGAGTTTATAATTCTTCAACACCAATTTTGATTAGTTTTTCAACGCCTGGAGAACATCTAATTCGTTGCAGGTTTAATGTCTCAGATTTGTTTGAAAGTAGTGAAACAGCGATTGTTTTTAATGTTACACGATTAAAATTATCAATTAAAGAGATTTCTCCGTCAGAGAGTATTTATTATATAAATCAGGAAGTAGCTATAACCATTTTAGCAAAAGATCTTTCAACGAATATGCCCATTGAAGGGCTCAATATTTTTCTATGTACCAACCAAACTGGTGAATTTATGGAATTTCTTTCAGGAATTACTAATTCAGAAGGATTAGCTACATTTATATTTGATATCCCTGAGAATTGGGCTTCTAAAACCGTGAAATATTATGCTTATAATTCTCCTAAGCTTGGTTTCTGTTTGCAGCGAAAAACTAATGTTTCTTCAATAACCATTAGACCTTTATATACCCGCATTATATTTAGTGTAGATAAGACTGATTTATATGTAAATGAGAATTATACTTTTAATTTTGAACTTTTAAATGATGATCTTCAAAAGCTTATCGAAAATGCACAATTAATAATCACAATATCTAATGAGACGTATTATGAGCAGTTCGAGGTTATTACTTCTTACAATAGTTCTTTAAATTTAAAATTTCTAACAGCAGGGCTTTATTATATAGAAATAGATTATTATGGATCCAGTCTCTATTTAGAATGTCATGATTATTATACAATAGAAATCTTAAAACGCCCCACCTATTTCTCTATAGATGTAACGGAAATGGATTTAGTTCCGGGTAATAATTTTTCAATTACAGTAAATCTATTTGATGCATTTACAAATGAATCGATTCAAAATAAATGGATTTCAGTTTTTGAAAACATATATGATAATGGAAGTTTAGTAGAAGATAAATTTCTTTTTGATGTCTTAATACCATTAACCAATACTTTTTCCTGGAAACCATTAAGAGAAGCAGATTTTGAATTTGTTTTTCATTTTGTATCAAATGATGATATCTATCAAGATTCATACTATTCTTTAATATTAAATGTATCAAAACGCCAAGTTTTGATTGAACCTTCTATTCAAAACTTTGATTATAAAATCGATGAATTCGTTCGGTTTAATACCACTTTCACTGATTTAAATACTACAAATTCTGATCCGATACCTGGTTTGCTAGTCCATTATCTTATCCTTGATGGAGAAAACATTATTTACTCTCAAAACCACACTACTAATGAAGAGGGGATAATAGAATTTGAATGGCAGATTCCCTCAAGTTTAATTAACAAAAATTTAACGATTTTAATAATCACTGAAGAATCTAACTATTACCAATCATATTTTAATGAAATTAAGATTACAACTGCTCCGCTTAAAACTTATTTCAATATCATAATCACACCTAATCCCCATAGCTATATAAATGAGGATATTATTATTGAAATAGAATTTTTAACTACTAGAGGAGAAAAAGTCGAAGATGAGATTACATATGAAATAACATGTGAAGATCTATCATATTATGAAAGTTCGGTTATTAATTTAAGTGAGACATCATTACTGACTAAATCATTTTCAGAGGCTGGTAAATATATCTACAAATTTTATTATCTTGGTTCAGAGCTCTATGCTCCAACGGAAAAAGAAATAGTTTATTTTATAGAGCTATATCCTAGTAAGTTAAACCTAATAGATTATCCAGAATATATTTATCCTGAAGAAGATACAATCAATCTCATATACCAATTAATAGACACATTTAATCAACAGTCCATCAGTGGTAGTTTAGTAAAATTGTTTTATATTGATTTCACTACTTCTACTAAGATCTTTCTTAACTCATTAACTACTGATTTAGATGGAAAAGTTAATTTCTTAGTAAGTTTACCAGAAGCCTATGCAGAGAGTTCTATAATTTTCATTGCTGAAACTAATCAAACCACTTTAAATGAAGGTGCCAGTAATAGTGTAGAACTTCTTATAACCGAATCACCTACCTATATTGATTTTGCCGCATTAACAGATTCCTATCAATATTATATTGACGAAAACTTGAATATAACATTTGAGCTATATGATTATTTTGATAATCTATTAATTACAGAAACGTTATATTTAGAGATCGAGACTCCAACTAATTACTTGACTCTACAAATTTCTTGTAATCAAACAATTCAATTCAACTTTACAGAGTTAGGATTATATAGAATAAATGCTAGTTACAGTGGATCTAGTCTCTATTTACCAACTTATACCCAAATTTATTACGGAGTATCTCCAATTCCAACTTCTCTAGAATTTACGGAAAAAATTCCCGAAATTCTTTACTCAGATGAACATCTATTTTTAAGAGCAAGATTAGAAAATAATTTAACAGGCATGCCAATTAAAGATGAGATAGTAAAATTTTTCATTACTAACAGCACTTCTAAATATTTAATCTATGAAGGAATCACTGATAATGAGGGATTAATCTCATGTATATGGGATATTGAACCTAAATTTATCGGTCAAGAAGTCAATATTTCTGCTGTTTATGACTATGCAGACTATTATAATAATTGTTCAACTCCAAAAATCTCAACTTTTATTTCAAAATATAATGTTGAATTGAACTTAGTTGAATTTCCTGATAGTTTATCACCATTCCTAGAAGAACAATTTATCATTGAAGTCTTTAAGTTAATTATTCCATCTGATGTAGCTTCAAACTGTCATATCCAACTGTCCCTCTTATTACCTAACGGAACACGTATTATAATTAAAGATGGATTTACAGATAATTTTGGAGTTATAGAGTTTAGTTGGACGCCCTACAGGGATATCTTTGAATTTAACAATGCAATATTTGAGATTTATGTAATTGATGATGATCAATATTATGGAGGGTTTATCTTAACTAAAGAAATAAGCATAGATAAATTACAAACCTCTATTTCAATAATTCCCGAAAAATTTCAGGTTCTTCCTGGTGAACTAGTTATTATTCATTTTGATTTGATCGACATTTATGAAAGGGAACTCTTAGGACAAATTATTAATGTTAAAATAGAAAATCCTTTGTTTTTGACATCTTTTAAAATTGAAATTGGATTTAATAACAGTTATGAATTTCTAATCCCAAATTATGGAGCATTTGAAATAATTGGTTCATATGAAGGAACTGATAGATACTATCCAAGTAGTAATGAAACAGAAATTTATTCTGAGAAATTTGAACTTGAGATTGATCTTTCTATTCTTGAAGCCTTTTCCGTTGTTGAATCTACTGATTTCTTAGGAACGTATTTGAATTATAGCATTTTAGATTTTAATAACAATCTTACATTAGTTGCAAATGTAACGATTAAAGATTATGATATACCTTATGAAGATGCTGAAGTATCTTTCTTTTTTCTCCAAAAGAATAAAGAACCAATTCTAATCGGCTCAAATATTACTAATAAAGAAGGTATAGCGATTTTTAACTGGGACACTTCTAATTACACAACAACAAACTGGTGGAAGAATACCGCGATATTAGCGAAAATTGATGAAACAGAATATAATTATGCTGCAGAAAGTAATCCAATTTACTTCAACCTCAGAAAAATCAAAACATCATTAGAATTAGAATTATTTACTAGCAAATTTCGAATTGACATTAATTATGACATAAATATCACATTATACGACGAGTTTTTAATCGCATTGAAAGGGTATAATCTCTCAGTTGATATTTATTTTAAAGGAAAAATTACTCAATCTTATGAAATTGTTACAAATGATACCACATTCTTCAATTTCACCCCTACTAAACTTGGTAATTACATTATAAAAGTATATTTCGCAGGTACAGAAGAATACAAAGAAAGCCAATTGACAGAAGAACATAAATGCGTAGAAAAAGAACCAACTAATATTCAAACAAATTTACCTGAGTATATTAGGCCTGGAGAGTTATATAGCATAAATGTAATTCTATTTAACTCAACAGGAGGTTTGTTGATAGGAGAACTTGTAGCAATACAAATTATATGTCACGATGAATCAGGATCAACTGAATATTTCTATCTTGACCTTATCATTGGAGATAATAACACTTTCGATTGGATTTTCCCAGAATATGATGAGTATATTATTAAAGCTACTTATAAGGGAACCGATGATTATCTTGGATGTAAAGTTAATTTTAAAGCACAAAGTATATTCACTTTTAGTTTGTCATTCTGGGAAACTTTCTTTATCATACTAGTTCCTGCATTGATGATCACCCCTTCATTTAATTTTAAGATTAAAACTTCAAAAGGGAAAAGAAGAAAGAAGATCTTTTTAGTAATATTCTTAGTTATAACGATTTTATTTTCATCATATTCCGGAATCGCGCTTATATGTTCTCAAACAGAAAGAACAGGATTGATTAAGGATCTAAAAGCAATAAGTAATTATTATCCAGAAGATCCTTTAACACAGAATCAAGATACTATGAATGATTTGTATGATTATGGGGGCTCAACATTAGAAAAAATTAACCCTGAATGGATTCCTAACCTTGAGAACGACACGGAATCATATGACTTAGTGTTAGAAAATTCTACGATTATTCCTCCTGAATTGGATATGAATCCTCCTAGATTATGGTTTTCTGAGATATCAAATGGTGATATTTTAAGGGAAAAAACGACAATTAAACTAGGAGTTTTTGATAGAGAATCAGGTGTTCACGAGGTCTTGTTTAAGTTGTTATATCAAGGAATAACCTTAGTGAAAGAAGATTTTTTCTACTATGACCCAATTTCTGATCTTTATATTTATAATTTGAGCACAACTGATTATGTCGATGGTGAATATGTGATATATGCTTTAGCAATTGACAATAATAATAACAACAATACAGCATCTGTCGAGATAAGAATAGTCAATAATCCAATATATGATGTTGATCCAACAGAATATGAAAATGTGAAGGCAGAACTTACCGATTATATCAATATAAGTTTTACTTCCATAGCTAATGGAACGTACAATCTCAAAATATTAGATCTCAACTATAAAACTATAATCAAAATGTCAGATTCTATAACAACAGAAAAAATGAATACTTTAGAGATTTTAATAGATCCTTTATTCTTTAAAGCTTCAGATTATATAATCTTGATAACAATACTTATGTTAAATGTGCTAGGAATTGTTGTTAAAGAAACAAAGGAGTTAAATTTACAGGTTTTGAAAGAATCTGTAAAACTGGAAATTGATATTATGGAAGATGATAATATTTATTCGAATCATTTGATTAACGTTAAAGCACGATTAGTTGAAAATGATAAATATCTCTCTGAATCAGATGAACTTATAGAAATTGAGCCAAAAACACCTATCCCTGGACAAGTCTTAACCTTTGAAATGGGGGACAGAGATAACCCTCAAACCTTAGGAACTACAGTTACTGATATCAATGGTTATGCGACATTTAATTACAATGTTTCCGTAGCTAAAGGACAACATATTTTCAACGTGACTTTTCAAGGAAATAATATATACCAACCAATAGAAGAAATGAAATTATTCAAAAATAAAGGCAAATATATGAACATCCAATTAGTTTATGTAAGTAATAATATACCATACAATGAAATTGGAAATATTAGCGCTGTTCTTTTGGCAGATGAAAAACGCTTATCGAATCAGACCCTCTATTTTAACATCTCTAACTCTGAGAATAATTACTATCTTGGTATGGCATCCACAGATACAAATGGAGAAGCAAAGTTATTATTTCCATGTGATTATGCCCCAGGAGAGTACGATATTATTGTATCCTACGATGGAAAATCAATTTATGCTGATAATGTCTCTATATTTAAAGGTAAGTTAAATATCACTCTACAGGATGTTGCCCTTTCCATCCAAACTGGAATGGGTTCTGATATTCACTGCCCGTATTATTATAATACTTCACTTGTAGCTAATTTATTAGAAGATGATACAAACAATGGAATTGAAGATATAATGGTAACTTTTGAAGCAATTCTATTCCCTAGTGGCACAAAATATCCAATTGGATCGTCATTAACAGATCCTAATGGTCTTGCAAGCATTAATTTCAATCCTTCTCTTATTAGTAATCTGATTCCCGGAAATTACATACTGAATGTCAATACTAGTGGAAATGACTTCTATAAAGAAAGTAGTGATACTGCTAATTTAATAATCTCTAAAGATATTCCTATAATCTCAATTCAAGGAACAGAAACCCTATTTCATACTGAATTTCAAATTAATGCGACTTTAACTGATAGTCAATTAAATCCAATCCAAGGAGCTGCATTAAATTTTTATATCATCAATAGTTCAAAGAGCCCAGAGGAAATTTTATATAATGGTAAAGCTGAAACTAATTCAAATGGTACTGCGACATTAAAAGTTCAACCAGAAGAATTTCCATATTTAGGTAAATTTGATATCTTTGTATTTTTTGATGGAATGCAAAACCTAATTTATGATTCCACATCAAATATGGTCAAATATGGATTGCAAGTTTTTCAACACACAACTCTCTTACTTATTCAAGGACCTGAGAAGGGTAATGTTATTGATCCCTATGAGATTGATCTATTTTTATTGGACAAGGAAGGAACACCAATAACTGGTCAAAAAGTTCTGATTGAATGCTATAAAGAGGGGGGAATTACAAATCTATTAAGGCCTAATACACATGTAATTACGGATAATCTTTATGGAAATGCTACTTTTTCATTAAATATAACAGTTCCAGGTACTTTCATTATTAAAGCGTTATACTTACCTTTATTCGACGATGATGTATATAATAATGGATACTTATCCTCTCAAAGTGAAATAAGATTTATTATAGAAAGAGTCCCGGCAGATTTATCCATTACAAAGATAAACTTACCCCGTATAATGCGAGGAGATATATTTAAATTCACTGTAGAAACAGGATTGGAAGAAGCAAAAAGAGAAGACATTCCTATTAATATATTTGTCGATATCGACTTAAATGGAGATGGAATCAAACATGACGATATATTTAGGGGAAAGTATTTCTTTATTGAGAATGGAACTGGAGTTATTGCTTATAATATTCCAGTTGATGATACATTCCAAGCTGGACAACATAAATTTACCGTAGTAATTGATGAAGAGTGGTCAAGTTTTACTGGAAGTACTTCATTCTTAATAGATTTTATTGAGAGGACAACTTTGGAAATTAAATACCATTTTTTGAATCCAAATGCTAGTGGTAGACATTATCTTTGGGAAGAAGAACAAATTGAATTTATTCTACGCGATGAAGATGGCGATCCTTTACCCTATTCATGCAACATCAAGGATGGATCAATGATAGTGACTAATCGAACTATTTACTATCAAATAGTGAATGGAAAAAACACATATGGTACTGCTAATGTTACCTTGGAAGATGGAAATTATTCAATCTATTACACACCAACTAAATATGGTTTTGAAACAAGCACAGTAACCTATCAGGGAGCACGATTTTTTGCACCTTCAAATTCAAGGAGGATTGCAAAAATACTCAGGAGACCCTTGAACTTAACTTTTATTGATTACTGGCATAATAATCCAAATAGACCTGATGTAAAGCATTCTGGACATAGAGGTGAAATAATCACAATTGTTGCAAGAATTCAAGATTACCTCAATGGGTCCAATTTAAAAAATCAAATTGTTGATTTTGGATATTATATACATCATTTTAGAGATATAATCAGATATTTAGATATTTCGAATAAGTCAGATAATAATGGATGGGTTTATATCAATGTAAAATTAAATGTGACAAATAAATTAATTCAAGCAGGAAATTATCAATTACGTCTCAAAATCAAGATGAATGATTATTATCAACCAATCGAGGTTTCACATCAAGATAGATTACGTATTTTTGAAATTGGTCATATTGGGATCAACATAGGAGCAATTTCAATGGAAGATATGAACTATGTTATGAAACCGACAATTTGCCTCTATGATGAAGATAATCGTGTTGTTCGCAATGTTGAATTCTATATTCAACTTCTAGAAATGAGAACAAATCAAGTTGCCCATGATCAATATATGAGCAGTGGAAGAGTAGAAATAGCTATTATGAACGCCGGTCTTTATGAGATCAGAGTTTCTATTGCTGACGAAGATATTGCGGAACTACTTAATATTCAAGAGATAGCATCTTATTTTAATCAAAGTCTTTATGTATTTCTATTAACTAAAGTAGCGAATATACTAGTTAGTGATGATTATGTACCTTATATTTATATTCCAATTATATCTGATGTTCTTTATTTTGCTTTAGAATATGCTGTAAAATGGAAGGCAGGTATTTACTCTTTCTTATTACTATTAGTTTTAAATATCTTTTCAGGTTACATTGGAGAATATGTTGGATTAACATGGATGGATCTTTTAAAGCTTATACTTTTCACAGCATTTTGCGGACTTTTTGAATATTCGAGATGGTTCTTATATGGATTTCTTAGAATGTATGAAGAAGATGTTGATGATTATTGGCTTCTTCTATCCGTATCTAAATTAATTAATTCGTTAAAATCTCCTAGTTGGTTTATCGTTGCCATTTCTTTAATTGCTATAGATCTTATATTGATACAGTTTAATTTTAGGGAATTTAAGCTAGACATAGATCTTAATGTTGAAGTAATATTAATTGAGTTACTAATTCTTTTTATTGCAGGACTTATCGAATTTATATTTCATAATCTTCCATCGATTTTAGAACCTCTTCGCAGAGGTTTAATATATCTTGGAAAACGTATATGGGATACATTTCATAAATATAAGGAGTATCATGAAAAGCTTATAAGTGTTCTTCCAATAGCATCATATATAATATTTATAATATCTGATGCTCTAATCGGTTTTGTGATCGACCTTATATTCGACCTGATCCCTAAACCGGATGACCCATTTTTGGCTTTCCTTATTGATATAGCGAGATTGGCTCTTAAATATTCTCTGATAATAGGTGTAAATGTTGTAATAAGTATTTATGGTGGTGGTCCATCTAATATCGCTGCTCAAGCGATTAAAGAGGCAGTGAAACAAGTAATTAAAAAGGTAGTGGAAAAATTGATTATAGACATGCTTTCAAAAGTGCTATTTGACTTTCTATTCGATATAATAATTCCAATATAAAATCTCTTTTTTTTTTGATAAAAATAATAGATAATTTTTAAAAAAAATAATAATATAAATTTATAATAGATTTGAAGCGTATTGCTTAACTAAGTAGTCAATCTTTTCAGTATCCAATTGATCTCTTTCAATTTCAGGACACATATGTTCTAAATGACATAATAGTTCATATAAACCTTCTTCGGCATCCTCAACGTTGATTAAATCACTTGAATTAACTACAATAGAACCTAGTAAATTTTTAGATCGTTTAAAAATAATTAAATTATCACCTATCTTTAATTGGTCTAAATCAGATTTGAATGATTCCTTTACAAAACTATTAATTGCTGCAAATAGTCCACCTTGTAATATATCTTCATTAGAAGAAGATGTTAGGGGTATACCTCCTTGATTGAAGACAGTGACTGCCTTTGTGCTAAGCTTATTAGTTAATTGCTTTCCAGTTAACTTGTAATAGATTTTCATGAATGACTTAACAATACCAAATCCAGTTTTACATGATATTGGAATAATCTCGAAAGAAGGTAATTTCTTAAGATCTAAAGCATCTATGATTTCACTAATTTGAGCTACAGGTTGGAGATCGTATTTATTTGCTAATACTATCAATGGCTTCTTCTTAAAAATATTAGAAAGTTTCCATAATTCATCTTTAGCTTCATTAAATCTCTCTCGAGCATAAGCATCTATCATAAAAATTACACATTCTGCATGAGAAGCTTCTCCCATCCATAAATCTCTAAAGTCTTTCTGACCTCCCAAATCCATTAAGTCTATACGAACTCCTTGTACTTCAATCTTTGTCATTTCTTTACCCATGGTTGGTGTATGCTCAATAAAAGTTCCATTCTGAAGGAAAGAAACCATTGTAGTCTTTCCAGCAGAATCTAAGCCACATATAACTACCTTCTTATCCTTTGTGAAAACCCGTTTTAAGATATTTTTTACTCCCATCTTATATCAATTTGTAGAATAATATCCTAGTGAATTTTTTACTTAGAACATATATAAAATAAATGTAATAAAAATGACTTTTTTTTTATTAGATTTTGTACTGAACGAACGTATTATGTGAAAAATCTCGTTTTTTTACACACAAGTTGATTGTGAAGAATATTAAATAATGATATAAAAAATAGAAAAATAAATAAAAAAAAGATATAAGAAATTACAAGTTATTCCTTTACTACAAATTTGGATATCCATGTTCCTAAAATCTTTTGCTCTTCTTGTTGGTCTAAGAAAATATAATTTTCATAGAATCCTCGGGATCCTAAAAAGAAAAAGAAAACTGAGACTGTTCGAAATATGATCGTTATTAACAATAGTGGAATAGTTTGACCAATACCCCATATTAAAAAAAGTAATCCCGTTCCAAAAGCTAAGCCATTTCGTTTACTTTTTCCATCTCTTAAAAGAAAATATGCTGGGACATAACCTACAAATGTGAGATATAGTATGAAAGCTACACTGGAAACGATTAATATATTTCCCATAATAAGATAAAATGCGATAATAAATGGTAAAGTGTATAGTTTCTTTAAATCCCTCAAGTAAAGCATAAATTCAAATTGAATTGTAGCTAATATATATCCTAAAATGTAACCGAACCGTAATCCTCCAATAAGATAAACTGTAGTGTCAATTTCAAATAAATATGTGAGCAAATTAATTATTGAAAAAGCTATAAGTCCAAGGGTCAGTACAAAAATTGAAATGTACATTCTATTTTTAGTATCTTTCCATGACGCAAAAACTGGGATTAGAGAAAGTATTCCAAAAATAACAATTATTATCTCTAATATTGAATATACATATTCTACCATTTTAGTAAGAAACCTCCTGTTTGAATATTTTAAAAAATCCCAAAGAAAATATTACGATGAAGATATCATATGCTAAGATTAATATTTGAGTTACTAAAGGAATACTTACTATTAATACACTAAATGCTAAAGTAAAAAAAATAGCTAAACCTAATGCTCCATTGTCTTTTACTCGAAAACTTGTAAGATACATGAATATAAGGCTACATATAGCCGCTATTTGTATATAAACCTCAAGCCAGGCATCAAATCCAGTAAAAAAATAAAATATTATCATCCCTCCAAAGAAAAATAATGCTACGTAATAAAATGCTTCCCATCGATTTGCAAAGAAAATTAGAGTTAAGCCTAATGATACCATTGTTCCTATTAATATTGAATATAGATTTACATTATCAATTTCGAAACCAAAGATCTCATCTAAAAAGGGTGACAAAGATAAATGTACTAAATATTCTAATATACTCATGATTGCAAAGCATGTGAAAATTGCGAATGTTATAAGTCTAATATTATTAAATTTGCCTGCTATTTTTTTCTCTTTAAACATTTTCCTTCCTAGTATCACGGTAGCGAGTGGTATAACAATAGCACTAAGTAGATATCCTAGCTCTCTTAAATTTTCGACTAATATATTTTCTATCATCAGAAAAAACTTCCTTTTAATTCTGGTTTTTGCTTAAATATTTTAGCTTTAATCTCTTTAAAAATTCTTGAAAAATCAACTAGTAGATCCTTGATATATACGTCCTTTTCCTGATTCATTCCTTCATAGATAGTATCATGATATTGATTCAATATAGTCTCATTCAATAAGTTATTTCTGTCTAATATATCAATAAGTTCTTTTAAAACAGGTTTGTATATATCAATTTTATCGCGTTTATGTAAAAGAACAGACAATGAAAATAAATCATCTCTATTCATTTCTCGTCGGACTTTGAAAATATAAGAGAGAACAAGATGTTTATAAAACCTATCTTCTATAAAATCTCCCACTTTAGATCCAAGAGGGAAACATTTGTTAAGAATCTCTGTTTCTTCTCCTATTGTTGCTATTGAAGGAAAAGAACTTATTATTTCAGGATTAGAACCAACATGTCCCCCTAATTTTGCTAAGATAGCATATTCAGTCGCCATGATTAAAACCTACTTTTTGATTTTTTTTAAAGTCAAAAATACCTTAACCCAAATTCGGTGAATTTTTTGACTTTTTTTATAAAAATGAGAAAATATAGGTATATAAAGAAAATTTTTTTTCAAAAATTTGCGGATGTTGTCACAAAAAGAAGAATTTTCACACAAAAAATTTAAAAAAAATTATAAGATCTATTTCATCATAGCCTTTAAAAATTTTGGCCATAAAATGAGCTTGGATAGGGTTGGAAGGGCCCCAAATAACTTTTCACCTACCCAACGATCTCTATCAGTGTCATAATTCCATAAATTTTGTATCATATGCGCCTCATAAACGTATTTTCTTACAGTTTTATTTGTGTTTAACAAATCAGTATAAGTAATCCATAAAGTCTTTGAATATGTCTCCCCACTATAAAATAAATATTCACATGCATCACCATTTCTGAAATAACCATCTAAGAGAATTCTTTTGATTTCTTGATCGTATTTATTTAATTCGAATTTATCATAGTTACTGTCTTTTTCAAGAAGAGGTTGAATAATTTTCGCAGCAACATCAGCACTTAACAATCCACAAAGGATTCCTTCATAAAAAAAAGAAGTTACTAAGCCTGCAGCTTCACCTAATATAAGTACTCGATCGTTTGTAAAAGATTTAATTGGATGTTTTGAGATGTCACCAGTTACAAATTCATTTTTATTCCATTTTAATCCTTTAATAAATGGTTGTATTTTCTGATAATTATTCAAAATACGTTCTAATTTATTTTTCAGTTCACTTGGGTTTTCTTTATTTCCCAGATATCCCGTTGATATCCTTTCCTTCCCAACATTAAAAAAGAAAGGTCCATTGAGACTAATTTTTGGATTAAAATGAAACATATATTGAAAACTAAAATTATCCTGAAGTAAATCTTCATCAGCCCAAATGTTTGTATAAACACCACTATAAGAATCTGGTATGTCAAATCCTAAAGATTTTTGTAATTCAAAACCACGAGAACCAGTTGCTAAAACTAACAATTTAGTTTTATAAGATTCACCCTTATTATTAATCAATTCAATATAATCATTATATCGATTTACTTTTACGATTTTTTCGTTGAATTTTGTTATTCCATCATTATCCTTGAAAGAATTGATAAGTTTTTCAATAAATATTTCTGTTTTCGATATTTTACCTAAAGGTGCTCCAAACTCTTTAGATGATAATAAGCCATCATGTTGTTCACTCTTATAATTCAACTGCAAAAATGGCCGTGGGAAGATATTATCATCATTCCAGAAGATATCATCGATATAGGGTTTATTATGTTCCGCAAATATATTTGTTCGAGAAGGTATTCCAGCATCATAATCTTGAGCTTCAATTAGAAGTGTCTTTGAAAATTTTGAAACCTTATTTGCTAATGAAGAACCTGCAGTTCCAGCACCAATAATGATAATATCAAACATATTAAGAATTTTAATATAAAGAAACAAAAAAAGATTATTTTTCTAATTCAAAATATTGCTTTATATTATATTTTCAATTTTTTTTGAAAATTTATCAAGATTTATTTCTGCCATCCCAAATGGAACCGTAGAATCAAATAAAACAACGAATAATAAAGGATCCAATTTCCATGGAATTTTTACTATTTTTGAAAATACTTTTTGCTCATTTTCTAGACTATAGAAAGTAGTACTAAACTCTCTTGAAACTGTATATCGAATTTCTAATTCCTTTAATGATGATAAGAGGATCTCATGAGGAAGTGAAGAATAAATTACCTTACCATTAATATTCATTAATGCCGCGCCCAATATCTCGTTTTCAAAAACTAAATTATTAATTAAATCAATTATTTTTCGATAGAGTGGTTGACTTAAGACAATATCCTCTTCTCCAGTGATTACTGAATCAATTATTTTATCAAATTGTCTATTTTGAATTTGTTCACATTCATCAATCTCGTTTTCATCTAAGAATTCATTAAAAATTTCAGTTAGTCTCTCAAGACGAGAATTTACAAATAACAAACTGGTACTTGAATCTGATAAGATAGTAAAAATATAGGAATTGTAAGTTTTGAATACGAATCTGAAGCCACCCATCTCCAAAACTTCCGGAGTCTGTTTCGATATAACATTTTCAGAGAAAGAAAAGATAGCTGAAAAGAATGGAGTTATTAAATTTGCCTCGATATTATCAAAATTTTTTGTAAAATTTCGGGAATAAATACATACTCCAGTTTTCTGCAGAATAAAAAGCGAGTGAATAATCATTTAGAAGATGTTTGGTTTATAATTATAAAAAATTAATAAATACACTCTTTTAAGTATTTTTAAAAAGCAGAATTGAAATTTTGAATTTAAATTCAGTCTAAAATTATGTTTGTTTTTATTTCATAATCATGAGTTTTAAATAGAATAGATAATATTTTTAAAGTAAGGAAAGTTGTTTACATAACTATCATAACTTTCAAAATAAACAAAAAATGGAAGAGAGATATGTCTGATAATGATTTGGAAAAAATACGAATCAAAAAAGCAGAAGCATTTTTAAAAAGTCAGTCGATGCCAAAAGAGATTATAAAAGTACGTTCTCAAGAAGAATACAATAATTTACTTAAGGAATATAATGAAAGAATTATAATTGTAGATTTTTGGGCAATTTGGTGTGGTCCATGTATGGCGTTTGCACCTGTTTTTGAGAGCCTTCAAAAAGAACATTCGCAAGATTTTATTTTCGCTAAAGTAAATGTTGATGAGCTTCCGTCAATTGCACAAAATTATAGAATTACAGGGATTCCAACAACGTTATTTATCAAAAATGATAAAATAATTCATAAAATTGTCGGTTCTGTGAATTATGATTATATGCAACGTGTACTTCAAAAACTGAAATCTTTTGTTTAAAATTTTTATTTTTAATTTTATATTTTACTTTTTATTTAACAAAATACTGTAAAGAAGGAGAATAAGATGGAAAGTATTTCTGATCAACTGAAAATAATGGTTGATGATGAGGAAATTTTCAAAAGTTCTAAATTATTTAAGTGCATTCTAGGTTTAAATGAAATGGAGTCAAATGTTTTCTCATATTTGTTGAAACATGAAAAAGCGAGTACATTAGAACTTACAAATGTATTAAATAAAGATAGAAGTTCAATTCAAAGAGCTTTACAAGTCCTAATAGACCGCAATGTTATACTAAGAGAATCTATGTCCTTAAAAGAATTTGCTGAAGAAAAAGGTAAGGAAGAAAGCCATAAAAGAGGTTATCTATATGTTTATAGTGCTAAAGGTTTAGAAGATATTAAAACTCAATTTAAAGAGCTATTAGATAAATGGTATGAATCAATGAAAGATTATATTGAAAATTTACATGAGATCTTTAATTGTTTTGAAACAAGCGGAGAATTATGTTAGTTTATTGGGATTTTTAGTTTAGAATCAAAATTGAAGCTTTTTATATTATACTATTTAAGTAAATAGTATGGAAAATCAATCGCAGCGGTTACCAGTATTATCAATAGTGTTATTCATTACTATTGTCACTTTGATCCATACTGTTTCTAATATGGTTTCGCCAAACCTTCTTATTATTTCTGCTTATTTTGGTTTTGGGGGAGATACTACGCCTTTAGGAGCACTTGTTTCCACTTTCACTATAATTTCTGGATTAGCAATGTTAATTTTTGGATACCTAGCAGATAAGTTAATAAGAAAATGGATAGTGTTTATTGCTACACTAAATTTTTCATTTTTCACATTTCTAACTATACTTGTTCCACCAGGGGCTTCTGGTTTCATTTTATTCTACTTTTTAAGTATAATGACAGGAGTTGGATTTGGAGCATTAGTGCCAAACATATTTTCTCTAATAGGTGATATTGTTTCTCAGGGAGATAGATCTAAGGGATATTCATTCTTCTCTATTGCAACATTAGTGGGTGGTATTGTAGGAATAGGCTTAGCTACATTTATGGGAACTATTGATTGGCGCCTATCTTATACTATTATTGGTATTGCAGGTTTAATTAGTGCCATATTATTCTTATTTTTTAAAGAACCGTCCCGTATCGGTAAAGATTATTCATACTTGATTGATAGAAATGCTGTTGATTATACATATAGAATAAGGTTCTCTGATTTAAAAGTAATTTTTAAGAAAAAAGCAAATGTGTGGTTAGCTATTAATTTTGTAGATACGATACCTACGGGTATCATTTTATTTCTTCTATTTGCATATATGGAAGATTATCACGGAATACCTGCTGAGGAATCTTTAATTTACCTATTATTAATACTTCTAGCAACATTAGCAGGAACAATTTTTTTCGGTTTTATAGGTGATAAGCGTTTCAAAGAAGGTAATAAGAAAGCGAGAGTAAAGCTTGCTATTTTAGGAAATCTTATACCTATTCCTTTTGTATTTATTGCACTAATAATACCATTTAGAGCTCCAAATATTTTCCCTGGAATCATAATAATGTTAATTCTTTTTATGATCGGTATATTTGCTAATGGAGCAGTAAACGGAAATTGGTATGCAACAGTCGTAGATTTAAATTTACCTGAACATCGGGGAACCATATTATCTACAGCTAATTTTTTTGATATTATTGGAAGGTCTATAGGACCTATCTTAGGAGCTGTAATTGCAGATACCTTAGGATTCGTTTATGGAATGATGATCTCAATTTTCTTTTGGATTCTTATTCCATTATTTTGGATTCCTGTTCTTAGAAACCTTATACAAGAAATGGATTTAACTGAAAAAATTTTTACTGAAAGACTTGAATCCATTACTAAAAAATAAAATTCATTAGTAGCATTTCTTTTTTTTATATTATTTTGAAGCATATAATTTAGCTTTTCATATGTGATTTAATTGAATCTTACTAAATTATTCAGTCCAGAGAATATTGGGAGAATTCGAATTAAAAACAGGATTGTCAGATCAGCTACCTACACCGGAAAATCCGAGAAATACGGTTTAGTAGGAAAAGAGTTAATAGATTTTTATGAAGAATTAGCACAAGGTGGAACAGGATTAATCATTTCAGAATTTATTGCTGTTGATCCTAGTGGAACAGCAAGTGCTTATCAACTTCGTTTAGATAATGATTCTTTTATTCCGGGTCAAAAAAAATTAGTAAATTCAGTTCATAATTACTCTGAAGTTAAAATAGCTGCTCAAATTGCTCATACTGGGCGTCAAGGTACACACCCTAAATACCCTCCTATTGCTCCATCTCCAGTAACCGATAAGAGTACTGGTTTAACTCCAAGAGAATTAACAATAGATGAAATAAATATTTTAATACAAAGATTTGTTGCAGCAGCAAAAAGAGCTTATGATAGTGGATATGATATGGTTCAACTTCATGCAGCCCATGGCTATTTATTGAGTAATTTTATCTCACCTTATACAAATAGGCGAACTGATGATTATGGGGGAACCAATGAGGATATGGCAAGAATTCTACTTGAAATTTATGATGGAATTAAAGATGAGGTAGGAAAGAATTTTCCAATAACTATTAAATTCCAAACCCAAGATTTCATACCAGATGGGTTAGAATTAGAACAGAGTTTAGAAATCGCAAAAATCCTCATAAAGAAAGGTTTTGATGCGATTGAACCTAGTGGAGGAATCAATGAAACTCAAATTGGAACAAATAACGCATATCCTAGTAGACAGATTAAATCTCCTGATGAAGAAAATTACTTCCTACCAACTGGTAAAATATTAAAACCGAATATGAAAAATAGCAAAATGATTTTAATGGGAGGAATAAAAAATCCTATTTCTGCTGAAAATTTTATTAAGGAGGGTATTACTGATTTTATTTCTTTGAGTAGGCCTTTAATATATGAACCAAATCTTCCAAATCGATGGATGAGTGGTGATTTAAGCCCGGCTAAATGTACTAGCTGCAATTCTTGTTATGTAACTATATTTACTGGTCCAGTATATTGTGTTGTTAGAAGAAGATTAGAGAAGAGAAAACAAAGAAAAGCGAAGGATAATGAATAAATGAACAAGAATAAATATAGAGAACTTTTTTCTGATCGAAGTTTTATTGGTTTTTGGATTGGATTCCTCGGTTTTGGTTTAGGGGGAGCATTATATAGTATAACTCTTAATTGGTGGGTTCTAGAAACCACAAATTCTGAAATACAACTCGGAATCGTAGGAGCACTAACATTTCTTCCAATGCTCATTTTTAGTTTTTTTTCGGGAATTATTGCTGATGTCTTTAATCGAAAGAAATTAATGATGATTGCTTTAATTACTCGAGGTTTAATTATCATTATTCTTCCAATCCTTGGCTATTTGCAAATATTAGAAGTTTGGCATGTTTATATAATCACATTTATTCAAGGTATCTCTTTGGTCTTTTTTCTTAATTCATCAATAGCAATTATGCCCCAGTTTATTAAAAAGGAGAATCTTTTGGCAGCTAATGCCCTAATAGATTCGTCTATGTGGTTAGCAAATATTTTTGGTTATTATTCAGGAGGAATGTTGATAGATACATTTGGTATAATGAATTTATTTATATTGAGTTCAATAATTTTTATAGGTTCTTCATTTATTTTTATTTTGCTTGAACATGTTTTTGAAAGAAGAAATTTTATCTCTTTCCGTAATTTCTTTTCAGATCTCTATAGTGGTATTAAATTAATAAGAAAGAATAGAATTTTATTTATTTTAGTTATAACATGGATGTGTATTCATACTCTTTTTGCTCAAGGACCACTTTCAATTGGATGGCCAGCTTTTTCAAAAAGCATTTTAAATGCTGGTGCACAAGGATATGGTTTGCTATTCACTTCTTATTCGTTAAGCTCTTTAATAGGTAGTCTTTTAATTGGTCATTGGGGTGCAAAGTTCAAAAAGGGAATTTTACTTATAATAGGGAATATTTGGGGGATTATAGGAATGATTTTTTTTGCTTTTAGTACTAATATATTTTTAGCGATGATAATTGTTTTCGTATGGAGTTTTAATATCCCTCTAATAAATGTCCCATTTTGGACATTTATACAAGAAAGTCTTCCAGAAAAAGAATTAGGGAAAATTTCTGGTGCTAGTTTTACATTGAGTTCAGTTATGATGCCAATATCAACAATGATCACAGGATTTTTAATGCAATATGTCTCTATTTCTCTTCCATTCTTGCTTTTAGGTTTTGCTTACTTAATAAGCTTAATCTTAATTTATTCCAACCAAGAGACAAGAAAACTAAATTGAAAAAGTTACTTTAAGACAAAACAAGATGAAAATAATCAAGATAGTGCTTGGTTTAATAATTCTAGTAAATCAATCATTTTTATATCCGAATTAAGTGCTTTTATGGCATCATATAAGTTTCTATAACAGAAAGGACAAATACTAACTAAATATTCTGCTCCAGTATCTTCTGCTTCTTTAATTCTACTTTTGGCAATTTCTAAGGCTAAACTAGGAAAACCCTTCTTAAGTCCGCCCCCAGCGCCACAACATTTCGCGTTTTCTTTAATTGTTTTCATTTCGACTAAAGTGGCTATTTTAGATAAAATATCTCTTGGTTCCTCATATAAAGGATTAACTCCGGCATTTCTTCCCGTATGGCATGGATCGTGATAAGCTACTGTTATTCCTAGGTTTTTTAGAGAGATATTTTTTTCATGTAGAAGTTCTTTAATAAATTCAATTGAATGGCGGACATCAATTCCTAAATCTTCTATAAAGTCAACATAATCAACTTTTAAAGTGCGATAGCATCCTGCACAACTCGTAATAATTGTTTTTACCCCACTCTTTTTAAATAATTCATAATTTTTAACAGCGACTGAGTTAAAAGCATTTCTATTGCCAGTTCTCATAGCTACACTTCCACAACATACCTCATATTCTCCAAAAACGGAAAAATCAACTCCTAGTTTATTCAAAACCCTTGCTGTATTGATAGCAACGTTTTGAACCTCTGGAGTAAGTGCCGCTGTACATCCAACAAAATACAAAACTTCTGCTTTCTCTTTAAAAGCATTTTTCACTTTAAAATCGAGTTTGGTTAACCATCCAATTTTTTCTTTGTTATCTCGTTGGTATGGGTTTAATAACTCAACCATTGCTTTATTCATTGGAATATGAGTTTCCAATCCACAACCAGCATCTACTAGTTCAGCTCTCAAAGCCTCATAAAATAAAGCATTATCCATCTCATAAGCACATGCTTCTGCGCATGCATTGCAAGTTGGACATTGAAAAATAACTTCTGCCATATCTTTACTCAATTCTAATTTTCCTTGCCATAAGGATCGTATTATCTGCATTTTTCCCCTACCGAAATATGGTTCGAAACCAGAAGTATGATCTCTTGCTACACATACGCCCCATTTTTGTGGATTTGCTGTATAATCAGTGGCTTCCCTACAATCGCCACAAGCTATACATTGTAGTAAAGCATCTCCCAACTTATTCAAATATTTATATTTTTCTTTTGGATTAAATTCTGTTATAATCATTTCACCTAATTTTCATCCTTTACGATATATTTTGAGATATTATTATTATAACTATACATATGGAATTTATTTGGACTTAACAAAAAATTTGGGTCCACGACTTTTTTTAAATCTTTAAAGAATTGTAAAAATTCTGGGGTATAAGCATCTGCTTCGACAATTGATTGAGAAATAGCTTCACCTAACCAATAATGTACTCCTCCATATTTCACTTGAGATCTTAATTTTTTATGCCATATATTCATTGCAACTTGTCGTTGATCATCTGCATTTTCAGCATTAAATCCACCAGCGAATACACAATGTCCATTTGGAAGAAGATGTATTGATCTAGCAAATAGAGAGAAGCTTTGTGAAGGAAACTCACCTCTATGCTCATTATCAAATAGATTATTTAATTCCTTTTTATCATCTATTACCGAGATTGGAATTTTATGACATGTTGTACAAGAGATCTTTGGAGGAGCTAATGCAACAAATTTGTTAAAGTAACTATAAGGGAATTTAAAATTTAATTTCCAATTTTTAGCTAACTTTTCATTTAAATCTATCTCCTGCCATTCAAAAATTCTGGCAGAATTATCCTTTGTCATTATTTTATGTACTTTATCAATATAAATCTCTAAAATTTTTTCATCAAAAGCTTCTAAAATAAACATAAAAACTGGACCACTAATTTTAGCTCTTTTTGGAGGTTTCTCTTTTGCTTGAGATGCTAAAAGTTGTATAACTACCCGTGGATTGATATAAAGATCATGTAGTCCTTCTATGACTTCTTTCTGTAAAACATACATTAACTTAGAAACAATATTATAATCATCTTTATTTAAAATATAATTTCTTTGTACTTTATAAGGGGAGTTTGGAAATAATCTTAAGAATGCTTTTGTTTTAATACCCATTGTTCCGACATCTCCCATAAATAATCCTGTAAAATCTGGTGCCACTCCATATCTGCAGAATGGTTTAGCAAATTTGTTGGCTGCCGCACCAGTTCTAATAATAGTTCCTTGATGATTAGGTAAAACTACTTCTACGCCAAGGCATATATCTGGAACTAATCCATATTTTGTAGATCCAAAACCCGCTGTACTATTAGAAAGACTTCCTCCAATAGTCGCTGAATAACCACTTCCTGGCCCAAGAACTCCCGTGGTTAAATCTTTCTCATACAAATTCGAAAGTAATGCGCCCCATGTCACTCCACATTCGAGTTCACAATAGAAATCATGTGCATTAATTTCAATTATTTTATTCATTCTCGTTAGATCTAGTAATATACCTCCTTGAATGGCGGCACCTCCTACTAAATCCGCACCCCCGCCTCTAGGAACCATAGATATTTTATATTTATTCGCAATTTTCACTATTTCGGAAACTTCTTGCGTATTTTCTGGTCTTACTATTATATCGGGCCAACGATCGGGAAATGCAGGATCCACATTTCTTGAGTAAGCTGCTTTCATGAAGTCTTTATCGGTAATGTAATTTGTACCTATGATTTTTTCAATTTCCTTGTATATAGCTTCAATTTTCGACATTTTAACAATTAAATTATCTTTTTTAAAGTTTAAAATCAATACCAATCCCATTTCAAATAAGAATAAGGTAAAAATTCTTTACCATCGACTTCTGCTACTTTCTGTCCTGGGTACATAACGTTATCAGTTTTAAGATATAACGCTCCTAATATTTTAACTATTTCAATTTCACCCCAAGGATCATGAACAGTTGAATTTAGTTTAACTTCAGCTTCACCCATCTCCAATGATTTCGGGCTTACAGCGGTTTCTTGTCTTACTAACCAAGGATTATAATCAAATCCCTCTTTTGTGGGGGCAGGAAAGTACTTGAAATTATAATTAATAGTATTTCTTTTTCTTCCGGGCAGAAGTCCTAACTCTTTAATAAGTCTGGGAGTTTCAGGGTCATTAAACTTTCCTGTCAAGTTTGCATTTATCTCTATATTTTTTGTTCCAAGCCGTTCAGAATAACCATATACATTATTTCCATCACGCTCTAAGCGAACATTAGCTATCTTTTTAGGAAAGCCAAAAATCTCCCGACCTCCTATCATTGCTCTATCATCGGTTACTGGCATAGCTAAGTAATAATTTCCCATTTGACCTTTATATTGGCATCTCAAGATGAGTGCTCCTTCATAATATGGTAAACCTTGGTTTGTAGAAGAATAATTAGCAATAAACGAAAAAGCAATCGGCCTATCAATAGGTTCAAGTGGAGAAGGGAGCAAATTCTTTATAAGTTCTTCTTTAGTTTCCCATAAAACCGTTATCATTTCGGCATTT
This sequence comes from Promethearchaeota archaeon, assembly GCA_048941015.1. Lineage (GTDB taxonomy): Archaea > Asgardarchaeota > Lokiarchaeia > Sigyniarchaeales > SOKP01 > SOKP01. The sequence continues at coordinate 1,220 of JBHLNZ010000006.1, read as the reverse complement.
TTAAATATGGTAGTTCTAAGGCTTTTTCTTTTTTCTTGTATCTCTTCTATTGATTTTTTAAAACTAACTAATATTCACCTTTAATCTTCTTCTTTTATTATATGTTGTGTATAGTCATGTTCATAATTATATAAGTGAAATTTATTAGGGCTTAATAAGTAATTAGGATCTACAGCTTTCTTGATATCTTTAAAAAACTGTACAAATTCGGGAGTATAGGCATCAGCTTCTACAATTGATTGGGAAATAGATTCTCCAAGCCAATAATGTACTCCCCCATACCGAATTTGATTCCTTAATTTTTTATGCCACATATTCATAGAGATTTGACGTTCTTCCTCAACATTATCTGCATTAAATCCTCCAACAATTACACAATGTCCATTAGGCAATTGAAATATAACCGTTGCATATAATGAAATGCTTTGAGAGGGAAATTCCGCTTTATGTCGGTTATCAAAAGCAGCACTAGCTTCAGCAGTTTCAGGAATTGCTGAAATTGGAATTTTATGACATGTTGTACACGAAATCTTAGGAGGGACTATTGAGATATACTTATTAAAATAATTATAGGCATATTTCAAATTAAACTTCCAATCTTTAGCGAGTGGGGCATCTAAATCCATTTCTTGGTATTCAAATGGTCTTGAGTCATTTTCCATAATATGGGTAACTTTTTCAAGATAAATTTCTAAAATTCTCTCATCCATTGCCTCTACCAAAATTGAAAACACGGGACCTTTTAATCTCGGTCTTTTCTGAGGTTTGTTTTCAACCATCATAGATAAAATTTGCAGTAAAGCAAGAGGAACAACAATTACATCATGTAATCCATCCTTAACTTCACTTTGAAGCTTATACATTAATTCTACAACTTTATTATAATCATTTTTATGAAGCATATAATATCTCTGTGCTTTATAAGGAGTTTCTGGAAACAACTTTAAAAATGCTTTTGTTTTAATACCCATTGTTCCGACATCTCCCATAAATAATCCTGTAAAATCTGGTGCCACTCCATACCTACAGAAGGGTTTTGCATACTTATTAGCAGCAGCACCAGTTCTAATTATAGTCCCTTGAGGATTAGGTAAGACAACTTCAACTCCTAAACATATATCTGGAACAACTCCATACTTGGTCGATCCAAAACCCGCTGTACTATTTGAAAGACCTCCTCCTATTGTTGCTGAAAAACCACTTCCTGGACCAAGGACTCC
>JBHLNZ010000137.1:0-5468 GCA_048941015.1 Promethearchaeota archaeon | reverse complement strand
CCTAATTTTAAGATAGTATATGCTAATGTACCATTATCAAGTGAAGAGAGAGCAGAAGCTCGTTCTGATGCTTATATTTCAACAAGTAGAATTGGAAGTCTAGCTGGAAAGACAATCACTACTCCAGCGTTTATTCAAGTAAAAATTAAACCATTTGTCCAATTAAAAGCACTTGGAGATGTTCCTTATAAAATTCTAGTAGTAAAAAATTTTGAAGCATTAGGATCAAATCAACAGGGATTTAGAAGGCTGATGGAGATATACGGGTCTAATTGCAGAATGATTTTAATCACTACAAAGATTTCGAATGTTATTGATCCTATAATTAGTAGATGCCAGTTATTTTTAATACCTCCAATAATGTATGATTCGTTTAAAGATTTAATTTTTAAGATAGGTATGAGTGAGAACTTAGAAATAGAAGAAACGGTAATTGAACTGCTATACAAGATCACTGAGGGAAGAATAGCTCAATCTATAGATCTAATACAATTATGCAGTACTTCTAATAAAGTGATTGATATGAACGCTATCTACCAGAGTTTTATAAAGTCAAAGAACGAGTTAATCAGAAGCTTATTATTATTATGTTTAAGGAGTGATTTTCCTAAAGCAAGAGAATTATCACGAAAAATTCAGTCCAATTATAAGTATAATTCTCAAGAATTTTTTACTCTTTTATTAAAGGAGTTATTAAAGTTACCAATTAGTAAATATTCTCTTAATAGATTGATCAATTTAATAGCTGAAGCAGATTTGAGAGCAATTGATGGTCAAGATACAGATATCCAAGTATCAAGTTTATTATCAAAAATATGTTATTTTTCAGAATTCTTATAAGTGATCTCTATGTCAAAAAAATTAAATTCTGATATTCCCTGGGTTGAGAAGCATCGTCCTAAATCAGTTAAAGACATGGCAATACCCAACACTAAGATCAAGGGTCAAAGAGTAAATCTTGATGAGGAATTGAGAAGTTTTATCCAAAATTTTTTTAATGAAATGAAAAGTATTAATGAAGAAAATAAAAAAATAAAACTATTTAATCGAACTCATGGAGAAAAAGAAAGGAAAGAAGAAAAAAAATTGGCTCCTGAAAAAGCCGCTATATTGTTGGAAGGTCCTCCGGGCATAGGAAAGACTTCTATTGTTTATGCTCTTGCTAATGACTTAAACATGCAAGTAGTAGAAACAAATGCATCTGATACTAGAACAAAAGATAAACTAGAAGCAAAGTTAAAGGAAACAGTTAAATCACGGGGGATTATGGATTTTATGGTTCAATCAAAACAAAAAATCATTCTTATAGATGAAGTAGATGGTATTTATGGTGTTTCTGATCGAGGTGCAGTTCCCACAATATTGGATATAATTCAAAATACTCAATTTCCTATAATTTTATGTTCTAATGAGTATAAACAAAGTCTTCAACCGCTTTATAACAAGATAAAAAAATTTGAGCTGAGTTCTCTTTCAGATGAGGAAATTCTAAGAATAGTAAAAAAAATTCTAACAAAAGAAAAAATTACCTCTCTTAATGCTAATGATTTAAATATGATAATTGAAAAAAATAATGGAGATTTGAGAGGTGTAATTAATGATCTACAAGGCATTGGACAAGGGACTTTTGATGAGAATGCAAAGGAGTTGATATTTAAATTGCAGCGAGATAATACAGAAGAAATTTTTTCTTTAATAAGAGATTTATTTCAGAAAGTAAGAACTTTAAATGAAGCACGTGATTTAACTAATAAATCAGATGTAGATTACAACTTTTTATATAAGTGGGTAAATGAAAATCTTCCGACATTCATTAAATTAAATAAAGAATTAGCAAATGCATATGATTATTTATCTGTTGCTGATGAGATATTTGGTAGGATTCGCAAAAATCAATATTGGTCACTCTTGCCTTATTTTTATGATCTTTTTGCCGGAGGTGTTCCTTTATCCAGAAAAGAAAGATTTGCTAACGAAGGTTTTCGTAGAGTTGTATTTCCTCGTTATATTACATCAGGAATCTTCTCATTATCCACAAGTGAAAGATCTTTGGTTAATAAAATTAAAGAAAGATATGAGATTTCTGATATCGAAGCAATTCAAGATTTTATTCCTTTCATAAGAATTCTTTGTCAGAATTCTAGGAAAGAGCTTAAAAATATAACTCAATGGTTAGAATTAGATGCAAATGAGAAAAAATTGTTAAAATGAAAATCTAAAAATAAGATATCTAATCATTTTTGAGTAGTTAAAACTTCTGATCTAATAAACTCTTTGGCAAATTGAGTTTAGTTTCGATTTTATAGGCATGGAATTTTTTAACTTGAGAAAGAATTTTAGAAATAAGTCAACATCTTTAATAAATGCTATAGTTCTGATTCACTCTTTTTAAATTTTTACTTCAAAAAAATCCTTTTAAATACGAGTAAATTTCAAATCTTGAAAATTAAAAATATTATAGATGGTAAAAATGGTTGAACTAGAAGAAAAATTGCCTAATGAAGAACGAACAATAATGACAAAACGATCGAGAATAACATTAGAAGTTACTGGAGCTGCGCTTTTTAGTGCTTTATCAATAGTAGTTGGAACGTTTCTAACTCCAACTTTAACAAATCTGTTGAGAATCCCTGGATGGTTTATTGCAATAATTGATTTAATTTCACTTATATGGGTAGTGTGTTTCTTACTGTTTGGGCCAAGAGCAGGACTTGTTTGCTGTATAGTTGGTACTTTTGGATTAATGCCTTTTGATCCATCTGCTCCAGTTGGTCCATTAATGAAGCTGGCAGCTACAGTTTCTTTAATTATTGTCCCTATTATATTTTTAAAGTTATTTAGACATAAAGAAGGCTTAAGAAATAGTCAGAAATTGAAGAAGCGAAGTAATTTTGTTTTATACGGGCTTTTAGGTACTGTTTTAAGGATGATTGTTATGCTTTTTCTAAATATATTAGTATTTCTAACGGTATTTTCTCTTTATCTCGATCAAATAACATTAGCTTTTCTTGGTTTACCAGAAATAACAGGTTTAACTGCAGTAATAATTGGTGCTCCCATTATCAATGCATGGCAAAGTGGATTAGATTTAATCATTCCCTATATTATTGTTTTTGGACTTCAATTAGATCAAAAATTTGAGATTTGGTAATTCTTTAAATCTTATTTTTTATTTTAACATATTACATAAATAATTTCTTCTCTAATTTTTTAGGTGAGATAAAATTCTTAATAAATCTTACAATTATATTATTTATTCTTTAGAAAATAGCGTAGCTACAATATATTTAAATCGCCCTAATAAATTAAATGCGATAAATTATCCATTATTATTGGAAATGATTGATATATTGGAGAATCTTAAGCGATTTAAAGAAATTCGTGTAGTTATTATCACAGGAAAGGGATTAGCTTTTAGTTCTGGTGATGATATGAAAAATATGGGGCCAGATGGTGTTAGATTCAAACCTTTGGAAGATGGTTCTAAATTACCTCATCATAAAGTAATACGCCTTATACGTGAAATAAAAAAACCAGTCGTAGCATTATTGCATGGTTATTGCTTAGGAGCAGGCTTTGAATTAGCATTGGCATGTGACTTCCGTTTAGCAGCAGATAATTTGAAGATTGGTGATCATAGAGTAACTCGTGCTCAATGTGTCATGAGTGGAGCAAGTTGGTTACTTCCAAGATTGATAGGATTTGCAAGAGCAACGGATCTAATTTTGACAGGAAGGCAATTGAATGCAGAAGAAGCCTATAAAATAGGTTTAATCAACTTTTATTTTCCTCTATCGATCTTTGAAGAGAAATCAAAAGAATTTGTGAACAAACTAGCCGCTTTACCTACAAAATGCTTAGGTTATAATAAAACTATGCTTAATTTTTCCCAATATAATGAATTATTTCCATCATTAAGTCATGAATTTAAATTATACGCTAAAAATATCAACTCATTTGATTTTTGGGAAGGAATGACGTCGTTTAAAGAAAAGCGTGAACCTAACTTTATTGGAAAGTAGTTATAATAAGTCTTATAAAGAGATATTAAAATGATATCAGAAGAGATAAAAAAATTTATTTTAAAAAGATCACTAGAAAATTTTTTAAGATATGTAAGAGTTTGGACCACTTCTAGCGAAGATTCAAGTACTAATCCTTCTACTAAAAATCAATTTGAATTAGGTAATATGCTAAAGGAGGAATTAGAAGATTTAGGTTTAGAAAACATAATCCATGACGAATATGGATATGTATATGCTTTTTTAAAAGCAAGCAATGGTTTAGAAAAGATAAAAGGTATTGGATTTATTGCTCATCTTGATACTTCTCCTGCAGTTAGCGGACAAAATGTTAAACCTGTAATGCATCGTAATTATGATGGTAGTGAAATAAAGCTTGATTCGAATAATGAAATTTCTCTTTCGATAAAGGATTCCATACAATTAAAAAATTATATTGGGCTTGATATTATAACCTCAGAAGGAGATACGTTACTGGGTGCAGATGATAAAGCAGGAATTGCTGAGATCATGGCTGCTTGTGCCGCATGGACAAAATATCCTGAATTAAAACATGGACCAATTATTATTTGTTTTACTCCCGATGAAGAGGTTGGCAAAGGAACTAATAAAATTGATCAAAGTAAACTTCCTAATATATGTTATACCATAGATGGATCAGAGATGGGAGAATTAGAATTTGAATGTTTTGATGCTTGGAAAGCCATCATAAAGTTTAATGGTTCTAGTGTTCATCCTGGACGAGCAAAATATTTAATGATTAATGCTATACATATTGCTAGTCGATTTTTAAGTGAGATTCCTGAATCGGAATCACCTGAGCATACGGAAAATAGAGAAGGATTTTATCATTTAAAAAATTTAAAGGGAAAAGTAGAAGAAGCTGAAGCTAAATTAATTATACGAGATTTTGAATTAGAAAATAATAAAAAAAGAATGAAATTTCTTCAGAGGTTAAAAGAACTGTATGAATTAAAATATCCTGGGTTAAAAATAGAATTAAATTTTGAATATCAATATAAAAACATGTTAAATTATATTGAAAAAGATAATCAAGTAATTGACCTAGCAAAAAAAGCAATTAAAATGGCTGATTTAGAAGTTCAAGTTCATCCAATAAGGGGAGGAACGGACGGAGCTAGATTAAGTGAAATGGGAATTCCTACACCAAATATATTTGCAGGAGGTTTATTATTCCATTCTAAAAAAGAATATATTCCAACTAAAGCACTACAGAAAGCAACGGAAGTAATAATAAATTTAGCATATTTATGGTCAATTAATTAAAAAATCTATGCATCTCCCTTTTTCATAATTTTCGAGAAGTCTGTTAATGCAAATATTACGATACAAATAAATAGCAGGATAGAAACGTATAAAAAAGCCCATGTAAATGAAAAAAGATCATATATTAAACCAAATATTAAAGATTCCAGCATACTAATG
>JBHLNZ010000049.1:0-24025 GCA_048941015.1 Promethearchaeota archaeon | reverse complement strand
AAAACTTTTAAAATAATTTAAAAATTATTAGAATGAAATATAAAGATCATTAAAAATAAATAATAATTAGAATTCTTCTTCGTACATATCAAAAACAGACCAACTAACGTAAAATAAGTTAATCAGATTTGCCACTTTTTTCTTGGGAGGGTGGTCTAGCTTGGTATGATACTCGGCTGGGGCTTTTACTGCACATGCAGGAATTCCAGAAGCCGAGTGGTCGGGGGTTCAATTCCCCCCTCTCCCATATTAGTTAATTAACACTATTAAATCAAATTTTAGCAATTTTTTTAATTAATATATAATTAAATTTCAATAATTTTACTAAAAAAAACATAGTGAAGGATAATAAAATGTTGTTTTTACATAATCCTCAAGCAACTCAAGATGCATTAGATATTCTCCGCAGTGGAGATCTTTTTAGTTTGAACATAATTTTTATGTTAGTTGTTGTTTTATATATCTATTTCAACGAGCTAAAACATAAAAATTGGGGAGCTATTGCAGCAGGTTTATCACTTTATACGATCCACTGGTTTGTGGAAATAATAAATTCAGTTATTCAATCAATTTCAGGACACGCTCTTTGGACAGTACCCGCTGGGACTGCATATCTAATATTAATTGGATTGGGAATTGAATTGAATTTAATGTTCGCTATAGCAGGGATTGTTCAAAGTAAACTATTACCAGATGATCCTAAAGAGAAAATGTTCTCTATAGGAAGAGTTGGTATTCCAAAACCTTTAGCTATTGGTATAGGAAATGCTGCGTTAGCATCAATTATCGAAATCTTCTTAATATTTACACGTTCATTTGTATGGGTTTGGGAATGGTGGAACGCAATTACTGTTTTTATATTTGTCTATATTCCTTTCTTTGTAGTTTCAGCATATTCATATTATTGGGAAAGAAAAAAGCAGCGTAATGTCATACTTGTTTTGGCGGTAATAGACGTAATTCTATTAATTATCTTTGGCTCTCTTGGAATGATCTAAAAAATAATTTGTTTTCTTTTTTTTTGTTTAAAATCTAACCAAAAATAAATACTAATTATGATATTTTTTATTAGTGAAACTTTTTAAATGCAAATAATCTATTGTTTTATAATTAAATGTAATCAAATATGAAGTGAAAAAAATGAGTGAACTGCAAGAAACAGATAAAGCTATGCGTGTTATTGGAATAATTGGAGGGGTTATCGCTTTTATAGAAGCTATTTTACAATTTATAGGAATGGGATATGGTTGGAGTTTTGGAATATTAAGTGCTGTTATTGGTTTACTATGTGCATTAGCTGCTATTTTTTTAGGTATTAAGCCAATTCATTACACTCCTTTTATATTGGCGGCTCTGGGTGTCGTTTTAATTATTTTTGCTTGCTTAATAGGAGGTATATTTGTACTTCTCGCAGCTTTTATCGGCTTAATTAGCTAATATTCAAACAATTTTTTTCATTTTTTTAAATAATAATTTTTTCTTAAATCTAAGAATTAAGTTATCTTAAGATGAATAGAATTATTATTAGACTAAAGCTTGTGCTATAATTAATGCGCCATAAATTTCTGATTGACTACCGACTCGAGATGTGTCTATAATTACATGATCTAAACCCATATAGATGGCACCATATGCTTTACCCCCCCCTAAATGTACTAAGGTTCTATAGATTAGATTTCCAGAAATACCATCGGGGGCAATAATTAAGTTTGCGTTGTTTCTTATAGCATCTTCTATAAGGATCTCATCATGTTTTATTTCAAGATTCTTATATTTATCTTTGAAGAAGTCAACTATTTCTTTAGCAGTATTAATAGTGTTATCAACATGATTATTTCGTCCTATATCACCTAATCTACCTCCACTTAAAATACTAATTTTTGGAGCTAATTTAAGATTTTCAAATTGCTTTAGTGCTTTTTCTATAAAAAGAATTTTTTTTTCAATATCAGTACATTCATCTATGCCTACTGGACCAAAGAAGAATTGATATCCTTTTACCGTTTCTAATAAAGCTAATCTATGGACTTCCAAAACATTGAAGGTATCTTTAAGATTATGTAAGAATTTAGTTGAACTTAAGTTACCTCTGATTGCTGCATCAATAACCTTATCATGAAGAAATTTAAGAATATCCGCTTCTGGGTATTTACATTCGATAAGGGACAATTTTGGCGATAAGGAGATAAATAATGGATTTTGAGCTACACTAGGTACAATATTTTTATGAGTAAATAGCAAGATTTTTGATTCATTATCATTTAGAAATAATTTTGAAGCATCTAGAATTGTATTTATTTGATCTTCTGATTCTCCTAATCCGATTCCTATTGTTGCAGATTCTTTAATACCTTTTGATTTAAAAACTTCTAATATACTCATTAAAAATCCACATCATTAATTTAAATTACATTAAAGAAAATATATGCAATAATTATAGTTAGAGCGTCATAAACTCCATGTGTGATCATAACAGCTATTAGGTTTTCTTTTCTCCAATAAAAAAGTATTCCAAGCATTAGTGAAATTGTGAAGTACGGGAAAAAAGAGAGAAGAAATGTAATTATAAAGTAAGTAGAATCAAATGGAATAAGAAGAAAAATCCCGATTAAATGTATCATAGAAAAAATAAGAGCTGTCATGAAAATACCCCAGTTTTTTCCTATGCTTCTTACTAATCCTTTTTGCATGAAACCTCTAAACAAAATTTCTTCTGAAGTTCCAATAACTAAAATCATAACTATTGCTAAAAGAATTAAACTATAAATATCTGAAGAAAGTATTATCGTATCGAATTCTCCGGATGAAGAACCTATATCCTGAATAATTTCAATTCCAAAAAAAAACTCTAATACAATTTCGGCTAAAACTGATACCAAACTTACTAAAAGAAAGCCAATCAAAGCAAAGGCTATACCAATTAAAATTTCTTTAAAAACTTCTATTTTATCATATCCCCTAGTGGTAAAACCTAATACAAATAATCTATTTTTCAAGGATGCATTTTGAAGATATCTACCAACAAATAGAACGGGCGTAAAAATAAAAATTAATTCTGCTAGTGAAGTAATAATTATAATATATGGATTAAAGATAAGGTTGCTTAACTCTTCTAAATTCAAAGAAAAGCTCAAAAAGAATAATATAATAATTGTAGTAATTATGTTTAATAAAAGAAAGGCTAATAAAGGTATTCCTATGGAAGCTGTACCACTCCATAATTTATAATCTTTCTTCTTAATTAAGTCTTCATCAGTAATTTTTTTTCTTTCTGCCTTAAATGGATACAGCCCTACTTCATATTGTTGAGATGGAATTTTTGAAGGTTGATTAGGGGGAAATTCCATATTTTCTTTAATATATGAGATATCAAGTCCACATTTGGTACAAAATTTTAATCGCTCTAAATTCGGTAGTTTATTGCCACATACTGGACAATAAGACCAATTCAATTCATGTTCACTCATAACTAGATTATTAAAATTAATTTAATTAAAAAATCTTTTAATTTTCATATTTTAATGAAAATAAAATTATAATTTGTGAAATCAAGATAAGAATTAATTATGGGTAAAATAACATAATAAATTATTATTTTCAATTTTAATTGGGTTTATAAATCCATATCTTTCAAATTGTATAGTTTTTCTCATTGGAACTTCTAAAAGGTTTATTTCTCCGTATCCATTAATTAGGGAGCCATCAGGTTTAATTATTGAAACCATAATATTCTCTTCTTTTGGGACCCATTGAATAATTGAAAACTCTCTACTTAATTCCTTACTATGGTATTCACATTCAATTTTTTTATTTTTTCTATCAATTTTAGTTATCTTAATGTTAAATAAATCTTTTAATCGTAAGATTTTATTATTTTTAAGATTTTTAGCATCGCTAAAAGATACATACAATTCTGATATCCCATTTGAAATATTACAAACTATATTTCTATTCCCTTTTTTTGGATTAGAAGGTAAAAGTAATGGTTTGGCTATTAATGTATTGAATGGAATTCCCCTTACTTTAATTAAAAATGGAGATTCTACAAAGAAAAATCTATTAGAGATCTCATCAATAATATCTTTATTTTTAGCATATAAAATTCTAACATCAAAATTAATACTTGTGTTAGACATTCCAAGATCTAATAAAGTATTCCTTAGAGCTTCTGGCTTTATGCCTCTCATTTTTAATGACTGTAGGCTCCATGTCCTTGGATCTTCCCATCCTTGATATTTTCCAATTTTTATATTATTTCGTGCTTCACTTTTACTTAGTTTCATGTTAGGGAAATTAATTCTGCCGTAATGCATAAATTCTGCAACAGGCCAATTTAGGTGATGCCAAATAAATTCCTCAATGATATCTTCCTTTACTAAATCAATTCCTCTTAAAACGTGTGTAATTCCTAATAAATGGTCATCAATTGCCCATGAATATTCCAACATAGGCCAAATGATATATTTATTACCAACTCTAGGATGATCGGCTTCAGAGATTCTCATAATTATTTGGTCTCTTAATGCAGGGTTATCTTGATCCATCCCTGTTTTTAATCTTACAACTGCTTCTGTCTCTTTATATTTTCTATTAAGCATATTTTCCCATTCATCTAAATTTTGCCTAATGGATTTATCTCTATGAGGACAATTTTTCTTTTGATTTTTATATTCTTCTCTAAATTCGTCAGCTGAGCAGAAACATACATAAGCTATTCCATCCTTAATCAATTTCTCACAATATTCATAATAAATTTCAAGTCTGTCACTTTTGTAATAAATTTTGGAATACTTCACGTTCAGCCAATCTAAACCATCCTTTATTAAATTATATGCTTCGGGAAGCACAAATTTTGCTTTTGGACTGTCTCTCAATGATTTTGGGCTTCCTATCGTATCATCAAAGAATAAGATTAACTCGCCTCTGTACTTTTTAATATATTCATCGTTTAACACAACCATTCTGGCATTCCCTATATGTAATGCTCCACTTGGATATGGTGCTAATCTCATTATGATTTTTTTATAATTTTCAGAGTTAGGTAGCTCAGGTAGCTCCTTCCTTTCTTCCTTTTTGACTTTTTTATCTAATGCTGTAGAATCTAATTTTAGTAATTTTTCTGTTTGTTGTTTTAAATTGAGATTTGAAATTTCCAAAATGATACTATTAATAATTGGCATGATTTCTTTAATTTGAGATCTCAATTCAGATCTCTCAGCTATTAATTTTCCGATAACTGCTTTTTTATTTGGCTTTCCTCCAAATTCAACAGCATTTTTTAAGCCATGTATCCATAAAATTCGCTTTATTTCTTTTTCATCCATAATTTAAGCCCAACTTAATTATACTCTTAAGAAACAATTTTATCAACTATATAGAATCTAATTATTAATAATAAATCTTATAAAAAAAAATAAATCATTAATAAGATTAATAATTTCAAAAGTAATAAATCAAACCCAATAATTTAAAGAAACAAGGCGTTCCATAATCTATTATAGAGGATATATATTAATAAGATTGAAAGTAATAGGAACAGAATGGAAAGTAGCCGAAAAGTTAAGTGGTTTAAAAGCTACCGGTCCTGATGAAGATTGGAAGGTTACGTATGTAACTCCTATTTATGGAGGTTGGGATCTTATAGTTGAATGTAGTTTCAGTAAACTTCAAGATTTGGATAAAATCGTTACATATTGTAGAATTGATGAAGAATTATCAAAGTGGATTGAAGAGACAACTACATTGGTCTCAAACAAGCCAGATTATCCTTAAATTTAAAAAGAAATCTTAATTTTTTTAATTTTTATTTTTAAGACTCTTAATTATTTCTTTAATCTCTTTTGCACCATTATTAATAATGTTAAATGCTATAAATGAAGTCTGCTCTTTAGCTCTCTTTTTTAATAATTTATATTTTAGATTATACGCATCTAATAACAAATTTAATTCAATTTCAGTAGATGCTTTAATTAAAACATCTATTATATGAAGTGCAAGCTGAGTATTTCCTTTTTCAAAAAGATTTTTAGAATGCTGATAATAATGATAAGGGTCATTTATTTTTAGAAACTCACTAGCAATATCTGATGATTTGGAGGGAAATAAGTCTGTGGGATTACCTGTATTATACCATCCATGATATAATCTATATACTGCATGTATTCCAAACTCATAACAACCATAAACAGGCTTGAGATAATCATGATCTTGGAACTTTTTAGGATAAATTTCAAGCATTTCATGATAAATCTGTTCAAACCATTTGCCCTCATTTAGTTTTTCTATAACATTATCATGAATAAAATTCATTGCCTCTGCGGTGATTGTTAAAACATCTTTTACTTTATTTTTACCTTCAATTAAAGGGCCATGTCCAGGTACTAAGTATTTTGCATCTTTCTTTAGCATTTTTTCCATTGCTATTGCCCATTGTTTGGGATATCTTTGAACCTTATAAGGATTCCCTATATTGGGAAAACTTGAGATCATAAGGTCTCCTGCAAAAATAACTTGCTTTTCAGGAAAATACATCCATATTGAATCATCTGTTTCCCCTTTATCATGATAAAGTTCAAATTCATAGTCTCCCAACTTAAAACTGTAGTCCTTATCACCCCTAATGATAATTGTGGGATCTAATGTCTCACTAGAATCTGTTGCTCTTTCTTGCTTTCCAGCTACTGAAGCAAATTGCATTGAATTAATCCAATTGTGATAATCGTCTAGCATTTTATATTTTTTAAAGCGATCAAGAAGTTTTTCATGAGCGATAATTTGAGGCATTTCAAAACCTTTTTGTTTGATTTCATTAATGAATGGAGCATATCCAAAACAATGATCAAAGTGACCGTGACTATAAATTAAATATTTAATTGGCTTATCAGTTATATCTCGGATTAATTTAAAGACTCGTCTTCCAAATTGTCTTGTAGAAATATCGAAAACTACTAGACCATCACGAGTTTCTATTATTCCGACATTTGCGAAGGAACCGATCATATGACAGGTTCCATCAGCAAATGTTTTAGGTTCAAATAAACCTAAGAATTTTTTTGTCTCTTCATCTAAGTTAAACATAATTATCATAATTCAATATTATTTTGCTTAAAAATTAAGAATTGAATTAAAATATTCGTTAAATACTTCTTCTCATTAAAAAATATAGATTTAAGAACATTGCTAAATAATTTAATCAAGAATTTGATATAATATGGATGCAAAAATATGTCTAAAAAATCATAGATTTAACAATTTCATAATATGATTAAGAGTGATAGAAGTCAAATCTTCAGCAATTTTGTCTGCTTCTAAGAGTTCCTTCTCTTTATGAGTAGTAGTAAGAGCAATTACTTTCATTCCAGCTTTTTTCGCTGCCAATATTCCTACAGGAGCATCTTCAATAACTAAACAATGTTTGGGACTAATGTTTAATTTATCAGCAGCATATAAAAATACATCCGGTTCAGGTTTACCCTTATTAACGTCTGCTGCTGTAATTATAGCATTAAAATATCGTTTAATGTTCAAACTTTTTAACAATAATTCTACATTTTCAGGGGGGCCACTCGATCCAATAGCTAATTTGAATTTGTTTCTTCTTAAGTTTTGTATTAATTCAATAGAACCTGGTAAAGGTTGTAATTTGTCTTTGATCATTTCTCGATAATATTTTTCTTTACGGTTTGCCCATTTCTCAACTAGTCCATTATTTACTTTAGGACCGACTAGTTTTCGAGTAATTGGTATGCTTTGTTGACCAAATGTACTCTCAAAAAATTCTTTTGTGAACTTTATTCCGATCTCTTTTGATAATTTTACCCAACTCTCAAAATGAATAGGTTCAGTATCCGCTAGTACACCATCCATATCGAATATTACTCCATAATCTTCAAACATAATCTTAATTATAAAGAATATTTAGATAAGTATTATAGAGAATCAATTATTATTAAGAATTACAATATATAGTCCTAATTAAAGGTCCGGTAGTCCAGCCTGGATAACGTTTCTTAATAAATTAGAAGAGTATAGAAAGGGCGCTGGCTTGCGGAGCCAGATTTTTGAAAAAAAGTTTCAAACTGGAAATCGAGGGTTCAAATCCCCCCCGGACCATATTTAAATTAGATTATTAGCTTGATAATTTCTGAAATATTATTGATCTTAATATAGCCAGAAAAATCAATTTCCTTTTCAAATGGAAATTTATAGGATCTTTTGCATAAAATAGTTTGTAATCCTGCTTTATGTCCTCCAACAATATCAGCATACTCATCTCCACATATTAAACAGGATGCAGGGTTTTTTAAGCCCATTTTTTTTATTGTGTAAAAAAATATTTCTGGATCCGGTTTTCTCTTCCCAAATTCAGCAGAAGTCACAACTGCATCAAAAAATTTCGATAAATCATGCTTAATTAATAAATTCTGTATTGTAGTATGGTTAGGATGATTAGAGAGTAGAGCAATTTTTACTTTTTTTAAATCTGAAAGATGCTTTAGAGTTTCTTTAGTGTGTTCAAAAGGAATCCATTCTTCTTCTTCACATGAATGATATAAATTAGCTAATTCCTTATAGCTTTGTTCGCTCAATTGGTCAAGATCTAAAACTTTAAATACTTCTTTGAATAAAAATGAAGTTGGATATTCCATTTTAGTTTGAATACTCTTTTTAAAATAACTTGCCCTTTTTTCATTAAATATTTTAATGAATTGTTTAGTGTCAAATTCATTTTTTAAAAGCTTTATTTCTTTCAATTTTATTATAGATCTATTCAGCCCTTTTCTATAACAATCAAGATATTTTTCAACAGATACGTCTTTAAATTGGAAAAGAGTAAACCCAAAATCAAAAATTAATCCTTCTAATTTCATTCTATAAATAATCATTTAATAATATCAATTTTAATCTATCTCTGAACCTTAATAAATAGGAGCATTATATAGATTGTTAAATAATTAATAATAAATCAATTTTATTTAATAGGCTTATTTAATGGTGATTAAATTGTCAATTGAAAAATGGCTTTCTAATAAGGATACTGAAGAGGAAAGACGGAAAAAAGAAGAACTTTACAAGAATCTTTCAACAGAAGAAAAATTATATTTAAAAAAAAAGAAAATTAGTGAATTAGTTAATGAGAAAGCAATAGAGAAAGTTGAAGAAGGAATAAGTAATGATTTTCTTAAAGAGATTTTAACATTTAAAGATTGGTTGGATAACAGAACATATCTTAAAGGTGACATTCTTAAGATAGAAACGTGGATTGAAAATATATATAGAAAGATGAAAGCAACAAAAATTAAGCAAAATAACCAAGAGCTTAAAAGGAAATTGAACGATGACTATAAAGAGATACCAGTCGATTTTTTGGACGAGAAAACAAGAATTGCTATAAATAAGAAATTAAGAGGAATTAAAAGAACTAATTCAGATAATTACTATTTAAAGAAATTGAAGTTAATAATTAAAGAAAAATTAAAAGAAGCGAAATATTATAAAATTTTAAGAGAGATTTTAGAAATTAAATAAATTTTACAATTGATATTGAAAGCTTAAATTTATGCTACTTATTTGTCCCATTGCAGGTGTGGGTAAAAGATTGCAACCTTTTACCTATTCTAAACCAAAGGCTTTCTTAAAATTAGCGGGGAAAAGGCTAATAGATCATATTTTAATTAAATTGAAAAAAACTTTTCCGCAAGGTACAACCCTATGTTTCATTGTAGGTTATAAAAAAAGACAAATCTCCGAATACTTGATAAGTAATTATTCTGATTATTTTCAACTCGAATTTATAGAACAAAAACCACTTGGGTATACTGCTGAAACACCATATTTTTCTGGATTAGGAGATGCAATTCTATTAGCTAAAAATTTTATAGATGACAAAGAAGTTTTTATCTTTTTAAGTGATAGATTACCAATAGATGACTATTCTTCAATGATTTTAACTTTTCATCAAGAAAAATGTGATGGTGTAATTAATATCAAGAAAGTTGAAAATCCCCAGTATTATGGCGTTACAGTTTTAAATAATCAAGGTGAAATAATTAAAATAGTAGAAAAGCCACAAAATTATATTTCTGATTATGCAGTATCAGGAGCATATTTATTTGGGTCATCAATTGTGCATAGATTGTTTGAATTATTAGAAGAGCAAAGTGAAACAAAACTAAAGAATGGCAAGGAACATCAATTAACACCTATAATTCAAAAGTTAATTATTGAAAGGGCAAAAATTAAGGGTAATGAGATGACAAGCGAGATTTTAGATTTTGGACGCCCTGAATCCTTATTAGAAGGAAATCGTTATCTTTTATCAGAATTAAAAATGAAAGATCCATTATACGAGAATCTTGTTCAATCAGGTAGTATAATAGATTCTAAAATAATACCTCCTGTTTTTATTGGCCAAGATTCTAAGATAGCTAATTCGGTTATTGGCCCAAATGTATCAATTGGAGATAATGTTGTTTTAGAAAAATGTATACTCTCCGAATCCGTTATTGGTGACGGGGCATATCTAAGAAAAATTATTTCATCACATAGTATAATAGGAGATTATTCAACATTAGAAGATTTAATCAAGAAGAATATTACGATTGGAGATTCTTCATATATTACTACATCTAACATGAAATCTTTTTAGTTTTTGAGAAATATTAAGAAAAAAAATTTAGGATCTAATCAAATTTTGGTTTTTTATCTTGCCATGGAGCTATCTCTTCGAATGCTTTTGAAACTTGTAAAACCGTTGACTCATCAAATCTTTTTCCAACAATCTGCATCCCTATTGGCAAATTTTCATTTGACCAACCACATGGGATTGATGCAGCAGGTAATTGTGTCAGGTTAAATGGATAAGTAAAAGGGTACCATCCAGAATGAGAAATTACTGTATCTCCGATCTTTGGAGGACCTACACTACCTAATTCAAAAGCAGGAATTGCTGTAGTAGGAGTTATTAAAATGTCATAGTTTTTAAAAAATTTATACATCTCTTCATCACAAGCTAATCTTTGTGTTAAAGCAAGTTGAAGATTCATAGCAGTCATTGGCAAAGCAACCTGCATTTGCTTTACAAAACCGGGAGTCAGACGATCTCTCCATTCATCTATTTTTTTTCCATACTCATAAGCAGCTCCAACAGTAGCAAATGTATAAAATGCATTTTCAGCTTTTCTCATTTTAATTTTTGCCTCTTCAGCTATCCACCCAAAAGTCTCAAACTTATCGATCGAATCAAGAACTGCTTTCTCAACATCAGGGTTCAATGCTTTTGCGAGACCCAAACTAAAAGAATATCCTATTTTTAATTTTGATGGTTTTTCATCAAGTACATCAATATAATTAATGTTATCTGCCGGTAAAGAGAGTCTATCACCTAAGTGAGGACCTTTCATAACATCCAACATAAGAGCAGCATCTTTTACATATCGAGTCATTGGTCCATAATGATCCAGTGTATAAAATCCAACTCCCATACGGGGATATTTAGGGATTCTTCCATAAGTTGGTTTTAATCCAAAAATTCCGCATAAACAGCTAGGGACTCTTATCGATCCACCTCCATCTGAACCTAAGGCTAAAGGGCTGATACCTGAAGCTACTGCTGAAGCTGCACCACCGCTTGAACCTCCACATGTTTTTTCTATATTCCAAGGGTTTTTAGTTTCTCCAAAAATTAAATTAAATGTGACCGTAACATGTCCAAATTCAGGTGTATTTGTTTTCCCTAGAAAAACTGAGCCTGCATTTCTGAGTCTTTTAACAACTTCTTCATCATCTTCGGGAATAAAATTTTCATATAATTTTGAACCAAAAGTTGTTCTAACCCCTTGAATCATAACCAAATCTTTAATACTTGTTGGAATTCCATTTAACAATGGCAGCTTTTCTCCTTTTTTCACTTTTTCATCAGCTTCTTTAGCCATTTCTCTAGCTAAATCAAAAGTAGGGGTACAATAAGCATTTGTTATCGGATTTATTTTCTCAATCCTTTCAATAATCGTTTCAGTTATCTCCTGTGAGGTTAATTCTTGGCTTTTTATTGATTCTCGCATGTCATATGCGGGCATAAAACATATATCTTCTTTATTCATAATTTCTACACTTTTAAAAATTGATATTATTCTATTTATTCACAAGGTATTTATAGAATTTTATTATTTTGGATTTTAAAAAATAATTTTGAACAATCGCTTCGATATTCATAAAAATGACTGAAGTAGAAAAAAAAATATTTATTTCTCAGTTTATTATTTAAAATAGTTTTAGAAAAAATTATATAAAAATTAAAAGTATAGTTCTTGATCATACCTTGGAGCAAAAATACAAAATCTTCCTAGTGATTATATTTATTAATCTGATCACATTTTCAATATGCTTTAATTTAAATGTAAATGCACAGGAAGAACAAGAATTTTTTATGCAGTTGAGTGAAGGTGATGAATTGGTGTGGGAAGTTACGGAATTAAATGATTACTATTTTAGAAATACGTTTGGGAGTGAACCAAATTTCCAAAAAGGGGATAAAATGAGGATGGTTATTACGGATCTGTATGAAGGTGCAATTCAATGGAGTATAACAACCGAACAATGGGATTATAAAGATGATTGGGGAGAAAGAGGCAATACAATAATCTATGAATTATTTAAAAATCCTATTCAATTTGATGATTACATTTTTGTTCTTACTCCAACTGATGATTATCTTCAAGAAGCTATGACGAATCTAGATACAAATATTTATTCTGTTTCAGGGAATTCCATTACTAAAAGGGTTAAAAGTGATATAGGAGTAGACTACAGATGGAGAAAACAATTTGACACTAAAGGAGTTATTGTTAGAGAAACTGTATATACCTATGATCAGGATATAATAATAGTAGAGGTTGAAGGAGGATATAGACTCATTCCACTTGGATTTTATTTTATCGGATTTATGCTTTTTGCTCTCTCAGCATTAATAATAATTACCTTTAGAAAAAAGAGATTTATAATAAGATAATTTCCACCAATAATATCCTTTGCTAAAATCTTTTTGCCATTTCTTATAGCCAATTTGCCAAAGTTTTAATCTTGCTTTATTAATTTTGTTATCTACTTCAATCCCCGGTTGAGGATTATTCATTACTTTATGATAACGCTCATAATATTCTTCCACACTAGGATTTCCTTCAATCATATCTAAGATAGCTTTTTCGGTAAAAAACAAGATCAGATCAGGTGTAATCCCAGGTTTACTTTTTGACATTTCTAATGCACTTTCATTTTTTTTAATTAAATAATAACGTAATTTAATATCTTTCTCTTCAATTGTAGTTTCAGTAATAATATATTCCCAACAAGCATTAATGTCTAAGTGTCGCATTAAATCATTTTTTTTAGAAAAAAATGTTTTTAATTTTTTGTATAATTCTTCAGAGTCCAATTAGAAAATACCTGCTTTAATCATTTTATTTTGGATAAGTTTAAAGAAGTCCCATCGTATATATATTTTGGAAAGACTAGTTCTTGTGGATAATATTTACATCCTGGTGGATACGCTGAATCTTTAATTCCGCCTAAAGCAACTGTAATATCTGTAAGCATTGGTCTTGCATTTATGTAAATGTTAGCTGCTTCTAATTTGTTTTTAAAAATTTCTATATTTTCTAAGTTAGAAGTATACACAACTGCTCGCATACCGTAATTACTCGCATTAGCTAATCTTATTGCGTCCTTCAAGTCATTTGCTTTAGTCACAGATCGAACTGGACCAAAAGCTTCCTCTCTCCACAAGAATGGTGCTTTTTTTAAATCTATACATAGCTCAGGCTTAATTTCAACCAGTGTTGGTTTGTAAAATAATCCATAATCTTCACCAGTATCAACTTTTTCTGCTCCAGTATATATTTTCACATTATACTTTTTCGCATCAGCAACCATAACCTCCATCATCATCAATATTCTACGGCTCCCTAATGGTCCAATATCAACATCAGGATCTTTTGGATCTCCATATTTTAATTTCTCAATTTCTTTAATCAAGACTTCAATATAATCATCATAAATATCCTTATGAACGATGATACGCTTCATTGAAAAACATTGTTGACCAGAATTTGTATAACTAGCCATAGCATTCCATTTTGCTACTTGTTCTAAATTTACATCATCCATAACGATCCCTGCATCATTGCCAGCACATTCAAAAAAGAATTGTTTGAAAGGCTGAGTATACATAGCAACTCCCATTGATTTATCGACAGATTTTTTCAGGATTTTTGCATATCGAACTAATATGTCCTTTGCAGTGTGAGATGCTGTAATTGTCATTAAGATTTTAACAAAAGAAGAACTAAGAAATTGATCTATTGCCCATTCTCCAGGTGCGATAACTATATCTAAGGCATCTAAGGCAGGTAAATCTATATCCTTCATCATTGAATAAGCTTCTAACATAGTTAAGGGACAAGCAGTAGAAGGTTTAACAACTGCTCCATTGCCCACTAAATAGTTTGCACCCAGTTGATAAAGAGGAAGACTTATGGGAGTATTACGTGGTGATACACACGCAGCTAGACCTTGCGGGATATATCTTATTCTAACCAATTGTTCTCCTTCTATACTTGTTAAAAGTTTTTCTTCTAGAAATTGATAATACCAATCACAGAATTTGAAACCGTTTGTAACAATATTTAATTCCCATTCAGAATATTTTATGGGCAGACCTCCTTCAGCAACAATCAATTCTTTTAGCTTATTTTTATTAAACCTTAATTTACTTGCGAAATTTGATAAAAGTTGTGCTCGCTCAAAAAAAGTCATTTCTTTCAATAAATGCTGACTCTCATATGCCTTTTTTATTTTTGCCTCAAGAGTTTCTGGAGTATCTGCAGGAATTGTTCGGATAACTTCTCCAGTATATTTATTCTTAATTTTTAATTCATTTATTTTTGACATTATACCAATTCATTATTGATAATTAGTTATAAATTCAATATTTTTTTTGAAAACAATTTTTTATTGGCTATATCTCATTCTCATCTTCGAGAATACCTGCTGTTTTTGCGAATCTTCCATAGCCCATATCGATTAAAGTTTGAGTTCTTTTATGCAAGAAAAAGTCAATCCATCCTATTTTCTCATCTGGTTCATTGTAAAATTTTCCAAGAAGCTTTGCATATTCAACTTTTGTTTCTGTTTGGATTAATTTTTTAACAGCTTCCAAAGAGAGAGCGAGTTCCAAATCGGGATTTTTTGCTCCTCCTGGTCTTATTTCAATTCCTTGACCATTACGATATACATGAAATACATCAAATGGAGAATGTTCATCATATGCCTTTAAAGAGTTATAAAGAGCAAAATCAAAATCTGAACCAGAAATCAAATCAGAAAAAATTTCAGGATATTTCGAGAGAAATGTGGTATATTTTTTTCCTAATTCAGTTTTATACTTTTCTGCATTAAAATTTTGACTTATTAATTTTTCTTCAAGCATAATTTCAAATATTCCTCTTATTTTTTTACCATTTCGTTATATCCCTTGTACCATTCAATTGTTTTTTCTAATCCTTCTCTTAAAGGAGTAATATTATAATCCAATTCTCTAATAGCTTTTTTCGATGAATAAGACCAATTATAGTTGATCATTTTAATTGTTGGTCGATTTATATAAGGCATCTTTTTTGTAAATCTCGTCTTAACTTCACATAACCAACCATATAAAAGAGCTAAGCTCATTGGAAAATGTCTAATTTTTTTCTTACTTCCTGAAATTTCAGCAATTAAATCAAGCCATTCATTAAAAAGTAAATTCATTCCTCCAAGAATGAATTCCTCTCCTTTTAAATCATTTCTATCTGCTACATTCACCAAGGCAGTTGCAATATCATAAACATATACGAAAGAACCAATATTGTCCCCTTTACCTGGGCATCCCATAAATGATTCCGTAGTTATATCTAATATTGTCTGCCCAAATATATTAAAATCCCTTGGACCATAAGCAATACCAGGATAGAATATAGTAGCATTAAGTCCTTTATTGACATATTCTTTAATTAATTTTTTTGCTTGAAATTTTGTTTTAGCATAATCAAGAAATAACCCATCTTCGCTCTCATAAGTTTCATCAACAGGTTCGCTAGGTGTTGCACCTAATGCTATAAAGGAGCTAACATAAATCATTCTAATATTGCTATCTAACGCTACTTTAGCAACATTTTCCGTACCATCAATATTTGTATCTTCAAAAACTGATTTATCTTTCGCCCACATTCGTGTATAGGCTGCGAGATGATATATAACGTCTACATCATCCACTGCGCTATATAGACTGTCAATTTGTCGAACATCACCATTAGTATATTCAATATTATCAAAATTCTGAAATGGAGAAATATCAGTTGATTTTCGTACTAAAAGCTTAATTTCATGACCTTTTTCATGTAATTTTTCTACTAATGGTATACCAATAAAACCAGTACCACCAGTTACTAATATTTTGACCATTATTTAGGAGAATTTAGGAGGTTTAAATTTTAATATTAAAAATTTATTCCTTTTTAAAAGTTTAATAATACTATTAACAATTGTAATGGTTAATAATCGTAAAAATAGGAATTGGACAATAAAAACTTACATTAAAGTATAGTTAACTATATTAAATTTAGACATGAAAAAGAAGGATTTTTTTACAATAACTTCTCAATTAGATTTCCCCTTTTTAGAGACAAATACAGCTCTATTAAAAGAGATATTTGAAATCTTAAAACTTAAATTTGGATTGTTAAAAAATTCGAAGCAGAAATTAATAGACTTGGGTTCTGGTAATGGTCAAATTATAATCTATTCTGCTTTGAACTATGGAATAAAATCGATAGGCATTGAAATTAATAAAGATTTAATAAAGGAAGCTAAAACCAAGATAAAATCATTAAAAAATCAGAAATCATATTCTTTAAGACGATTAAGGAAAGTTAAATTAATTTATGGAGATTTATTTAAAATGAGTTTGAAATCTTTTGATTATATATATATTTTCTCATTGCCAACTATGCAAAAGTATTTACGACACATTTTTTTAACGATTAAAAGAAATTCAATAATTATTGCTTATAAATACTCTCTGGAAAGTTTTGAAGATATCTTCGAATTAGAATATGAATTAAAAAATGAGTATAAAAATCAAACTATTTCTACGTATTTTTATAAGAAAATTAGATGAATGAGTGTTTCACGTAAGATTATTTGTCTGGAGAAATGTTATATTTGATTAAAACCTGCTTCAAGTATAATCTCATATAATACCTTTCACTTTGGCAATATTCTAACTTTTGATTATTAGTTAAATTTTCACAATTTTCTAAAAGAAGATGTACGTCATTCATCATAGTCAAATATTCATTTTTAGCAATATCACAATTATCAATTACTAAGTCCTGATTTAATCTATCATTAGATATTGAGATTTCAATTTGAATTTCATTATTTTCTTCAAGATGCAAATCTTCAATTGAATTTGCTTCTATAAAATGATCTTCTGTTTCAGAATTATTAACAAAGCCTTTTGAAATGAATATTCATCTCTGAGAATTTTAAATTAATGAAACAATAACAAAAATTCTATTTAAAAAAAAAGCCTCAGTAAATTTTTCATTAAATTGAAAAAAAAGATTAATCTAAAATACAATTCTCTTGTACAGCATTTATTAGTTGTTCTAATATAATTCTTGTTCCTTTATTTTTGTATAATTCCATCAATTCATTCATTGATGTAGTTCTACCATTGATAGCGGATAAATATGCCAAAAGAGCAGTAGCAATAGCTTCCTTCGCATGCGCTGGTGTAAATTCTGGTTCTTTATCTTCTAGTATACAATCTGTAAAATAAGAATCTTCATTACCCATTGAAATATGATAATATTTTGGAAAAGGACCATGATTAATTTTGGGGTAAAACCATCCATTCGAACTTTCAGCTTTTATTTTATGGGGGCTATAAATTTTGATAGGATTTTCCCAAGCATGATTTTCTATCAATGTTCCATCTGTTCCATAAACTTCTAATTGATTCGATGAAGGATTATTAACAGTAAAACTCAAGACACATTCGGTAATAATACCAGATTTATATTTCAAAAAGATAAATGCATTGTCTTCTGCTTTTTCCGGCAAATAAGTAATTTGTTTAGTAAGCCAACAGTAAGCTGAATCTACTGTATCATTTAAGATCCAATTAAAAGTTGCAAATTTATGGACGCCCATATCCATTAAAGCCCCACCTCCTGCCTTTATTGGATCTGCTTTCCAGGATTCAGGGTTAGTTACATTATGGACCTCAGGAACTCCTTCATACGAACGAATCATAAAAACTTTACCAACTGTTCCTTCATTAACAAATTTATGAATCTCTTGATGAGCAGGCAGGAAACGATGATTTTCTGCGATCATAAATTTAACTCCTGCTTTTTTTGTCGCATTAATCATTTGATCACATCCCTCTAGAGTCGTTGCCATTGGCTTTTCGCATAAAATATGTTTTCCTGCTTTTGCTGCTTGGATTACTACTTGTTCATGAGCATGATGAGGAACCATAACAAGAACTGCGTCGATATCACTCTCTAATAGAGCTTCATAAGATTCATAATATTTGAGTTTAAATAACTTAGCTAATTTAGCTCCTTTTTTCTGATTGATATCAAAAACAGAAGTAAATTTTATTTTCGGATTATCCTTACTACCAACATAATGATAAGGCCAAGCTGAATTCATGGTATTTCCAATTCCAACTAAACCATACTTTACAGAGTCCATAATTTAAAATAATTTTGTAAATGTAAATAGATTTACTATTCCCTAGGATATTATAAAATTCAGTTACAAGTACAAAATTAAAATTATAAATTTCTATATTAAACATTTTTAACTAAATCTATATTTTAATCATTTAATATCATAAATACTGTGATTTAAAATGGCAGAATCAATTGGTTATAGCAAAACTAGAGCTCAAAAAATATTGGATCAATATGATGTTGACCTATTAATAGCTTCTACTCCTGTAAATGTTTTTTATACTACGGGTTTACCTGTAACTCATGTTGCACCGAATCCAATCTTATATGTATTATCTAATCAATATCCGAATTTATCACTGATTCGTAGAGATGGAGAAGAAAGCGCTATTGTATGGTCCTTATATGATAGTGTTGAAGAATTTTCATGGGTTGATCCAAGTGAAGTTTATCGTGTTGGGTCTTTAAAAGCAGCGGTTAATATGCTTTTAAAAAAAATTGAAGATTGGGAATTATCGAATAAAACCATCGGTATTGAATCTTATATGCCTCGATACCAATCTGAAGCGTTACAAGAAGAATTTCCAAATGCTAGATTTGTTGATGGGGATAGAGTTTTTTTAGATATGCGCTTAATAAAAACACAGGAAGAAGTTAAAAGGATTAGAAAATCAACAGAAGTAGCGGAAAAAGCAATTCAAGCGTGCATAGATGCAACAGAATTAAATATCCCCGACACTAAATTATTGCAAATTGCGAGGAGGACTATTGTTGATGAAGGTGCTTGGGGTTGGGACCATCTTACAATGAATATTGGACCTTCAGATCCTGAGGCACCAGGTTTAGGAACATTAGTTACTCCAAATGATATTGTTAGATTTGATTTTGGGGCTGTGTGGGAAGGTTATATTTCAGATGTAAGTAGAAGCGTTGTTGTCGGTGAAGTACCTGAAAAAGCTCAAGAAGCAATGAGCTATATGATCCAAGTTCAAGAATATTGTGCTGATAATATTAAACCCGGAGTAAACGCTAAGGAATTTAGAGAAGAAGCTCAAAGTTATTTAAAATCTCTAACAAAAAGAGGATTTTACCTAATTACAGGGCATAGTATTGGGTTGGAATGTGAAGAAACTCATTTGTTTGGGCCTACAGGAGCAATGGATATATCATTTGAAAAAAATATGGTTCTTGATTTAGAAGTGTGGCTTAATGTGCGAGGGCAAGGATTAGTAGGTATTGAGGATTGTTATAGAATAACCGATACTGGTACTGAAAGATTATCCGCATTAGATAAAGAAATATTAATTAAAGAGGGTTAAGAAACATTATGAAACTGAAAGATAAAGTAGTCGTACTTACAGGTGCAGCTTCAGGTATTGGTCGAGCAACTGCTATCTTATTTGCAGAGGAAGGAGCAATTCAGGTTTTATCTGACATAGATGAAATTGGATTAAATGAGACATATAAACTCATAAATAACGAAGCTAAAGATAGAACTAAAATCACTGTTGTTGATGTAAGAAATCAGGATGATGTTAAAAATATGATCGACATGACAATTGAAAAGTTTGGTAGGATAGATGTTTTAGTTGTCAATGCTGGTGTTGTAAGAGTAGGCCCTGTAGAAACTTTTCCAGATAGCGATTATAACCTCCTTATCGATGTCAATATTAAAGGCACTCATTATACCTGCAAATATGCAGTTCCCTATTTTAAAAAACAAAAATTTGGTTCAATAATTACATTAGCTTCTGTTGCAGCTCATATAGGACAAACAACTCATGCGAATTATTGTTCAACTAAAGCTGCAGTATTGGGATATACAAGGGCATTAGCGTTAGATTTAGCACCTTATAATGTTCGAGTAAATAGTGTGAGCCCGGGAGCAACTGATACTCCAATGTTACAAAGCGATGTTGCTAAACAAGCTAAGGATAGAGGATTATCATACGAAGAAGTAAAGAAAGAATTTGAGGAAGAAGGCGTAATGGGTAGATGGGCAAAACCGGAAGAAATAGCTACCGGAATCTTGTTTTTAGCTACGGATGAATCATCATATATGACAGGGGCAGACCTTAGATTGGATGGCGGCTGGACAACTCGTTAAAGACATCTCACATTGTCATCCCGCCATCAACTAAAAGACTAACACCCGTGCAGAATTTATTTAAAGCGAGAAATAACACTCCTTCAGCAATCTCTTCAGGCTTTCCAAGTCTTTTCATGGGTTGACGATCTATATATCCCTGTCTCACTTGATTATAATCACCGCCCCTACTTTTTATTCTCCCTACTAATGAGGGCGTGTCTACAGTACCCGGACAAATCGAATTCACTCGAATCTCATCATCTAGATAATCAGCAGCCATAGCTCTTGTCATTGATAAAACTGCACCTTTAGAAGCAGTATAAGCAGCTCGATTTGGTACTCCTTTAAAAGCAACAGAGGACGCATTATTTATGATGGTTCCTCTAGTTTTTTTCAGATAAGGAATCGCGTATTTTGATACAAGGTAAATTCCACGTACATTTACGGCCATAGTTCTATCCCAATCTTCTGTAGAAATACTATCTATGCTTCCTCCAAGCACAATCCCTGCATTATTGAATAAAATGTCAATCTTTCCAAATGCTTCTATAGCTTTATCAATAATTTTTTTAGCTTCAGTTTCTTTAGATACATCCGCTTGAACAAAAATAGCTTCTCCTCCAGAATTATTAATTCTTTCAACTACCTTAAGAGCCGATTCTGATATCGAATTACAGCACACTTTTGCACCTTCAGATGCAAATAGAATAGCAGTTGCTTCTCCAATTCCGGCTCCAGCTCCAGTGATAATTGCTACTTTTTCTTTTAATTTCACTATATAATCTCCTCCTTACTATATTAATATTATAAACCTAAGATTTTACGAGCTTCTGAGGGATCAGCAGTTTCGCGTCCCATCTCTTTGCTTAATCTTACCATTCGAGCTACTAATTCAGCGTTATTTTTAGCTGGTATGTTTTCTTTGATAAATGGATAATCTTCAGTTCCAACTCGTACATTTCCTCCATGCATTATTGCTAATACCGCTATTTTTGTCTGTTCTTTGCCCATAACACTTATAGTGTGCAAGCAATTTGAGGGCATATATTTTATTCTATGTAAATACTCATCTGGAGTTGGTGGAGACCATGTACCTCCTGGCCAATTAAAAAACAAAGTTAAGACATGAGGAGGTGTTAATAAATTTTTATTAATTAAGTAATTTAGATTCCAATATGAACCAGTATGCCAAACTTCCCATTCTGGTTTTATATTAAATTTCTTTAATGAAATGCAATATTGCTCCAATTCATCAAGATCATGAATTTGATTAACTTTAAGCTCTGTAAAATGCTCATCATGATGATTTAAAATCACGGAAAGCATATCAGGTTTTGCATGGAAATCTGGGGCTCTATCTTCTATAGGATAACTTGACATGCCTGCTTGAATTATTATATCACATTTTTCCCTAATTCTTTTTACAATTTCAACTTCAGCACCACGTGGTAGATGTATATGTGCTATTGCAGCACCAGCTTCATAAGATTTAACTATATCCTCAATTAAAGCATCATCTGTGTCTGCCCAGTTTTTAACTTCGGGAAATATCCAAGAATTTGCTGTTGTGGCAGTTATTATTAATTTTTCGTGAACTTTACTCAAATCTTATCCCTCAATTTTATGTTTTTATCTTATAATATATTGCTAGTTAATTTTTAAATAATAATTATATTTTTAACGAGAAACGCGACCTGATACATTTCCTTCCATAATTTTGAGAACTTCTTCAACACTTACTAAATTAAAATCTCCGAAAATGGTATGTTTTAGACATGAAGCTGCAACAGCAAAATCCAATATTTTTTGTAAATCCTCTTTAAAAGTAAGAAATCCATAAATTAATCCAGCTACAAAAGAATCGCCTCCTCCTACACGATCTACTATATGAGTTATATCATAATGAGGACTAACGTAAAGTTTATTTCGATCAAATAAAATTCCTGCCCAAGTGTTATGACTTGCAGATAACGAACCTCTCAACGTTATTGCCACTTTTTTCAGATTGGGAAACTTGTTCATCATCTCTTCAGTTACATATTTATAGTTATGAGGATCTAATTTTCCAGAAGTCACATCTGTGCTTGGCGCTCTAATTCCCAATACATTATCAGCATCTTCTTCGTTTCCTATGACTATATCACAATACTCAACTAATTCAGGCATGACTTCTGATGCTTTTTTACCATATTTCCATAATTTACTCCGATAATTTAAATCACATGAAACTGTAATTCCTTTTGATTTAGCTATTTTAACAGCATCAAGACAAACTTCTACTAGATTCTGAGAAATGGCAGGAGTGATCCCTGTAAAGTGAAACCAATTAATCCCTTTAAAAAGAACTTCCCAGTCAAACATGTTCTTTTCGGCGGTGGATATAGCTGAATTATCTCGATCATATATAACTTTACTAGATCGTGCTGCTGCGCCCATCTCCAAAAAATAAATACCAATTCGGTCTCCTCCTCTTATAATTTTAGATGTATTAACTCCAAATTGCCTTAAGTATTGGACACAGGCATCACCCAATTCATTTTGTGGGAGTCTTGTGACAAAATCTACATCAATTCCGAAATTCGAAAGGGATACAGCAACATTTGCTTCCCCCCCTCCATAAATTGCATCAAAAGATCTAGATTGTGTAAATCTTTGAAAATAAGGAGGAGATAATCTCATCATTATCTCTCCAAATGTAAGAACACTACTGTTCATCAAAAATTCAGCTCATATAGAATAACATTTAAATGTTTAGAATTATTAAATAAATTTTAATCCAATAAGGAGAAATATTTATGACTACAAAAGAATATGTTGAATTTAAAAATTACTATATAGCTATTTTTTCGATCAATTATTTATTTCAAGGTATCGATCAATCTCTCTTCGCTGTAATAATTCCAATCTACTTAATACAGTTTATTGGCGTTCTAGATGCTTCAGCTTTAGCGTTTTTAGGATCCATAATAAGCCTTCCATGGATTTTAAAAGTTTTCTTTGGTATATTAGGGGATAAAATTGGATCCAAAAGGTTTGGAAGAAGGAGACCTTGGATTATCGCTATGGTCTCTTTTGCAGGATTAATGTGGATTATATTGGGAATCCCAGGTATATTTACTACAGCGACAGCGATTCCTCTTTTTACAATTATGGG
>JBHLNZ010000048.1:18753-24492 GCA_048941015.1 Promethearchaeota archaeon | reverse complement strand
ATATCGTATTTTTTAATTATTTCAATTAGCATATTCGCTGCAATATCTATTTCTTCTTCATTCCAATCACCTGTCACCGAAATATCATAGCAATTTACGGGATATATATTTTCTAATTGTCTTGGTATAGCTCCAAGAGGAGAAGTTACTATTATTTCTTGAAAATCAGGGAAATCTGGAAACTTTCTTATTACACTATGAAATAGTTTATGAGATTTCGATTCTGAATAAGGCTTTTTAGCCGAACAGGGTAATAATATAATTAGTTTAGTCCAAGATTCAGGTTCAAAATTATTAACCAATCTTTCTCTAAACTCTTGGAAATCGGGGCGATAATAAGATGACGGACCAAAACATTGTATTTTCAAACTCTTTTGGGTTAAAGGTGTTTCAAATCGTATCACATTAAAATTATCTTTATCAAGTATCTTTAAAAGCGAAATGATATTTATATCGTCAAAAGAAGATTTTTCAACAAAAGCACGAAAATCTTCTCCTTTTAAATACTGTTTAATTTTATTCATATAACTTTTTGCTGATATTAGGTTGTGTAATACAAGTTGTTCTATTTTTTCATCAGAATATTTACTTTTTAATAATTCTTTTAACTTTCCTCTACAAGCATAACAACTACAAGGTAAATATTTAACTTTATATATAGGGAGTAAATATTCAATAGTATCATAAAAATTTTCTGCGGATAAATAAAGTAAATAGGAACAGTCTATCAAATCGATACCTAAATACACTAGAATAGGATAAAATTTAGGAATAATTCTCCCTGAAGCGATTAACACTAAATTATTATTAAGTTCTTGTTTGATTTGTAGAATGATTTCAATAATTTTTCTATAATTACTCACAACGTCAAAGAAGTCCATTAAATTTAGAATTCGTATATTTTCTCTACTATTTATCAATGGAATATAAAGCTTGAGTAATTCAGGATATTCAAAAATCCTAATTGAAAGACAAAAATCTAAATTCGGATAACTTTCTAAAATCTGCTCAGCTTTTTTAAGATAATCTTTAATTTCATCCTTCGCAAATTCTTTATTTATGAAGGTGGTAGGAATATTGAAAGGAATTGATGTTATAATATTATCTTTTGAAAAAATCTCGATATTTTGAGTTAATATTTCTCTATATTTATCAAGAGTCCCTTCGTGTGTATATATAAAAGTTTTATTCTTAAATTTCTCTCTTAGGAAACTAATTTTAAGAAATATTTCTTTTGTTATTAAAAAAAGCTCGTGATCTTCGAAAAACTCGAGAAAGCTTAAATGGGTCATTAAAATACTTTTTATAGGAACTAGCAGAGCAGGAGTTCTGATATATTTCTTGGATTCTTTAGATAATACTATTCTCCCTTCTCTTGAATATCCAATCTGTTTTCTTGTTAATTCATAAAAATATTTCATACTTACAATTTAAGATATTATTCCAAAATAATTAAATTAATACTTTATCGCGAAATTCAAGAATTAAGATTTCTATTAAAAAACAAAATTCGTATAAGGTATTAATTCATCTAAAACAAAATTTGTGAAAGTATCTTCAATCTCTTCAGTTTCATAAAGTTCACGGATTAAGTTAGCATAATCCCCAACTTTTCTTACTCGAATAATAGCAAATAATCCGTATTGTTCACCTATTCGAAAAAGATCTGTAATATTCTTATTCGTATCCAATCTAATGGCAAGTTCATTGTATTTTGACGGATCTTTTGGTTTAATGCGAAGGAGATATTTTCCTTTAAATCCTATTTTTTTTGGATTAAAATTTACAGTATAATTTAAAATAACTCCTTGGCGTTCAAGTCTTTTGATTCGATTATGTATAGTTGATTGTGAAATATCATCTTTGTTAAGAGCCTTTAAAGTCATACTATACTTTTCATTCAGCAGATCTTTGATTTCATATGTAGAAATAGGTCTTAATCCTTGTTCTTCTTGTAATATTTTTAAGATAAGGTAATCTAACTCGTCGATATTAAGATTTTGATCAATCTTCTTCATCTCTAATCTTATTCCGATTTTTCTTATCTCTTCGATGATTTTATCTAATTTCTGTCCAGCTTCTACATTTTTACTAAAATTAGTCACTATTATCTTACCAGTCGAAAAAATAAGAATTGTAGCACGAGGATCTTCAATCTTTAAAACAAGACCAGGAAATTTTTGTGGATTATATTCAATATTCGCAGAATTTTTAGAAATTTCTTTTAAATTGATTTTTCTTCCAATATCAAATGAAATTTTTGAGTTCCTCAGGCTAATCCCATTTGTTTTAAACACCTTAATAGTCTCAATTATCTGATATTTTTTAAAATATGACTTTGCCATGATATTATCAATGCTATTTAATATCTGATAATATTCCTCAGGGGATTTAAAGACAAATAATGCAAATAAAGAAAAATCTCCAAATATTCCATCTAACATTCTTAGTTGAGGAATCTTTAATAGTTCCTCAACTAATTCAGGTTCTTTAGGGTTAGTCTTTATTTCAATCATTACATACTTCAAATTGTTTGGGCGTATATTCGGATCAATATTGATCGTAAAATTTGAAATTATTTTTTGTTCTATAAGATTTTCAAATTTCTTGTAAAAAGTTTGTCTAGTATAGTTTAATATTTCAATTTGCTTAGTTATAACAATTTTTTTATTTGTGTTTAATGCTTTTATAAATCTTTGAGCTTTTTTCTGTTCTTTTTCACGAAGCATATATATTAAATAGTAATTTCTATATTTAAATGTAATTTTTTTTTTAATAATTCTTTACATTTAATGAATAATACATTTAAATAGATATTTAAATTTATTATCTTACAAAATTATACAAAATGATGATCATATTATGGTAAATTACAAAGTTGCTGATGAAACTCTTGCTGAAAAGGGTAAAGAAGCACTATATATTGCTGAAAATAAAATGCCTGTGACAGCAAAGGTTATTCGGAATAGATTTCTAAAGGAGAAACCTCTTAATGGTATAACGATAGCAGGTTGTTTGCATGTAACAAAAGAAACTGGCAATCTTGCTCGTACACTCAAAGCAGGAGGAGCGGAAGTTTATCTTTGTGGCAGCAATCCCCTATCAACTCAAGATGATGTAGCAGCTGCCTTAGTCCAAGAAGGGATACATGTATTTGCATGGCATGGTAATACTGATGAGGAATTTTACTGGTGTATTCATCAATGTTTAGATGCAAAACCCAATATATTGATTGATGATGGAGCAGACATGATAGTGACCGCTCATCAGGAATATGAGGATCTTATCGAATCTGGTAATATTATTGCATGTCAAGAAGAGACTACTACGGGAGTTAAGAGATTTAAAGCAATGGACAAAAAAGGAGTCCTAAAAGTACCACTTTTTCCAGTTAACGATGCTAGATGTAAAAACCAATTTGATAACGAATTAGGTACTGGACAAGGAGTAGTTTCCGCAATCTATGGAATGCATGTTCTCTTTGCTGGCAAGAATGTAGTGGTAGCAGGATTCGGTCATTGCAGTAGCGGAATGGCCTTGAGAGCACGTGGTTTAGGAGCAAATGTGATTGTAACCGAAATTGACCCAATTAAAGCACTTCAGGCAAAATTTGCAGGATATCAAGTTATGCCTATAGTAGAAGCTCTACCTATAGCTGATATAATTCTAACCGCTACTGGATGTAAACACGTTATTGCTCCAAAAAAAGAGATATTTGATAGATTAAAGGATGGTGTAATTCTTGGAAATCTTGGACATTTCGATATCGAAATTCCTACCAAGGAACTGTACGAATACGCAAAAGAGATAAAGCCTATCCGTTCTAATGTTGAAGAATTGATCTTTCCTGAAGGTAAAAAAGTATATCTATTAGCTAAAGGGAGATTAGCTAATTTAGTTTTAAGTGAAGGCCATCCTAGTGAGGTAATGGATATGTCTTTTGCGCTACAATCATTAATGTCCGAGTATATCGTAAAAAGTAAGAAAACCTTAAAACCTGGAATAATATATGTACCTGAGGATATTGATGATCAAGTAGGCTATTTAAAATTAAAGTCTATGGATATCGAAATTGACGAGTTAACAGAAGAACAATACAATTATATTCATGGATATGAAGAAGGAACTTAATTCCAAATCTTTTTTTACTTTTACTATTTATACCCTAAACCTTACTAAATGACTTCATGCATTGATAATCCCTATTTAAGTTTTTTTACTAATCCACAGTTGATCAAACAACAAAATTAAATAAAACTAGTTTTATTATTCATCTAATATATAGAATTTCAAATAAAGAAGAGGTAGCTCCACGAATGGTTTTGAGTCCTATACAGATTGTCAATGGGTGTTTTAGCCTAGTTTTTGTAATTATCGCAGTTATAATTTCTCTCTTATTTCTATTAAAGTATCGTCAATATAAAAGCAAGATAATTCTACTATTTGGGATTGTACTATTGCTACTCATCTCTTCTTGGTATGCAAGTTCGAGCTCGTTTCTTATAGCAATTTTTATCAATGAAACGGGGTATATGACAACTCCACAAATTTATTTTGCGATAGGATTTATTCCCCTTCCGATAGCTGCTTATATTTGGAGTAATATTTTCACAAACTTAGTATATCAAGAGAAAAGGAAAATTTTCACAACTTTTTTTATCATTATGGGGATAATAGTGGAAATAATATTTATTATATTTCTTGGGATTAATCCTCAATTAATTGGCCAAGTAATTAGTCCAATTGATGCTGATTATAATCTTTTAATTACACTTTATCAATTTTTCCTCGTAATATACATGCTAGTTACAGGAATACTGTTTGGTTTAGCATCCATTAGGGATGATAATCCCGAAATAAGGTTAAAGAGTAAATTACTGATAATTGCATTTGTTTCCTTTGTCATAGGGGCAGTTTTAGAAATTCTAAGTGGAATCTCCTTGTTAATAATGATAATAGCTAGACTTATTTTAATATCTAGCTCAATAGAATTTTATGGTGGATTCATGCTTCCTACATGGATGAAGAAGCTTTTTTTAAAAAAGGATAAAAAACCCATCCTTTAAAATCAAAATCTTTCTTGTTCTATTTTAAATCTTTTTTACTTTTTATCATATCAGAGACTTTGACATCGGGATGGTGATATATATTGTAAGCCTTATATAGTTCCCTTGATATGTCTATATATAAATTTAAATTAACTTTTATTCAATAAAACCTAGTATAAAAATTAATTAGTGTTAAATGTGAAAGAAAATATAGATTTAGAAGAATTACTGGAATTGATGAGATATGCTTTTCTTAGGTTGGATGGTGCGTGGTTTATAGCTTCCGTAGAAAAACTTGGTTTGGAAACTGCGACAGAATTAGATGTAAAAGCATGGGAGATGTTTTCTGAAAGATTGGGTAAAAAAATAGCTTCAATAACAAATTTGAAAGGTGATTTCTCTCAGACATTGCCAAAACTAATGAAGATCCAACATACGCTTATGAATATGAATTCAGAAATAGAAGTTATTAATGAGAGCAAAATGATTCACAGAGTTTTAGAATGTGAAGTTTGGAGAATGGTTCAGAAAGTATGGACTAAGGATGCAATTCCTTGTCATAAGGTTACACTAGCAAGTATCAGGGGTTTGCTAAAAGGAGCTTTCCCAGAAAAAGAGTTTATTTTAAAATTTAAGAAGAAAATTCCTTTGGGAGATCCTTACTGTGAGATTGAAATTTCTGCTATATAAT
>JBHLNZ010000048.1:0-18653 GCA_048941015.1 Promethearchaeota archaeon | reverse complement strand
AGAGTTTATTTTAAAATTTAAGAAGAAAATTCCTTTGGGAGATCCTTACTGTGAGATTGAAATTTCTGCTATATAATTTATCTATTTTTTCCTATTCTTCTTACCCTTTTAGTGTCTGGTTGGCAGTAGTTTGCTCCAGAAATAAATACCAGTAACGATTCCTGCTATTGCGATAGTAGCTATAATTCCTCCAACTATTAGTGGCTTTTTACTTATTCGAAACTTAAGTTCCTTAGAAAGCTCCTTCGCAGGTTTCGCTTTCTCATCACCCATTTCAAACCCTAGATTATTAATTTTGTTAAGATTAATTATTAAAAATTCAATATTGAAAGATTTCAAATTTCAGTTATAACATAAAAGTTGATTTTATTTGCTATTAAATCTTACGATCGAACAAAACTGACTTTCTAAATTAAAAGAAGAGGAATTAAAAGAACTATAAGAATAATTAATAAACCATTGGCTTAACGCCGATGATTTGGTGATAATATTTCATTAAGATCTGCATCCTTGTATATTTCCTTAGCTAATTTTTTTAATCCTTGTAATCCAATAGGTTCTTCCTTTAGCCTATCAGACTCCCAGATTTTAAAATTTTTAAACTCTTTTTTTATATTTACCAAGTATCTTTTTTGAATAGTAGAGATCTGACCACAAAATTTACATTTTTTAGCATGCTTTTTGGGAATTAGCATATTTATATGTATACCATCAAGTTGAATATATTTTTGAGTTAATTCTCGGGCTCTTTTAATTTCTTCGAAACTAGGCTTTTCAGCAATGGTTACTAATCTTAGAGAACCAACATTATGAATCAATTCAGTTATTCTTTCACCGCGCTTTTCTAACTCAAGAATCATATTAAAAATTTCTTTCCCTAACTCTCTTCTTGCTTCATAACTATGATCATCAAAAGGTTTTATAATTTGCCTAAAAACCTTCGAAAAATTTCTAATAGCTCCTTTAATTGAATTGTAGAAATTTAATGAATATTTAAGCATAACTTTTACTTGATCCTCGGGTATCTCGAAAAGTGCTACCATATTACCTGTAGGAGGAAAATCAGCAACTATTATATCAAATTGAATCTCTTGAGAATTAATATCTTCAGCATCTAGTAATTTCTGGAAAAACATGGCATTTTTTAGAGCTAAGGGTATTGCATCTGCGGTAAATGTTGTATCAATATACTTTTCAACTTGAGGAAGCATTCCCACTATAGGCATTTGTTTCATTAGAGCCTTCATTTTCGTAATTAAGTCATTAGTATATTGTTCAGCATATATATTAGGATCTGGCTCTATCGCCCATAAATTATTAGTTAATTTTGAAATATTGCTCCCTATCTCATATGAAAACAGATCTGAAATATTGTGTGCTATATCAAATGAAATTAATAGTATTTTTTTATCAGGAAGTAGCTCTGAAAGTTTTAAAGCTGTTGCAGCACTAATTGAGCTCTTACCAACTCCTCCTTTTCCTCCAAAAACAAGAATTTTTTCAATCATTTTTAGATTTTTTTTTAAAATCTACTTTTCATAATTTGATAATCAATAAAAAGCTGATCAAGTGATTTCATATTAAAACGAAATAAATAAAATGAAAATGAATATTGAATTTAAAATGATTAATGAACAAGTTTAAAAGATCCATAACCTTGAATTATAAAGCAAATGAGCCATGAATATTGAGATACTTTTTGTGCGCTTGCTTGTAAGATTAATCCATTTGAAGTTGTTATACTGGGACCAAATGTCGCAATCAATGAATAAATTAAAGCTAATGAAATGATAAGTAAATATATATATCCATAAATATTCGGATAATTCTCATTTTTTATTATCAAAACCGAAAATAAGATTAGGACAAATAAGCTGGTAAAAGAAAATAATTTTGAAAAGGTCAAATGAACTGTAGGAAAGAGATTCCACGGTGTAAAAATAACACAGAACATGAAAAACCCTGCAGTACTTCCAATTATGATATTAATCCGTGCGAGGTTGAATTCTAGATTATCCGACTTGAAAAAGATGGGCATTGCGATAATAAAGAATACCAGAGAACACGTTAATATAAACGCCGATATGGTGAATATCAAAAACGATATTACATTTTCTTTTCCTGAAAGCGCGATAGTTCGACCAAGATCGCTAAAAAAATTTTGCCAGAAAGCATATCCAATGGTATATGGATTAATAAAGGTTCCCCCTGTATAAAAGCCCATCGCTATAGCTGTAAAGATAATATATTGGAAAGGACCAATTATTATAAATAGAAACGCAATTTTCCTCCACTCCTTTACATCCACCATATCTATCACTCTTGCTCTCTTTTATATATCCTTTATTTTGCATAGCTCGGTTTTGATATAAAGCCGATGAACATCAAAACATTAGCACTGATATCGAGCAGATCAGCAACAACGATAAAGGAGGGGTGAGTTAACGCGATGACTGAGATTAGAGATCGTAAGAGGTTGGTAATGATGAAATAAAGAAAGGCAATTCCGATAATTAAGCCATTTGCTTGTGAAAGACGCTTATTTTTGTACATAAACAAAAACATAATCGCAATCATAACAAATATTGCAAGGGTGAAAAAAGGAAGAACGTTGATTAGAAATGTAATGTTCGTAGCTAACGTAATGACAATAGTCAGACCTAGGAGAACAACGAAGATAATCCATAAACGTATTTTACTGAACTGCTTTTTACTTAAATCTTTAACATATACACTGACAAATGTCATAGTGGCTTCAAGCCCGATATAGAGAATTGGAAGGATATTGATGATAATGATATAATATCTTATTTTAGAAAGCATAAGGATAAATAAATCTCCATAGGTATCACTTATAAGAATCAAGTTATAGAGTAAATCGTAAAGTTTTCCGACAGTAAGTATCATAAAAAATAAGGCAAATAAGAAATACGCATCGGAAGTATAAATAACTTCTTGCTTAAACCATTTCCTAAAGAGAATGTAGCTCATGATGCTTAAAATCACAATTCTTGTGGCAGCAGATAGTGTAGCTAACTCAGCACCTTCGATAGTAATTAATGCATTACTTATAGTGGACCAATAAAGATAATACACGAAAAAAAATACAATTAATAATGCAATTGTAATCGCTAGAATAAGATTTTTGTATTTTCTCTTTTTTTCTATCATTTAAATCATTTTATTAAAATTATGAAATTATTATATTTTCTAAAATCTAGTTTATAAAATACGAACATTTCTTTCTAAAAATTTAAAATAATAAGATTAAATCTTTCTTTTAGGAAAAAAGACAATTTTTCCTGAAAATTTGACTTCTTCACTATCCTTCTCTTTTTCCAAATAAAAATAAATTCGTCCAAGATTTGTATTAATCTTATATTTGAATCTATTTTTAGAGATATTTGAAAATCTTTTCAATAAAACATTATTCCAATATAAACTCATTGAAAATTAAATAGTTTATTCGTAAAAAAAATTACATCTCATGGAGATAATATAAATATTACTAGTATCGCAATAAATTAATTAAATTGACAAAAAATAAATTCAAAGATACATATTCTTTACTTGATCATCGATTCTTAATGATCTTCAATTTTCTTGAATTTTTAATTATAAGAAATATTAAAATTAAGCTGAAAAATGAATTAAAGTTAAGATAATTCAAATTTTACATTAATAAAAAAATTATATAGTTTATAACTCAAAAAAGTAATAAGGAAGTGATCAAGATTACAAATAATCAAACTGATTTTACAACTAAATATATTATTGAAACAAAATTTAAAATAAAAGGTGTTGTTGAAAAATCGGATATAGTTGGCGCCATATTCGGCCAAAGATAATATGAAAAGGCCATATCGGCTTAATCGGCTAAACTGAAGGTCTCTTATTAGATCTCGATCTACGAGATCTTCAAAAATCAGGGCGGATAGGGCGAATAGAGGTTGAAAATGAGTCAAAAGAAGGAATTTCTGAAGGTATAATTAAAATACCCTCTAGCCTTACCCGTAAAGAAACTGCATTATTGGCGGCAACTGTAGAAACAGTTTCTCGAGTAGGTCCATGTGAAGCAGAAGTCAAATTAATTGAAATTCGTGATGTTCGAGAAACAAAAAGACAAAAAATAATTGAAAGAGCAACTGAATTATTAAAGGAATGGGACCAAAAGTCTTTAGAACCAAGTGAAATAGAAGAACAAATTGAAACTGATATTAAACTTAGTGAAATTACATCGTGGGGGCCAGAAGAACTTCCAGCAGGACCAGAAGTTGAATCTGATCCTGATTTAATTATCGTTGAAGGAAGAGCGGATGTTTTAAATCTTCTTAGAATAGGTGTAAAAAATGCAATCGCAGTACAGGGAACTCAAGTACCCAAATCAATAATTGATTTAAGTAAAACTAAAAATAGTGTTACTGCTTTCTTAGACGGAGACAGAGGAGGAACAATAATTTTAAATGAATTAATTCAGTTATTAAAATTAGATTATGTAGCACGTGCTCCTGAAGGGTATGAAGTTGAGGAACTAACAAGAAAACAATTAATCAAATCACTCCAGAATAAGAAACCAGCACATTTAATGAAGGAATTAGATATCGAAACTTTTGCAAAAGAAAGTAAACAATCTTTAGATCCAAATCTCCAGAGGATTTTTAAAAAATTAAAGTTAAAAAATCAAACGATTATTATCGATGCAATTAAAAATATCGAACCTGGGTATAGTATTGGATTTGATAAGAATCTTAAACAACTATTTGAATTTCAAGTTGGTGAACTTTATGACAAAATTCGAGAACATAAAGAAACTCAATTTTTAATAATTGATGGAATTTTAACAAAAAGACTTCTTACGCTTCTCCTAAAAATGAAAATAAAATTTGTTGCTTGTAAAAATAAAGAAGAAGACTTATCGATTCCAATGCAGCTAAATCTTTTTTATTTCTAAAACTAATCTCTTTTTTTAATTTTATATTAATTCAAAGATTATTTAAAATTTACAAATTTAACTTCAATTGGAATTCCTTTTAAAATGGGTTGAAATATTGGACAAAATTTTTCAAGATTTGATCTACAATATCTAAAAATCTCATCAGAAATATCTAAATCTTCTTTGAATTTAAATTCAATATTAATATTAGTTAATCTTAGATTCATATGGGGTTGCATATGTTTCAATTGCCCATCTACAATTATTTCTAAGTCTTTTAGATCTATATTTTTCTTCTTAAGGCAATAAATAAATGTATTTCCTATACAAGCACCAATCCCTATTAAAAAATACTCAATGGGACTGGCTCCTAAATCATTACCATGAAATGATTTAGGTTCATCCACATCAATATTTTTGAATTTTCTTGCTGAAGCTTTAAAATGAAGATTTTCTCTATAATTTAATGTTACTTT
The DNA here is from genome assembly GCA_048941015.1 of Promethearchaeota archaeon. Classification (GTDB taxonomy): domain Archaea; phylum Asgardarchaeota; class Lokiarchaeia; order Sigyniarchaeales; family SOKP01; genus SOKP01. The sequence continues at coordinate 13,244 of JBHLNZ010000048.1, read as the reverse complement.
CATTTATATATCAAATATATAAAGTATAGAAAGATTATAAAGAATAATAGTGAACTATCCAATATTTAGGGCTTCAAAAACAATCGTAAAAATTAGTTGGATAACATAGGAAACAACTCCTAGAAGTACAATCCCTATTGCACATATTTTAAACACTAAAAAATAATCTTTTCTTCCTGGTTTATTTGCTACTTTTATTATTCTTTTTGTATTCTGGAAGAAATTCCCAATCCTTTCATATAGGCTTGGTTTTTTTTTCTGTTCAAATTTTGAATATTTATCATATTTAGGATAATTATTTGACACAATTAATTTAAAAATATATATTTAAAAAAGTTATCTGTTGGATAGGATGGAAATCCATCTTATTCATTTATATCTAAGATATTAGAAATAAAGAAATCTCTATTAAATTGTTTCAAATCATCATAACCTTGCCCTACTCCAATAAATAGGATAGGTTTTTTCGTTTCATATGATATTGAAAGAGCAGATCCTCCTTTTGCATCTGCGTCGATTTTCGTTAAGATATTAGCATCGATTCCAACATGTTTTTTAAATTCTTTCGCTTGATTTAATGCATCATTCCCAGCTAATGAATCTCCTACAAAAATTATTAAATCTGGTTGAGCAATTCTAACTATCTTTTGCATTTCCTTCATTAAATTTTTATCAGTAACTTGTCTTCCTGCTGTATCTATCAATACAGTGTTTATTCCTTTCGCTTTTGCATGTTCAATAGCATCATATCCCACAGATGCAGGATCGGATTTATATTCATGCTTAATAACTCTTATTCCAACATTATTCATGTGCTTTGTTAATTGTTCGATAGCTCCCGCCCTAAAAGTATCTGAAGCAGCAGCAACTGAAGAAATTTCATTTTCTTTTAAAAAATGTGCTACCTTAGCAATTGTAGTTGTTTTTCCCGTTCCATTTACTCCCAAAAAAACAATAACATAAGGTAACCCTGAAGTTTTTTTTTCCCTAATTTCATCTAATAAATCAATTTCTTTATTAGGTGTTAATATATCTGTTATAACTTCTTTTAAAATTTCAAATAACATCTTCTTTTTTGAAGAAAATCGTCCTATCTGTTCTCCTTTAAGTGAGTCTTTTATTTTATCGCAAATAACATCAGCAGTCTCAGTTGCGACATCATTACTTATTAATAGTAAATTTAAAGAATTCAAAGAATCACTTAATCTATCTTCCGTTAATGTTTGCTTGACAAAAGCTGTGAAAACATTCTTTAATCTATCTAGCATTAAATTTTTCACATATCGAATTTTATATTCTTTTAAAACAAGGAATTCAAAAACTTATGTTTGACCCGCGCCTCTCTGAAGCGATTGACTCATACTTTGCAAAGTTAAATCTAAAGTTTGTAAACGTTCTGTAAGGAATTTTAATTGTTCATTATGCTGATCTATTAATTTATTAATAAATTCAATAGAATCTGGAATTGTTTTTTCTATTACAGTATCTTGGCTTATATATAATAAAACCTTTTCAGTATCTTTGATTGCTGCTTTAATGCTAACTAAACCGCCAATCGGAACCAATATCTCTGTATCTTTTTCGATTCCACTTTTTAAATTTTCTAAAGTATTTTTTGTATTTACTAAATTTAAAAAAGAAGCATTAACTATCTCAAATTGACCTTGATACATATCTCTCTGTTCTTTAAGATATCGAAACTGATATAGTTGTTTTTCTATATTTTCTCTATCTTCCATAAAAGTTAACCTTATAATGATGACTATTCATTTAAACGAGAAACATCTCGAATTAAATAATCTTGACTTTCTTCAATGCTAATTTCTTTAACTTCTTCAATTTTAATTTGTCTTCTGTAAATTCCTATTGACGTAATTTGACTTAATGCTTTTTCTAAAGCATCTTCTTCCTTGAGTGCGCGAACTTCTTTGCGAAATAAATAATTTCTATGATTTTTAGTATAAGTACCAATGATTTGATAAATTTTAATTTCTGACATACTAATTCAATTGTATCAACGAAATTAAAATTATTAATTAATTCAAAAATATTAAATTTTGCTTTTTTAAATCTATTCCTTTTTTAAAATTAAGAAAAGAGAAGTTTTATAAACCTAAAATATTAGTTAAACGCATCATTTCTGGACCTGTACAACTTTGACCAAATATTCCACTACTATCGTTCACAACTGCACCAGAAGCTAAATAAGGAATTCCACGATTTACGGTTGATACATCAATCTCGTGTACTTTCAATATTGATGAAATATAATCAATCTCTTCATCATTTGTTAGAGGATGCACTAGACAACCCCTATTATTAGTAATACCTATTGAACCTGGAAGATAATTATCAGCAAATTCATATACAACAGTTTCAACATTTAATATATTTTCAATTTCTTCTTTATAATCCTTCAGAAATGAACTTATTATAGCTCCTTTGTCATTACATAAAATTAAGTTTCCAAATGCATTATCAATTGACTTTAATATTCCAATATGGTATTCTTCGTTAATCTTTTTTACATAAGTATCTAAAAGACTTAATTCATCATCCCTAATAAGATGAGGTATTATTATACCATATTTATTACTAACAGTATAGACACCCAATAGGTTTGAATTATTTATTGAAAGGGGAAAAAAAGATTCTTTGAATACAGACTTTATCTTTTTAATTGAATTTTTTAATAAAGTTGGAGGATAAAGACCAAAAGAATTATTAACAGTTAAAAATACTCCGATTGAACTTTTACCGTAAATTTGGAATTTTAAAATCGACATTTATTTAGTTAATAGGAACCAATTTCTATTAGTAGTGTAAAACTTTAAACCATAAATATTTTTTTAATAATTTTCAAAAAGGAGCATTATTCTATCTGGTTTAAAGTATTATATAATATTGATTTTAAAAAATTGCGTCTCTAATTAGAAAGGTATACAACAACTAGCCCGTCGATATTTTTCGTTGCTCTAACTTTGAGCTTTCTGGGAGGTTTTTGAATGCCACGAGCCCATATAGCTTGATTTACTTCTTGTGAAATTACTAAAGATTCTGGTTTGAAATGGCGTTCCATAAACTCTCTTAGATATCTTACTGACTTTTTAGCCCATTTATTTCGAGGTCCACGCCTCGCTTTTGCTAAAGGGATAATATAGATCCGCTCATCGATAATTTCTGCTTTTGGAGCTTCTTCTTCTAATTCTTCAATTTCTTCAAGAGTCTCTTCGAATATTTCACTAACTTCTTCTTCTTCCGAGACTTCATCTAAGCTGAACTCCTCAATCTCTTGAATCTCATCTTCTGTTGTTTCCTCCAATTCCTCGATTTCTTCTTCTAAATCATCTAAACTAATTTCTTTCGATTTTGTTTTCTTTTTTGCCATTTTTCTTCAACCTTTATATTAATTTATATAATTTAATCTCTTTTTAACCTTGAATTACGCCAATTCCTTCTTGAATAAGGACTTGATCTTACCTTATTTCCAGTTCTTCTTATAACCCAAGATGGTATTGACTTACTTTGCTTTGCTTTCTTTGCCCGTCTTAATTTTGAAGGTAAATCTTTATTACGTGCCATTTCTCTTTACTCCTTTTTTATTTTTTTATATTAAAATCTCTTTTCTTTGAACTTTTTGTTATTTGTTCTAATAATTTTTTAAATGCCTTATCTGGTAATGGAGCAGACCCTTTTAATCTTCCTGATTGATATAATTGTATTAATTGCAATTCAATTTGTTCAGCAAATTGAGGCTTTATAATGCGGATGTTTTCTAATCTTTGTCTTCCTTCAGGACTCAAAATTTTTCGCATTATTTGATATTTCTGAGTTTCGTATTGTCTTTGTTGTTCCTCTGCTATTTTTTGTTGAATTGCTTGGTTCTTTAATTGTTCTAATTTTCTTCTTCTTATATCATTTAATTCTTCTTCATCACTCAATTTTCTAACCTATAATTGAGTTAATTTTTATTTCCTTATTATATTATATGCCATCCGTTCTAAAAGACTTGTTCCTTCAGGAGAAAGAATTCTCCCTTTTTTCTCTTGTTTTTCGATTAAATTTGCATTTTCTAATTGCTGTAATGCTACTCTAATTATTTTACCACTTCCTTTTGCACTATGATTTAAGCCGGGACCTCTTCTATTTCTTCCTCCGTAAAGTCTTCTTAACTTATTTACTCCGATTGGACCATACTTTTTTATTTTTCTTAATATAGAAGCACATCGAATATACCAAAAATTCTCAGAATCGATTGGTGCTAGTTGCTTAAAAAAAGCAGTTTTCCAAAATTGACTTCCTTCTGGTGGTTTTATTTCTGGGAACTCTTTCAACTTTTCTGCTAATAATTGAATTAGTCTTCCGGGTTCAACGACATAGATTGACATAGTAATCTTTATTTCAATTGTTCTTTAATATATAATAATACATTTAAAAAGATTGAATAAATTAAAAATTTTTTGGTATTTCTAATATTATAGGACAATGGATTATCAAGAAAAACTTAAAAAAACCTTACTATCGCAACCGCATTGCATTTTAGGAAAAAAAGGTATTACAGAAGAATTTGTAAATAATGTAGCTAAATTATTGAAGAAAGATAAGATCATAAAAATTAAAGCATTAAAATCAGTAGCAAATCGATCAAACATAAAAGAAATAGCAGATCATATTTCGACTTTAACAAATTCTAATATTCTAGATATAAGAGGTAGAATGATAATTATTTCAACATTTAAAATTAGAAATTAAAAAATTAGCTACTATAATGCCGAAATCGAAAAAAAAGAATATAACCATCATAAAAAGAATAGCAAGAACAAGAATGCTCTACTTGTTCAATAGAGCGAATGAAATTTTCCCAGAAAATAAAATACTAGCTAATAGATATGTTTATTTAGCAAGAAAATACTCACAAAGAGCAAAAATTAAAATTCCAAGTTTCTGGAAAAGAAGAATCTGTCATAAATGCAAGAGTTTTTTATATCCCGGTTTAAATTCTAGAACAAGATTACATTCTAACGGTAAAGGATCTCATATCTCAATGACTTGTCTTGAATGTAATCAAACTACACGATATTTTATTAAAATTAATACCAATAAGGGACTAATCTAATGCCATTAATAATAATTTTAGCTGAATGTGGTATTGAATTAATTCCAAAAGAAATTAAAAATCATCCTTCCATTAAAAAACACCTGGATAAAAGAAATTTTGCTTCTCAATTACTCGATAACGCTCTACATCATTCTGCAATGGTAAAATTAAAAGATTTTAATAAACGAGGCCGTCCTGATATAACTCATAATTGTCTTCTTAATGCGTTAGGATCTCCATTGAATAAAAATAAACAATTAATCATTTACATTCATACAATAAATAACAAAATCTTTAAAATCACTCCTGATATAAAGATAACTCGTAATTATAATAGATTTAAGGGTTTAATGGCAAAACTTCTTATCGATGCCGAGATAAAAGTAAATAATTTGAATTTAATAGTGCAATTTGAAGGAGATTTAAAAGATTTAATCAAATTATATAAAAATAAACAGATCATGATTTTTTCTTCAAAAGGAAGATTGATTTCATACCACCTCGATTTATTCCATGAAGATATCTCTAAGAATTGTATTGCTATTATCGGAGGCTTTCAAAAAGGGACGTTCTCAAATGAAATTTACAGTTTATCCAAAAATGTTATATCAATTTCTCCTTATTCTCTAGATGCATGGAATGTAGTGAATAAGATTATTACATTTTATGAGATAACTCATAATATATCATGAAATACTTCGAGGATAATCACTAAAAGCAGTAAAGTTAAAAGATATGATACTTTTATAGATCATGCGGTTTATAAAGCGTCGCTAGTCTAGGGGTTATGATTCCGGCCTTCCAAGCCGGTGACCCGGGTTCGATTCCCGGGCGACGCATTTTAATAAATTTTTAAAAAATATGATTTGATCGTGAAATCATCGTTCATAATATTTCTTTTAAGAGAAGTTATGAAATAGAATTAAATTTAATTACTACTTTTACTTGGTTTTAATTAATCCAATAATTAGATCCTCTAAATTTAAGTTGTCATATAATGCCAACTGGAAATGTTAAAGACTATTATATTAAGAATAAACCAAGGTTAATGAAACAATTTGAATTATCTTTACAAATTGCAAAAGATATTTTAGTAGAGAGATTCAGTGAGTCAAAATCTGAAGCTCTAATCAATCAAATGAGAAGGGAGTATGAAGATATTCTTACCAAAATGACTGATATCGGAGGGGGCAAGCATCCATTCATTTCAACCCTTACAGCTAAAGTATCCTTATTAGCAATGTTTCGCATCCTTGAAAAGGAAGGATACACTTATCGAGAAATTGGTGAATTCAGTAATACATATAAAGAGATAGAAACAAGAAAAGAAATAGAAAAAGTAGAAGAAAGTGGAGGAAATCTTTTAGATATCATTTTTAATGATGCTTATATTAAACCTCTAAAGAAGTATTGTGAGATTTCACAGAAAAGGAAATATCCTGATGATTGGGTTATGCAATTTGTGGATGGTACTAATGAAGATTTTGATTTCGGTTATAATATTTCTGAATGTGGAATTCTTAAGGCGTATAAAAAATTAGGAGCGGAGAAATATGTGCCATTTGCTTGCCTTCTTGATTTTGCTCACGCACATGTTCTGGGATATGGATTCTCACGTACTAAAACTATCGCAAATGGTGCTTCAGGGTGTGATCATCGTTTTACTCGATTTGGTAGTACCCCAAAAGCATGGCCTCCTGATAATATAAAGGAGTATACAAAGAAATTTGAATGATTTTCTTCATTTTTTTTAATTTCATTGTTAAACCCACAATGCGATTTAAGCGATATCAACATTTCACGAGGTTATTTATTATATTTATATCTTAAAAAAGTATTATTACATTTTAACTATTAAATCAAATACTAGTTAATTTGATCGTGAAATCAGCATTTCACGAAATTCTTTATCATTAATATTTATCCTTATATCCCGAAAAAAATAATTGAAATTATCTTTTAACTTTGAAATTAAATAGTCAAATATAAATTTATAAATTAAGATAATATTAATGAAAAAACGCCTCTAAATAAATTATTCTTTGAATCAGCCAATTAATTTTCAACCCTTCTTTTAAAAGGCGTTTTTTCTTTTCTTTTTGATATTCGTTATTAAAGACTATCTAAATTAAATCTTAAGAAATCTTACATATGATTTCGAAAATTCAATATAAAATGTCGATTATGTTTCAAAACCTTAAAAAATATATTTACAAATTAGTATATTTATATTGAAAAAACGCCTTTATAGGTAGTGTCTTTCCTTTCCATATTTTAATCACTTTTTAATGATGTTGCCAAGGCGTTTTTTCTCTAGCTTTTAATTAATGTTAAATTTTAATTGGCTAAAAATAAATTTTTTATTTAATTAATCAGCTTACTAATAAAATTTAACAATATTATAATGGTTAAGTATATCTATAAGGAGTTCAAAACAGTTTTAAATAAATTAAAATATCCTGATTCATGGTTTTGGTCACGTTACACTTTAAATCCATATTCTGGTTGTGCTCATGCTTGTATCTACTGTGATGCGAGAAGTCAGAGATATTATTTAAATGATTTTGAAAATGAAGTAATTATTAAAACAGATTTTGATAAGAAATTAGATCAGAGACTTAAAAGAGCTCGAACATTATTACCCGATGTTATCGCTCCAGGAGGGGTAAATGATGCTTATCAGCCAATTGAACAAGAAATTGAGCATACAAGAAAAATGATTCAGGTTATTGCAAAACATAAATTCCCTATTAATATTGCTACTAAATCCAAACTGATAATTAGAGATATAGATATTTTGAATAAAATTGCTAATGATACTTGGTGCACTGTAGGATTTTCAATCTCTTCAACTAATGAGGAACTTGCTAAATTTTTAGAACCATACTCATCATCACCTTCTGAGAGGTTAGAAGCATTAAAAACTATTAAAAAAAGTGCGCCAAAAATTCAAGTTGGGACCTATTTTATTCCAATTATTCCATTTTTGGAAGATAATGATGAGAATTTGGAAGATGTTATAAAACAATCTAAAAGAGCTGGTGCTGATTTTTTATTGTTTTCTCCTGGATTAACCTTACGTGATTCTCAAGCAGAATATTTCATAAAAAAATTAAACAATAGTAAATATAAAAAGGTTATAAAACCTTTATTAGAATTATATAAAGGACAAATTTATCCTCCCAAAGCATATGTTAGAGAATTTCACACAAAATTATTTAACCTATGTGAAAAATATGATATATCAATTAGGATTAAAAGATGGATTCCTAATGATTTTAGGAAATACAACTATCTAATCTCAGAAATGCTCTTAAATAAAGAATATATTGATGCAATAAAGTATGGAAAATCAAATAATAACTTAAAATGGGCAGGATTAAATCTAAATAATCTTGAAGAATCTATACTCAATTATTATAGAAGAAAAGAATTATCCAAACTAAAAAACTTTAATTCACAAGTGATAGATTTTGTTGAGCCTTTTCTAAAGGAAAGCATAGAATTAATTAGAAAAAACGGACTAGATAAATTTTTATGAAAGAAAAAATATTACTCGAAATCAAGGAACTTTTGAAAAAACATTCTCCAAATCTTATGGATGAACAAAAGGCAAGGATGTATAAAATCATAAATCCAGATAAATCCAATTACATTATTTATGGAATCAAAATTGCTAATATTGAAAAAATCGTAAAGGATGTAGATAATAAATATAAAAGTTCATATTCGCTAGCAGTTGAAATTTTTAAAGATCTATCCAGATCAAATATAGAAGAACAAAAATTCGCCGGATTATTTTATATAAACCGTTATAAAAATTTTTTTGATATAAAAACCATAAATTTGTTCAAAATTGAACTTCTAAAGCACTGTCATACGTGGAGCTATTGTGATAGCACCTGTATCAGAGTATTAGGGCCCTTTTTAGCAAAGAAGGGTAATGAAGCTCTTGCTAAAAGAACTATAGATGATTGGGCTTCCGTAGATAATATATGGATTAGAAGGGCTTCAATGGTTATTCTTTTGAAGATTATTATGCTAAAAAAGACCTTTGATGAAGATTACGTATTTAATCACATAAATAAAATGCTAAATTTTATTGATCAAAATTATATTGAAAAAGGAATTGGTTGGCTTCTCAAAACCTGTAGTAATTATAAGCCAGAGATAATTTTTGATTACTTAATGCTTAATAAGAATGTTCTATCTCGCTTAATTCTAAGATACGCTAGTGAAAAGCTCCCCAAAGATAAAAGAATACAAGTTTTAAAAAAATAGGAGATAAATGGCAAGAGGGGGATATATTCAAGCTAAATGCACTATAATTAGCTTTTTGAACCCCCGATACCCAGATCTTCAGTTTCACCGTTAAATCGATAACTCTGGTGCGTTCCCGGGCTACGCCATCTTGCCATGGATAGTTGGTAGGTAATTTAGCCTCCTTAAAAACTAAAAATATTAACTAAAAAAATCAAGAATGTCATATAAATTTTTTTAATACTAATCTTTCAGAAGATTTACTAAAGCTTTTCTCTTCGAGGGTCTTTTTGAATGAATTCCTTGAAGTCATTATTATCATCATCGATAAATTCCCAGAATTCTTCATAAATCTCCTTGAGAGTCTTTATTTTCTTTCTATTAGAATTATTTAATAAAACAGAATTCTCAATATTTTTTCCTTTTTTCTGTGAATTAATTACCTCTTCCGTAATAAACAAAGTATTCTTCTTTTTATTTGAACTGTTAGTATTATTTGTTTTATATTCTACGTAATTTCCTTCTAATATAAGGTTATCAAACAATTTATTATCATCGAATACTTTCTTAGTCTTTTTCTTTTTTATTAAATCATAAGCAAAATCAAAATCTACTTTTTGATACCCCCTTACTGTAAAATTTTTATCTATAAAAGCTTGAAAGTGATGTTCACAGATGAAATTTTTAGGAATGGATATCGTTGTTAATTGTCTTGACTTATTGATAACCGATTTAGGAAATTTTAATTCTTTTTTCGATTTACATATAGGACAAATTATATTCACTTTAGAATATTCGTTTAATTCGCAAATTTGAGATTGAATATTTTGATTTATTATTGCCACTCTTATTAGTTTAAAAATAGGAATTTAAAGTCCTTTTTTATTAAAAAAGATCTGTTATATAAAAAGCTAAATTATAGCTTATTTAGATCAAATTCTCGATTAATATTATCCTTAGTTAATTCAAAATTAAATTCAAATTTTGGAATAAGTTCGGATTCAATTGTGAATTTATGCTTCCCTATCGTAAATTTTTCTAAAGCATCTTTTTCTAACCTAATTAAAACATTAATACTATCACCTAAAGCAATTAATCTCCCTGCTAATTTACCATTTATAAGATCATCAATTTTAAAACAATCTCCGTCATGATACATAAAAAAATGTTCTTTTAATTTATCTATTTCAAATTCATTGCTTGAAACAGTAATTGGTTCATCATCTAAGTAAAATTTACCGTAATCTGATAAATCAAATCTTTTTAGATCAAAATCATCTGAATTAAATCCCCCTAATTCTATTTTTTCAGGAATTTCAACAGGCATAATAACATTTAATGCTTTAATTAAGACAGCATCTGCTTCTCCATCGCCATTTGTATCAACGGTAAATACACACTTTTTAGGTGGGAAGATCTTTTTAATTAATACCTTAAGAGCTGATATATCGTAAGACATATAATTTCATTTGACAAATTATTTAGTATTCCTATCCTTTGATTTAATAATCGTTAATCAATTAAAAAGTTTAGATTATGAAACTAAGGAATAGTGATTATCTTAACACATTTCCGTTCTTTCATCAAACTAAAACCTTTTGAAATTAGTTCATCTAAAGGGATAACTTCTGTTATCAACTTGTCAACATCAATAACCTTATTATTAATTAATTCAATAGCATCTAAAAAATCTTCAGCATAGCCAATATATGACCCCATTATTTTCCTTTGATATCTTACTATGTCATTTGGTTTGATTTTAGCCTCAGCACGAAAATCTTGACCAAAACAGATTAATTTAGCTCCAGGAGCCCATATTTTCTGTGCCATTTCAAATGTTTCAGCTATTCCAACCGCATCAATAATAACATCAGCACGCTCCCCATTTGTAATTTTTTCTACTTCAGCTTGAACATCTTGAGTAGTAGGATTTATGGAATAATTTGCTCCTAAATCAATTGATTTAGTTCTGCGCCAATCATCTATTTCAATACTTATAAGCCTTTTTATAGGGTGCTTCCTTATTACTGCTTCTATTATTAAACCCATAGGTCCAGTACCAATAATAACAATATTATCAGATTCTTTAACATCTGCGATATTATGGCAATGAACCGCACAAGATAAAGGTTCAATTAAAGCTGCTGCTGTTAGGTTTATCTCCTTCGGTAACTTAAAAATCGCGCTTCTTGGTATAACACAATATTTTGCAAAACCACCATTTTGAAATATTCCAAAAGTAGTACCTAAAGCCATGTATTCACATAAATTTGACAATCCTCTCCTACAATTAATGCAGTAACCACATTTTTCATTTGGATCAACAACCACCTTATCACCAATATCTAAATCTTTTATATCTTTACCTTTATCTATAATAATTCCCGCGAATTCATGTCCTAAAATAGTATTATCATTTGCAGGGTGAGCCCCCTCAAGAATTTTTAAATCAGTGCCACAGATACCACATGCTTTTACTTCAATAAGAATTTGATCATTTTCAGTGATTTGAGGCACTTCTACTTCTTCTAATATCACTTGTCCTCCACCATTTTTATCTTTATGAAAAACAGCTGCCAACATCTTATCCATCTAATTAACCTCCTTGATTAAATTAATTTACTGTTATTATTATACAGAATCGTATTTTTTTTCAATTTTGGAAAATTTTTTAAATTGGAATAACAAATAGTAAATCACATTTATTTTTAATTTTTAAAAACAAAAAAATAAACTGTTTTTCAAAAAAAGATGATTATATGAATGACGAAGAATCTCGAAAAATGTCTTTAGGTATGAGACTAGCTTTTGCGTGCGGAGAAGTTGGAGATAATGTTGCTCTTAATACTTTCTCGTTTTTAGTTTTTACTTTTTACTTTACTGTTGTTGGAATTCCTACTCCTATAATGACTATGGGCTTTATTCTCTGGGCTTTATGGAATGCAGTTAATGATCCTTTAATAGGATATCTTTCTGACAGAACCAAGAGCAGGTGGGGACGTAGAATCCCTTGGATGGTTGCTGCCACCATACCTCTTGGAGTTCTAATGATCCTATTATTTACACCCTATTCTACATATGATCAATCCCACTCAATTTTCATCTACTTCCTATTAATATTAATTCTTTTTGACTTTGCATATACTTCTTTTAATTTAAATTATAATGCACTGTTTTCTGAAATGTTTGTTGAAATGAAAGCGCGCAGTTCAACTGGTAGGATACGTATAATTTTCGTTTTACTAGCAACTATGTTTGCTTTAACCTTTCCCACCTTTATCATTGATGATATAACAAATAGTAATCCTGCAAACGTTAATACTACAATGACTCAATACTTAATTACTGGAATCGCGGCTGCAATTATTATTTTTGTTTTCTATTTTATCATACTAAAATGGGGTGTTAAAGATCCTAAACACCTTTCTAAGGATGCAGAAAGTGCGATGTCCCTTACAAAAACCATTAAATTTACATTCAAACACAAATCCTTTTTATGGTTTCTATTCCCTGCTCTCGGTACTTGGCTTGTAATCAATATTTTGCCTACCCTATCTCCTCTTTTTTTCGTATATGCAGTGGGGATTACGGATACAGAATTAATTGGAATACTACTTTTAATTACTTTTCTTGTTGCAGCTGCCTCAACGCCTTTATGGGAGCTTATAAGAGTTAAAAAAGGTGCTCGATTGTGTGGAATAATAGGGATAATTGTATGGTTAGTATCAGTAGTGCTTTTTGCGTATTCAGTTAATTTTGAGATGGCTCTAATCTTTATGATTTTCTTTGGAGTGGGATTGGGGGGTGGCCTTTATTTCTACGACCAATGTATAGCGGAAATCATTGATGAAGATGAAATCACATATGGAGTAAGACGTTCTGGCAT
>JBHLNZ010000047.1:21888-24559 GCA_048941015.1 Promethearchaeota archaeon | reverse complement strand
ATTATTCGAGATGAATGGGGCGTTCCACACATATATGGCTCTAATGAATCAGATGTCTTCTTTGCATTAGGTTATTGTCACGCGCAAGATAGATTATTTCAAATGGATATGTTCAGACGTATTGCGCGTGGAAAGATGGCTGAGATTTTGGGGCCCTCTGCTTTACAGGACGATAAGTTAAACTTAGCTATAGGGATGGAATATTGGGCTGAAAAAACTTTAGAAAAAGCCTACGAAATGCAGGAGATGGGTCAAATTAATTTTATTCCTACTGTAGAAAGATATATCGATGGGATTAACCATTATATTACTACTCATAAGAACGAAATGCCTTTAGAATATTATTTACTCAATTTTCAACCTCAGGAATTTGATCCTCTTGATGTTATAGCCATTTTGAAGTTTGTATCGCTTTATTATTCTTGGCAATATAATGATCTTTATAGATACATAAATTATGAAGCATTAAATTCAGTGGATCCATATTGGTATTCTGAAATTCATACTCCTTATTTACCTTATCAAATTCCAGTTTGTCCTAATTATGGCTCGTTTCCGCAATCTTCTGCTATTGAGTCATCTCAATCTGAGAAAAATGAGATTTTAGTTAAAGAAATCTCAAAATTTTTAAGTAGTGTAGAAAAAATTGCATTCCAAAAAGAATTAATTGAGTCTTATTGTTCCAAGGGAAGTAATAACTGGGTTATTGATGGAGTTAAGAGTAATACTGGATCACCTATTCTATGTAATGATCAGCATTGGGGTTGGCCCATTCCTACGTTCCTTTATGAAACGCATGTAGTTTCAACTGATACGAATTTAAATTTTTATGGTTATACTATTCCTGGCTTAACTTTTCCTATTGTTGGCTATAATCAATATTTAGGCTGGGGTGCTACAATATTTCCGGCTGATCATTTGGATTGGTACTATTTCAATACCGACGGAGACTCTAACTATATTTATAATGGTTCTTCTGTACCTTATTCATATAGGAATTATGAAATAAAAGTGAAGGGACAAAAACCTGTTGCTTTTACCGTTAAAGATACTGTGCACGGTCCGGTTTTAAATACATTTTTATCAAATGAAGGAGTTCAAAATCCTTTTGAACAATCTGATATAATATTAGCACCAAAATATTTACCAAATAGTATTACTTATGAATTTATCGCGATTTATGATATGATTTATGCTAAAAATAGAGCGGAATTTGATACCGCATCAAGTAATTATTCTTCGCCACCTATAAACATGGTCTATGGAGATATTTATGGAAATATTGCAATTAGGCCAACTGGAGCAATACCAATTAGAGACGATTCAGAAATTCCAATAGGATACTATGGAAACGGATCCCTGCCCTATAATGGTTCCAATGGAGAAGGTGAATGGGTTGATTATGCTCCATTTAATGAATTACCAAATACATTAAATCCACCACAACATTACTTAGTTTCTTCTAATCAAATAGCAGTAGGTCCTGATTATGTTCAGTATTTCTTACATAATGATTATGCGGAAGGTTATAGAGCAAGAAGATTAAATGAGTTACTCAATTATAGTAATGATATAAGTGTTTCTAAAATGGCAGAATTTCAGTTTGATATAAATTCTAGCATGGCAAAAGCTTTTACTCCCTATTTACTAAATGCTACGGAGAATTATTATGGCCCTTCTCCACCCTCTCAAATTGATGATGTACTTGATGAATTCAATGGATGGAATTACATCATGGACAAAGACTTAAGTGCTCCAACTATTTATCGAAAGTGGCGTGACTTTTTTAGAAGTTATACATTTGATGATGAATTTTCTGCTTATAATGCTTCAACAAAACCACGCTGGAGTATCTTGGAGTACTTAATGAAAGAAAATGAAACTTCCCATTGGTTTGATGATATTAATACCGGACTTAAGACGGAAAATAGCACCGACATTATAGTAGTTGCTTTAAACGCTACGATCGAATGGCTTGAAGACTTTTATGATGATCCTGACCCACATAACTGGAGATGGGGAGATATCCATAAATTGTATTTTAGAAGTTTAACAGGATTACCTTCTTTGAATTTAGGTCCTTATGAAGGAGGAGGAGAAGGATATACTGTAAATCCTTCAGGTATAAGTATGAATGAAAAAGAAGTTGGATTATCTTATGGGGGTGCTGCACATAGACTTATAATTGATTTCAGCAATTTAAGTAATTCGAGAACTTGCATAGCTGGAGGACAACGTGGTTTATCTAACTCTATACATTATTCTGACCAACTCACAGAGTTATTTCTTCAAGGTAAACATCATTTAACTTACTCTGGATATGGTGTAAATAACTTTCCAGATTCAATCACCGAATCAATTATATACTTTAAGCCAAATGGAGGTTAAATCAATGGAAAAAGAGAAAATGATTCTTATATTAAGTTTTATTGTCGTTTATTGTATTACTTCGGTATTAACTCTGATCCCAGTGTGGCATTTAATAATTATCCCAGGTATTATTGCCGGTATTATGAATAAATCTATGAGGTATGGTATCTTGGCAGCATCAATAGGTATTTTTGTCTGTTGGCTAGTCTATACTTTATTCGGAATGGCTACACGAAATACTTATGTTATTTTAAATCAAATTGGAGCATTACTTTTTGGATCAGGATCTGGTTGGATATTT
>JBHLNZ010000047.1:0-21788 GCA_048941015.1 Promethearchaeota archaeon | reverse complement strand
CTTTTTGGATCAGGATCTGGTTGGATATTTGTATTATTAATTCTTCTAATAGGAGCAATTTTTGGATTTTTAGGAGCCCTAATTGGAAATCTCAGTCTAACTCTAGTAAATAGATACGTCCTTACAGAAAGTCGAAATTCTAAATCTTTAGAAAAATAAATTTTAAATCTTATTTTTATTCTTTATTATAAGAAATTATCGCGATTTTCACGTAGAATCCCCTTTTAAACTTTATTGTTTTTTTTGCCTAATTTTAAAGAAATTTCAGTTTTATTAAAATCTATTATTAAATTCTGAATAATTTTCATGTTTTTTCATGTTTTGATTATATTTCGTTCAAAAGCACATTATTTTTAATTCTTTTTTTGTCGATTCGCTATTACTATTTAACTTTTATGGTGAAAGGGGAAATTGATGGGAAGGTTTATAAAGCAATTTTACTATATTATACTTATACTATATTAACTACCTGAACTAAAAAAAATATAGCAAAACAAAAAAAAGTATAAAAATTATTCAAAACTAAGTTGATGAGAAAAAAAGATGCCAAAATGTCCAAATTGTGGTAAAGAATATGCCTATGGATCTTATCATTATATTCATTGTGGGGTTGTTTATAAAGACGATAGGCACCTTTATGAATGGAACTGTTTTAAACCTGCGAGTTTAGATAAAATTGAAGAAAAAATTATTGCACGTTTTGTAAGCAATTCGAAGGTAAATTCATTATTAGTTTATGAATAAATTCTTTATCTATTATTTTATTTCTCCCTTCCTTTTAAAGATATCATCATTTTCTTTTAAAAAATTACATGGTTAAAGTATATTTTGAAAGAATTAGTTAATTTCTTAAACGTTAGTATTATTTAAATTATATACATGGTTAAAGATTTTATTAAATCGGATATCATTATTTTAGGCCATATTGCGAAGGATATAATTGAAGTTGATGGAATTAGTACTCCCTCTCTGGGAGGATCAGTATACTATGGTGGAATTGCTGGTTCTCATATGGGTCTCAAAATTACAATAATTACAAGATTAAAAAAAGAAGATTTTCCTATTTTAGATATCTTCAGAAAAAAGGGAATCACTTGTTATGCTAACCCTTCCGAAGAGACATCTGGTTTAAAGAATATATATTCTTCAAAAAATGTTGAATTCAGAAATTATGAACCTTTAGGTTTTGCGGGTTTATTCAGGAAGGAAGATATTCCTGATATTGAGACTAAATACTTTGTAATTGGCCCAATTACAGCAGGAGAGATAGATATTGCCCTACTAAATCATCTCTCTGAAAAATATAAAGAAAAGTTATGTTTAGATATCCAAAGTTTCATAAGAATAAGAGATAAAAAAAAAGTTTTTTATCGTAAGTTAAACCATAAAGATAAAGTTGAGATAATTTCTAAGGTCACAGTATTAAAAGTAGATCAAACTGAAGCTGAAATTTTAACAGGTAAAAGAGATATTAATAAAGCATCTGAAGACTTGATAGAACTAGGACCTTCAGAAATACTTATAACTCACGAAAGAGGTATTACCATAAATGCTAAAAGGCAAATTTATTCTTTTCCTTGGAAAAATAGAAATAATATCGGAAGAACTGGGCGTGGAGATACCGCGTTAATTAGTTATATAGGCTCAAGAATTACGAAAAGCCCAGAAGAGTCTTTAAAATTTGCAGCAGCGTTAACTTCTCTCAAAATGGAATCCATAGGTCCCTTTTCATTAACATTATATGAAGTTGAAGATTTAATTAAAAAAGAATATTGAGTTGATTCTTTGAGAGTAGGAGGAATTATAGATATATCAACAAAAGATATTCCTAACAAGTCTTCTATGGTTATCTTTACAGTTGGATGTAATTTAAAATGTGGATTTTGTCACAATAAATTTCTACTTAATAAAGAAGTGGGGCGAAATTGGGAAATTGATGAATTAATTGATCAAATAAAGAGTAATATGCTAGTAAGTGGAGTAAGTATATCTGGGGGAGAACCTACTCTACAAAATGATTTATTAACATTATGTAAGGAGATTAAAAAATTAGGGAAATTTATTAATATAGATACCAACGGAACTAATCCAGAGATTATTAAAAAAATATTACCTTTTATTGATAGAATAGCTTTAGATTTAAAAGGTCCTTTAAAAAAAAATAAATTAAAAGAAATTACTGGAATCGATATAAATCCAGAGAGAATTTTAGAGACTTATAATATCGTAAATCAACAAAAACAAATCGAATTTGAGATCAGAACCACTTATGTAGAAAATCTCATGAAAGCAAAAGACATCCATAAAATATTGTCTTTTCTTAAGAATAATCATTTTAGAGGTGATTTTGTTTTACAACAATATCAATATTCTGAAGGAGTTGGTGAAGAAAATGAAGACAAGTTTCAAAAACCTGAACACATTACTTTACTAAATATTCTAAAACCCTATAAGGAATTAATATTACCATTCAAGATTTATTTAAGAGATGAAATAGTAGGGTATAGTAGCATAGATAAGCTATATAATGTTTCTTTAGATGATATTGTGTGAATGATAGTGAGATATTAAATGAAATAGAATCTTGTGTTGATTGTAAAACGTGTATGGATTATTGCGATACCTTTTTAGTGACAAATGATGAATTAAAATCACCAAATGGAAGGTTAAAAGTTGCTAAAAAAGTTTTTATTAATGAGCCTATCACGGAAGAAGAAATTATAGGATTATATACTTGTACTTTATGTAGTATCTGTGATGGATTTTGTACGGAAAGTATCCCCATCTCCGAGGTAATACATTCATCTAAAATCAAGTTAGTTAGCCAAAATAAAGCTCCTTTAGAAATTCATAACAAAATTATAAAAGGAATAGTTGAAAGAGATAATAGTGTAAATGGTAATCCGGAAGAGAGGTTAGATTGGATCCCTGATGATTTTCGAAAAAAAGAGTTATATGAAGAAGCCAATTCTGATACTTTATTATTTTTAGGTTGCATGTCTTCTTTTAGAGTTAAAGAGAGTGCAAGTGCATCTTATGAATTATTAAAAGCAGGAAATTATGACTTTAAGATATTAGAGAAAGAACCGTGTTGTGGCGAGTATGTTTATTCTGCTGGAGATTTAGACCTTGCAAGACGGATCTTCGAAGACAATTACAAATTATTTAAGAATATAGGTATAAAAAATATTATAGTCACCTGTGCTGGATGTTTATACGCTTTCAATAAAGTTTATCCAAAATATATTTCTGGATGGGATATAGATGTTAAGCACGTTATCCAAATTATTGATGATCTTACAAAGGAAGATAAACTTCAATTTATTAAATTAAATAATAAAATAGCATATCATGATCCTTGTCGTATGGGAAGAAAGTTAAAAAATCTTAAAATATATGATGAACCACGGAAATTATTGAAAAAGATTAGTACTAAAGTTGAAGAACTAAACGATAATCGTGATTTTACACCTTGTTGTGGGGCAGGTTCAGGTATAAGAGGTGTGGATAGTAGTATTTCAATTAAGATTGGTTCAAAAATATTTCAAGAATTAAAATCTAAAGAAATTATAACATCATGCCCTTTATGTGTATTTAACTATAGATATGTAAACTATAAAACTCAGTCAGAAAGACCTTGTAGATATGTAACAGATTATTTATTAGAAGCACTTGATAAAAAAAATTAAGGTGATTAATATGAATAAAGAGGAAAAAGAAAGGGAAGATGATGAATTGGATGATTTACTTGAAAAAGAATGGGAAAAGCAAGATCAAATTCATCGAAAATGCAAAATGAAAGATGATCCAGTGTTTTAAAAAAAAAAAATGGGAAGAAAAATTCGGTTAAATATATTTTTTTTTACCTTTTTTAGGATCTAGTTGCTTTTGTCTCTATTTTAGATTTCATAGCATAAAAAACAATAATTCCGATTATTATAATAATAACTTGTATTATTATAATATACCAATCAAATGTAAAAAGTAATCCAAAGCAGACAAGAGCACCAAGTAAAGCAATCATTGGAATCCATCCTATACTTGGCGCTAATTTAAAAGGTCTTTCTATTTCTGGTTTTCTTCTTCTTAAGGCAATTAAACTGATATTAACCAGGAAAAAATTAATAAGAACACCAAAAACAGTAGCATTTGCTACAATAGAAATATCTACAAAAAATACAGGAATAATAGTAAGAATCATTGTTAAAAAGACTGATAATGTTGGTATCCTGTGTGTCGGTGAAATTTTTGCCAAACTTTCTGGTAATGCCTTATCCCTTGCCATTCCATACATCATTCTTGAAGTAACAATCAACATAATTAATACTGTGTTTGCTGTTGCAAAAAGTGCTATCAAGGTCATAATAAGGCCCCCTACTGGTCCTAAAACTAATGAAACAACATAATTTAGTGGAGCATCTGAATTAGCAATATCAGTATAATTAGCAATACCTACTACTGAAAGTGCTGTTAAACAATATAGGATTGTTGTAATAATAATTGAATAAATTATTGCCCTTGGAACGTTTCGATGGGGTTCCTTAGCTTCTTCTGCTATATTTGCAATATCCTCGAATCCAATATATGCAAAAAAGATTAATGCAACTGCTGAAAATAGAGTGTTTATTGAGGATGCTGCTGGTAATTCAAAATAATTTACACTACCTAAATAAGGTACACCTATAATTATTATAAATATTAAACCAGAGGCTTCAATTAGGGTAAATAAAATATTAGTCCACGTTGAAGTTCTGATACCAATGAAGTTAATAATACTCAAGATTATAATAAGTGAAATCGCAAATATGACTTTTATTATTACTATAGGTATTCCTAGTAAAACAGATAAGTAATCAGCAAATCCTAAAGCAACTGTAGCAGCAGAAAAAATTCCTGAAAATATTATCACCCACCCTAAAATAAAGGATACAATTCTAATTTTAAATGCTTCTTCAGTATAAACAAACTCAGCAGCACTTTTAGGAAACATAGCAGAAAGTTCAGCATAAGAGAGTCCCGTTAAAGCTCCTGTTATTGAAGCTAAAATAAATGCCAACCATGAAATATTTCCAGTAATTCCAACAACTTCACCAATTAAAGCATAAATCCCAGCACCTAGGACATTCCCAACGCCATAAAATGTAATTCCAAATAAAGAAATCCTTCGCTTTAATTTGGGTGTCTTTTTTTCACCTTCCATATAAATTTTCCTCTAAAAATATTAGATGATATTATTAAACTTATTTAAATACGATTATAAAAAAAGGTTGCTAAAATTATATAAAAAAACTAAATTAGTACATTAAAAAATAATTGAGCTTCTTCAACTTAAAGAATGAAAAAAAAAATTGTATGAAAGGAAGCTGAAATATTATACACACTTCTTTAAAATCAAATTATGAAGTTGTACTACATTTCTCTCAAAATCTACCAAATCATATTCAAGCCCTAGTCTTGATTTAAGAAGCGGAGGGATATGATCTGGGTTAAGAAATACGGGGATGATAGGTTTACCCATCATATCTGCAGCAGTCCACTCTTTATCTACGGGAGTTGAATCTAGAGCATTTTCTGAGCAAAGTAATATCATTGCACTACATCTTCCAAGATTATCACTCATATATTTGATAATATTATCTTTCATATCTTCTTGCCAATATAACACCTTTTTAATTTCCTTAAATGACTCTAATCTTGATGCTAAGTCCTTAACCTTAAATACTTCTGCATCGACTGTTGCATAACTTATAAAAATAATTAAATCTTCTAGTTTTTTCCCGGTTTCTACTTTTTCTCCAACTAAAGGATAATTTCTAAATTGTTTTATAAAGCCTCTATCTAATAGAAATTTACCAATTTTAAAGGCTAGCTTATAATCATACTCTAATTGAATTATTAAATCATACAATGAAGGATTAATGAATTTTTTTAATATTTTCGTTCCTAACCTTTCTAAATCTGGGGTCTCAGAAGCCTCATAATTTATGGTACTTGATAATAAATTTGTATAATAATCTGTTTCGGAAATTTCAATATTAAGTTGATTTACCATTTCTGCTTTAGTGATTTTTCTTTGATTTTTAAATTCAAATTCCAAAATACTTCTAATATTTCTTGAAGTTTCTTCAGGATCTCTTAAATTTTTTAGTTTTTCGAAGGCAATTGATCTTATCTCTTCAAAGTTAAACATATTTGCTGTCTCTAAAACGTAATTCAATTTTTCTATAGCTTCTGAATAATTATTTTTATCAATCAAATCTTCAACATCAGATAATTTTCCTCGAAGTTCTTTTAAAAGTTCTTCTTGTTCTTCCATTAATAAATCCCATATTAAAACATCACCCGAATTATAACCAGCAATAATTTGGTGTGTATTTGGAATGAATTTTGCTGAATTAACTTTTGACAAATAATAATATGAACTTTGATACTTCTCAATAAAGTCCCATGCTCTCACAAAATTATCTTCAGTACCGCAAGCTATATATGAACCATCAGATGAAAACGTTACTGTCTTAATTGGGCTATTTATTCTTTCAAAAGAATAATCTAGTTCACCGGTATTGACTTTCCATAATTTTACAGTTTGATCTCTTGAGCCACTTGCAATAAATTCTCCATCAGGAGAAAATACAACTGATGTAACAACGTCAGTATGACCTTTCAGAGTACGAAGAAGTTTCCCTTTTTTCATATTCCAAATATTGATAGAGTTATCCTCAGAACCACTCACAATAAGATCTCCGTTTGGAGAAATATCAATTGATGTCACAGCACTTGAATGATCTTTCAGCTTTTTTATTAATTTACCAGTAGAAGGTTCCCATATTATAACAGTATTATCTTTTGAGCCGCTAACAATATAATTTTTATCGGGAGAAGCAGCTACAGAGGTAACAGCTTTGTCGTGACCATTTAAATTCCATAATGTTTCACCACTTTTAATTTCCCAAATTTTTAAGGTATTATCATATGATGCGCTAACCACGAATTTTCCTCCAGGTGAAAATGCAACTGAACTGATTATATCTTCATGGCCTTTTAGGGTTTTAATTAGATTACCATTAAAGAGATCCCAAACTATTAGGGATTTATTAGATAATCCGCTAACAGCATATCGTTTGTCAGATGAGACTGCTACTGAATTTACACTCTCCGAATGCCCTTTTATATTTTTAAATACACCACCAAATGTAAGAGACCAAAATTTTAGTGTTCCATCCTGAGATCCACTTATAGCATACTTTCCATCAGGAGTTATGGCAATAGAAGATACTGCTTTTTGGTGACCCTCAAAGGACTGAATTAATTCATATCTTGAATTATCCCATACTTTAATTGTTTTATCATCAGAACCGCTGATGAAACAATTTCCTATTGGAGAATATGAAACACTTGAAACTATATCAGTATGGTTTTCAAGACTAGTGATTAATTCACCGGTATAGAAATCCCAAACTTTTACTGTTTTATCATCAGAAGTACTAGAAATTTTTGCACCATTTGGTGAGATATCAAGAGATAATATTTTTCCTTTATGACCACTTAAATCTTTAATTACATCTCTTGATGTGAAATCCCATATTTTTATGTGTTTATCTTCTGATCCAGTCACAAAATATCTCCCATTTGGAGAGAATTTTATTGACGTTATAGCACCTTTATGTTCTTTTGACTCCCAAATAAATTCTTTAGATTGTAGATCCCACATTTTTATGTAATTATTACTTAAGCCCACCATTATTTGATTCGTGGTGGGGGTAAACACGACTGAATTTACATTAGCTCCTATCTTATTTATTTTTATTAGTGGTACCGGATTTCTAATATCCCAAATAATAACATCTTTATCTAAGGAACTGCTAATAATATAGTTCTCATCAGGAGAAAATGCGATTGAATTAACTGGTTTCTTATGTCCAGTAAAGCTCCTTACTAGATTTTGATTTTTAATCTCCCATAATTTTATAGAATTATCGCTAGAACCAGATGCGACAAAATTTCCCTTTGGAGAAATAGAAACTACATTTACATCATTGGTATGGGCATTTATAGTATTTTCCAATTTTCCTTCCATTATCTCCCAAATCATAACATTATGATCTGATGAACCTGTTGCGATGTATCTACCGTCGGGAGAAAATGCTATAGATAAGACTCTTTCCGTATAGCCTTTTAACGTTCTAAGAATGTTACCGGTTTTTAAATCCCATAATTTAATTGCTTTGTCATCAGAGCCACTAACTATCATATTCCCCAGTGGAGATATAGCTACAGTTCGAACCGCTTCAGAATGATCGTTGAAAATATAGATAGGTTTTCCCTTTGAAAGATCCCAGAGTCTTACAGTTTTGTCATCAGATCCGCTGGCAAAGTATTTTGTGTCAGGTGAAATCGATAATGAAGTTATTTCACTTGAATGTCCTTTAATTGTACGGAGAAATTTGTTTTTATTCAAATCCCATATTGTAATTTCTCCATCATCATCACCGCAAATTAAAATACTTCCATCTTTATTTATGGCAATTGAAGATATACCGCTCTTATGTTGAAATTTATGAATAGGTTTTGCATTTAAGATGTCCCATACGATTACATATTTATCTTTAGAACCGCTAATGAGACTTTTTCCATCAGGAGTCACTTTTAATGATGTAACTATATCAGTGTGTTCTTTAAATTCGTTAATAAGATGCCCTGCTCTTAATCCCCAAACTTTTACTAAGTGATCTGAAGAGCATGTAAAGACATAAGCATCATCCATCGAAATTGCTACTGAAAATATTGGAGAATTATGAGCCTCTATTGTTCTCAATAATTTTCCGGTTGTAAAGTCCCAAACTTTTAAAGTTTTATCTTTAGACCCACTAATAATATAATCTTTTTTATGAGAGATCACAACTGAAGTTACATCACTAGTATGTCCAAAACTCTGAGTCATGTGAAATGCTTTTGCGAGACCTTTCCTTTTGGGATACAAATGCTGGGGATATTCAAAACTTTTCTTTAAATTTTTCTCTGGTAATTCCATTTCCATGGAAAAACACCTTTAATAGGTTTATTGAATTTGCTAAATTTAATTACCAAATATTCTATATTCGGTATATAAATATTTTGTAGAGTCGGTATATAAATATTTTGGATAGAATTATTTAATCTATGGTATAATCTTTAAAAGCCCAATAAAGAGAAAATTTGCTTCCATTTTGTATAAAGTTTACAAAATTTAAAAGTAGAAATAAATTTAGGAATATAATAATACGTTAAAGCCTGATCTAAATATTAAAATAAAAAGAATTAAAAATTTGGGGATTTCATTAGTTTAATCATATCTCTTACGGGTGACTAGCAACCAGATAAATCCGATTAAACCGACCAGAAAGGCTACTATAATGATATAATTTGGCCAGTATTGTATATCGAATGCTGTAGGATTCGTGATCCAACTTATTATTGGGGAGATACCTGAAATTACCATTATACTTAGAATAACGAGTGCTTGACCCATTGCCCATTCTTCTTCTTTAAACATTCCAATACCCGCTACAATACTCCAGAAGCCTAACGCTATGGAGATTAAACCTTGACTTCCAAAAATCGATAATGCCGCTGCGGATCCCAAATCAGTGCTAAAATCTTCTAAAAACTCGGGTACAATTAATCCCGCCCATAATAGAAAGTCTAAAACAGCTCTAAAGATAAAAAGAAGTCCCAAAATTATTAACAAGAGATTTAATATTTTATTAGATGATTTTACTTTACTTTCACTCATTTAATTTTTCACTTTTATACGTGGTTGTAAATTTTAAATGTTGAATAGAATTATCTTTTTTTTAGTATATAAAGTTGTTTTTTTAAAACAATTAATTTTTTTTTAATGGTTTAAATAAATATAACAAAATTTATGAAGAAAAAAGAAAGAAAAAAAAGTAATAAATAGAATAACAATTTAATAATAATTTAATCATTTGTCTAATAAAATTAATTTGAGGGCAATTGAAAATGGAAGAAAATTTACGTTTTATTTATGGAAAAGAATTTTGGTATGTCAGTGCTTTCATAAATACAAATGAATTTATTGGAGAAACTAAGGCGGAAGAAATAGAAACATTCCTTTTAGAAAAATTGAAGAATCATAATGATGTTGATCTAGGAAAAGCCTTCACTTTTTTAGAGAAATATCCACATGCTGAAGAGAAAAAGGTAATTTTAAGAGAAATGGCTAAGTCGATATCTATAGAATGTGACTGGGAGCCTTTCTTCCAAAATTTTCCTTATACTGACGAAAATAGGGCTTATACTGAAGATTATCGTGATTTGATATATAATACGCTAGGATATTTTAAATTTGAAATTGAATACTTTAAAAATGAACCATATAAAAAAGAAAGGATTACACCGGACTTAATCCAAGAAATACCAATTATTGTTCTTGACATGCTTAAAGAATACAGTAATAGAAGAGAAAATGAGTTTTTACTTCTTGATACTGAGAGTCCAATATATGTTTTTGTAGTATCAAGTAAGGTTAGCCCTATAGAAGTCCAATGGGATACAAAAAATATAGAAAAATATAAAAAAATACTTGGATATTGGACACGATTATATGCAGGACAATGGGGTGATTATACAGACGAACTTTTTGAAAGAAGAATCAAAAATAATTTCTCTAATCGTCTTTCTGAACTTCATTATATCCAAAGAAATTCTGGATTTATCTACATGGCAGAACAAAATTATAAGACAGAATTTCTCTATATAAAAGAACATGTATTAGATATCACACCAAAAATGCGTGCAGTCCTTTTTGCGCTTATGACGATTAACAATTCATTAGATATCTTATTCATGAAACGCTATTCAGATGTTTTTATGAGTTTGGAAACCATAGAACATAAGATGAATAATCTTAGATTTTTACGGGGAATGATTCAAACTAAAATGAGTCTTATTTACAGTGAGTTAGATTGGAACCCCCGCGAGCACTACACAAGAGTATTAACACACCTTATAAAGATATATCGCATTGAAACAATTATAGAGAGAGTAAATAAGAAATTCAAAATATTATACGACTCTATGCAAGAATTTTATCTTCAAAGAAATGAGAAGAATCAAAAAGTTACTACAAGGATATTATATCTAGTGAATATCATCTTAAGTGCTGGAATTGTAAAAGACTTTTTCGATGTATTAGTAATAGGTACAAATCTTTCAGAGACCACATTTGAGGTTATGGCGTATTTAATAGCAACAACGGTCATTGGATTGATGTTTATTGGTACGTTAACTTATTTTATGTTTCATAGAGCTAGAGCAAAAGTGGAAGAGAAAGGATATACTGTCGATGCTGTTATAGAAGATGATAATAGAAATATAATATTAATTAAGAGAAAATATCATCCTTATAAGGGTAAGTATGCATTACCAGGTGGTTTCATAAAATATAACGAAAATGCGGAACAGGCGATTGTGAGAGAAGTAAGAGAAGAAACTAATCTTGCTGTTGAAGTAGTGAGAAAAATAGGTACCTATGATCAAAAAGGTCGAGACCCGAGAGGAAGAATTGTATCAACTGCTTTTAAATGCAGGTTAGTTAAAGATCTCTCCTTATTAGCAGGCGGAGATGATGCAAAGGTTGCCGAAGCAGTTCCCATTGAAAAAGTTAAAACCATGGATTTAGCTTTTGATCACAAACAAATTCTAAAAGATGCAGGCGTCTTATAAAAATTTTAAATTTTACTTTATTTTATTTTAATTCTTAATTTAAAACAAAAATGAATTATTTTAAATAAAAAATAATAGATTTATTTTTTCCGTCTTTTTTTATCGGTTTTTTTTTCTTGAGCTTCTTTTTCTAAATCTTCTTTGAACTTCAAAGCGTAAGCATATAATTCCTTACATAATTTATCAAATTGCATCGGATCGAATTCCTTTCCAAGTTCCCTATTGACATTTAACTTTTCTAAGTCTTCCCATCTTAAATTGATTCCTAAGACAGGAGTAATCTGTAAACCATGTTTTCGAGCAAGATTTATTTCATTCATACAATCATTTGAATTTAATGATTTATCTGTCGAAAAGAAAATTAAGAGTTGACAACGAGGTACGGTTTTCTTCATCCAGTCATCAATATTTCCTACTAAATCTTCTTCACAGTAATATACATGAGAGATTTCTTTTTGTGATTCAAGAAATTTAGCAATATCAGCTATTCTATAACTTCTAAAATCATCAACAGCATGGCTTATAAAAACTCGGAGCTTTTTAGCTTGGATTGATTTCCGTCGAATAGCAACCGCAGCTACAATTGCTACAGAGACAACAGCAATTCCTATCAATAATCCAAATCTTCTAAAAAAATCCCAAATACTGAATGGAAAGTTATTAGGATCCAGAGGATCTGTACCAGCAGCTACTTCAGCGCCATCTGAATATCCATCTCCATCGGTATCTTCTAATCTGGGATCCGTTCCATGCTGAAATTCTTCATAATTTGTTAATCCATCTACATCTGGGTCTTCATTTCTATTAGGTGAATTTGGATTGAGTGAATATTGGACTTCCCAACCATCAGGTAAATCGTCATAGTCAGAATCTGCATTTAATGGATTAGTTAGATATGTTATTGTCTCTGCTCCATCTAACAATCCATCGTCGTCGCAATCATTATCTGTTGGATCGGTTATATATCCATCTAAGCCTGCTATTGTTTCTTCTCCATCAAAAATACCATCATCGTCATGATCATCATCATTCGGATCAGTAGAATAAATATTAATTTCGTCACCATCAAGTAGTCCATCATCATCACTGTCTCCATCATTAGGATCTGTATTATAAGTTAATTCTAAACCATCTTCTAAATTATCATCATCACTATCAGCATCATTAGGATCAGTAGAATAGGTGTTTATTTCATCATAATCATTAATATTATCGCCATCTGTATCTGGGTTTGTTAAATTAGTGGAATGGATAAAATATTCTCCTACGTTTGTCAATCCATCATCATCATTATCTAATCCAATATCGATAATCTCTAATCCATGAGTTCTATCAGCTACATATACTAAATTTCTTGAAAAATATACTCCTTTTGTTATTCCACCATCATTAAATTCCCCTATTTCAATAGGATTGCTAGGATCACTAACATCAATTATTTCTAAACCATCTGTATCATCAGCAACAAAAGCAATATCCCGAAAAACGCAAATATCTCTAGATTCGTTATGATCATCACCAAATATTCCTAATAAAGAAGGATTAGTCAAGTTTTTGACATCTACTATTTCTATACCATCTGCTACATCCGAAAAATATGCAATATCATTTGAAATATGAATACCACTACCCCAACCACTTACACCGTATGAAAAATTTCCTATTTCAACAGGTTTGCTCGGATCACTCACATCAACTATCTCTATACCACTGCCCTCACTTGCTACAAAAGCAATATTGCCATAGACATTAATATCAATACACCATGATCCTATAGTCCCTAGTTCACTCAATTCTGTAGGATTTGTGGGATCGGTAATATTAACTATCTCTAAACCATCAATCGCGTCTGTTAAATAAGCTAAACCTCCTGAAACGAATACATTAGTAACTATTCCACTATCATCAAAATATCCTATCTCATAAGGATTTGTAGGATCAGTAATGTTAATTATCTCTAAACCGTCGTATTCATCTGCGACATATGCTAAATCTCCAGAAATGAATGCACTCAGAGTATTATTATAACCATCTCCAAATTTACCTAATAGTGAAGGATTATAGGGATTACTTACATTAATTATTTCCAAACCATCTGAATCATCCGAAACGTAAGCAATATCTCCTGAAACAACTACATTTTGACTATTATTATATGCATCTCCAAATTTACCTACTAAGGATGGCTCTAACCATTGTCCACTAGAATATCCGATATCAATGATTTCCAATCCATCATTACTATCAGCAACATAAAGTAAACCTCTTGAAACAAAAGAAGCTTGTGAAGAACCACCATCATAATAGCTTCCTAATTTAGTTGGGTTATAGGGATCACTAATATCAATTATTTTCGTTCCTTGACTTCCATCTGATAAAAAAGCAATATTTCCATCAACAAAAATACCTCTAGATGCATCATTCTCATAAAAACTCCCAAGCTTTTTAGGTTGTTTTGGATTACTCACGTCAATAATCTTAAGTCCTCCATATGGATCTGTTACATATGCTAAATCTCCAGAAATGAATACATCCCAATAATTACCTCCATCATTAAAATTACTAATTTCAATAGGATTTAATGGATCACTTACATCAATGATTTCCATTCCGTCTTCAACTTCAGTTAAGTAAGCAATGTTGCCTGAAACATATATACCGGCTGAATAATTGCTCGCATCACCAAGTTTACTTAGAAATTGTGGATTTGATGGATCGCTTATATTATAGATTCTAAGACCCTCCGCATAATCTGCTATATAAGCAATTCCACCAGAAACAAAAATGTCTGACCCAGACGTAATTGGGGTATCTATAGCAGTAGATAGTAAAACAGGGTTATTTGGGTCTGAAACGTTTATTATTTCCATGTTTCTATCCCATGATCCGTATCCTATAGCTACATATGCAATATTATTCGAAACAACAACATTAAAGGCCCATGAACTTGTAGTATAGTTACCCAATTTTGTTGGATGACCAGGATCACTTATATTAATAATTTCTAGGCCATTTTGAAAATCTACTACATATGCAATGTCTCCATTTATAAATACATCTCTAGAAGAATTACTATCATCATAATATTGACCAAGTTCAACAGGTGAAATCGATTGGGCACTAGACTTTGGAAAGTTAAAGTCTTGTATATCTGAATTTCCATTTTGATCTAAGAGATTTCTATGTGAGGCTATGAAGAACATTGCTACATAGATCATTAAAAAAATGCAGAAGAGAGCCAATGTTTTTTTATTAAACTTTTTTTTCAGGTTATTATTAAACATACTTAAGATTCCGCTTTTTAATTATAATTTTTAATATTCAGTATTTGACAAACTTTTATTTAATGCTTTTGTTTATCTCAATTTTCAAAATAAAGCATAAAGAATTATTGTAAAATTAAATCTTAAAAGAAGTGAATTAAAATGATAGTTTTCTATTATTCATTCAAGTTTTTTTTTCGTGAAAGGTTTATGTTTTATTTTTTCTAGACTTCCTTTTCTCAAGAATTTCCTTTTCTAGATCTTGTGCGAACTTAATGATATAATTATAGATATTTTCTTTAAATTTTTCAAATTCCATAGGATCAAATTCTTGCCCGAGTTCCCGATTAATGTTTAAGTTTCCTAAGTCTTCCCATCTTAAATTAACACCTAAGATAGGTGAAATTTGAATATTAAGCTTGCGTGCTATTTTTAACTCATTCATACAATCTTCTGATTTTAAAGAATTTTCTGTTGAGAAAAATATTAAAAGTTGGCATCTTGGAACGGTTTTTTTCATCCAGTCATCTATATTTCCCGTAAGGTCTTCTTCGCAGTAATATACATGATTAATTTCTGGATGGGATTCTAAGTACTTAGCTATCTCTGCTATTCTATATTTACTGAAATCATCTATAGCATGGCTGATAAATACTCGAATGCCTCTAGCTTTTAGTTTCTTCCTTCTTGCAACAACAACAATTATAGAAATGACTAATCCCACACCCCCAATGGTCAAAACAATCATGGTATAAGTATTAAAATCAGAAAGATTAAATTGGCTCTCAACTTCAAAGAAGAATAATTTAAGGCCTGGTACCGAGGCAATGTATTTTCCATTTGAGGAAATTGCAGTTTTTCCTCCACCTTGGACAATCCATAAAGGAGATTGACTTGATTTATGAAAACAATAAGATTTTTGTTGTTCTCCAGAGCCAAAAGTACCTGCAGCTAAATAATCTCCATTTGATGATATAGAAACAGATTCTACATTACTAAACGTTCTATAGGTCCACAATGGGATGGAACTTGAATTTTCAAAAAAATATACATATTGACCTAAACCTCCCGCCGCAATATATTGTCCGTTTGAGGAAATAGACACGGAACGAATTTCGTCGTACCCACTATATGTCCATAGAGGAGTAGAACTAGAGTTGCTAAATAAATATACTTTATCATCTGCAGTTCCAGCGACAATAGATTTTCCATCTGAGCTTATCGCTATAGAAATAGGGTAATCGGTTAGAGAATAACTAAGTTCAGGAATAGGATTTGTCTTATTGAATAAATAGAATGTAAAAAACTGTCCTATTGCAACAATATTTTGTCCATCAGATGAGATAACTAAAGTATTTACTTCGTATCCTGTCGAATTGCTCCATAAGGGAGTAGAACTGGATTTATCAAATAGAGTAACATTGCCATTCTCACTTCCGGATACGATATAATTCCCATCAGAAGATATTGCAACAGATAACACATCTGCTCCAGTATCATAACTCCATATAGGCGTGGAAACCGACCTATGGAACAAATAAACCTTTCGATCTCTACTACCAGCAACGATATCATCACCATTAGAAGAAATGGCTACTGAAGTTATTTCATGACCCGTTTCATAAGACCATAGTGGTTTTGTACGATCTTTATCAAAAAGATATACTCTACTATTAAAAGCCCCAGCTATTATATATTCACCATCAGAAGATATTGCTACTGAGCTAAATGAATCTCCTAAATGAAAAAACCACGAGGATGAAAATAATGTTCCCCAAATAAGGGGTATAAATAGTAATAAAATAAGTCCAGAAATATATAAACTAAAAAATAATATCTTACCCTTCTTCAATGAAATGCACCAAATTTAGCTTGAAAATTTTTTATACAATTAAGTTAATTAATTGGATTGTTAATTATTGATTATGTTATATATCTTTAAAAATCTTTACACAAATGTAATAACTAAAAGAAATAAGAAAATTGAGAAATTATAACTTTAATTATTATTTTTATTAAATATTTTATAAAAAATATTAAAAGAAATTGAATTTAGAATACAATTTGAGTTTGATTAGGTGGTTTACTCTCTAAGATTTGTTTCTTTTCCTTCAGTATTAATGAAATATTTCCTAGAAACACGATAATAAAATCTTTTCCAACAGATTGAGTACCTTTAATAATAAATTCTTCCTCATCAATTTCTTTATTCTTATATTGTTTGATAAGCTCTTCAATGCTTTTAATACTTGAACCGAGATATCTTCTTAAAAATCTTTCGATATCATCAATATCTTTCATTAAAGAAATAACATTTCCGGAATAATTACGAATAAGCTCTGTTTTGCTTTTTAATTCAACTAGTTTTAAATCGATATCTTTCAAGATTTCTTTTAATACCCAATCTCTTTTTCCTTTTAAATTAAGTAAAACGTTACTACTATCATCCGTTATCTTTTCAATTTTAACTAAAATTGCAATATTTTCTGGATCATCTCGCAATTCCGCAAATGAAGTGAATTTTATAAATTCAGACTCCTCAGTTAATTCAGAAGTCTCTTTTTTTTTCTTTTTCTTTCCTTTTAGAGCTTTTTTCAGTCCTGGAACATGAAAATTATTATTCTGTAGAATTAAACCAATATGGATGCCTAATTCACTTGAAGGATAATCACTCTCAAAACTTAAGGTTTCTTCAACTGTCTTTTCAAGAGGTAATTGACGATAAAAATCCTCTGCTTTAATCCATTTTGGAATAATATATCGGGTAAATTCTCTAACTGATTCAACTTCTAATTTCTTTAATATCATATTGTAAATATCTTCAATTGAAGAATAAGGATCATTCGCATTAAATTGAACTCCTAATTTGGTTGTCAATAAAGCAGGTATGTCATCTGGGTTTTCAAATACAGGGACAATCCTCTTATTTAATTTTAATGCTGAACTCCATTCCATCTTGACTGCTTCGGAATAAAGAGAATTTTTAGAGCAAAATAGAAGTACTACTTTACATCGTTGTAGATTGGTATCCATATATCTATAAATATCATCGTGCATATCTGACTCCCAATAAAGAATTTCATCAATTTCTGGATAACTAGTCAATATTCGCGTAATTTTTGGAATTTGAAAATAATTAGAATCCACTGTTGCATAACTAATAAATATTAATTCCCTTTCTAATGGAAAACTTACCGTAGCTGTTGGTGCTCTAATACTAATTTCTCCTACTCTTTCCCATTTTCTTTCTTTTTTCTTTCCTTTGAATAAAAATGCTAAAATTGTAACAATTAATGCAGGTAAAAGTATTGTAAGAAAACTTACAAATAAGTAAGAATAGAAAGTTGTATACATCTCATAGATATCAACTGGACCCATCATTATTGGTATAAATAAAGGTAGAAAAGTAAGTAATGGATAAATCCAAATGATTATGACAAATGGATAAACTTTTATTTTATGCCTTTTCCAGATAAGAATTATACTAAAAATAATTGAAAGAGGAATATGTGATAGACCAAAAATCATATTAAATATCGATAAAAAGCTCTCCATATCCAGGAAAGGACTAAAAAAACGGAGAAGCTCATCCCTATTACCAAAAAAATTGGTAGTGATATCCACGATAATCAAGATGACAGCAATTGCTATACCTATTATTATAAGATTTAAAATAATCGTTCTTGTTTTCGCCATCAATTTTCACTTTGTAAAAGAAGATTAATAAATCTAATTATGACGTTGATGTATAAAAAGATTTATATAAAACATCAATGAAATGTTTGAAAAGGATCATAACAATTAGATTTAAAATAGAAGTCATTTTATTCTAAATGAATAAATATTCATTTATTCTAATTCATTAACAAAAAAGTCAGAATGATCTAATATGCCAAGTTTTAAAGAAACCTATGAAGCCATCAAGGCTGATTGGAATGCTGGGGAAAAAAATTTTAATATAGAATGTGAAATGTTATCTGATGGGATGCAAGTAAACTGTAAAATGGGAAATCCAGGTGGTGATCCTTTTGAGTTGCTTATTGACGCTCCTGGTGGATTGGACGGAACTAATATAGGACCATCACCATTATTAGTCATCTTATCATCTATTGGAGCCTGTATTATTGCTGTCACAAAATTCTGGGCAAAAATTATGGATATTAAAATTGAAGAGTTGAAAGTTTTTTCAAGAGGCCATATCAACCTTGGTGCTATATTTGGAATTGATGATTCAAAACTCGCGGGTTATGATAAATTAGAACCTGTCATAAGAATAAAAGCGAATGCCCCTAAAGAAAAAATTGACGAGCTTATGGAAAAGGTATTTTCCCATTGTCCTGTTATAACTAATTTCGGTGGAGCTTCAAAAATTCAACCAAAAGTTCAAATTAGAGAATAAACAATTTTAAATATCTACAATTTTTTTTATTTTACTTATAGATTCTTATTAATTAAAATAATTGATCTCTTTATTTATTAAAATGAATTTCTCCTTCAATCTTCTTGATAAAGAATAATGGAATTAAAGCTAAAAGTGAAACTAATGCACCAATCATAAATAATGGTGGTGTAGGAATAAATCCAGATTCACCATTTTCTATAATTGGGATCCCTAATTGCGTGATTATTGTGGAACCAGCTATTGGTCCAACAATCATTGGAATAAGAACCATAAATATCAAGCGAATGCCTTGAAATTTACCTATATCTCCTTCAGGATATTTATCTTGTAACCATCCACCATGTACAGATCCAGCAGACATACTGAAAATGGTTTGAAACATATATATAATTACTAAAAGCCATAAATCTATAACTAATCCCAAAATAAATAAAAGTAAAGCAGCTAATACAGTTCCTAAAATTAATATTGACTTCCGATTAAATTTATGACTAATAAAACCTATAAGAACTATTGCTATAGTAGAACCACCTATGATAAGTCCACCAATAATACTTATTTCCGATTTTGTTAACCCCAAGTAATGTTCGAAATAAATGAAGAGATATGGGAAATAAATTTGACTAGCAATCCCGCTAATAGCCATGTTAAAAAATAGAAGATATAAAATCTTATTTTTACGAATCTCATTCCAAGATAATAATTCTGAGAATTCTTTCCAAAACTTTTTATGAGAGTTATTACTTTCAAATGGAATTTTTGGTTCTTTTAGGATAAGTCCCGCAATTAATCCACTAATAGAGACTATCCCTCCTAAAATGTAGAAAAAAATAAAGTATCCATATATATCGATAATAAATCCTGCTAATCCTATAGAAACGAGCAAGGCAACTAAACCTGTAATATTATTCAAGCTAGAAATACGGTTACGATTACTAGAGTCCCCTATATCCGTAATCCATGCATTATATGCTGCATCATTCGCTGTTGATCCGAAAAAAGTCATGATTGCATCAGCTATAATAATCATAACAATGGCAATTCCGATGACTTTAATAAGTGATACTAGAGGAAATACCGCAGTACTTATACCCCAAATTATATAACCGAACAATATATAAGGGCGTCTTCTTCCCATTTTTGAACGTGTACGATCACTTAACGCACCCATCATTGATGTTGTAAAGGCTGCTGTAATCGCACTTACAGCAACCATCCATGCTACAGGCCATGGATTAGGGGTTATTTCATCAAAAACAAAAGTATTAAACCAACTATTTTCTACAACCCAAGCAATTTGACCAGCAATTCCTAATAGCAAAATTAAAAATACATTCATTGAACCGATTTTAGTTACCCTCAGTAGCTTTTTATTTTTTACCTTGCTTGGAGAATTAATTTTATCTTTCATTATATCATCTCATCTTATTTTATAATAAGGTATTTATTTATTTTGATATAAACTTAAATTTAACTCCCTTAATTGATTTTTATCCATTTTTATTACTTTTCGATCATAGGTTAAGAGGCCATTGACTTCGCCTTCTACATCAGTTATTTGAGTATATATTGCTGCTGTAAGCCCCTTTTCTATCAATTTCCTCAATGTTGAAATTAGTTGTCCATATTTAGCCAACATTTTATTTGGATCATCATAATTTCTATAGACAAACTTCGATTTTATATTCCACATATGATTATCAACTTCCAATCCTAACCCTCCAAATTCTCCTATAACTGCTGCACGATCTCCAACTCTTTTAAGGTCTGGCATTTTGGGTCTTGGGTAATGATGGCAGTCATAAATATCTCCTACTCCTTGATCAAACCAGCCACTCGCATTATCAATAAGACGGGTAAAATCTAATTTTTTAATTCTTTCGACAACAAATTCCGTATCAAATTGACCCCATCCTTCATTAAAAGGAACCCATATGACAAGTGATGGAGAATTAAACAATTTTTTTATTATATTTTCAAGTTCGTTATAAAAATCTAATTTCTCTTGTTCCTCTCGGCTACTATATCTAGATTCTTCAAGTTCTTTAGCAGGATCTAAAATTACTTTTCCTCCATTTGGCATATCCTGCCATACTAAAACTCCAATCTTGTCACAGTAATAGTACCATCTAGCAGGCTCTACTTTTACATGTTTTCGAATCATATTAAAGCCTAATTCTTTTGTAATTTCTATATCGTAGCGTAAAGCTTCATCTGTAGGCGCAACATGCAAACCATCAGGCCAATATCCTTGATCAAGAATTCCATATTGAAATAATGGCTTATTATTCAATTCAATCTGTCGAATACCATTTTTTGATTTTCCTAATCCAATTTTTCTCATCCCAAAATAACTTTCAATCTTATCAATAATCATCTTGTTTCTTATTAGCTTG
>JBHLNZ010000136.1:0-5648 GCA_048941015.1 Promethearchaeota archaeon | reverse complement strand
TCTAAAATTCTCGGTACGCAATATCTAAATAGCTTGATAAACATTTTATTTGTAGTTCCAGGAAGTAATGGAAAATTAATAGAATAACCTTTACCACTTCCTTCTCCCTGCTCAGTAGTATTTCCAGATCCTGGAAATAAGAACTTTCCACTTTGATGGAAAGAAATAGTCAAAACATTTGGATCATCATAAAATAACCATTGCACTCCATCGCCGTGATGACAATCAATATCAAGATAAGCTATTCTAATATCTTTCTTCAATGTCTTAAGATATTTTATAGCAACTGCAATGTCATTAAAAATGCAAAATCCTGAAGCCTTATTTCTAAGTGCATGATGGAGTCCTCCTGCTGGATTGAAAGCATGTACTATATCATTCTCTTTCCATACTAAGTCTGCTGCTTTTATACTGGCACCACAAACTAAAGCAGAGGCGTCATACATACCTTTAAAAATTGGATTATCTCCTGGTCCAAGACCATAAACAAAAGGTTGAACCGTTCTATCTTCTGGATTTTCACTTAATTTCTTCACTACATTGATATAATCTGAAGAATGAACTCGCTCAATATCTTCTATTTTAGCTCCATGCGGTTCATAAATTTCTAATAAGTTATGATTTAATAATCCTAATTTCTCCATTAAACTATAAGTAAGTTTCAACCTTAATGGTCGTAAAGGATGATCAGGTCCAAAATTATACTCCATATATCGTGAAGTATAAATTAATCCAATTTTATCTACCATGATATAAGTAAGAATTAAAATTGTTATATATCTTTTACAAATTTTTTATTAGTTTCTGGTTGTAATTCTATTATGTTTGTAATCCAATTAAATACAAACAATTATATTATAGGAGTATCATATAAAAAGATAAAAGTAATTGTAAATAGTACTTACTAAACTAGTTTTAATTATGGAATAATGAGTCAAAGATTTCGTAATTTTGTTGCAAGAGTTGGGGAAGATAACGAATTTAAGCCTTTGAGAAACAAGTTAGCGGATTATCTACAGAAAGAAAGTGAAAATAAATATAAGAATTATCCCAGACTCTTACAAATGATGCAAAATTATTGGCCACATTATAAAGAAGGCTCAAAAATTTCGTATCTTTTAAAAGATCATTATAAAGAAATCTTTTACTTCTACTTAAATACAATATTCCCTTTTAGAAAAAGAGGGATTAGCTTAGAAAAACCTGAAGCTCCTACTCCTGTTGATTTTAAGTTAGAATATTATTATCATTACAATTTGGGTGAAATAGAAGCTGTTAAAACTGTTATGAGAGAACTGAATATTGAAGACAAAATTGAAGGTGTTCTAAAAAGATTATTAATATTTGCGATATTTGCATTCGGACCCATGATTGAACAAGTATTTGGAAGGCCATTTGCATTTCAATTTTCTAATATTGATGCAAATCGTTTTGAAAATGGTGAGTGGGAAGTAATTGCTATAATTTCTGCTCGTGAGCAGTAGAATTATCAAATTTTTGATTGAGAGAATCATTCATTATTTAGTTAAATATGAACCTAAATCCATCATATCTCCGTTTCCTCGTTTAACTTTTACTGACCCTCTAATTCCCTTCACCTTACGCTCAAGATATATAATCACATCTAAAGGTATTTTTCTAGGAACCCCACCTCGTTGGCTTATAATAGCTATAAGATAATCAATTTCTCTTATTACATCAGGACTTATCAATTCATTATAAATCGCAGCATACACATTCGGTTCCTTTATTCTAATATTATCTAAATATGAGTAAGCATCCGAATCTAAAACTGCCCTTAAAACGAAATTAACTTTTTCAGACAATGACATTATCTTCTCTTTTGCTTCTTGTTGTTGCTTTTGAGCTTGCATAATTGCTTTCATCTTTTTTAAGCGAATTATTTCTAATTCATGTTCATCCTTATCTTTTTCATCCATAATTCTTGAAACTCCGTGTTTTTCCTATTATTTTGAACTAACTATTAACTATTTTTAGAGCTATTTCTAAGGCTCTAATCCCATCCTCTAAATTTACTAAAGGCTTTTTATCATAAAGGAAATTTATAATTTCTCTTTTTAATGGCTCATCGGATCGTAAAGGGGTATATATAATATCTTTAGTTGTTGGCCAATCTCCTAATAAATCTACTCCTTTTCGAATATTAATTTTTTGCGTGATAAAATCAACAGAAATTCCTCCTTCTTTTCCATTCACATACATTCTTCGAAATTTTGAAGGGGTTAACCAATTTGATTCAATTTGCCCTATAGCTGTACCAAAATCCAAGATAATGAATGCGGCATCAGCATGAGATCCATTCACAACACACTTTTTAACGCCGTAAGAGTTAATTATTTCGTTATTTCCCATTAAATTTTCTTGTAAATAAATATCATGTATGGATAAATCAAGAATAACCCCCATATCCCAATCTCTTTTCGGATATAAGCCAATTCGTTTAGAAGCAATCGAAATAATTTCCCCTATTTCAGGTAAGTAAGTTAACAATTTTTCATAAACAGGATTAAAAAGTTCAATAAATCCCGGCATTATACGAATATCCTCATACTTTTTAAAATATAATAAATCGTCTAAATTTAATGCCATTGGCTTTTCCATCAGAATATCAATTTTTTCATCAGCAAATTTTCTACTAATTTCCGGAATAAATTTTGGAGGGGTAACAATACTTACTGCATCAATATCTTCATTTTTTATCAGATCTGATACGTCCATATATACATTTACGTTCTCATATTGCTCTGCTAAACTATTTAACTTATTTTTATCTTTATCGCAAATTGCTACAAGCTTAGAAAGATTACTAAAGTTTCTAATATGTGCTTGACCAAACCAACCAGTTCCGATAACAGCAGTTCTCTTCTTCTTCATTTACTTCATTATTGAATATTATATTATAAAATAATGGATTGCATAATAATAATTTTTCTAAGAAATTAATTGATTCTCAAATAATTCTAATAATATTAAAATAAAAGAGAAAATCCGCTCCACCGGATGCCTACCAGAATCATAAATATTACCATCACCTAACTTAATTCCTATAAGTTCAACAAAAGAGATTTATTCTCCAAATTCCATAATAATTGAAATTTCAAATGAGTTAAAAAATACTACTCTCTTTAAGTTAATAGATTTATCGATTATCGAATATGATAATAAAGTAGTGGTCCCCTCCGCCGGCTTTGATCCAGCGACATCTCGGTACCTGTGTTTCGGCTGACGCAAGGTCATCGACAGAGCGTCTCAATGCGCGAAAAACTCTACAGCCGATTGAGCCGTTTAAAAACACGTTTTAAAAGTGTGCTCTTCCAGGCTGAGCTAGGAGGGGCGTAATTAAAATTCAACATATTTGTTAGTTGTTGAAATAATATATTTCTTACGATTTTTGCCCTCTAAATACAAAAAAGTATGAAATTATTAATTTTAAATTTCTTAATTATCTTTTTAAATCAAACTTTATACATCAAATATGAATTATACCTGAATAATATACACTATCTGTGATAATCACC
Organism: Promethearchaeota archaeon; assembly: GCA_048941015.1. Lineage (GTDB taxonomy): Archaea > Asgardarchaeota > Lokiarchaeia > Sigyniarchaeales > SOKP01 > SOKP01. The sequence goes on along the minus strand of JBHLNZ010000136.1, from coordinate 2,109 downwards.
GAATATTGTTCAATGAATTTAAATATTATAAATTATATATTATATTAGATAGAAACGAAAATTATTAAAAATTAAAATAAAACAATTAAAGGAATTTTATTCGAGTTATTAGATACTTTAGGTGATTATTATGATTAAGTGTCCAAAATGTGGGATAGAATACTCGTTAGGAAGAAAAATTTATCATTGCTGTGAAGGTTATGAAATCTGTCACGGAATTATTTTTGAGAAGGATCGCATTTATCGTCCTTGGAATTGTAATCCAATCGAAAAAATGAATGAATGTTATCAAACTCCAAAATTAGAGCCAGATAAAGAATTAAATATTGTAGAAAAATACGTCTGTTTTCAAGTTTAATTAATTTTTCTTTTTATCTATTAGGAAGATTTACAATTTTGAACCAAAAATCTTCAATAGATTTTACAATTTTGTAAAAATCTTTTATTTCTAATGGTTTATTTACAAAACAATTAGCATGTAAATCATATGCTTTCATTAAGTCTTCTTCATTAGCAGATATCGTTAGTACTACAATAGGAATCCGCCTTAAATCTTTATCTTTTTTAATTTCTCTCAATACCTCAAGTCCACTTTTCTTTGGTAAATTCAAATCCAATAAAATTAAGTTCGGCCGACAAACCTTTGAATATTTACCTGTCTTTTTTAAATAATTAATTGCCTCAACTCCATCCTTAACAATATCTAAATCGCTAAAAATATTGCTTTCTCGAACAGCTTCTTCTGTAAGCCGTATATCTGCTGGATTATCTTCTACAAGTAATATTTTAAAAATACCTTTCTTCTCTTCATTCATTTCTTCTCATACCTCTCTTAAAGGTTTTTCTTTTTTTTTGATCGGAATTGTAAAATAGAAAGTTGTTCCTTTACCAACTTCAGATTCCACCCATATTTTTCCATCATATCTTTGAATTATTTTTTTACAAATAGGTAACCCTATCCCAGTTCCGGGATATTCCTCTTTAGTATGCAATCTATAAAAGATGTTATAAAGACGATCAAAATATTTCGAGTCGATTCCTATACCATTATCTTTTATCGAAAACTGCCATTGATTACTTTGCTCTTCAACGCCAATATGAATAATTGGAGGGATATCTCTTCGGAATTTTATCGCATTACTTATAAAATTTTGAAATAATTGCATAAACTGAGTTTTATCAACTTTTAAAATTGGCATTTTATCATAAGTAATAGTAGCACCACTTTCTTTTATTGACTCTGACAAATTGTATAGAGCATCTTTTAATATATCTTCAAGATCATACCATCTAGGTGGTTCAGCATGCGTTGTAATTCTTGAATAAGCCAAAAGATCCTTTATAAGAATGTTCATTTTTTTCGCACCATCGGTAATAAAAAAGAGAAATTCTTGACCATCTTTACTTAATTTATCTTGAAATTTATCTTCTAAAAGTTGAGAAAAACTTATAATTGCACGCAAGGGTTCCTGTAAATCATGAGATGCTACATAAGCGAATTGTTGTAAATCCTCGTTTGAACGCTTTAAATCCTGTATAATTTCATTTAATTCGCTTTCTCTCTTTGATATTTGTTCTGATAAAAATGCGACTACTATTCCAACAAGTATTAATAAAAAACCTCTTGTAAAATCATTAAAAGTATCAAAATTAAATAAAAACTGATTTTGAATACAATGTATCAATATCAAGACTGCAGCTAAAAAACAAGGAACTACTAAACCATTCCTTTTCCACCACAGACAAGCTAAAATTGAGGGAAAATAGAAAAAATGAGCAATTAGGAATGAACTTTCAAGTATTATCTCAAAATAGTAAAATAAAAGACATGAAATGATAATTAAAATCAGAACAATTATGAACCTTGCTTCCTTCTCTTTAAATTTCATTTTCATTTGACTAAACTTCTCTATTATTAATTTTAAGTTAAATTAGATTTAGATAATTAATCAACATTTACTTATTTTAATAAATAAATTTATTTAAATATCATAGTGACAAAATTGAATTATTGAAAATATTGTTCAAAAAAATCTAGATATTATCGAACATAATGAGTATAGATTATCTATCTATTGAAGATTCTCCATTTTAATAAATAAACAATTA
>JBHLNZ010000046.1:0-24663 GCA_048941015.1 Promethearchaeota archaeon | reverse complement strand
TTAATAGGTTGTGTTGAACCTACAGGACAAGGGAATAGTTTTGCTGCTACGGGTAGAATGTTTATGAATTTGCCTGGCGTATTAGAATTAACTTTAAATAATGGTTATAGTAATTTAACCAAAAAAGTTGATGGCTTGCAAACAGGTGATCCATCTCAATTTAAAACATTTGATGATCTTTATGAAGCTTTCGTTCGTCAGCTCAAATATAACGTTAAAAGGGCAACAGAAATAGCTGAAGTTGGAGATATTGAAGCTATGAAATATTTTCAACACCCTTTTGTTTCTGCAACATTAGAAGGGTGTATGGAAAAGGGTAGAGATCATGTTTGTGGAGGCGCTAAATATAATTTTTCTTCGATAACAGCATATGGATTCGCAACCTTAGTTGACTCACTGTATAATATTAAAAAAGTAGTGTATGAGGAAAAACAGATGACCTTACCCGATTTAATTAATATTTTAAACTCAAATTTCGAAGGTCAAGAAGATTTCAGACAAAAATTAATCAATAAATATGAAAAATGGGGAAATGACCAAGAAGAAATTGATTCATTTGCAGTGGAATTGTGGGATTTATTTACAAAAGAAGTTGCAAATTATAAACCCGTAAGAGGTGGAAGATATAGTGCGGGGGCTTATTCAATGGGAATTCATGTAATGGAAGGATTTTTCACAAGACCATCCGCTGACGGAAGGAAAGCAATGGAAGCCATCTCAAATAGTTTATCGCCGGTAAATAATGTAGAGAAGAATGGAATTACTGCAGTTTTAAATTCCTTATCAAAATTGAACTATGATTATGCCACTAATGGTATTGCTGTAAATATAAGAATGCATCCTCAGAATCTTAAGAGTGAAGAAAATCTGGATAAATTTTACCATCTAATTAAAACTTACTTTGAATTTGGAGGCATGCAATTACAACCGAATGTCGTCTCAACTGAAACTTTGCGAGATGCTCAGAAACATCCTGAAAAATATCCAGATTTAATTGTGAAGGTTGGAGGATATAATGCCACTTTCATAGATTTGGGAACTCCAATTCAAAATGATATAATCGATCGACTACTATTTACATAATTTTTGACACATTATAAATTATTTTTCAGAAAATGATATGTAGGGCTCAACTAATAAACATAAACATTTTTATAATTAATGGGGGATTTGTTAATTTATAGCTCATTCTTCCTCTTGTAGGTATTTTCAGTAATTTATTTATTAAACTGTTTAATCCTATTCTTACAAAATGTAAAATTTAATTTTAGAAGGATAATTTATTTTCTCGAATAAATATTCATAAAAAACGAAAGATCAAGTCTAGTGAGAAGCAAATGGCTAAAGATGATTTTGATAAATTTGTTGATGATCTCCAAAAGGAAATAATAGAAAAAGAATTAGAAGATTATAATGAACATATCGTCGAACTTTTTCATAATCCTAAGAATTGGGGTAAACCTTCGGATAAAGATATAACATTATCACAGAGTGATAAAGGTCCATGTGGAGATACGATGGAATTCTTCTTTAAGATTGAAAATAATATTATAGAAAAAGCAAATTTTATTACTGATGGGTGCGGCGCTTCTGTTGCCACTGCTAGCCAGACAATGCTTCTTATTGAAGGAAAAAGTATAGATTTCGCCGAAAGGTTAACACCAGAAGATTTAGATAAAGCATTAAAAGGTCTTCCTGAGGATCATAAACATTGTGCTTTATTAGCTGTAAACACCTTAAAAAAAGCAATTGAGAAATATAAAAAAAATATCTAATCAAGATCTAAGTATGAAATATGTTTATGGGCCTGTTCCAAGTAGAAGATTAGGAAGATCACTTGGAATCGACCCTATTCCCTCAAAAACCTGTAATTATCAATGTATTTATTGTCAATTGGGAAAAACTACGCACTTTACTAATAAGCGAGAAAATTTTTTCCCAATAAAAGCTATAATTTCAGAAATTAAAGAAGCAGTTAAGAAAAACAAAGGTCTTTTTGACTATATAACTTTCGTTGGCAGTGGAGAACCTACTTTATACAAGGATTTAAAAATTTTGATTGATGAAGTTAAAGAATTATCAAAGAAACCAATTTGCGTAATTACAAATGGAAGTCTTTTGTATGATGAAGAAGTTAGACAGGCGTTAATGTTTGCTGATGTTATTTTACCTAGTTTGGATGCAGGCAACGAAAAACTTTTTATTAAGATAAATAGACCTCATCCTTCTTTAAAATTTGACGAAATGATACAGGGAATGATTGATTTTAGAAATAATTATGCGGGAAAATTTTGGATTGAGGTAATGCTAATAAAAGATGTTAATGACCATAAAGAAGAACTTATAGAGATAAAACAGATAATTGATGTTATAAAACCTGATAGAATAGATTTTAATATTCCAATAAGACCCCCTACTGAAAAATGGGTTAAAATGCCTGATAAAAGCATAATATCTCTTCTAAATGAAATTTTTGGAGAGTATAATAATATTTTTTTCCCTGAAATAGGTAAATTTAAGTTTTATTCTAAGAATTTTGAAAAAGAGCTGATAAAAATAATTGAAAGACATCCAATGAGAAAGGAACAAATTCTTAAAACCTTTTCGAGCGAAAAATTTCCAAAGGTTAAAATCTTATTGCAGTTAAAAAAACTCGAATCTCAAAATAAAGTTAGAAAAATTGAATATAATAATCAAATCTTTTATGGTTTGGCAGAAAATTTTAATAATATTATTTAGGGTTGAAACTTGGGTAGAATTTGTAAATGGTATTATTGTTGTCCAATTAAATATTTTGTTGATAATGGAATGTTAGAATCAAAATGGGTTGAGGATTATTGTCTTATTGGAAATAAAAACTGTATAAGATATCAAAAGGAAGAAAGTGGAGAAAATCATCCTGATAATATGCTACCTAATGGTGAAATCAGACAGGATTTAGAATTTTAGAGTGCTTCCTACACATATTTTATGAAAAGCATTAGGAAATTTTGTCTTTATAGAATTAATATGTTGTGTGCAATGACAAGCACCAATAAAGTCAATTCCTTCTAAATAATTAAATTTCCGAAAACCATGAAAACCTCCAATTATCCCTTTAATGTCTCCTAATTCTCGAGCTTTTATTATAAATCGTTCTAAACCAGGGTGTGCACAACCCACTAATAAAACTATCTTACCATCATTTACTTTTAGAATTAAACACTGTTCTGGTGTGAAACTTCCTGAAAACAGACCTGAAGAGAAAACATTATTTTCAATCTCAAACATTTCCGATTTTCCATCAACTGATGCGTCGGGAAATGCCTTTCTAAATGAATTGACGGTATTTAAAGGAACATAAATTTCAATATTTTTATTATACCTATAAATTTCTAATAATCCTCCAGCGTGATCATGATGATTATGGGAGATGATTGCTTTATGAATTTGGGACACATCAATATTAAAGTTATTTATATTATGAACTAAGGTTTCACCGTTTCCACCCGTATCAAACAATAAGAAATTCTGCGTAGAATAATTATATAATAAAGCAGAAAAACCAAAACCTGTCCGAAAACCTACTTCAGAACATAGATCATCATAAACAATGCGAATTTCAAATGATAAATTAATAGTCATATTTTTCAAATAATGAATAATTATTCTAATTATACTAATTCTATAAACAATTTAAGATTAATAATTTTTAATGCTATTGTTTAAACCTAAAGAAAATTTCATGAAAAATTGATTCCCATTTCCTATAGAATCAATAAAATATAAAAAGTTTAAAACAATAAGAAATTAAGAAAAGGCAGGCTCTAGGTGATTTTGAATACTCATTCATAATATTTAAATATTCAATTTTACTATAGTAACTTGGACATTATTAATAATTATTCAAAATAAAATAAAAAATGGTGATAAAATAAAAAATGCCCGGAGGAGATAGAACAGGACCTCGAGGACTTGGTCCAATGACAGGAAGAGCGCTAGGGTATTGTGCTGGTTATAGCACACCTGGTTATACTAAAGGAACCGGTATGGGAAGAGGTTGGGGTCGAGGCATGGGTTGGGGTCGTGGTATGGGTTGGGGCCGTGGTAGAGGATATGGGTGGGATTATAGAGTTCCAACTTATGCTCCATATACAGCTCCAGCTCCTGTTTTCGCACCAATGCAACCGGTAAGTTCTGGTGATCAGCTAACCATGTTGAAGCAAGAAAAAGATTATCTAGAATCCGAAATGAAAGAGATTAAAAGCGCTTTAGAGGATATATCCAAAAAAATAGAAGAATTAGAAACAAAAGAATAATTTTTTTCATTATCTTATTTGTTAACATTTTTTAAGTTTTAAAAAGATGCCAGAAATTCATGAAAGTTATGAAGATTATCTTAAAGCTATTTATATAATCTCAAAAAGGAAGAAAGGTGGTTGGGTATCCAATTCTGAGATTTCAGAATTATTAGGAGTTAGACCATCATCAGTTACAGGCATGTTGTATAATTTGAAAAATCAAGAATTAGTGGATTGGACTCCGAGAAAATCCTTAAGATTAACGTCTAAAGGGAAAAAAGTGGCAATGAATACAATTAATAAATATAAAGAATTAAAACATTTTTTTATACATGTTTTAAAAATGAAAAATAATTCTAAATTAGATGAAATCTGTTGCAAGATTGAACATCATATAACTCCAGAAGTTTTGAATGCCTTAGAAGATCTGGCATTTGAAAAATAAGATGATTAATTAATTTATTAATTATTTTATAATCCAAAAATTTAAAGAGTAAAACATTTAATGAGAAATTATGACTGAAGTAAATTTGATGGTTAATGATAAAGAATTATCTCTAAACGAACAGATGGAAAATATGCTAACTAACATAATTTTAGGTTATTTAAAATCCGCTAAAAAGGTTCCAGAAGAAATTGAAACAATAAAAATAGAAATATCTCTTTAAATATTTTTTTTCTTATTTTTATCTAATGAAATAAAAAAAAAGAAGAATTTGAATATTTAACTACGTAACTCTTGGATTGCTTTTTCTCTAGCTAATTTTTCTTCTTCGGTTAATTCGACTTCGCCTCTTTTTAAGAACATCATCATAATAAATGCAATAATAAAGAAAAACGCCCCATTTAGAAGTAAAGAAGGATCGCCAAATAAATCAGTTAATCCTCCGACTATCATGGGTCCAAATATAGCCGCCATATAACTGAAAAAGTAATATAATCCAGTATATGTTCCTATTTTTTTTTCAGTTGGAGCTAATTCCCAGACTATTACTATTGAATTGGTGTTTATCATAGCCCATCCAATACCTAATAATGCTAAAGGTATCGCCATCACATATAGGGGTGCTTTTATTAACCCCATAAAAAAACCAGCTATTAGCATTAAAATCCATATAATAATACCAATCTTAATTGTTTTTCTTCTGCCGATTTTAGTAGCAAGTATCGCTAAGGGATAAATTGAAATTAAAAGTGGCACTGTTACCAGAAATGGTAAAAAACCAGCCAGACCAGGATCATATCCTAATACTCTAACTCCATAAATAGAGATTAAAGCAACTATTCCCTGATATCCAATGAACCAAAAAAAGATAGCAAACAAAATAAATAAAGTGCTTTTATCTTCTTCTTGCATTATATCTTTTACACTTTCAATCAATCCAGGTGTGCTTTTCTTTTCTTTAATTTTTGCACCTTCCTTAGCTTCCATTTCTAAAATTAATTGATAGCTATATGAATCTTTCTCTTTAATACGCCATAAGAGTATAAATAATGCAACTACCATTATTATCGATATTATTAAAAATAAGGTTTGTAACCCAAATAAACTTAATAATAAACTAAAACCGTATCCAAATGCTACACCAATTCCTCCCATCAAATTAATAATAGCATTACCTTTACTTCTGTGAACAGGTCGTACAAAATCTGGCATTATTGATACTGCTTGTGCTCTGTAAAATCCCATACTTAAACCAAAAAAGAACATCCATAATAAGAGCATAATTAAAGATGTTTGGGTTGGTATTAAGGAAAAAAATAGAGCACCAAGCGGAATTCCAATAATCAAATAAGGCATCCGTCTGCCTAATTTCGTTCGAGTATTGTCTGAAATTGATCCCATAATTGGTTGAATAATGACTCCAATTATATTATCAAGAGCCATCCAGAACCCAACAAGGAATTGAAGAGTTAAGTAACCCTCAAGTAAAAGGGGAACTTGAGCATTATAAAGAGCCCATGCTATTTCCGAAGAAAAAAATGCTAAACCAATAATAAAGGTTTGTCCTACTCTAAATTTATATTTAGTGTTTGACATTTTATTCATTTATTTTTTTTTTAAATTTAATTGATGATATACAACTATTTTCTTTTATCATTTAAAAGTCTTTTTTTTAATTTGTTTTCTAATTATTTTTAAAAAGAATTTAAAATCGAGTATAATTTTTATTTATTAACTTAGCTAAAAATGATTATCATCATGAAATTAGAACCAGAATGTGTTGGTTGTATTTTGGACCAGATGTTAAGAGCATTTAAATTATTAAATCCTGCTGTTTCAAGAGAGATTATTATCTCTGCTCAAAAGAAATTGATGAAAAAACTTATCGATATTGATATAGATAAAAACGCATCCCCTATCATTGGGAAAATAGCATATGGAATTGTTGCCGAGACCCTTAAAATCGAAGATCCTTATGCTAAATTAAAAAAAGAACAAAATAATCTTGCCTTAGAATTTTATGATGAAGCTAAAAAAATAGTCGAGAGTGCGGAAGACCCATTATTTGAAGCAATAATAGTAGCAGCACTAGGAAATACAATAGATTTAGCAGCCCAACATAAAATTGATTTTATTAGTGATATAAAAAATTTTAAAACAGAAAATTTAGTTATTAATGACTACAAAGAGTTTAGAAATTCAATTGAAAATTCTGAACATCTGTTAATTTTAGGAGACAATTGTGGTGAAATTGTTTTTGATAAATTATTAATATCCACAATTCAATTAATGCATCCTAATTTGAATATCGTATATTCAGTACGTGCCGCTCCAATAATTAATGATGTAACTATTGAGGATGCTGAATTTATTGGCTTAAATAAGTTAGTACCAATTATAGCAGCTGGTCCTACTCCTGGGATAGAACTTTCAACATCAACAGAAGAGTTTAAAAAGATCTTCTTCTTAAAGGAAGGTATTATATTATCTAAAGGACAAGGAAATTTCGAAAGTCTATATCAGATGGAAATTCCTGAAAAAGAAGTTTATTACCTATTAAAAGCCAAATGTAATTTGATGGAAAGAATCTTTAATGTAAAAAATGGAGATTTGATTTTTAAAAAGAAAACTAAAGAATTTTAAAATTATAAAAATAAGCAATTAATTCATTCCGAGCCATTTTTAAGTCTAGCAATTGCTTCCGTAAAGAAACCAAAATCCTTAATATCTTCAGTATTAACTTTTTTAAAGTATTCTTCAATTTGATAGTAAAGCAATTCTTTAAAAGACTCAAATTCATTTACTTCAACAAATTCGCCTATTTTATCTTTGTATAATGAATAAAACATATCTAAAGCCTTTTCTGCTTCTTTTCTTACATCTTGTTTGACAAAATCTTTGTCTAGTATCGCAATTAAAACTAGTTTATACTTGTTTACTATGATCATTTGAATGTCTAAACCTTTAATAGTGATCTCTTCAATTTTGCCCATATTTTCCTGGCCAAAAAGAGATAATGCCCCTACGAATGATGATAATAAAATCGGGTTAATTTTTGAGTCTAAAATGAGATCTAATAAATATATTCCCGTCTCTTTGCAAATAACAATACCTTTAAGTAATTTTGAAACTTCTGGATTAATTTGTAATATAGTTTTAAACAACCCTTAGAATATAATTTAGTCGATTTCCAATTATTCAAATAATTAATACTATTACCCTTTTAAAATCTTTATGAATTAATCAGAGTTTATAATATGAGAATATATATCCTATGAATTTTTAGAAAATTGCTTAGTTTAACCTTTTTTTTCTCATCTAAAATTATTTAATAACAAGCTATGATAGAATTAATTAAAATTTCTAAAAAGGGTTTTTAAAATAATTAAGTAAAAGAAAAATAGTTTTATTCCAATTGTTCTCTTATTTTTTTTACAGTAGATTTAAAAGCTTTCGCGCTTTCACTGTCAGGATATTTTAAGACAAATGGTAAACCTTGATCTCCTTGCTGACCTATTTCAGGTTCAAATGGTATCTTACCTAATAAAACTATTCCAAAATCTTTTGAAGCTTTATCTGCACCGCCTGGTGGATATAAATCTATATATTCACCACAATGTGGACATTTAAAACCGGACATATTTTCTATAATACCAAGCACTTTTCTCTCCATTACCTGAGACATTTTGATTGTTTTTCTAGCGTCCATAAGGGCTACCTCCTGCGGGGTAGTAACTACTATCACATTTTCATCCGGAATAAGTTGCAAAATGTCGAGTGTCTCGTCGCTTGTACCTGGGGGTAAATCACATACTAAATAATCAAGTTCGCCCCACACTGCGTCACCCAAGAATTGCCGAACGGCTCCCATTTTCATTGGGCCTCTCCAAATAACTGGCTCATCCGGATTCATAGTTAAGAAAGCCATACTCATAACTTTAAGATTAAGAGGGCCTTTAACAGGAAAGAATTTTTTTGCTTCAGGATCGATCTGTGGTCTAACTTCAGGACTAATACCTATCATTTTGACTACATTAGGTCCTGTAATATCCACATCTAATAGTCCTACTCTTAACCCTACACTTGCTAAATTTATAGCAAGATTTACTGCTATAGTTGTTTTACCAACTCCTCCTTTTCCTGAGATTATAACTATTTTATGCTTGATTTTCTCCATATTTTTTCGAATATTTTCTATTCGTTCATCTAACGCAGCCTTTTTCCCTTCTTCGACTGTCTGCTTTAAATCAAAATCTGGAATTTCATCATTTTCCATAATTTTATCATCTAATTCTAATATTTTAGTGTAACATTTTCTAATTATTACTTTAAAAGGTTAAACATACTCCTTTAATATATGGATAATAATTTGAAAAGTCAACTCTTATTTGAATTATATTATCACTAGATTCAAACGAAAAATATTATAAAAAATTTATGAATAATTATTCAGGAGGGAAAGGAAATAATCGAACAATTATAAGAGAAGTATACTAACTCAAAACTATTTTAATGAATGAGGTGATAATGATTTATATATATCAATTGCTAATCTTCGAAAAGCATTATCAATACCTACATTTTCTTTAGCACTAGTTTCAAAATATTCTTTAACTCCTAGTTTTTCTTTTAGAATTAAAATGTCTTCAAGATTCACGTTTCTATTTGTTTCATTCACTAAGTCCAACTTATTTCCAACTAAAATACTTGCTACTTTATTTCCAATTACGTTTTCAACTTCATTTTTCCAAATTAATAAATTATTAAAAGTAGCAATTCTCGTTAAATCGAAGGTATAAATGACTCCCTTAGCACCTGCATAAAAAGATGGACGAACTGCGGCAAACTGATCTTGTCCTCCAAGATCCCAGATTTGTAATTTAATGTCTGCATCAAACTCTTTTAAAATCAACTCTTTCATGAAGAAATTAGTTCCTATCGTCAATAAAGTGTCTTCTTTAAACTTTTTGTCTACATATTGATGTAAAATAGTAGTTTTTCCGACTGCGCCATCCCCAACGATGCAGATCTTATATATTTTATAGTTTAATGCGTACATATTGTTAAAATTCAATTATCATGATGCGATATGTAATTTTTAAAATTATCCCTAACCTCAAAATGGTAGTAATTCTTTATAATTATATTTTTTTATTTAAAATTTTACATATTAATTTAAAAATTGTTTCAAAACACTAAATGTTTTCATGTTTTATTCTATTATCATTAAATTTTTATAGTAGAAAGTGTTTAATTAATATAGCAATATATTTTGAATGATTATTCATTTCGATTTTATGAGTGCATTCAAAATTTAAAGGCGAGGTTAATATGAAAATCGCAATAAGTTCAGATTCTGGGAATGTAAGTGGGCATTTTGGGAGAGCTCCTACATATACTTTCATAACTATTGAAAATAATAAAGTAGTAAAGAAAGAAGAGTTTCCAAATCCAGGGCATACAGTTGGTAGTATTCCAGGTTTTGTACACAAGCAAGGAGCCCAGTACATGATTTCTGGTGGCATGGGCCATCGAGCGAGAGATTTTTTTAATCAATATGGGATTGAAGTTATTGTAGGAGTCCAAGGAAAGATTGATGATGTAATAAAACGGATATTAAATGGCGAGATCAAGAATTTAGGTGGAGAAAGTCTTTGTGAGCCAGGTGGTGGTAAAGGTTATGGTGTGGATAAGATTCACACAGAAGCAGATGATGATTTTAAACACCATCATCACCAAAATTTTTAAAATAACTCAAATAACAGAATTTTCTATTCAAATAATAACTAAATAATAAAAGAGGAGAAAATATAATATGGTTATAATAGCTGTTCCTTCCAGTGGATTAGGAGGACTAAATGAGAAAGTTTCTGCTCGTTTTGGAAGATGTGCAAGTTTCACTTTCATAACCGTAGAAAACAATGAAATTAAAGAAGTAAAAGCGATGCCTAATCCTGCATCAGATGCTATGGGTGGTGCAGGAATTCATGCTGCTCAAGTAGTGGCGAACAATAAAGCAGATGGATTAATCGTTGGATTTATAGGACCAAATGCGGCTCAATCATTAGGTGCATTAAATATTAAAATTTATCAAGCGCCCGATAAACAATTAACAGTTAAAGAAGCTATGGATTTATACTTAAAAGGAAATCTGCAAACGATATCTTCAGCGAATGTGGGAGCCCATTATGGTATGGGAAGAGGTCGTGGAGGCGGCATGGGAAGAAGAGGCAATTTTTAAATTTTTCTCATTTGAATAATACATGATTAAAGTATATACGTATCTAAGCAGTTAGTCTAATGTCAGAGAAACCCAAAATTATTTGTGTAACTGGTGGAAAGGGAGGTACAGGAAAGACCTTAGTGGCTGTAAATTTAGCAATAATGTTCAAAAATATTGGATATAAGACATTATTAATAGATGGTGATAGTGAAAATCCTAACACCTACCTATTGATGAATGGGCAATTAGAAAAAAATTCAGAAGTTTTATTTTTTAAACCAAAAATAATAGAAGAGAAATGCACAAAATGCGGTTTATGCGCTCAAAATTGTATTCCACATGCATTATTATATGTTGATGATTCAATACCAATACCAATATTGACAGTTTGTTCAGGTTGTAGATTATGTTACAAAATCTGTCCTTCAGATGCTATTAAACCAGATTTTAAAGTCATAGGTTGGACTTATACAACAAAAGCTTATGGTGTTGATCTTTTAGTTGGAGAATTAAAACCAGGTGAAGCTCGCTCTGCTGCTATTATTGAAACACTTATGGAGAATTTAGAAGACATTATTAATAACAATCCAAATAAATATGATATTATCATCTTAGATACTGCTCCAGGAGCACATTGCGATGTGGAGCTCTTAATTGGAAATGCGGATGTAGTAATCCCCGTTACTGAACCAACTAAGTTTGGAAAATTAGATTTAGTTAGAATAATAGATTTGATTAATCTCCTAAAGAAAGATTATCGTGCTATTGTAAATCGAAGCTCATTATTGGGTTTTAAAGATCAATTTATGAAAGAATTGGAAGATATCGGTGTTCAAATACTTGGAGATATTCCATTAGATAAAGATATCGTTAATTCTTACTGTCAAGGAATACCTCTTATGGATAAAACTAGTCAATTTAATAGACTGGGGGAAGGATATCAAGCATTTTTAAAAATTTTTGAGAATCTTAAAGAATGGATTCAACAGAAAAATTAAAAAGGTGATACTATTTGGAGCAAAAAATTATAGGTATTATTTCGGGAAAGGGGGGTGTTGGAAAAACCTCTTTAGCCGCATCTCTAGCAAGCTTAGCAGATAAAGATCCTAATATTAAACCTATTATCATGGATGTTGATGTTGATGCTCCTAATTTGGCATTAATACTTCCTCCAGAATCTCAAGATAATATCAAAACTATACCAGTGTATACTACATTAAAAGCCTCATTTATAGAGGATAAATGTGTTCATTGTAAACAATGTTATGAAGATCATTTCTGTGAATTTAATGCAATAAGTTGGGATGAAGATAAATCAATACCAGTTATTAATTATCTAGCTTGTGAGGGTTGCAATGCTTGCAAAGTATTATGCCCAGAGCATGCTTTTGAAATTCATCCTGTTAAAAGCGGGCAGATTATTGCTTATAAAACTAATTTGGACTTTTCTTTAATTTATGGAAAAACAAGATTAGGTAGTACAACTTCAGGAAAGTTAGTTTCAGACGTTAAACGGTACGCTGAAGATATAGAAGAATTTCCTGAAAGTAATTTTATTTTGATTGATGGACCTCCTGGTATTGGATGTCCTGTTATTGCCGCAGTTTCGGGTTTAGATTATGTAATCGCGATTACAGAACCAACCCCTTCAGGTTTACATGATTTGATAAGAGTAATTGAGGTTGTTAATCAATTTAATATTCCTTTTGGAATAGTTATAAATAAAGCTGATTTAGAGAGCTCATTTCGAAAAGAATTTGAAGAATTCATTAAAAAAACTGATTATTCAATATTAGGTAAAATAAAATTTGACCTTTCTATTCCTAAAGCTATGTCTTATGCACAACCTGTGGTAAATTATGCCCCAAATTCACAAGCGTCAATTGCAATAACAAAAATCTATAAAGAACTCAAAAAAATATTATGGAATAGCAATTAAATTATCAACTAGTTTCTTTTTAAATAATTAATTTCAGATAAAAAATTATATTCAATAATCTAAAGAAATTAATAGCCTTCTAATATTATATTTCAAGAGAAAATTAAAGCAAATATTAAAATAGGTGAAATTAATTCCAGTCCAAAACTTTATGGAACTCTATAAATATCTGCCCAAAACAAATTGTAAAGAATGTGGAAAACCAACTTGTATGGCTTTTGCTTTAGATTTGCTTCAAGGGAAAGTTAAGGTTGATGATTGTCCACCTCTTTTGGAATCAAAGTATAAAAAACAGTATGAACAATTGAAAGAATTACTTGGTTCTGAAGAAGGGAAGCAAAAAGAACTAAAAATTAATGTTGATGAAGAAATATGCGATGGTTGTGGAATATGTGTAACTGTATGTCCTGTTAATGCCAGATACTGCCCCCCTTCTTTAAGTGGAAAGGCTCCAGACTATCCTCCTGATAAACACCAACTTTTTCAAGTTAAAAAGGGCAAATGTGAATTATTAAACCTTGAACATTGTAGAAGATTAGAAGCGGAAGGGAGAGAAAGGGAATGTCGGGTATGTGAAACGTATTGTCCACGTGAGGCAATTAAAATTGAATATGTATAATTAATATCTTAACATTAAAAAAAAGGTATAAATAAAAATGAAGAGAATACCTTGTTCTGGCTGTTCTTTACTCTGTGATGATATTATTATAAGAACAGATGGAATTTTTATAGATGAGGTTTTTGGTGCTTGTTTAAAAGGAAAAGAACGTTTTGATCAGGTAATTGCTAAAAATCGAATATTAAGTCCAATGATTAGAAAAAATGGAAATTTAATAAAAGTCTCATGGGAAGAAGCCTTAAATAAAGCATTAAATATTGTTAATAACTCATCAAAACCATTACTATATGGTTTTTCTAATGTATCATGTGAAGCTCAATTAAAGGGTCTTGAATTAGCAAGACATATTAACGGTTTTATTGATTCTAATGCATCGATTTGTCAAGGAAAAGTTTTAAATGAATCAGTAAAAACTGGGTTAACATTGAGTACTATTACAGAAGTGATAAATAAAGCAGATTTAATAGTCCTTTGGGGTGCTAATCCCGCTGAGTCAATCCCTCGTCTTCTGAACAAAACGCTATTCTCAAGAGGTAAATTCAGAATGACTGGCCGGGAGATTAAAACCTTAGTTATTATAGATCCTGTCAAAACAGCATCCTTTAGGGTTATGGGTGTACGAGATTTAGCCTTACAGATTGAAACAGATAAGGACATAGATTTGATTCATACTCTTAAAGAAGAATGTTGTGTTGCTGACAGTACTCCCACAGAAGGAGTTGCAGGTATTGATAGAAATGACCTCAAAAGATTAATATTACATTTAACAGAAGCAGAATATGGTGTAGTGTTTATTGGTCAAGGAGTTTTAAAAAGCCAATCAGATTCTAATGTGATCAAGGAATTTTTAGAATTATTAGAAATGGCTAACTCGAAACAAAAGAAAGGGAGAATTACTACTATATTATTAGGTGGCCATTTTAATATGAATGGTTTTGATCACGTGGCTCTAGCTTTTACTGGACAGAATCAGGGAATCGAATTTTCTAAGGGAAATTTAATTCAAAGTCAAAATAATATAGTATCTAAAATTGCCAGTAGAGACTTTGATTGCTCTATCATCGTAGGTACCGATGCAATTTCACATTTACCATATAATTTAAGCTCAAATCTAGCACAAAAACCTATAATTCTTATTGATAATCGTAAATCGGCAACCTTTAATATAGCTGATGTTGTATTACCAACTGCTATAACTGGAATTGAATGTGAAGGTTTAGCATTTAGACTTGATCACGTGCCAATTCAACTTAAAAAAATTATTAATCCTCCAAGTAATATTCCTTCGGATGAATCCTTGTTAAGTAGTATTATTAAAAAAGTAGAAGAAAAGGGTGAATAAAAAGTGGAGTGCATGTTAAATATAGTAAGGATGGTGGATAATGATCAAGCCAAAGAATTTACTTTTGGAGATGAGAATACTTTAGAACAAAATTTAGCAATTGCATTTCTAAATCCAGAAGATTATAACAAATTAGAATTAAAAACTAATGATAACTTGAAAATTTTTAATGAAAACGGAGATATTATAGTTAAAGTCGAAAAAGAAGAAGATATTCCCCTTGGAATGGTCCAAATGCCAGTTTCAATATGGTCAAATCAATTAACTACAGTTAAAGATAATGAGATTATCTATAAAAACCTTAAAGTAAAAATAGAGCCTACTACAAACCCAATTTCACGATTTAATGATTTAATAAATAAGATTAAGGGGATTTAATATAATGAGTAAACTATTACTAAAAAATGGGTTTATTTTTGATCCTTTTAATGATTTAGCTGGTGAAATAAAAGATATTTTAATTGAAGAAGGTAAAATTGTTGAAAAATTTTCTAATGAAAAAGATGTAAAAGAAATTAATGTAAAAGGGAAAACAGTCATACCATCAGCAATTGATATTCATTCACATGTAGCATCACAACAATTAAGTTGGATAAGATTACTAGGCATAAACAATGCTAAATTTAAGCAAGGATGGAAAGGTTTAACTTTTGAAAGCATTGCAAAATCCTATATATCAAATGGTTTTACATTTATCCTTGAGGCTAATGTATTTCCATCATTAGTTAAACATACAATTTTTAACTTAAAACAAATTCCTGTTCTTGATAAAGCCATCTTATTAAATTTGAGTAATTATTGGCCTTTAGAGTTAGAATTTCAAAGAGGAATGGAAGAAGAAGCAACCATATTTTTATCAGAACTTTTAGAAATAACTAAAGGATTTGGTTTTAAGGTATATAATCCGTTTGAGGCAGAAAACTGGAATTTCCAAAAATTACGAGAAAATCTTTCTGAAAAGGGCAGACTTTACAATTTTAACCCAATAGATATCTATGAAAAATTCATTAAATACAATGAGAAATTAAAATTACCACATTCTATTCATGCCCATATAGAAGGATATGAAAATACAGAAGGGAAAAAAAATTTAAATCAGTTGATAGAAAAGATTCAATCTCTTGATTTAACCTCAATTTCGCCAACTACTTCAAAATTTGAGAGAAATCAAATAATGCATTTAGCACATGCTTCTTCTTATAATATAGATGGAGATAATAACAATATTGTAAATTTGTTAAATAACAATGACAAGTTTGATTTAGATTTAGGGTTCTGTGGATTTAATGAAATCAATCCGTTAATAACAGATGATCGTCGGTTAATAAATTTACTACAAAACAATGCGAATCCATTTAAATTAATTAGATCCGCTGTAGAGTTCGAAGGTGATACGTTTGCAACATTTCGAACGTTTGATAAAAAAAATAAAAATCATACTAATATCTGGGCTAATGCTTTGGATTTGGCACTAAATATTAAAAACATTTGGCAAATTCAATTCTCAATCAACTTTCCTAATTATGCTATGGTAGAAGATATCCCCGAAATTATAACTTGGTTAGTAAGTAAAGAAGCAAGAACTAACTTCATGAAAGATTTAAATCAAGAATCAATAAAGAATCATCACCTAATAAATACTAATAAAGAACTAAACTTCAATGATATAGTTATATTGACTAGAGCTAGTCCGGCAAAATCTTTGGGTATCGGATCTTATAAAGGTAATTTAGGATTTGGTTCTGATGGTGATCTAAATATATTGAATATAAATATTAATGAAACTAATTTAAGTAAAGAATACCTAAAATTAGCTAATTCATTCAGAAGTATTGAATTCGTAATAAAAGAAGGTAAAATAATTAAAAAAGGAAATAATTTCAACTTGAAAAATAATGGTAAACTCTTCTGGTCTAAGGGTCGAGCTAAAATTGAGAAAAAACCTTCTGTATTAAATAAAAAAGAAGAATTTTTTCAGAAATATTACTCAATATTTTACAATACAATGAAATATGAACTACCAACAGATTTCCTAAGAGAAATAAATTAAATTACAACTAAATTTATAAGAGTATAGTCTTTTTCTAAGTTCTAGATATTAAAGTTCATATGAAGACTTAATTAAAAAAAAAGATAAAAATATTTTAATTTTTTAAAGAAATTATCCGATTACATGATAATGCAGTGAAGAATGTACATAATATCTTGGTGAGATGATATAAGCTAGAGGTCTTCTTCTTATGTAATTTTCTAAATCTTTTTCTAAGAAGGAATACATAAATAGGTGAACTGTTGGAATTATTAAATGTTGCCATCTTGAAAGATCATCTTGCGAAAGATTGTTTTCGATTGTTAAAATTTGAGGATTCATAGATAATAAAAGAGCATATTCGATTAACTCCGGAATAAATTTTGCACTCTGAGCTTTAAGTATGTTTGATTCTGCTCTAAGAAGAATCATCCAGGTTTCTTCAGGATCCCAGGGGAATAAAGTTGCTATACTTGAATAAAATTTAGCAACTTCAGGGATATCTTTCACAAAATTATGAAAATAATCATAACTGGAAATGTTAGGTGATAAAGCTAATATCATTAAACTATACATAACTTCTTCATCATACCGTGGTTCCCCTAATTTTTTATAATGTTCAGTTTTTATAAGTGTGCTTAAATTTTCGAGATATTTATCTCCTTCAAAGATGTCTGCAGTTTGATATGAATCCCAAGCAGAGAAAATTTTTCCTAAAAGGGAGATGGTTCTTTTGTTAACTCCAGAAGGCCATAAACCTTGAGCAAAAAATTTATTCTCAATTTCATTAGAAGGATTATTGCTACGATAAGCATACTTCATTTCATTCTCAATTACTTTAACTTGACGATTAGTTCGAGGCATTATTATATTTGGATCTTTCAAGATATTTAAGGAAAGTTTCATCATCCTTTTTTCTGAGTTTTTATAATTATAGTCACTGTTAGTTATTGCATTAAATGCATTTTTTAAATGCTCATTATTCGAATTAATTAAATACACTGCCCAAATCGCTGAAAAAACGCTCCCCATCATCAATCTTTGTACTTTGCTAATTAAATTGGTAAATTCGTTATCAAGGCGTCTTAGAACTTCTCTCAAATCTTTTAAATCTCTTGAATAATATCTTTTTCGAGCTTTTATTTCATCGATCATAGTTTCACCAAAAGGAGTTAAGAACACTTTTACTCCATTCACTTTAACAGCTTGTTCTAAATTCTTTTTAATATCATTAAGATTTAGCAAATTGTTTTTTATATTAAGTAGATCGGATTCTTTAGCACTAATCAATTTTTTCAATTCATTTATTTCTCTTTTTAAGCTATTGCCGATTCCTATTTTTATATAACTGAAAAGTCTTGAAATAAGCCCTAAATTATCATATTCTCCTTGTATTGAAATTAATTCCTTTGATAAATCACGTAGATCTCCACTTAAAGTATTAAATTGATCTTTAAGATGTTCGAGTTCAGCTTCTAGGTTTCTATCTATTCCTGATCCTTTATACTCGGAAATCAAAGCACTATTAATTAAATCTGTAATTTCTTCATAAGAAGTTAGAATTTCTTGCCTATTTTTAATTGATTCTAATATTTCTAAAGCTCTTTCACAATTCATGCAGATTTCACCTTTTCTATAATTGGTATTTCTAAAATTGGTAATGAAGGCTCTTCAAGTACAATAATTAGGTCGTTATTTTGATTTTTTGTATATGCAAATATATCATTATCCAAAGCAAGTTGAATAAGAAGAGCTAATTCTTCCCTTTGTTTTGACCATGAGAGTTGAATTCCATCTTTTATATGTCGAAAAGAATCTATTTGAAATAAGGCAAAAAGGAATTCAAAGACTAATTTTTGCCATTCTTTTTTCTGAATTTCAGTAAATTTATTTAATGGTACTTTCTGCCAAATTAAACCTTCTATATCAGTAAAATGAATAGTTCCATTTGGTGCTACCACACAATCTTTATCTAACCATACATCTTGATAAATTATTCCAGCCACTTCTCCATTCTCAATCCTAGCTGACCTTATATATAATGAGAGCAACGCAATACCACTTTTAATGAAATTTAACTCAAATTCTTCTAACTTTTTGGTATCATTAATTCCAAAAAGAGAAAAAAGAGAAGCTGGATTAGAAATTGTGTGGTTGGATTCAAAATACAGTCTTACATTAGATGGTATTAACCGTAATACTTGATAGAAATGATCCTTATATCTTCGAAACCAAAAAAACTTTCGAGCTACTTCTTCAACTTTTTTTGGCAATTGTACTACTGCTATAGCTGGACAAATATGAGCACCATTTATAGAATCAAGATTTGCTAATTTTGAGAAATTTAATTCATCAAATCCATTAATTTTTCCTTGTGCTCCATAAGGACTCTCTCCCATCCAAGATTCTGACATAATAAAACCTAAACCTGTAGATAATCTCTCTACTTTGCTTAGTAAAGAAAAATCTCTACAAGCTCTTCTTATGGCTAATCTATTAAGTGCCCCCCCAAAAAACATATCTTCATAGGCTCCACAACCTTTAACAGCTAAGAAAAACTTCTTACCATTAATCTCAGTATTAAGTTTAGGGATTATTGCATTTCGATTTTCATCTCTAATTGCTAGATGTTTATTGTTTTTGAATTCATGAAATTCTGCTGTTGCTGGACCAAGATATGTTTTAATCCATTTCTTAAGATATTTAAATTGGGGATTTATTTCAATGTTTTCCGAATCAGATTCATAAAGTTCTAAATTTGTAGAGTGCATTAAGTGATTTTCATATGAATTTGAATCTAATATATTCATTACTTTCATTAAAATCGCCTCACACGTACTTTTGGCATCTTGGTTCCTAGTAAGTTAATATCTCCAATAATTTGAGCATTAAATTGATGGTAAATTTTTTTCGCTGGACCATTCCATTCTGCTATTTCCGTTATAGCTTTGTCACAACCCATTTCTTTAAGAGCAGATAAGCGAGCCTTTACAAGTGTACTTCCAATTCCTTGATTTCTAAATGCCGGATGAACGTATAATCCATAAAGCCATCCAGTATCTTTTCCAGGTGTTGCAAAACCCATACCAATAATGATATCACTTAAAAGGATTTGTGGTTTAGGATATCTTCGTCTATTTATATCAGACATAATATCCCGAGTCCAACTTTCTCGAGGGGATGCTGTTGCAATCAACGCTATATCATTTTCTACTGCCTTTAGTACCCATTTAGCATATTTTTTCTTAGGTTTTCCATAATCCTCATAAGCAATCATTCTGGTTAATTCAGGAAGATCTTGGTTAGTTACAGGTTTAATTAGAGAAGCATCATAATTCAAATCAATATAGTGCAGATTTTCTATCTGAAAAACGTCAAATTTTTCAATTAATTTAAATCCACTGATTCTATTAATCTCCGTAAATGCATATTTCACTTTTGCATATTGAATCATCGCTTCTGCATATGTGCCATAAAAAGTACCAACTTTACCATTTTCTTCAATGAAACCAATGCCTTTAATCTCTTCTTGCGTATGTGCAGTAATTATCAATTTTCCATAAGCTCTCCCTCTCACTAAAAATGTTGGAATCATATCTGAATAAGCAGACTTTATTGAGAATTGAAGATTTCTCGGAAGATTTTTTTCGATAATTATTGATTCCGAAGGAGGTGTTTTAGAGATAATCAATTGTTTCCATCTGTAATGCTCGTAGACTACATAGAAAAGGACCAAGAAAAAAAGGATATGGAACCAATATGCCATAAAATAAATTCCAAAATTAAATGGTCTAAGATAACTTGCTGATGTAATAAAAACATAAGATTTGATTGCAAACTCAGAATCATAACCTGTGTCTCTATCTTCTCCCACATCGTATTCAGTATAAACTTCTCCTATTAAATACCCACTTTTTGTAAAATAATTATCTACAGTATATTCAGCATCAAATTCACCATAAATATCATCTCTAAAATATTCACCACTATCCCGCAGTTTAATTCCAGTGAATGGCATTAAATGGCCTACCCAAATTATATCCGTGCCCAATTTAGTATAATTACTTTCAAGCAAGGAATATTCTGATCCAGTTAATCCTTGAGGAATATGAAACCAAACGTTCATACCAGAAGTATTATAATCTTGATCTGTTCCAGATAGATAGCTACCATTAATTAATGAATATGTAAATGTATAAATCTCATCACTACCGTAACTTTCTTCAATGTAACCAAACAATCTGCTAACAAATTTCCATTTTACTTCAGCATTTACAATTGCGATATCTCCACTAAAATCTACCGTATAATGGCCATTAGACCTAAATTTCTCTTTATAACCTTCGTACCATCCACCAGTACCTCTCAAATTCCAATCGTATACGTAATTGAATTCGATGTCATGGTTTGAAAACGAAACTCCTAAAAAGGGTATACCGAATAATTGAATGCTAACTGGAATTACAACAAATAATATCATTAAAACTGTTCTTTTTCGCATTACTACTTTCAACTCCTAATAAATTTGGATCTCCTTACCTTAAGAATATACGTAATGATTTACCTATTTAAAGTTATCTGAAGGTAATCTATATAATAATAGTTAATATAAAAGATTAATAGCCCTATTAATCAATTAATAGAAGAATTTAGGAAAAATTTTCTACTATTATTCTGACGAAATTGTAAATATATTAGATAAAGGAAAAAGGATTAAATACTAAAGTCTACAAATCAAAGTTAAGAACTTTTTTTAATTTAATAATGAGTGAAAATATAGGAGATTTTTTTGATTGAAGGACTAAATATTTTTGAAGATTTTGAGAATTGGGCACCTTGGGTAGATCAAGCAAGGCTCTGGTTAAAACATTATCCCAATGAAATACCTAAATCTATTAAATATGATCCAATAACCGTTCATGATTTAATTAGATTAGCGGCAGAAATGTATCCTACTACTGTTTCTATGTATTATGTTCCTGATGAAAGGAAATATACTTATCGAGAAACCTTAATCCATGCCAATAAAATATCAAATGCACTAATCCAAAGAATAAATGTAAAGAAGGGGGATTCAGTTGCTATAATGACCGAAAATGTGCCTGAATTCATTTTTTCGATAATAGGAATAATGCAAACAGGAGCTTCAGTGACACCTATAAATCCTCTTTTAAATGAGAGTGATGTGGTTCATATTATTAAAGATTCTGAAATTATTAATACTATTTTTGTTCACAGTAAAAACTATAGAACAATTAAAAAAGCAATGAAAAACGTAAATATTGATAATATCATATTAATAGGTAGTTCTGAAGCTAAAGAAGGCACTATTACGATTCAAGATTTTATAAATGAATCCTCTTCTTTATCTCCTCCGAAAATTACAATTGATCCATTAAATGATATAGCAACATTGCTTTATACCGGTGGAACTACAGGTTTACCTAAAGGGGTAATGCTTAGCCATGAGAATATTGTATCAGATGTATTAAATATTCTATATATGAATAAAGCTCGTTACAGCGAAGGAATAGGGAGAGAAGCTACGCTAGCGGTATTACCTTTATGTCATACTTTTGGATTCACAGTTGCTATAGTCTCTTTAATTGTAGGTTCAATGATGATAATGATGGGAGATTTTAATCCAAATAAAGTCATGAAATTTATTCAATATTATAAGATAAAATTATTTACGGGAGTTCCAGTTATGTTTCAAATGTTAGTTAACCATCCTGACTTCAACAAGTACGATTTATCATCTTTAGAAGGTTCTATTTCAGGATCAGCAGCTTTGTCTCCTGAAATTGCCCAAAAATGGGCCCAAGGTACAAATGATATAAAAGTAGCTCAAGGTTTTGGATTAACTGAAGCATCGCCTGTTACACATATGCAAACGGCATGGCTTCCAGAAATCAAACCTAATAGTGTTGGAATTCCTCTTCTAAATACTGATGCGAAAATTATCGAACCTGAAACCTTTAACGAATTAAACCCCGGAGAAGTAGGAGAACTGCTAATTAGAGGGCCTCAGGTAATGAAAGGTTATTGGAATAATTTAGAAGCTACAAAAAAAGTAATTACTGAAGATGGTTGGCTAAGAACGGGAGATCTTGCAAGAATAGACGAAGACGGCTATTTCTATATTGAGGGGCGTATGAAGGATATAATAAAGTATAAAGGATATAAGGTTATGCCTAAAGAGGTTGAAGAAAAGTTAGAAGAGCATCCCGCTATATCTTCTGCAGGAGTAGTAGGAGTTCCTGATCCAGATATAGGGGAAACTATTAAAGCATTTATAGTCCTCGAAAGAGATTATGTTGGGAAAATTACTGAAAATGAAATCATAGAATGGGCAAAAGAAAACATGGCAGGCTATAAATATCCACGCCAAATTCAATTTATACAAGTATTACCAAGAACTGCCATAGGGAAAATTCACAGACTAGCTTTGAAAAAGAGCCATAGGTAATTTGAATGATGAATTATACTTATGTTTCGCTTTTATAGTCTGGTAATTCTTTCGTTCCTTCCCAAAAGATATAGGCTTTTCTAACATGAGTGACTTTTTTCATCTTGAATATAATTAATGCACACACATTGATCGCAATAATATTCATAAGCAATAGGATGAGGCTCCCTAATGAAAGTGGAAGATCATCATAGATTATTGCGAGTCCAATGTTTACAGCGGGAGGCATAAGTGCAACAGCAATAGCCACACCTATTAATGAAGTCTTAATGCTACCGGTGATTCCAAGTCCAACAGCGATACCTGCACATACCGCTACAATCAGATCAAATATATTGGGAAACCCTCTCGCAATCATTTGAGGAGTAATAGTAAGTGGCGCATAGAGAGTTAATGCTAGTACTCCTAGTAAAAGACCTGTCCCAATTGAGATAATTAAACCTAAACCTTGTTCTAAAATCCCCACTTTTACCATTTTATATTCCTTGCTAGCGATTCCAAAAGAAACTCCTAATATCGGACTCATTAAAGGAGATAAAATCATGGAAGCAATGAGGATGATTGAAGAATTCAAAATCAACCCTACTCCAGAAACTAAAGCCGATAAAAAGATGAATATAAAAAATTCGAGATTTAACTTTGTGGTATCTTTCAAATTTTTTTTTATTTCTTCTATAGATATTCTCTGTGAAAGAATGTTCTTTTTTTTCTCTTGTTCATCATCTTCGAGCGTAATATCGGGAATGGATGCTTTAAGAGATAAAATATCAATGATGCCATGCAACGTACCTACACCATTTTTATTCAAATTTTTGATTACATCTGGAACCATAGTACGTTCGCATCGAATTATGATAAGTGAATTATCAATTCCCTTTAAAAGCAGAATATTCTTCATTTTTAATTCATTTTTTAGCACGTCTAAAATAGATTGGAGATACTTTTCTGGCTCGTTAGGTAAGGTTATTTGGATTTGACTAATTTTTGATCACCACGATTTCTTCTAATAAAAGATTGTGTCATGAATGACAATAAGGCAATTTCATTATTAAATGAAGAGTTTTAATTTCATTAATTTAAGATTATAGAGTTTATAAGGAGATTCATATCTTAAAATTTTAGACTAGCTTAATAGTTTAATCCTTTAAGCATCTGAACGGTTGTATACATATTTTTACCAGATTTTCTAAGATAATCCATAGCTTCTTCTATTCCTTCAATAGTTAGGTGAAACATTGGAATAATACTAGAGATGATTTTTCTTGTCCAAGGAGCCCATTCTGGTCTAATTAATTCTGGATTTAACCAAATTGTATT
>JBHLNZ010000135.1:0-5763 GCA_048941015.1 Promethearchaeota archaeon | reverse complement strand
AAAGAACCTCTAAAATGTTCTCGACTTCATGGCCATAATTATTATGTATCTGTTGAAGTAAGCTCTGATTTAGACGAAAATTATTTTGTAGTTGATTTTTTTGAGTTGAAGAAAAATGTTAAATCAATCGTTAAACCTTTAGATCATTCCATACTTATTCCCAAAAATTCAACTTACTTAACAATAAAAGAAGAGAACGATTCAGTTGAAATATTAACTAATAATAAGAAATATGTTTTTCCTCGTTCCGAAATAGTTTATTTACCTTTATCTGCCACAACTAGTGAATTATTAGCAAAATATATTCATGATAATCTAAAAAAAGTATATTTGAATAAAAAAATTAAAGTAAAAGTGGAAGAAAGTAAAAATAATATTGCTATCTATGAAGATTAAAGAAATAATAAACTATAAATTTACTTTTCAATTATATTTTCGTTTATAACTGTTCCAAAGTGAGTTGCACCAGGACCTATATGAACTAGAACCTCATCACCTATTTTTATATCAACTACTGATACTATATTTCTATTCTGGTCAACCAATCTAATTGTTTCTGCATTTTGGCAAATGCAACTAAAATTAATTTTATCACCATTTATTAAGGCTTGTAGTTCAAATCTTAACATAGGCCGAGTTTCAACTTTTATTCTCCCTATTGAAACAATTCTGACCTCTCCTTCAGTATTAACAACTATCACTTTATCGCCTCCTTTCAATTCACTTAAATAATTAGTTCGATACAAACGTTTAGGATCATCGTCAGGGGCTAAAATGTATGCAGATACATCACCAGCATTTACTCGAAATGGTCTTGCTGCAACAAATTGAGATTCTATAGTTTCAGAGTGAATAAAAAGAAAACCTTTTGCAGTGCTTCCAACAAGCATACCTTCTCCTATCTTTAGAATAGAAGTGGTGTCAACACATACTCTATCACATTCCGGTAAATTTTGTATTTTGATAATTTTTGCTTTTGTTAATTTTAACTGAAAATGAGGATACAAGAGTTTTTTTAATTCTATAATATCTTTTATATCTTTTGGAGTTATAATTATTCCATCAACACCCATTTCAAGTGTCTTTAATAAAGTTTCAGCTTCTTGTATATTTTCAACAAGTCCGATTAATGTTGTATCATAATTATGAATTTGTGCTATTATATTTTCAATTGGGATAATTTTCCAATTTGTTGTGGCTACAATAACCAGATCAACTTTTCCAGACTTAGCTACTTCAATTATGGTTTCTTCATCTTCTTTAGAGTTTATTTCCATAAAGAAACCAACATTATTAGAAGGTTTTTCTTTTTTCATCAATAGGTTTTTCAATTTATTAATATCATTATATATTAAATAGTCAGGTTGAATTTCAGGATCCATAGAATAGATTTTTAATCGGGCAACATCTTCAAATGCAAAATAGGATTCTTTAGAAACTATAAAGTCTAAAAAGTCTTTATTAAATGCTTCTTGAACTAATTCTTGATAATTTTTTGATAATTTTTTAAAATTTAGTATAACTTTTTTCATGGCAAATCAAAATCAAAATTTGGACTATGAAAGATTTTATTTCTAAGATTTTTTTATGAAATATATTCTATTAAATTTTTAAGTTAAAAAAATCATTATAAATATAAAAGAGATATTATTAATTAAAACTTCTAAAAAGAGTTGACTAGAAGAATTGGGACTGAAGAAGAAATTATTTCCAAGAAAAAGTAAAGAAAAAGAAGAACTTGTAGTAAAAGCAAAAGCTCACATCCGTAAAATAGCTTTAGCAAATAAAACTTATAATAAAAGAGCTGAAATTGCGAGAAAAAATGCAAAAATCGCTTTGAAAAGAGGAGAAAAGGAGAGAGCAAAGAATTATTTGATTCAATTCAAGCAATACCAAATGAAAGTAGATAGGGCAAATAATATTAGGGCAAAAATCGAAAGACAGATTGAAGCAATTGAGGAAGGGCAAATGATATCAATGACTGGTGATTTAATGGGAGGAATTAGAGATGAGCTAGAAACAATCGCTACAAAAGCAGCTCCTACTAAAATAGCTGAAATTGCTGAGGATTCTGAAGCATATGTTTCTGAAATAGAAGAATCAGCAGAAATTTTAGCAGGTGATCCTGAAATTGATCTTGCGATTGATGTGACTGATGAATTAAATCAATTAGAGACAGAGATGCTTTTAGAACAAGGAGGTCAAATGCCAGATGTTCCTATTGACGATCTTCAATATATTTCAGAATTTGATACTGAAGAAGAAGAGCCTGAAATTAAAACAAAAGCCAAACTTGAAGATGAAATCGAAAAATTACGTAAAGAGTTAGAAGGAAGCTAAATTGTTAAGAATGTTTATTTTAATTTAATTAATATTGGTATCATAAAAATCTCTTTTAAAGCATATTTTTTAATTTTAAATTACGTAAAATATCTTTTTCGATCGAATTCTCCGTTGATTCGCCTCATTGATTCTATTTCTTTGAATTCTTCATCAAGATTTTCAATTTTTTTCTCAACAAGGTATAAATCTTTTTGAAGATTTTTATATGTTCTAAAATAATCTATTTCAGATATGATCCCCTTCTCAAATTTAGAATCCAGAGTCTTTAATGTTTCCTCAAGACTGTATCGTTCTTTTTCTAACTCCAATATTTTTTTACGCTTCATTTTATCGTACCGAGAAGACCTCATATTTGTAAAAGCTGGTTTAGTAGAAAGTGAATAATCATCATTAAATAAATCCGATAAGTGATTCCTTGAGTATTCTTGATAGGAAGAAGCTTGATTATATGGATCATTATTAAGAAAGTGATCTGAAGTTTTATATTTTGATAGATCATTCATTAAGTCTATATTATTTTTATTAATATCATTTTGATATATTGGACCGTATTTCTGCATTTGTTCCAACTTTCTCATTAATATATTTTTTTCCTCAATATCAGAGATATTTCCAACATAAGGATCAGTAAATCTGTTTGGCTTATAATTTTGAATTCTATTAGGATTATAAAAATTTTGGAGAAAGAAACTGTTTTCATTATAATTAGGAGGTAAATATTGTCCTAAAGAATTTCCATAATATCTCATCTCTCTTGGAGTCTGGATCATATTATTCTTTAAATCAGAAAAATTATTATTAGGATAAAGCGATAAATTTTCAGGTGAGCTATTTTGGTTATAAACTGAGGTTAGAGGAGTATTTGAATAATTAGAGTTCAATTGTTGATTTGGTATGTTGGGAAACTGAGATTGATAAAGCAACTGTTTATTAAAACTATTTGCAACATTCTTATTTTGACTGAGATTATTATATTGGCATTTTAAACTAAAAAAGGAGTTTATTGCTTCTTCTACATAATTAATTAAATCACTGAGGTCTATATCAATATCGTACAATCTTTTAGCTGCTTCTTCATCAAAAATAACAAGTTCGTCAAAACTTCTTGCTAAAAGGATATAGTCCATTACTTTAGTAATAGCTTTATGGGGAAGTGTAAATTCATACCTTCCATAAGCGAATTCTATATACAATTTTTTTGAAATTTTGCCTTTTATTTTTATTTTTGTTAAGTCTTGTACAGGTGCTTTAAAAATGGTTTCCTTCTTCTTTTTTATCCTTCCGATTTCATGAACAAATGATAAATCAAAATTGGTTATAAATAAAATTCCTTTACGTTTTTTATATTTTTCATGAGTATTTAAACCATTTGCAAGCTTCGCATAAATTGCAAAAACCGCTTTTTCTTCTTCGGCCAAATTCAGAAACTTTTTATAGGATCTGAAGAAAAAAGCGATCTTATCGATGAAATTTAGATTTTGCTGCAAATTTTCCATGCTTTTATTAATTGTTGTTATATTGTTTGATGTAAAATCATTTATTGAATCATAACTTGCATTTAAATTTTCTAATATTCCTTCTATTATTCTCACATTAGAATTAGGTTGAGTATAAATATCAAAGAAGTATTCTTTATTTAATGACAAGTGGTGAAATAAAATACTAATTTTTTCTTGAAGACTTTCCTTAGCATAAATAAATAATTTAAAGAGAGATAATAAATCAGATTCCATGTTTGGATAATGATAACAATTAATTGGCGGGCTTCTTGCTCTTTTTACTTTTTGTCTTAAAACATATAATTTATTAACAATTTCCCTAAAAGGTTCAATAAAATATCGAGCATTTTTGATTAATTCTAAGAATTTCTTTTCCAATTCTTCCTTTTTTTCATAAATATTAATTATATGATTAGAATGACATTTAGGACAAGATTTAATTAATTGATTAACTTGAGTTATATTATCTTTTCCACAATCTTTGCAAAATTTTTTTTTCCCAGATTCAGAAACTTGAATATTTTTGGAATTGCAATCTTGACAAATGAAGGATTCAATTCGTTCTTCAGTTAAACAATCAGAACAGCATGAAGCACCACAATCCTCACAATAATATGCTAATTTAATATTACGTTGACAAAATCGACAAATTTGTAAATGCAATTCCGACATTTTAGCTAATAAACCCAAAATTATTGATCAAAATATAAACTATCGCTTTATCAAAGATTTAGATGGGTTTTCTAAATATCAATAAGTATGTTATTTAAGTATTATCTCAGAAATCCTAAAAACTGGCAATATTTTTAAAAATGAGATTTAAATTTCAAATTTCAAAATTAATTTATTTAATAATTTTTACTTTAGTCCCAAGTGCTTGGCCTGGAACTCCTGCTTTTTTAAAATGAGCTCTAACTGCACCATTATTTCCATGTGAACGAGTGATTGTCCCCTTTAACTCTTTTCCCGTTGAACTTATCCAAACAACTGATCTTCCAATTAACTTATTAGCATCTTTTTTAGTTTTAATATCTGGAAAGACAATTATACAGTGTTTGGGGTGAACTGTGTGACGTCCTCTCTTATAATTCGAGATCATTCCTTCCATACCTAATATTTTTAATTTATTCAATGACATACAAAAACACTATTTAATTATTATTAATGGTAATATACAAAGGGTAAATATTTAAAAAAATAAAAAATTTACGCAAATAAAGCTCTAAAAATCCTAAATCTGAAAAAAGTAAAATTTTTGAATAAATTTAAGATAATATAATCTAATGAAAGTTGCGTTCAATAGAGTAAGTATTACTCCTAAAGACTATATTGGAAAACCATTAGCAGGATATACTCGCAAAGATCCTTGTCTTGGAAAATTGGATGATATTTTTGCGTACGGTGTTTTAATAGAAAGCTCATCCTCTAAGGAAAATAATGATTTTCTTTTATTGATCTCAGTGGATACTTTAAAATTACCTCTTTCCATTACGAAATATATTAAAGAAAAAATAAAGAATAATCATTCAAGCATTCAGGAAGAACAAATTATAATACACGCTACACATTCTCATGCATCTTTTGATTTAACTGGTGAATTTTATTGGCCAGGAGGAACAGTAAATGTAATGCGTGGAATAATGTTTGGAGCTAATAGAAATGATAAGTTTATTGTATGGTTTTCAAATAGAATCGTCAAAATGGTTAATGAATTATTTGATAATCTTGTGTCATGTAAATTCTCATGGAAAAAAGAAGCTTTTAATCCTGATCTTGTCTTTAATAGAAGAGATCCAGAGATAAATATAATTCCAGATTTAGGTGTAATAGTTTTTAAAAGTTTGGAAACAAACAGAATAATAGGATGTATTATCAATTATGCTTGTCATCCAACAACACTTTCTTATTTAAACAATAAGTT
>JBHLNZ010000045.1:0-25981 GCA_048941015.1 Promethearchaeota archaeon | reverse complement strand
CCCCATGGATCAATATACGACATTCTAATTTCAAATTAGTTTATAATAATATTAATAATAAAAGTATTAACAAAATAAAATATTTTGATATGTATGAAAAACCAATCTGAAAAAGAAATTGATAATTTTATCAATTTACTTGATTTTTCGAAAATTAAAGGTAATTTAATTCCTGTTATAACTCAAGATTATAAAACTAATGAGATTTTAATTTTAGCTTTCGCTGATAAAGAAGCAATTAAAAAATCTTTAACTGCTGGATTAGTTCACTATTTTTCAAGATCTCGAAATGTTTTGTGGAAAAAAGGAGAACAGAGCGGACACGTTCAAAAGATAAAAAGGATAATTATAGATTGCGATTACGATTCTGTGCTCTTTAAGGTTAGACAAGTTGGAGGAGCTTGTCATAAAGGATATTATTCCTGCTTCTATAATGAATTCATTGATAACAAAATTAAAAATATTGGAAAAAAAGTATTTGAACCAGATCACGTTTATATAGAAAAATAATTTTTGGTAACTTTATTAAAATTTAATCAAGATTATTATATTTCAAATATTTTTACTTAGATTTTATTATCCCATTTATAATGAAATGATTATTTTATTAAAGATTTATAATCAAAACTTATAACTATTCGTTTTATGTTTATTTAAATATTATGAAGAGTAAAAAGAAAAATTCAGATGATGAATGGAAAGATAAGTTAACACCGGAACAGTATGAAGTACTTCGAAAGAAAGGAACCGAAAGACCATTTTCGGGGAAATACTGGAATAATCATGAAAAAGGAACTTATTACTGCGCTGGGTGTGGTGTACCTCTTTTTGATTCAGAAACAAAATTTGAATCCGGTTCTGGTTGGCCAAGCTTTTATGCTCCAATTGAACAATCAAATATAGAAACAGAAACCGATCTTAGTAATGGAATGATTAGGAAAGAGATATTATGCAAAAATTGTAAAGGACACTTAGGCCATGTTTTCAAAGATGGTCCAAAACCAACAGGTTTGAGATACTGTGTAAATTCCATTTCTTTGAAATTTGATCCAGAAAAGGAAAAGTAATAAGTAGCATTTCTCTAATTAATCATTTTTTTCAATCTATAATCCAATAATGGATGATGTATTTTTATATTCTTTTAAAACCATGTTAGAAATCGTTTTAGTAACATATTCTTCTTCATTTAGTTCTCTTATAAAATCATGAACATCTCCAGATTCTTTAAATCGACATATTAAACAAGCAGATTGTTCACCCGTTGTATGAAAAACTGAACATACTTCTGGTTTATCTTTAATTTTATCTAGGATTTCGCTAGTGTGTTTACCATCTATTTGTATTCTAATTAAAAAGCTTAATTTATAACCAAGTTTCTCGTTATTAAGATTAACTGTGTAACCCTCAATAATCTGATTATTCTCAAGTTTAGTAATCCTGTTATGAATGGTCCCAATAGAAATTCCTAATTTCTCTTGAATTTCCCGATAAGACGTTTTCGCATTTTCTTGAAGAATACGAATAATATTTCGATCGATTTCATCAAGAATCTTTTCTTTTTTCATTTTAGAAATAGAATGTTATTCAAATTTAAAACTAATATTATGTATTTTAAAAAACATTTATAATTTATCTTTGCTAGTGAAAAAATTTCATTTTTATTTATAAATGATCTCTAAATCATAAAATTCTTAAAATCTAGTATATTAATAAATTCAGTTAGTTTATACCAAAAATTTTAATATTCTATTGAAAAACATGTAATAGATTTTAGGAGGTATATATATGTCAGTACCAATATTAATTTTAAAAGAAGGAACAGAAGAAACTAAAGAACGGGAAGCTCGAACTCAAAATATCAATGCTATTATGGCAATTACTGAGATGGTAAAGTCAACATTAGGCCCAAAAGGTATGAATAAAATGATAGTCGATTCTGTAGGCGATATTATTATAACAAATGATGGAGCTGAGATCTTAAAAAAGCTAGATATTGAAAATGTTGCTGCTAACATGATGGTTAATGTTGCAAAAGCTATTGATGAGGAAGTTGGAGATGGAACAACCTCTGCTGTCATATTTGCTGCCGCTTTATTATCAAATGCATTGGAATTGATTGAACAAGATATTCATCCGAAACCAATTACACACGGATTTAAATTAGCATCTGATAAAGCCATAGAGATTTTAGATAAAATTGCAGCTAAAATATCTAAAGAGGATGATAAAAAATATATAGATGCTGCTATTACCGCTATGAATTCAAAAGATATCGTAGCTGCAAAAGATCATTTCGCAAAACTTGCTTTAGATGCTGTCAAACATATAGCTGATGAGGACGGAAATGTTTTTTCTAAGGTTGGAAACGTGAAGATAGTAAAAGCACCGGGTAAATCTCTGAAAGAATCTGAATTAATTAATGGAGTTTACATTCAAAAAGAAAAAGTAAATCCTGCGATGCCCGATATTATAAAAAATGCACAAATCGCTGTTGTAAGAAGAAAATTAGACGTCAAGAAAACCGAATTTGATGCCCAAATTCGAATCTCCGCTCCTAGTGATATTCAAAAATTCTTAGACCAAGAAGAAAAAATACTTAAAGATTATTTAAAAATATTTAATGATTTAGGAGTGAATATGGTTATTAATAGTCAAGACATATCTGATAAATTTGGTGCATATCTGGCAAGAGAAGGCATAGTAGCAATAAAAAACTTAGGAGATAGTGATATGAATGCAGTATTAAAAGCTGTTGGAGCAAAAAGAGTAGATGATTTACTGTCATTATCAGAAGAAGATTTAGGATATGCAGAGACTGTAAAATTTGAAAAAATTGATAAAGATGATTATACGATCCTTACTGGATGTAAAAATCCTAAAGCAGTTTCAATTTTATTAAAAGGTGGCCTTGATAAACTATTAAATTCCGCTGAACTTGCTTTGAAGGATGTCCTTTCAGTAATTGCTAAGATTATGGATACTCAATCGGTAGTAGCTGGTGGAGGAGCAGTATATTTAGAACTAGCAAAAGAATTAAGAGGTTATGCTAATGAAATCAGTGGTAAGGAGCAACTTGCAATAAATGCTTTTGCCTTAGCACTTGAAGAAATTCCTAAAACTCTGATTAAAAATGCTGGTTTGGATGAAATTGACAAATTAACTGAATTAAGGGCTTCTCATAAAACAGACGAAGATAAATGGTATGGTATAGATACTATTACTAATACTATAGGGGACAATTTCAAAAAAGGAATAATTGAACCGACAGTCTTAATAAGACATATTATTAAGTCCGGAAGTGAATTAGCTAACTTAATCTTAAGAGTAGATCGAATCATAAATGCAAAAGGAAGCAAATCAAAATTAGACTAATAATCAATCTACTTTTTCTTTAATTTTTTTAATTTTTTTGGTTTAATTTTACTTTTAATTTTTTTATTGAAATTCAAATATTAAATATTCTTAGGTTTAAATACTAAATAATTTAATTAAAAAAACCTAGAAAATAGGAGTTATTTAATAATGGTAAAAGTTAATGGAGCGCAACTCATTGTTCGCGCTTTAAGTAATCAAGGAGTAAAAGTAATTTGGACTTTATGCGGCGATAATGATATGATTTATAATTACTGCAATGATAAGGAGTGTACTGAAACTGGTATAGATTTAATTGATTTTCGTCATGAACAGGCTACAGGACATGCTGCTATGGGCTATTATCTTGCTACAGGTGAAGTTGGGGTATGCTCTGTCCAATCTGGGCCGGGTATTACTGATCTATTCCCAGCAATCCCAATTGCTTATGATTCAAGTATCCCTATCGTCGCAATTTGTACCAGTACTCCTATGATGAATTTTGAAAAATTAGCAATGAATGAGGTTGATGTTGTTCCTTCTTTTCGACCAGTTACTAAATGGGCAGGTTATTGTTATGAAACGGCAAGATTGCCAGAATATGTAAATATGGCATTTAGAATAGCAACAACAGGGCGACCGGGACCTGTACTACTTCTTGTTCCAGTTGATGTTATGGTTAAGGAAAGTGATGGTGAATTAGATATAATTCAACAAGCCTTTATGCCAACCGAAATGCTAAGAGCAAAAGCAGGCCCTTACGGCAATGAAGACCTTGTTAAAAAGGCTGTAGATTTATTATTAAATGCAGAACGACCCTTAATAATTGCTGGAACTGGAACAAATTTTTCAGGAGCTTCAAGTGAGTTAATTAAATTTGCTGAATTAACTAAAATTCCGGTAGGTGTGTGGGGTTTTGGATTGGGTTCATTTCCACCGGATCATCCTATGTATTTTGGATTGGCAAGTCCCTTAGATGGTCCTGGGACAGTCTTGTTGCAGAAGGTGGATGTAGTTTTATTATTAGGAGCCAGAATTACCGAACTTATGAATTTTGGTTATATGCCTTGCTTTTCTGATGAAGCAAAAATAATTCAAGTAGACATTAAAGCAGAAGAATTAGGAAGAAACCGAGCGATCCATGTTCCCATCATAGGTGATATAAAAGGTGTATTAAAGCAATGCAATAAATTTGCTAATGAGATGTTATCTTCTCCACGATCCGAAACAAATTGGAATGAAACTGTCCATGATCAACTTCAAAAATTTGAAGAAAGAATAGAAAAGGAGGGTTCTTCTGATAAAATTCCTATTCAACCACAACGTCTTGTAAAGGAAATCGCTGATTTTATGTCAAAAGATGATATTATCATTTTAGATGGCGGGGATACAACTGTATGGGGCCTCACATTTTTGAAATCTCACTTCCCAAAGTCTGTCTATTTTTCAGGAGGATTAGGAATACAGCATCTAGGTGGAGGGTTACCAGCTGCAATCGCAACAAAATATGTCTATCCAAACAAAAAAGTATTAGTATTGACTGGTGATGGTTCTTTCTTATTTAATGGGAAAGAGATTGATACTGCTAGAAGACATAATTTACCTATTGTGGTCGTAATAAGTAATGACAGATTATGGGGTATGGTAGCACGTGTCCAGAAATTAGCACATGGTAAGAAGGCTTTCGGTTTAGCTTCTTCCTTGAGTGATGATACAAGGTATGACAAATATGCTGAAGCTTTTAATTGCTACGGTGAATTAATAAGTGATCCCAATCAAATCCGTCCTGCATTACAAAGAGCTTTCGATTCAAAACTTCCTGCCGTAATTGATGTCCGAATCAATCCAAAAGTGAATACCGTTATGGATTATCTCGCTGCAGGAGCCTATAAACCAAGTGCTTATGAACGTGAAGTAAAAAAGCAAGTTAAATTCGTTACCGTAGAAACAACAGCTAAAAAATAGGTTGATAAAATTTGCAAGCAGCAAAGTATGAAGGAAAAGGTATTATAAGTATTATAGATATTCCAAAACCTACTCCTCAAAAGGGAGAAATCTTAGTTAAAGTAAAATATTCTGGGATTTGTGGATCTGATCTCGAAGCGTATAAAACTGGTTTATATCCTATGAAGGTTGTATTGGGTCATGAAATTACTGGTAGTATAGCGGAGTTGGGTCCTGAGGTTAAAAATTGGGAAGTTAATGACAGAGTCACGATATTTCCAGGTATTTGCTGCGGAAAATGTCATTTTTGCCAAACTGGACATGATAATTTATGTATTTATGAAGATTCAATAGGTATAGGTCAGAATGGAGGGCATGCAGAATATGTACTTGTTAAAGAAGAAAATCTTGTTCCTCTTCCAGAAACTATTCCTGATAAATATGGTACTATTTTCGATCAAATTGCTACCTCTCCACTTGCTCTAAGGGAAGCCAACTTTATCCCAGGAAGTTATTGTGTGATATTAGGAATGGGAACTATGGGACAGTTCTTACTCCAATATTTAAGTATAGCTGGTGCTAGAGCTGTTGCTGTAGTTGAAAAAAACCCCTATAGATTAGAAATTGCTAAAAAGTTTAAACCAGACTTAGCTTTAAATAAATTAGCTTTAGCTAAAATTAAAAGGTTCCCTAAACGGAACTACGGTGGTGTAGATTACGTATTTGAATGTTCAGGAGTTCCCTTATTGGTTAACGCAGCAATTGATGTTGTACGTAAAGGTGGTACAGTCGTTCAGGTAGGTATATGGGATAGGGCAGTCGAAATCAATCTACTTAAGTACGTAATGAATCAAATTAGAATCCAAGGTGCTTGGTCTTATACAAAAAAGGATTTTGAATACGCAGTCGAGTTAGTTGCTAAAGACTTAATAGATCCCGAACCCATTGTAACAAAAATTATTCCCTTAGATGATATTGTTGAAGAGGGTTTCGAATGTGCAATGGATCCCGAAACTAAAGAAATTAAAATATTAGTTGAACCCTAAAAAATTAATAATTTATATTTTTATTTTTTTTTTTTTAAAATTTAACTGTTTTTAGCTTAATTCTTATATTTTCGAAAATATTTTAACGATATTTTCACTTTTGAAAGTATAGATTGATTTATCGAGAAAAAATGGATTCTTTAGATACAATT
The DNA here is from genome assembly GCA_048941015.1 of Promethearchaeota archaeon. Classification (GTDB taxonomy): domain Archaea; phylum Asgardarchaeota; class Lokiarchaeia; order Sigyniarchaeales; family SOKP01; genus SOKP01. The sequence goes on along the minus strand of JBHLNZ010000045.1, from coordinate 19,488 downwards.
AATGATTACGTTAAGAAGGATCTTTTATCACAAAAAGATTTCGAGAAATTACTTGCTCTAAAAAATAATCACGTTTTACGTATTATAACTCAATTTACCGATCTATGCAAACCAAGTAAGATCTCAGTAATTTCAGATTCTAAACAAGATATCGATTACGTAAGACACAAAACGATTCAAATCGGAGAAGAGCAAAAGTTAAAATTGGAAGGGAATACAGTTCATTTTGATGGCTTTATAACTATGGCAAATCATGATCAAGCTCGAGATAAGGAGCATACACAAGTCTTGATACCTAAAGAAGACGACAATGTATATCCTTGGATAAATACTATGGATAGAAACGAAGGATTAAGTGAAATCTTGGAAATAATGGATGGTTGTATGAAAGGGCATGAATGTCTTGTAAGGTTTTTCTGTTTGGGTCCTGTAAACTCTAAGTTTTCAATTCTTGCTCTGCAATTAACTGATTCCTTTTATGTTGCTCATTCTGAAGATCTCCTATACCGATCTGGTTATGAGGAGTTTAAACGACTAAAAGGTTCTGATGAATTTTTTTACTTTATTCACTCTTCAGGAGATTTGATTGGAGACCCCCCTGTTACGAAAAATCTTGAAAACCGTAGAATTTATATAGATTTGAAAGAAAGTCGTGTCCTCTCAGTAAATAATCAATATGCCGGAAATTCAATAGGACTGAAAAAACTTGCTCTAAGATTAGGAATTTATAAAGCAAATAACGAGGATTGGCTTACGGAGCACTACTTTATTATGGGAGCACTTCCTGATAACAAAAACAGAATAACATACTTTTGTGGAGCATATCCTTCTGCTTGTGGAAAAACAAGCACTGCAATGCTCCCTGGACAACAAATAGTCGGAGATGATATAGCATATCTTCGAGTTTGGGATGATGGTTATGCTCATGCAGTAAACATTGAAAGAGGAATTTTTGGAATTATAAAGGATGTGAATGCAAAAGATGACCCCCTTATTTTTAAAGCGTTAACTTCACCTCGAGAGACTATTTTTTCTAATGTGCTTATTGAAACTGAAACTGAAACTCCCTATTGGATTGGAGATGGGAGAGAAATTCCAGATAAAGGATTTAATTTTTCGGGAAACTGGTATAAAGGTAAGAAAGATAAAAATGGTAAAGAAATTCCACTAGCTCATCCAAATGCTCGTTATACAATACGTCTTGAAGAACTTAGCAATACTGATCCTAATCTTCATAATCCTGATGGAGTACCCATTCATGGTATTTTTTATGGAGGTAGAGATAGCGATACAATGCCTCCAGTACTTGAAAGCATAGATTGGGAAAATGGAGTCTTTTTAGGTGCTTCTATTGAATCTGAAACAACATCTGCCACTCTTGGTGCTGAAGGTGTGAGATCTTGGCAGCCAATGGCAAATCTCGACTTTATAGTGGTTCCTATAGGAAAATATTTAAAAAATCATCAGAAATTTGGTGCTCGTTTGAAATATCCACCTAAAATCTTTGCTACAAACTATTTCTTAAAAAATGAAGAGGGAAAGTATTTGAATGGGATGTTAGACAAATTGGTTTGGGTTTTATGGGCAAATGGGCGATGTAATAATGAATTTGACGTAATAAAGACCCCTATTGGATATATACCAAAATATCACGATCTTAAACAACTTTTTAATACTTATCTTAATAAAATATATTCTGAAAAAGATTTTGAAGAACAATTCTCCATAAGAGTATCGCAATTACTTGAAAAATTAGATAGAATTGAAAAGATTTACAAAAAGGAGAAAAATATCCCTCAATTTTTCTGGGAAACTCTTTATAGGCAAAGAGATGAACTAAAGAAAGTAAGGAATCAATACAATAAAGATTTAATTTTACCTTCAGAATTATAAATTATATTCAAAAATTTTATAATTCTTTTAATTACTAATTAAAATAAATAAAGAAAATATAATAAAGGTCAATTTAAGATGATATTTGCAACAACAGGAGGAATAACATATTCTGTCGCGGAATTCAATACGATAATAACTATGTTGGGTTGTTTATGTGCTACGGTACAATTAGCAACCGGAGCCTACGCAGCATATAAAAAGAAAAAAATAGGAATATTAAAAACTAATGACGTATTATTTCGAGCTCACCGAGCTTTTGGTGGATTTGCAACTACATTGTATTTCCTAGGCTTATTTGCGGGTTTATCAGGGTTTATTGGAGCATTAATTTTTAACATCCCCCCCTTTGAAGGAGGAGATCCTTCATTTAATATCCATGTTTGGCCAAGTTTTGCTGTCATGGCAGTAATTATATGGAAAACCTATATCTCATATTTTAAAAAAGCCTCAATCTATAAAAAGGGAAAATGGTTAGGAATTGCCACTTTTATCGCATGGGCTTATACATGGATAACCTCTGCATTTTCCTATTATCTGAGAACGATCCCACCAAATCTTCAGCATGATCCCCCCACTTATCTATTAGAAATTGAATTATTATGGCTCCAAATATTAGTACCTTTTCTAGTAGGCTCATTAATCAGCTATTTTATTCTTAAAGCAGCTAATAAGATTGAGAAGAAAAAGATGCAAAGAGAATAATCTAGTTATTAAATTAAAAGTTTTAAACCGTGTTTTACTTTAAAAGTTTTTTTCTGACGATCAATTTCAATAAATCTTTTAATCTCAAGATTATTCAGAAAATCTCTCATTTCTTTCGGGCCTTTTTCTAACTTTTCCGCTAAACCAGGGATATCTTCTTCATATGTCTTCAGAATTTTAATAAGAGATGAATAGTTTTCATAGATTTGGTTGACAAGATTCTTCAATGCTTCTTCAAGATTTTCTCCAGTTTTAGTACTTGTACCAAAGATAATAGCTTCCTGGGGTAAATAATTTTGAGTTTTAACCACCTCGGGATGACGCGCTCCAGCAATATCTTGTTTATTAGCCAAATATACTATTGGTGCGTCAGGATCAATCAATTTTCTTATTGAGTTCAAAATTACGATAGCATCCTCGTCTTTTTCTGGATGAGCCGCATCAAAAATAAAAATTAATCCGTCTGTACCTCTAATTACAACATCTCTCATAACGTTGAATCTTAGTAAGCCAGGAGTACCAAATAAAAAGACGTCAAATCCATTGAGTTTCACGCACCCTAGATCCATTCCGACAGTATAGTATTTATTGTCACGAGCTTTTGCTTCAACATTTAGCGCATTCTCATCTAGCTTGCGGATAAAACTTGACTTTCCACACTGCAACGGACCACTAACTACAATTTTCATTTTTGCAGAGATAATCCGATTTTTTGTCGGATAAATCTTGTTTTTGAGTATTTATTATTGATTTATTAACTTTGTCTGTTTATTATTCTGTTTAATATATGGATAATATGAATCAGATTTAAACTAGAAAAAGGAAAAGATTTTTAATATAGCAAATAAAAATTCACGAAAATGTCATTATTAAAATATGAGTAAAGAACTTGAATACTATACTTTATTATTTAATAACTTTTTCTATAAAAAAAATTGTTGTAAAATAAAAAAAATATTAAGATTTTCGATCAATTTTGATTTTTTTGTGTAATTTTACGATAGCATAATTCTCAAATCAGTCATTCATGAAAATATTTATATACAATAAGAACTCAATTACTACAATATATATTTAAATGTTTTTCGAATAAACAATTATTTTCAAAAAGGACTAAATATTTTAAAAAAACAACGAAATTTAATAAAAATTTCAATTAAAAAAGAGAAAAACGGATTAAAATGGCAAAAATGGCAAATAGTAATATAATGGTAATTGGTGGCGGAATTTCGGGGATAGAAGCCTCTTTGACCTTAGCAGAGCAAGGATACAGAGTAATTCTTGTAGAAAAAACTTCCTCAGTAGGAGGTCGAATGGCGCAGTTAGATAAAACATTCCCTACATTAGATTGTAGTATATGCATTCTTGCCCCTAAAATGGTTGAATCTAGCAGACATCCTAACATTGATCTTTTAGCTTATTCCGAAGTTCAGAATGTAACTGGTAAAGCTGGAGATTTTAAAGTGAAAGTGAAAAAGAAGGCAAAATATGTAAATTGGGATGCGTGTACTGGGTGTGGTGCTTGTAGTGAAAAGTGTCCTATGAAAAAAATACCATCGGAATTTGAAGAAGCAATGGGAAACAGAACTGCGATTTATATCCCATTTCCACAGGCAGTTCCTAGGAAAGCTGTTATTGATCCAGACAAATGTCTTTATTTAACGAAAGGTGCATGCCAACTTTGCGAAAAAGAATGTGAAGCTGGAGCAATAAATTGGGAAGATAAAGATGAAATAGTAGAATACAATGTAGCTTCTATTATTGTAGCAACTGGATATGATCAACTTGATCCTTCTGTTTTGGATCGATATCATTACGGCGAATATCCAAATGTAATTACAGCAATGCAGTATGAAAGATTACTAAGTGCTTCTGGACCTACAGGAGGGGAAATACAACGCCCCTCAGACAAAGTACATGCGCATAATATTGCATTTGTTAGTTGTGTTGGGTCTAGAAATGAGGATCTTTGTTCTTATTGTTCTAAATTTTGCTGTATGTATCAAACCAAAGAAGCAGTTGTAACCCGAGAACATGCTCCTGATACAAATGTGACAATCTATTTCAACGATTTAAGAGTTATAGGTAAGAATCAAGATGAATTTACTGTTCGAGCAAAGAACGAATATAAGTTAAAATATCATCATGGAATTCCAGGAGATGTTAGAGAACATCCCGATAATCATAACTTAATCGTTAAATCAGCTAATTTGGATACAGGAGAAGTAGATGTAGATGAATATGATCTAGTAGTACTTGCAAATGCAGTAACCCCAAGAAAAGATGCGAATGAACTGGCAAAAATATTGGGGATTGAACAAAATGAATTTGGATTTTTTAAAACAGCAAATTCAACTGAGGATTTAAAATCTACTAAACCTGGAATATTTGTGACTGGTTCCTGCCAATCGCCAGATGACATAGCCAATTCTGTTGCAAAAGCGGGTGGTGCAGCCGCACTTGCTGCGAGTTATGCAATCCCATTAAGTGAAGAGGAACAAAAAGTTGAGCTTCCACCTTTAAAAGAGGTTAAAGTCAGTGATGAACCCAGAATAGGTGTATTTGTTTGCCGTTGTGGTATTAACATCGCAGGATATATGGATGTTCCTAATTTAGTAGAATATGCAAAAACGCTTCCCAACGTTGTTTATGCTATGGAAAATAAATATAGTTGCTCACAACTGACCCAAGATATAATTAAAGAGAAAATTGAAGAATTAGATCTGAATAGAGTAGTTGTAGCTGCCTGTACACCAAGAACTCATGAACCATTGTTTCAAAAAACAATCAGAGAAGCAGGACTAAATGAATATCTTTTTAATTTCGTTAGTATTCGAGAATTAGACTCTTGGGTACACATGAACGATAATCCTAAAGCTACTGATAAAGCAAAAGATTTAATCAGAATGGGCGTAGCTCGTGTAAGAGCTCAGAAATCAGAATTCAAAATCAAAGGGAATGTGGTTCCAGAAGCACTGATTGTTGGCGGTGGAATCTCAGGATTAAGTGCAGCAATGGAAATTGCGAATAAAGGCTTTAAAGTCCATCTTGTAGAAAAAGAAGACAAATTAGGAGGTCAATTAAATCAAATTTATAAAATAAATTTTGATAGGATTGATTCGGAAGAATTTCTTAATGAAAAGTTAAAGAATTTTAACTCTCAAAAGAATATTTCAACTTATTTGAATTCTATAGTAGCTGATGTAAAAGGGTCTATTGGAAATTTTAAAGTTAAGGTAAAAAACAATGTTGACGGGAAAGAACTTGAGTTAAATGTTGGTGTAATTATTACAGCCACAGGAGCTTATGAATACAAACCTAAAGGGTGGTACCATTATGGTGAAAATGAAAATGTTATAACTCAGCTTGAATTGTCAGAAAAATTAAGAAATAAGGAATTAGCTGATGGAGAAACTCTTGTCTTTATTCATTGTGTTGGTTCAAGGCAACCAGAAGGCGGCAATGGATTTACTTATTGTTCACTTATTTGTTGTTCGGAATCTATCAGACATGCTCTGTATGTTAAAGAAAATTATCCAAAATCTAATATCTATGTACTTTACAGAGACATACGAGTAGGAACTGATGAAGAACCTTACTATTGGAAAGCTCGGGAGAATATCAATTATATTAGATTTAATGATTATCCTACTGTTGATATTATTAATGGTAAATTGAAGGTAAATGTTAAAGATATTTTGACTCAAACAGATTTAGATATTGAAGCTGATAAGGTTGTACTTTCCACACCTTTAGTTCCTCACGATACTCAAAAACTAGGTGAACAGATAAAATGTGCAAGAGATCAAAGTGGTTTCTTTTTAGAAGCACATGTAAAATTAAGACCAGTTGATTTTGCAACCGATGGAATTTATTTAGCAGGGACATGTCATGGACCTAAAGGTATTGCGGATTCAATCTCTCAAGGAAGAGGTGCCGCTGCTCATGCATTAATACCACTAATTTCTGGAGAAGTAGAAAATGAACCTTTAGTTTCAGTTGTAAATCCAGCATTATGTATTGCATGTCAAAAATGTGAAGAAGTTTGCAATTTTGGAGCTATTGGAGTGAATTTTGATAATGAAATATTAGTTTCCGAATCAAATCCGCTACTTTGTAAAGGATGTGGTGATTGTGCTGCAGCATGCCCGGCAGGAGCCATAACGATGAGTCATTTTGCAGATGAGCAAATTAATCCTATGATTCAAGAAGCTGTCAGAGGAGAATTTATAGATGAAAGACCTCGTATTGTAGCTTTCTTGTGTAATTGGTGCAGTTATGCTGGTGCAGATACATGTGGTGTTAGCAGATTTCAATATCCTACCAATATTAGGCCTATAAGAGTGATGTGTACGGGTAGAATTCCAAAACGCTTCATACTACAAGCTTTTTTAGAAGGAGCTGATGGGGTTTTGGTTGGAGGCTGTCATATTGGAGATTGTCATTATTTAGAAGGAAATTATGACATGTTAAGACGGTATAATGCGCTTCATGAAATTCTTGAAAAAGTTGGTATCAACCCAGATCGCTATAGACTCGAATGGGTTTCCGCGAGTGAAGGTAAGCGTTTCTCTCAAGTTGTAACCGATTTTGTAAATAAAATAAAAGAACTTGGACCTTTATCCAAAACGGGAGATAAAATTAAACAAAAGAAAGAAAAAGTCAAGGAGGCAGTATAAAAAATGACCGAAATGTTAAAAAAAGATGCTAAACAATTAGATCACTCATTTAGATATGAAATTAGTGAAAAAGTTGGAGCTAAGTCCCTTCTTAAATGTATTCAATGTGGTGTATGTAGTAGCGGCTGTACTGTTACTGAATATGTAGATTTACAACCTCATCGAGTTGTTGCTGCTTGCCTTTTGGGCTTAAAAGAAGAAGTACTTTCCAGTAACGCTATCTGGACTTGTTCATTATGTCATAGATGTACTGAACGCTGCCCTAAGAATGTTGATTACTCATTTATCTTAGCGCTGTTAAGAAACATGGCAGTTAAAGAAGGAAAGATACCTAAAGAATATTCAAGCACAGTGGTAACAATTTATAATAATGGATATGTTGTACCATATACAGGCGGTCTTAAAGATAATGTTGATAGACGTAGAAATAGGATGGGATTGCCAGAGTTGATTCCACCAAATTTAGAAGAAATTAGATTTATAATAGAAGAAACGGGACTTGGTAGTCTCGCAAAAGAAGAGGTGGAAGATAAATAATGGAATACGCTCTATTCTTAGGATGTACAATACCCCTTAAATTACCTCATTTAGAGAAAGCTTTTAGGGATGTTGCCAAAATTTTAGATGTTAAATTGAAAGAAATGGAAGGCGTTAGTTGCTGTCCTGAACCTGTATCAATGCAATCATTAAATATTGATACTTGGGTTGCATTAGGTGCAAGAAATCTAGCTATTGCTGAAAAAATGGGATTAAACATTTTAACCATTTGTTCTGGATGTTATGAAACTTTAAAGACAGTAAGTGTATTATTAGAAGAAGACAAGGAATATCTTAAGAAAATCAATGGAATATTAGCAAAAATTAACTATAAATACACTGGTAAGACGAAAGTATATCACTTTGTTGAATTATTTAGTCAACCAGAATGGTTAGAGAAAATCAAAAACCTATTAATAAAACCATTAGATAATTTAAATCTCGCAGTCCACTATGGCTGTCATTTAGTAAGGCCAAGTAAAATAATGCAATTTGATCACCCAGAAAAACCAGAGAAAATAGATATAATTCTTCAAGCTCTTGGTGCTAAAACAATAGATTTTGCTAATAAGTTGGAATGTTGTGGATACTGTGCGAGACTGCAGGAAGAGATTGGAGAAAAACTAGTAGAAGATAAAATGACTGAGCTATGTGAGCTTGAAGAAGAAGTTGATGCTTTAATAGCCGTCTGTCCCGCGTGTACTACTCAGTATGATAGGAAAGAAAGAATCATCGCACGGAGAACAGGTAAAGAATTAGATATTCCGGTTCTTTATTTAGCTGAGATGATGGCTATAGGTTTGGGAGTGGAACTAGAAGAACTTAGTTTAACTAATAGAAGTATTAAACCAAATAAGTTAATTGAGAAATTAACAACCTAATTAGTGTAATTTTATTTAAACACAATATAAGATATAATTAAAAATTTAAAATAAAAAACCAAAAAAGTTTGAAAGAAAGGAGTTATGTAATATGATAATTACACAACTAAAAGATATAAACGAAATTTACGACATGGTTAAAGATTATAATAAAATCTTGATCGCTGGTTGTGATGGTTGCTGTCAACCACCTCGCTCATTAAACGAAGCAAAAGTACTTGGACAACTTCTAGAGTTAAAAGCTAGAACTGAAGGAAAAGAATTAAAATGGAAAGCAATAACAGTTCTCAGACAATGTGATGATAGAATAGCAGCAACCACCGTAGGACCTCATATAGAGAATTTTGATGCTATTGTTTCATTAGCTTGTGGTCTCGGCGTAGTTATGTTAAATAAAGTATTACCTAATATACTTACATTTCCTGCGCAAAATAGTCATTTTGGTGGTGCTCAAAACAATGGAGAGAATAGCTTTATAGAATATTGTGAAGAATGTGGTGATTGTATAATTGGAGAAACTGGTGGCGTCTGTCCGCGTGCTGGGTGCGCTAAGCATTTGAGTAATGGCCCATGTGGAGGTATGGTGGATGGTATGTGTGAGGTTGGTGGATATACTATTCCTTGTGCATGGGTACGGATGTGGCAACGCTTAAAAGAATTTAACCGACTCGATTTGTTTAAAAAATATCGAGGACCCCGAGATTATCGCACTTCGACAAGTCCAAGCTATATAACAATATATAAAGAATATACTAACGAAGAAGATGAAAAAGTGGAGGCGAAACAATAAGATGGCGAAAAGACCTGCATATAGTAAATTATGTGAAGCAATTGAAGAGGGTCATTTTGTATTTACTGGTGAACTTGAACCTAAAAAGATTCTTGATCTCAGTGAAATCTTTCATTCTGCTGAAGAGATGAAAAAAACAGGAAAAATTGTTGCAGCAAATGTAACAGATGGACCTCAGGGAGATGCTTATATGTCTTCACTGGTACCAAGCTATCTTATTCAAGAAAAAGTTGGTATAGAAGCTGTTTGGCAAGTGACAGTTAGAGATCGTAATCGGGTGGCATTATTTGGAGACGTAGTGGCTGGTGCGGTACTGGGATTAAAGAATATCTTAACACTCACAGGAGATCACACAGCTTTAGGTGATCACAAAAAAGGGCGACCGGTATATGATATTGATAGTACACAATTCTGTGAAATGCTCTCAATTATGATTGATGAGGGAACTGATTATGAAGGAAATGAACTTGAAGGTGGAAAAATAGAAATGAATTTTGGATGTGTTGCTAATCCAAATAGTAATCCAAGAGAACCTGAAATTCTCAAGGTCGGCCGTAAAGTAGAAAGAGGAGTAGATTTTATACAGACTCAAACTGCTTTTGATATTGATCAAGCAAAAGAATTTCTTAAGGAGTTAGAACAATTTAATGTACCTGTCTTACTTGGAGTATTTCCGCTGAAATCTTATGGAATCGCATGGTATTTCGATGCGTACATTCCTGGAGTTTCAGTGCCTAAAGATTTGTTAAAATCATTAAAGAAAGCAGAAAAAGATAACAAAGGAAATAAACAGGCAAAATATGCCGCTCTAGATAAAATAAATATTGAATTCTTCGAACCATTTATCAAAGAAATTAAGAAAACTACGAAAGCAGCTGGTATTCATTGTATGGCGGTAGAATATGAAAGACTCTTTGATCCACTATTAAAGGATTATCCCAAATATGTCATGTAAATTTCTAAAAAAAGAAACAAACAAAAATAAATAATTTTTTAATTTTAATTTAAAATTTTTTTTAATACAAAACCTAGATTGAAAGGAAAGAAATTGACTATGAAAAATTTAGATGATAAAGACAAAAGAATATTAGAAATGTTAATTGAAGATTCACGGAGAGCTTATAAAGATATTGCAGAAGATCCAGAAGTAAGTTTATCTGAATCAACAGTTAGAAAACGTGTTTTAAAATTACAAGAAGAGGGAGTAATTGAAAAATTTACTATAAAAGTGTGTCGTGAAGAGGAAAGATGTATATATGCTTTTATAACGCTTATTCCCAAGAATGAATCTGAAATGAAAGAACTACTTCGAGAGACCCAGATTTTACCCCAATGTGAAGAGGTATATTTTTTGGCTGGACAATGTGGAGTTCTTGTTAAAGTAAACGTTCCCGAGATTACTGAGTTAGATGCTTTGGTTGAGAATTTCCGCGGTCGAAGCGATGTTAAAAGTGTAGAAAGAGTATGCGTCGTATTAAAACCAATTAAAACCATATCTCAAGAGCGTAAAGTATCATTTTAAATAATTTTTGATTCAAATTTTCAAAAGCGATATCTAGATATATATTTTAAAATTTAGAAAAGTACGCTCAAATCTTAAAAAAACTAATACTGAATTATTGATCAAAAGATTTATATATTTACTTATATAATAATATATATCTGATAAAATAGAAAAAACCTTAAAAATGCCATATAGATTTGGTTATTATATTATAAATTCCCATATAAATGATGTTTGGGATAATACTTTAGCATTTTGGCAAAATAAACGATCAGTAAAAATAACAAATTCCTTTATTTCTGAAAATTCTTTCTATCGTGAACTCAAAGTAAAGCATGGTATGTCAGTTCATGCCTATGGTACTTCTATTCGCGAAATTTATGAGATGACATTTGGATATGACCCTTCTGAAAGAAAGACTTATGTAAGTGTAGAAGTTTTTTTCTCTTGGGCTGGTAGAGGTTTTATTTGGTTGGTACCACAAAATGTTATGAAATCATGGGCTTTGGAAATGGGAATTCTCCCTAAAAAATTATTGCATAAAAAGGATGAATATTATTCAGAAAAATTTAATCAAATTTGTAATTATTCTGGACAAGAAAGAATCGGCGAAAAGGTAAACTTTTGTCCAATTTGTGGCAACCAACTTTCTATACATTGTAAATTTTGCGCAGAATGTGGAACAAACTTACAAGTTATTTAAAAACTTAATCTAGTGAGTTAAGTTTTCTACGTAAAAAAAAAAAGTTTACCATTCTTTTCAAATTTTTTTACTTTTTTTTGGTAATCTAAAAAAATTAAATGACCTAATACCTCACTCATAGCCATATACGAGTTGATCTCATCCAAATCATTTCCAAAATGGATTTTAGATATCTCAAATGGAGTCAATGGATTATTTTTAATAAGATTTGAGATTTCTTGAAGTCTATTATCATGATGTTTTTTGATTTCTAAAATACGCTGATGTGGATTGTATATTATATCTTGATGAGCTGGAAAAATTATCTTAGGTTCCAACTTATCAATTCGATCTAAGGATTTTAAATAATGATCTAAAATATTGTCAAAATTATGAGATTTATATTTATTTCTTAAAGCAGGACTTATAACAAAATTACCTATATGAGGAGTAATTCTAGAAAGAATATGATCTCCAGCAAATAAGTATCTCTTCTTTCTATCAAAAATACATATATGACCAAAACTATGTCCAGGCGTCCAGATAATTTCCAAATTATCTAAAATTGTATCACCATCATTCACTATTATATCAGGTTTTTGATACTGTAAATATCTTGGCCATAATGTAAAAAACTGAATAACTTTTTGGGCTTGTTCCTCAGGAATGCCATATCTGACCATTAAATCTGCGACACTTTTTGTTTCTTGCTCCATCTCACAGACGTTTTTCTCATTAGTCTCCCATTCGAAAATTTGATGAGTTATATCATTCATCACTATTTTCATTTCAGGATTTTTAAGCTTAATCGTTCTTAATAGTCCGATATGATCTAAATGTATGTGAGATATGACGCAATAATCAATATTATTAAGAGATATTTGAACTTTTTCTAGAGCTGAGAAAAGTTTTCGCTTCCAGTTCCCCATATTAAGTCCCGCATCAATTAATACTCGACTTCCATTCACTTCAAACAAGTAAAGACAAACATATTTAACGGCAAAAGGTACATCGATCTTAATTTGAACAATGTCTTCAATTTTATTAATCTCTGATTTAAAGTCATACACTCTATATTCATTAAATTAATTTAATTCTCTTTATTTAGAAAAAATTTGAAGACTTTTGTACTTTCCGATATTCCTATTTTGATTTTAATTTCTTAAAAACTAAAAATTTTAAGAATATTACATATACTTTAACTGTCATCGAATTTTATTGAGTTCAAAAAAAATGCTAGAGTTAACTAACCTACTACGTCTTTCAAAAAAAGATATTAAAGCTGCAAGTTTAGTATTATCCAGAGCATTTTTAAACGATCCTGTAATCCGCTGGCAGATTCCTGATTTTAATACCAGAGCTAAAAAGCTTCACTATTTATGGCAAATAAGCCTAAGAATAGGTATAAAATATGGTGAAGTATATGCTACTTCAGAAAATTTAGAGGGGATTGCTATGTGGCGTTCTCCTAAATATGTTAACATTTCTTATTGGAAATATGTTAAAAATGGAGGAATAAAGCTTCCTATAAAATTTGGAGTAAAATCAACTAAAAGAATTTCATTTATTCAAGCAGTTAATGATTCTATACGTAATATCTATATGAAGGTTCCCTATTGGTATTTTGGGCCTATTGGTATCGATCCCGAATATCAAGGACAAGGATTTGCATCCAAGCTTATAAAACCAATGTTAAACCGTATAGACAATGAAAACTTACCTATCTATTTGGAAACTAATATAGAGAGAAATATTGCTATTTATGATCACTTCGGTTTTAGAATTCTTGAAGAAATAATTATACCAGACACATCTATTGTTAGTTGGTCAATGATAAGAATAAAGGATCTATAATTAGCTTGAATTTTGGTTTAATAATAAGTAATTGATAATTCTGAACAGTTTTAAAGTATAAAAGTCTACTATTCTCCTTCTTTCTCGAAAAAAAGTGACTTTTTCATGTCAAATTCCAAATCTCTTAATTTACGTTTAATTTCAGCTGGATTATAATCATGCTTTAGCATGTTGATAATAGTCTCTTTTAAATTTTCCAGATTGTCTATCGCACATTGATAGAAAATATTGTTTTTATCCATGCTCATACTAAGAATATCATACAGACCTGTTAGTGCTGAATGTATCTTTTCATAGTAATCCCAAGCTTTGTCTAAATCTGAGTCTTCCCTTTTCTCTTCTTCTGTCATTATAAAATAAAATGAATGATAAAAAATATAGATTTCTAAGTCTTTTTTTTATTAAATTATAGAATAATTTTAAATTAAAATAAGAAAGGTAAAAAAAATCTTTAATTATTGAAAAAGCTCTTTAATATTATCAGCTAATCCTTTTTCTTCTGCTTCTTCTAAAAGTTTAAATACTTCTTCTGCATTCACCATTAAAGCACCATGTAAGAGCTTCTCTAATCCTATTCTTGTATTTAATCTTTCTAATTTTTGTAAATGGAATATAACTCTTCCAAGTTCATTTTTTAATACTCCACCCTCAGCATTTAAACAAATATTTAATAAAGCAGGGCACAATTCTTCAATTGCGTCTAAACTTACTTTACTAGCTAAGGAATATAATTCTTTTAATTGTTCATCAGAAATTATTTTTACTTTCTCTTGAAGTTCTAATATCGACATTTTTTTTCACTTTTTTTTATTACTTTTTATTTTTATTATTAATTTTAATAAGAATGATTTAGTATTTAAATGTATTGGGATAATTTCCTTCTCTGAATTGGCGGAATCGGCTAAAATCTTGAAAAGCTGACTCTTTTTGTATTCAATTTGACGGAATCCGGAAAACATTATTTTTTAGTGAACTTTTTCCCAAAAATTATAATTAAACTTACAATCATGATGCATAATGACAGAAAAATGACTTTTATTGACAGAAAAATGACTTTTTCTCATAAATGGGTAGGAAATGGGTATAACCAAGTAAAAATTTAGTCGTCAAAAAATGATCATTTAAGCTAATATCTTATTTTTTTCTTAACTGATTTTTAAAAATTAGTTATGAATTTATTCTTAAGCGATCAAATTAGTGGATTTAGATAATTTTTCAAAAATATTCTTTTATATTTGCTAATTTAGATTTGAAATGTGACATAATCTCGACTCCCAAGAAATAAAGGCAAATTAATAGTAAAAAAGCTATTAGTATTAATTTAAACTAATTCTGAGAATGTTTTGGTTCCAAATTTGAATTTTTCCGAAGGAATGTTATCTCTAACCTTTACCAGTTTAATAGCATTATTAGGGCAGTTAGTTGCGCAAATTCCACAGCCAATACAATATTCTTCATTAATAAACATTTTCTCATCAGATTTATCTGCCTTATTAGGAAACTTATGGTAAATTGCTTCCATGGGGCATTTCTTTAAGCAAGTTTCACATTTAGTACAGAGCTCATCATTTATTTTTGGTATATAATTTGATGACATAGTGGCAATATATTTACTTTCTTTTGCTGCTAATGCTCCACAGTGGCAACTACAGCAATTACATACAAACAATGTAGATTCAATGCTATCATCTGCGATACAGCTATGAATCAAACCAGCTTTCTCAGTTTTTCTCAGATAATCTATTGCTTCTTTTTTATTCATTTTCGGAGCTCCCCTTTCAATAGATGAAAGAGCACCTTCACCAGCTAAAAAACAACCCATCTCTGCTGGAGCTATTTTACATGGATCGCCTGTATATTCACCTATTAATCGACATTGACATGGAATAACAGTAAATATATCATAATTTTCAATTAATTGAGATACTAACTCATATGGAAGGATTTTAGATTCAGCATTTATAGACTCATCAATCTCAATTAATTTTTCTTTAGCATCAACAGGTAATCTTGGCCGAAAAAATTTTAAATTAGCTTCAGTTAGTAATGGTGGTAAAAAATCTTTAAAGATAAAATCATGATAGATCTCCGCTACTTTCTTTAAATTTTCTTTAGAATCATTCTGTCTGATAAAATATCTTTCAAAGACACCGGGAACAATTGGAACAAGACTATATAAAGTGTCCTCTTCAGTTTCAATTTTAGCTATCGTACCTCTTTCGTTCAATCTGTTCAAGACAATTTCAATTTCTGATTTTGGAATACCTGATTTTTGTTCTAATTGTTCTAGTGTATTATATCTATCAGCACCATCTAAATACGTAAGCAGCTCAATTTCTTCTTCATTCCATAAAATCTTCATGAGTTCATAAATTTTTTTATGCTTAGGTGCGTATAACGGTCCAAGGCTTAATTTTTGTCTCACAATTTCATAATTATCAATCTTAGTCATAATCACCTTTAATATTTCTTTATATTAAAAGAAAATTCTTTCAGAAAAGAATTAAACTTCTAAAGCTAGCATTCTGGATAGTAAAAATAACGCCCCATTTTTGTCTAACGGTTCATTATTGTTTCCGCATTTAGGACTCATAATACAAGCAGGGCAACCATCATCAGCTTTACAACTACAAGAATTGATAAGATTATAAGTAAGTTTCATCAATTCTAATAAATTATTAAATAATAGCTCTGATATGCCAACTCCACCTTTATAAGCATCATAAATATAGATAACTGGTTTTTGCTTTATAGGATCAAAATCTATAGATACACCTCCTAAATCCCAACGAGAAATCTGGGCAAGTATTGGTGCCATGGCGATCATACCATGTTCTATTGCATGTATTGTTCCACCAAGATTATAACCTTTTAGTTCCAAATCTTTTTGATACTCAAATGGTATTTCAAACCAAACCGACTGAGTCTCAAATTCAACTATTGGAATATCATCTAATGGATGACGCGAAAGAGTCTCTTGAGTTAAAGTATCAATTACTTTATAAGCATAATATTCATGTTCTACTTTAACATTACCAAAATAGTATTCTATCTCTTCCTTAGTATCCTTAAACCTAACTTCGTTTTGAAAAATTGTTTCTAAGGGAGTGATTTCTGTGTGCTTCAGTGATTGAGTATAAAATTCAACATCCGCTCTTGTTAGATATACAATTCTTTCTTTAATATCAAGTTCTTGAGCTATATAAGTTTCGGCTTCATAAAGATATACAGCTCCGGGATGTAAATCTCTAAAAACATAGCTTTCATCCTCAATAGTTAAAAGTTCCTCAGTACCTGCTGTTTTTAATAATACTTTATAACTCCTTGATGAAAGATCATTCAACCCATACTTTTCATTAGGATAATATTCTCCCCTCCAATAAAACTTATTACCTCTTTTCATTATCAAATCTTCTGAAATTAACTCCTCAATACAGTCTTTAAATAAATTTACATTTTGAAGCCCAAACTTTTTGTAATCTTCTGTCATTAAGGGAATTTCTTTTGCTGCACAACATATGTGATTTTTCAGGATATATTTATTATTCAGGGTTATTAATATATTTTCTTGGATAGGTCCAAATAGTTTATCCGGATTATGAATATAAAATAAATCTAAAGGGTTAGGCATAGGGATAAAAGTCGATAGAGAAAGGTCACTCCCTCTACCAGAACGTCCAATTTGTTGGCGAAAACTTGAAATTGTACCAGGAAAGCCAGAACATATTGTTGCATCTAATGAGCCAATATCAATTCCTAGTTCTAACGCATTAGTTGAACTAATTCCAAGAATATTTCTGCTTTTAAACCCTTGCTCTATTTCTCTCCTTTTCTTCTTGCTGATACCCGCACGATAACTGAAAATTTGATTTTTCATAGATGGTAATTCCTTTCTTGTCCAAATAGCTATCAATTCTGCCATTTTTCTTGAAAGTGTAAAAGTTAATGTTTGAATTCCACCTTTATATTTGATATGGCTAATGAATAGATTTTTAGTCTCCTGATGAGCTGAGTGATACTTTTTTGAAATTTCATCATATGGTAAATCCCATAAAATAACTTTTTTAGTACCAGAAGGAGAATCATCCCTATCAACCACATAGAATTCTTCACCTACCAATTTCTCACAAAATTGTTTTGGATTACGAATCGTAGCACTCGATAGAATCCATATTGGTTTTACACCATAATAATTCAAAATTCTTTTTAAACGCCTAATTAATAATGCAAAATTAGAACCAAAAATTCCACGATAAATATGAATTTCATCTAGAACGATGTATTTTAAATTACTACAAACTCTCCTCCACTTTTGTTTAAACCATGGCAAATAAAAATGCAATCCATAAGGATTTGTGATAATTACATTTGAATTGAATAGAATTTTTCTTTTTTCATTTGGATCAACATCACCATCATACACACCTATTCTATCTCTCTTAATGTTTGTTTCTTCTAATATTTTGGATAGTATTGTAAATTGATCCCGTGCTAACGCTTTAGTTGGAAAAACGTATAAAGCTGTCGTTTTTTCATTATTTAAAATTTCATCAAGAATAGATAAATTGTAACATAAAGATTTGCCTGAGGCTGTAGAAGTTACGATTACGGTGTTATTACCCCTACGAATTTGATTTATGGCTTCAGCTTGATGTCTCCATAACTTGATATTACTATTGTTGAGCCAACGTTGTAATCTTTTTCTCAATGGTTTTTCTAATTCATCAAATCTAGCTTTTAATTCTGGGATATGCTCGATATGAGCGATTTGACCATTATAATACTCTTGAGATTTAATATAGTTTATAAAATCTTCAAAGTTAACCATATATTAATTCAATATCAATAATGAAAAATATATATTAAAAATTTCAAAGGATGTTTAATTTTGTAATTTCTTGAAATATTTTGAAAAAATTTAAAGAAGAGAAATTTTATTTTAACTCTAATAGCAAAGCTTTTAATTAGAATATGCCAAAATTGATATAAATCATAAATCTTTCATTTAAAAATGGCTCAAACTGAATGGAACAAAGTTAGTTTTCAAGAATTCATTAATAAATTTAATAAAAATATTGTAATTAAAAATGCTCCAACCATCTTATATTCAAAAAAAGATAAAGAACCTGAGGCTTTTTATTCATTAATTGCGTTTTTCTTCATTACGGGAGGGTTATTTATCTATATCTCATTATCAATAATCTTTAATTTGATCTCTTTTAGTCTAGTCTTTTTTCTAATAATAATTATAATTGGAGCTATTATCGATGCGTTCCTAATAATAAATTACATACGTTCTAACGTCTCAATCAAACCTATAGAATGTTGGATTGAAATTTTCCAAGCAAAAGAAAAATATTATTGCTTTTCATATTGTCCAATTTTTACAGGAAAAAGTCTTCCAAATAACGCAAAAAATATAATCTATAAATTATATCAAGATGAAATCTTGAAGAGTAAAATTGATGTGACTCAAATTGAAGTGTATCTTAAAACACAAAATGATAATGCAGACAATCTTATTACTATGGGATACTTTTTTCAAAACGGAGAAGGAATTCCATTTAAATCTGAAAAGATTAACAGAAATGCTTGGAGATTCTTTCCTTATGAAAAAACTAAAAATGATAATTTCCTCGCTACTGCTAACTGGGATCATCAGTATGAATGGCGAGAAGATTTAGAACTTGATTATGATAAACTACATTCTTATGCCCCTTGGGTTATTAAAAAGTGGGATGAAGAATCCCTAAAACCGATTACGGATGAGTTTAAAAGACAAATGAATTGGGATTTAAGAAGAATTGAATCATTACCAAAAATGAAACCTTGGATGGGAACTATAGAAACCCAAACCTATGAAAGTTTCAAATCATACAAAGATCTACAGATAGTAAATGAGGTAATAGAAAAGATTGTTGGACCTGAGAGAAAAATAAAGAAATTAAAAGATATTAAAGATA
>JBHLNZ010000005.1:0-89088 GCA_048941015.1 Promethearchaeota archaeon | reverse complement strand
TGGGTAAAAAGAGAGCACTCTTGTTATTATTCTTATTTGCAATAATACTTTTGCCAACATCGTTATTAGGTCTTTTTACTTTTGCATCGAATATTATTTTTGCCATAATCTTTATTCTTATTATTGCTGCAGCTTTAGCTGGCTGGAACCTCTTCCCTTATATCTATTATGCGGATTTAGCTGAAGATGATCAAAGACGTACGGGAGATTTAAAAGCAGGAATATATACAGGCTTTCCAAGTATATTACTTAATATATTTCAAGCTTTTGGTCCACTGATTGTTGGAGCTGTATTGTCTTTACCAGAAATTACAGTTGGTACTTTAACCTATTCAATAGGATTAGTTTTATGGGGACCCATATGCTCTGTAATCCTCCTTATTACTTACTTTTATACGAGAAAATTTGTCACTCTTGATTTTGACTGGGAAAGAAAATAATAAATTAATCTAATCCCTTTTTTTTCTTATTATTTTATTAAAAAAAAGAAGATGTTAAATCAGTTTTTTATAGATATCGCTTATCTTTTACTAGAATTTTTACATTTAATGCTTCTGGTCCTTTATTATCTTCAGATTCTTTGATTTCCAATTCAGCTTCATCTCCATCATCCAGTTTTTTAAATCCTTCCATATTAATATTAGAAAAATGAATAAATACGTCTTTTTTATCATCTACTGTAATAAAATCATATCCCTTTTTATAATCGAACCATTTTACATATCCTTTTACCCTTTTTGGCATATTTAACAACTTATTCCGCATTTATTGTAGAAAGATTTCTTACTTAACTCTGTTCTAAATTAAGGCTCTAATTCATTAACTTAAGAATTAAATAGGAAAATAAACCCAAATCTTAAAATTTTTTCCAAGAAAATGATTCTATAGCTGAAAGCAATAAAAACAAAAGTAATCATATATTATAGTTCTTAGTTATGAGTATTTTTGAAAAAATACTAGATATTTACCGCAAATATCATATTTGTGTTCATTGTTTAGGCAGAATGTTTTCTCTATTAGGGACATCTACAACAAATCAAGAAAGAGGCAACTCTTTATTGCTTTCAATGACAATGGAATATCACAGAAATTACTTAAATCAAGATCAAGAAACAAAGAATTCAATCGAAAATTTAAAAATTTTAGCTGAAAATGCTTCTTTCTTACCTGCTCAAAAAGTTTTAGAAAATGAAGGTTTAACATCTAAAAATGTTTTAAAATCTAAAATTTGTCATCTATGTCATGATGTTTTTAATGATTTGAATAAGTATACTGAAAGAGCTATTAAAGAACTAAAAGCATTTGAATTTGAGACTTTACTAGTAGGTACTAAGTTAGATACAGCAATAGCTAATAATGAAGATAAATTTAAAGCAGAGTTTAACTTGTTAGAATCTGAAAGCTTTAAAAGCCATTTTAATAGAGAAGTGGGAAAGTTATTAACAAATTCTTTAGAAAAACCTCCCGAATTTATTAATCCTGAAATTACCATTATATTTAATTTAGGTTATGATAATTTTGAAATAGAATTATTAGTTAGATCCCTCTTTATTTATGGGAAATATAAAAAATTCATAAGAGGAATACCTCAAACGCACTGGGATTGTAAGAAATGCTTGGGAAAAGGCTGTATCTCATGTAATTTTACTGGTAAACAATATACTACCAGCGTTGAAGAGTTAATATCTCCTGAATTTATTAAGCATTCTAAATCTGAAACATCAAAATTCCATGGAGCAGGGAGAGAAGATATTGATGTAAGGATGCTTGGTGAAGGTCGACCCTTTATTATTGAATTAATTAATCCAAAAGTAAGATCCCTAAATTTAAATAAAATCCAAAAAAAATCTAACAAAAAAAATAAAAGAAAAGTTCAAGTTTTTAATTTAAAGTTTACTAATAAGCGGCATATTATAAAACTGAAAAATAATGCCGAAAATACAAATAAAATTTATAAAGCTTTAGTATACTCTGAAAAAAGATTATCGAAAGAAGATTTTGAAAGAAAAGAACTTGAACTAAGAAATAATTTTGAAAATAAAAAGATACAGCAGAAGACCCCTTTAAGAGTAGCTCATAGACGTGCTAATAAAGTTAGAGAGAAATATATTTATAACATTAAAGGGAACTTTGTTAATTCAAACTTATTTGAATTTATTATTGAAACTCAAGGGGGTACTTATATAAAAGAATTAATTAATGGTGATGAAGGAAGAACTCAACCCTCCTTTTCTGAAATTTTTGGCATTCCTTTATTATGTAAGAAGTTGGATGTGCTTAATATTAAAAAATCATGATTTCTTATAGGAAAATCAAAAAATAAATAAATTATGAAACTTAATAATTATTATCTTTTTTATATGATTGATTAGATCTTTATAAGGTGTTTGTAATTACTCTGCACAAAGGCTATAGGAACAAAACACGGAAAAGGCATAAAAAAAACGTGCGGGAAAGAGGATTAGGTTCTATTGACAAATATTTAATAGATTATGAAATTGGAAATAAGGTTGATATTATTACAGATCCTTCTAAACATCGACGTGGTATGCCACATCGACGTTTTCATGGTTTAACTGGAACTATTATTGGTGTTCGTGGTCGTTGTTATGAAATAAGAGTCAAATTAGGTAATTCTAAAAAGACTTTAATAGTCGGAAAAGAGCATTTAAGAGTTAATAACTCATCTTTAAAACCTGAATAATTATAAAAATAGAATGATTTGTATGTCTGGTCGAAAAGTTAATGAAAGAACAGTATCTATCCCTGAAGTTAAAAAGATAATGGAACAGGTAAAAGCTGAGATAGAACAAATTGACCCCGAAGAAGGTTTGTCTCATTTCCAAGAGATTACTTATAATTATGTTAATAAATATGCTAAAATGAGCGAAAAGGATGCTAAAAAGATAATTAAATTCCTCACGGAGAAATATGAAATTGAGGAAGTATATGCTATTAATATAGTTAACCTTGATCCTAAATCAATATTTGAATTAAGGACAATTTTAGAAAAAAGCTTCACTGGAAAAACACTGAATGACGAACAATTGAGAAATCTGCTTTCAGAAATTGAGGAACTTAAATCATAAAAAAGTCAAATAATATTATCTGATAAATTATATTTTGATTCTAAACACCGAAGAATTTATAAATACTTGTAATTTTACATTTTAATGAGTAAGTCTTATTAGTGAGGAAAATTCAAAATTAAATTTCATTATGGGTTATAATAAAGCAATTCCTAAGAGAAAAATTGGTGAGTATGGAAAGAAATCGGGATCGATACCGAAGGTCTTATCAAAAACCGAGGTATCCAAGAAGAGGACCAAAAGAAAAGAAACAATTTATAAAGAAATTCCGAGAAGTTGTCATATTAGATGTATTACTTCACGGTCATCCCGAAGAAGATAAACCAAGTTGGTCAAAAACACCAATCGCTCAAGTTATTACTTTCCCTGATTTTGTGCTTTATGAAGTAAAAATTAATAAAGATTCTAGTATCAGAGTTCAAGAAAAAAACACTTATGAAGAATTTATAAATCAAAACAAATTAAAAGAAGTCCTCAAAAAGATAGATTACGATGATTTAACGACAACATCAAAAGCATTGATTCAATCTATACTTGAGAAAGAAATTATGAATTATGAAGAGGAGTTTATTAAATTCTTTAATAACTCAACTTCAATAACTCCAAGGATGCATGCACTTAAATTATTGCCTGGAATTGGTCAAAAACACATGTGGGAAATACTTGAAGCTAGAGAAAGGCAAAAATTTACTAAATTTCAAGATATTGCAGATAGAACAAGTACTTCTAATCCGGTTAAATTATTAGCTCAAAGAATTATTAAAGAATTGCAACGTGAAGGAGTTAAATATTACTTATTTTCGAAGACTCAGAAATACGAATGAAAAATATGAGTATAAAGAATGTTAAACTCATTTTAGAGAAAATTGGAATCAAACCTAATAAAAGGTTGGGTCAAAATTTCTTAATTGATAAAAATCTCTTAAATAAAATAATCACAAAATCAGAAATTATTGAAAGTGATATAATTTTAGAAGTAGGAGGTGGTTTGGGTGCCCTTACATCCACTTTAACAGAAAGAGCGACACAAATCTATGTTTATGAAATAGATTTTAAATTATATCAATATCTATTAGATAAGTTTTCAAAGTTCGATAACATCAAAATTTTTAATGAGGATATTTTAAAAGCAGAAATACCATTCCATAATAAAGTTGTCTCAAATGTTCCATATACGATTACAGGTCCATTATTTGAAAAATTATTTTATAATGACAACCCTCCTACAGGAATAATGGTAATAGAGAAGATTCTTGCTGATAAAATATTATTTCCAACTTCTTATAAAAATATTTCAAGAATTTCTATCATGTTTAACTCTTTTATGAAAGTAGTTGAACGATTTGATGTATCACCAAAATGTTTTTATCCAGTACCAAATATTAAATTAAGTTTTATCAAAATTAAGCCTAAGCAACTCATTGATCCTTTTCTTTTAATTCTTGAGCAACGGGAATTTTATTTTAAATTTATAGCAGGAATAATGCCTTTTAAAAATAAAAATCTCTTAAATGCTCTGAAATTATATTTTAATAAAATAGGATCTACGAATATAAAGAAAGAGGATATATTACATATATTAAATGAAAATAATTTTGAAAATAAAAAAGTCTTTAATTATCATATCGAAGATTTTATTCGACTGGGTGAATTCTTTTTTAAATTAAAAAGTGCTTCTTTATAATTCTTTTGAAAAGGTGCTAATTATTAAGAATTATTCCGAACCGGTAATTTTTGAGCATAATGAAAATGTTTATCTTCCATCAGATGATACTTATTTGATAATCGATTATTTTAAAGACAATATTGATGATCAATGCTTTGATGGAATTAGATTAGAAAAGATTCAAAAACTATTGGATTTAGGAACTGGAACTGGTATAATTGCTTTATTTCTACAAATGATTAAAAATTGTTTACCTAAATTTAATCCAATGATTTATGCTTCTGATATTCTAAAAGAAGCTATAAAAAGTGCGAAAAAAAATCAACAAAATAATAAAATTGAGGGTAGAATTAACTTCATTCAATCTGATCTTTTTGATTCATTCCCTCCCTCTCTTAAAGAAAGCTTTAATATTATAATTTTTAATCCTCCTTATTTACCTTCTTTCCAACCTAATGAAAAATCAATCAATAAATTAAGAGCGAGCGACATTACTTGGGATGGAGGCAAGAAAGGTATAGAAATTTTAACCCGTTTCATAAAACAAGTAAAAAATTTTCTTATATTAAAAAAGGAATCTTATATATACTATATATGTTCAGATAAAGCTGACTTAAAGCAATTATATGAATTTATTTATCACGAAGGCTTTAAAAATACGATTTTAGCTAAAAAGCATCTATTTTTTGAAGATATTTTTCTAAATCGATTAGAATATAATATTGGTTAAAAAGGTCTCCTTCTTCTTCGCTTTTCTAATAAATGAATTCCATATTTATTTAAAGTTCGTGATAAATTATTAAATAATAAATTAATTTCGAATGGCTTGAAGACTGCTCTTTTATGAGCTTCTATTTGTGGGATGGGCAACCCATAAAATTCATTATAACTTGAAATAGGTAATAAAATTGAAGAAATTAAATCTGCTTTCTTAATTGCTTCCTCAATGGAATGTGTCTCATCCATAAAAAATTCTATCCTGCATGGTGTATCATAAAAAGCAGTTTTAAGATAAAATGCATAAAAACTTAGAGGAAAGTAATAAGGTATCTCTTTTTTAATTCCATTATCCCTTATTTTATCAACTTCTTTTTTACACTTAAAAATACAACTCCTTTCTGATTTTTTAAGAAGTCTATTATATAAATCTAAATCAGAAAAATAATCTATAACTTGCCTATAGTTAATTTTAGTGAAATCGGATAATTTTTTATTATTCGGTTTCAACAGCATTATTGAATCTCTAATTAAGTGAGATAATGCAGAAGTTCTGGTGTCTTTTATTGATCCTATTAAGATAATTCCTTTTTCTTCGCAATTTATATATAATCTTTGATATTCTTTTAGTAATTCATCATAAATCTTAGATATTTCAAAATTTTTTGCAAAAATCAGATTTATAGGCATAATGACGATTGAACCATCAATTATGATAAAATCAATATCCGGTTTATTTTCAATAAGCTCATTTAATAACTTTAATTCCATAAATCTTAAATCCATAGATACTTTAGCTTCAATTGCGACTTCCTCGCAGTTAATGAAATTTCCTTTAACAAAATAATTGTTAAAACCACTTATATCAGGAAAGTAATCAATTTTAGATGAATGATTCTTGTAAAAGTAATATTTTACCGCTATTGCTTTTAAAAATGAAAAATCGACATTCATAAACTTCTTTACGACAGAACTTCCATCAACACTAACCACTTTCAAACCACTAATATTTGAGCTAATAACCTCTTTTTTAATATATTTCTCTTTAATATCATAGTTAGGATAAGAAATAAATTCTGAAAAATTCAAATCATTAATGTTTTTTAAACATATTTCAGCTATTTCTTTTTTAATACTTTCTATTTCTAAATATTCTTCAGCGATATTTTTCAAATCATTGATTAATAATTGTTCCTTTGTCAAACCCATTTTTTCTTTAATTGAATGATTTTTATTATTGAGATTTAATTCATGCTCTTTTGATTTGAAAGAATTATCCCGAACTGTCATTAAGACTATAATTAAAGCAGTTAATAATAATAGTGATGAGATATTAGAATTTATAATTTTTATAATGTTAATTCGGATTATTTAAAATGGCTATTGAATTAGGAGCAAATCCATTTATATTGATAATTTTAACTTTATTTGAAGTTCTATTCATAATAATTCCTAATTTCATCTCATCAAAAATCGAGAAGAGTACATTTAAAGAAGAGTTAATTGAACTAGGTTTTAAAAATAAAAATGACACGTTTTTCAGACTAGCTTTAAAATATTTTTTAGGAATTCTTATAGGAATTATTCTTTTCATAATTGCTAACTTTATACTATCTTTTTTTAAAGAAATATTGATCACAAATCTCTTTGGAAAAGAATTTGTTGAAATAGGAAATGAAAATATAATTAATACAAATCCGGTTAATCCAAGTTTTTTAGAGATATTTATTATTATAATATTACAATTAATTGTTGTAGGTCCATGTGAAGAAGGATTTTTTAGGGGATATATAATAAGAAAATGTAATAAAAAAATACATTTATCTTTAGCAACTATATTTTCTTCAATTTGTTTCGCTTTTTATCATGTGCCTCCACTTATAGTTCCAATATATACAATAATTACATTTTTTGGATATTATTTTCTTATTGGGATCTTCTTATCTTCTCTATATATCTTATTTAATTTTTCTTTAATCCCCTCTGTTGCTACGCATTCTATTTTTAATATCCTAACTTTAATATTATAATTTTTATCATAAACTAAATAACTTTTTAAGAAGAAAGGTTAAATAATAATAGATATAAATTTTTATTAAAAGAAACTTAAAAATCATAGATTTTGGTAAAAAAAAGTTTTTCAATAAAATTCTTTTATAATTTAAATTAAAAATTTATAATAACGATCTTCTAAAATAGGGTTAAAATAGTTGACAGATTACGACTTTACATTTAAAGTTATGATGTTAGGTGATGCATCTGTTGGGAAAACATCCCTTACTATTAGATATATTTCTGGTTTCTTTTTAGAAGATTTAAAACTCACTATTGGAGTCGATTTTTACTCTAAGACAACTAATTTCCGAGGAAAGAGAGTAAAATTACAAATATGGGATTTTGGTGGAGAAGAACGGTTTAGATTTCTACTTTCTCAATATTGTAAAGGTGCTAATGCCGCATTTTTTTTATATGATATTACAAATGGAGGTACTTTGGAACATTTACCAGATTGGACCGACATCATTAGAGAACATTCTGGAGATATTCCTATAATGCTAATTGGATCTAAACTGGATTTGGAAGAATTCAGGGCCGTTCCGCGGGAAGAAGGAATATTAGCGGCAAAGAAATATAATCTTTCTACTTTTGTTGAATTATCTTCTAAAACAGGTCAAAATGTAGAGAAAACTTTTGAAGTTATGACGGAGACATTATTCCAAAAATACACCAAAGAACAGTTTTAATTAATTTCACATTTTATTCTACTTATTAATTATTTATGAATTTCAATCTACTTGGAAAAACAGGCTTAAAAGCAAGTGAAATAGGTATAGGTACAGAATTTTTATTTAATCAATCCAAAAAAGGAGTAAAGTCTGTTATTCATAAAGCTATTGAAAATAATATTAATTATTTCGATGTTCTATTTTCTGTCCAGCATTACCTTATTAAACTTGCTGACGCATTTAAAGGATATAGGGATCAAATAATTATAACAGGACATATTGGAACCAGTGAAATTGAGGGTAAAGCCAAAAGAAATAGAAGTATTAAAGTATCAAAAAATGCATTCTTGAAAATGCTTTCCCTATTAGAGGTGAATTATGTAGATTTCATCAACATACAATATGTTACAGCAAGAGAATATGAAAAAGTGATGAATCCTGGTGGGTTATTTGATTTAGCAACATATTTTAAAGAAGATGCAAAAGCGCGATTTTTAAGTTTAAGTACTCATGATACATTCGTCGCTAGACAAGCTGTTGAAAGTGGAAGTTTTGACATGATAATGTTTCCTATCAATATGGCGAATCACGGATTAGAAGGAAGGGATGATTTATTAAAACTCTGTTCAAAAAATCATATAGGTTTAGTTGCTATAAAACCTTTTGCAGCTGGAAAGCTACTCAATAGAAATAAAACCACATATTTTGCGAAACATCAAACTGCAGGTTTAACATTTAAGAAAAAAATTCCCTCAGAAATTAACCCTAGCCATTGTATAAACTATGTTAAATCAATACCTGAAGTAGAAGTAATTCTTATGGGAGTAAAGAATAATCATGAATTAATTCAAAATCTCAACTATTTAACAATGAAAAAAAATGAAATGGATTTTTCATTATATTTAAAAAGTTTTCAGTAAGAAAATATTCAAACAGTTTTATTACAAACTTGCATTTTGGTTGGTCCTCGATTATTCCAAGCATAATAAGGTATAGAGATGAATTTTTCATCCGTTAAAGTAGTTCCTTGAATAATATTGATACCATCTAATAAATTAGGTTCGAATCTTACTTTAAATTCTTGATTTTTAGGGATAATTAAGTTAAAAATATCAATATCCTTATTGTCAATTTGTTCTAAACAATATATTAGAGGGCCATATGTTATTACACCTCTCTCTCTATTTGTTTTTATCCTTGAATCGCTCTTTATTAACTTAGGCTCTATTAAAAATACCAATTCTATTTGATCACCACTTATCCAATTTCTCAATATTTCTAGATATCTCCCACCTGAAATCGAATTTTGGAATTCTTCACCATTTATCAGAAGTTTTGTTTTATCACACCAATTTGGAATTCTTAAATATAGGGAAAATTTCTGATTCTTAATTGGTTCGATTTTCAATTTAACTCTTCCATTCCACGGAAATTCACTTTCTTGTATAATTTTAACTTTTTTTTCATTTATTAATAAATCTCCTTTACTTCCAATATACTGGTGAATCCATATACCTCTTTCTGATATACTATAGATATACTTACCTATTGACGCAATAGTGCGAATAAAGTTAGGGGGACAACAAGCACATAAGAACCATTCCTTTCTATTCTCTATATTACTTGCTATTAAAGGATTAGTGTAAAAATATCTCTTCCCATCTAATGATTGTCCTACTAAAAAAGCGTTATATAATAACTTCTCAATTAAATCTGCATACTTACAATTACCTGTAATTTGTAACATCCTCCAGTTCCACATTAAATTCCCTACAGCAGCACATGTTTCTGAATAAGAGTTATCAAGTTTTAATTTAAAATCTTTTTCAAAGCCTTCAATTCCCTTTATAGAACCGATTCCTCCAGTTATATACATTTTTGCTTTTACTATTTTTATCCAAATTCTTTTTAAAACTTTTAAAATTAAATTATCACCATTTTCAGAGAATAAATCTGCCATTGCACAGTAAAGATACATAGCTCTTATAGCATGTCCAACGGGTTCCACAATTTCACGAACTGGTAGATTAAGTTGTTGAAATTTACCATTCAAATTTGAGTATATTAATCTAATGTTCTCTATCAGTGTTAAATCAGCATAAAAGTTTTCAACTTCATCAAAATCGTTTCGTTTGTTAAATTCTACTTCGAATTGTTGTTTTTTAAATTCATAATTGATCTTCTTTGCTTCATTCAACGTTAATACCATATTTAAATATTGTCTAAGGATTTTCCATTTCAAATTTTTATCAGTACCACGATTATCAATAAATTCTTTTGCAAGATCCAAATATTTTCTATCTTTAGTCACTCTGAATAGCTCAATTAAAGCTAGTTCAATTTCTTCATGACCAGGAACTAAATCGCCTTTCCTTCCAAGGAATATTTTAGCAATTAAATTAGCAAATTTTACTGCTACTTTAAATAACGTCTTAGAATCAGTAGCTTCATAATGAGCTATAGCCGCTTGAATAAGATGGCCTGCACAATATAATTCATGCATATATTTAAGATTAGTAAATCTTTTTTGAGTAAATTTAGTTGAATAAAAAGTATTTACATACCCATCTTTCATTTGAGATTTTTCAATTAAGCTAATAATCATAGTAACTTGATTAAATAACTTTTTATCATCATAATTATGAAGTATATAACTAGCGGCTTCAAGCCATTTGTACAAATCTGAGTCAAAATAAAACTCACCTATTTGCACACCTTTTTTTATCCCTGCAGCTACTCGAAAGTTATCAATATGATGATCTCTCTCAAGCATCTTTAATTGGTGGTAAATTGAAACTTCTCTATTAATTTTTTGTCTTTTTGACCAAAAGTTGTCCTTTATTTCAACTTGATAGAAAGGAATAGGAGTGAGTTTATTATAAGGACGCTTTCCATAAGACATAAAAATTTAAATTAATCATCGCTAATTTAGTTTACCACTATATCTATTGGCTACACTATTTTTGTCTTAACTTTTCTAACTTACTTTCATGTAACATACTAACTTGTTTCTTCATTTCTTTATATTCTTCTGTTATACCATCTAGAGGATAAAACCACAATGAAATAAGACCCATTAGGATTGAAATAGCAGGTATTAAACCGATTAATAATTTTATTCCAAGAATAGCACTTAAAGGTTGTGAATCTCCAATTGGTAAATCCTGGATATAATCTGTTAGTAGAAGAACTACTCCGGATATTACAGCCGAGAATGATTGAGCTGGTTTGGTAATTAAAGCATTTATTCCAAAATAAGCTCCTTCTCTCCGCTGACCTGTTTCTAATTCGTCTCTATCAATAATATCACCCAACAAAGTAGGAACTAATAAAGTTTGTCCTGAATATCCTAATCCAAGGATAATAAATGAAATATTAGCTAATAATAAAGTATTAGAAAACATAACTAATAGAAAACCTAAAATCACTAGTATTGATAACAAGAATGTTGCTCTTTTGTTTCCTCGTTTTTTATTAAGCCATAATCCTAATGGATATCCTACTAGTGAGAAAATAAGAAATAAAAGTAATGGTACTGAAGCAAATAAATTATCAGTTTTAACGTTTAAAACATCTGCCATATAAAAAGGTAAATTAGATTGAATTGCAAAAACAACATATGTCATTACAAAATTAAAAATTACGAAAGTCAAGAATGCTCTATTTTTTAGGGTTTTTTTTGTGCTAAACCAGAGCTTAAGTTTTTCACTTTTCTGTGGTATTAATTCGCGTGGCTCTCTTATCCCAAAAGCAGTGATACCAATAAATATTGCCCCTATAATACCAATAAACAAAACAATCAAAAAAAAATTATTTCGATTCTGTGAAAAAGGAACAATTTCGTAATTTAAAAATAGAATAGGTAAAATATAAGCTATAGCAACCCCAATACCACCTCCTAATCCTGTAAAAAAATTAATTTTAGCTCTCTCCTGTGGATGGATAGTCAACTCTATTATTAGGGAGTTAAAATTTAAACTCACGATTGTAAAAAAACCATCATAAAATACTAAGGTAACTAAAAGCCAGATAAAATAAACCCACTGATGACTATATAATGGAGTAGAATAAAGTAAAATAAAGCTAATAGATAACAATGGCCCACAAAAAATTAAATAAGGCATCCGTCGACCAAATTTTGTGTTAGTTCTATCTGAAAGAAAACCAAAAATGGGATCATTTATCGCATTCCAAATAAAATAACTTAACCAACTAAATGCCCATAAAAGAGGATTTAATTTGAGAATCCTTATATAAAAAGTTAAAGTCCAAGCACTAAATATACCAGCAATTGCATTCAATCCAAATGATCCTAAACCCGCAAATATTCTTGTTTTTAAAGAGACTTTTGTATATTTATATGACATCCTTCCTAGAAAATAACCCTTTTAGTATTAAAAAAGATTATGTAAAATAATAATCCATTTTTTCATATTACAATTTAAAAATAATCTTATTAGCAAAACTCACGATTGTGTTAAGTTTTGAATTACCATTTCTTATTATCTTTTATTAAGTCTTTGCTATTTATGCTTATAATCCATAGTTTCTTCTCATATACCTTAATATTACTAGTATCACAACCTAAACATTAGCATTTGAAATCAGCTTTTGATCATATATTATATTCTGATATAGCTAGTAAAAAATTTTTTTTTTATCTATAATAATTTTTTTTGTCGACTGGATTTGATTGATAAAATCATTCGAATATCATATCAACAACCAACAAATTTATATATAAGTAATACTAAATAAAGTATGATTATCAATAAAAAAAAGAATAATCATAATTAAAAATTAGTGGAGGAATAAAAAATGGCAGCATTTGCATGGAGTCCATTACGGGCTCTAATGAAAAAATCCGGAGCTGAAATCGTTAGCAGAGCAGCAGTTGACAAATTAATGGATTATTTAGAGGAATATGCTAAAGAATTAACTTCATGTGCTCTTGACATTGC
The DNA here is from genome assembly GCA_048941015.1 of Promethearchaeota archaeon. Lineage (GTDB taxonomy): Archaea > Asgardarchaeota > Lokiarchaeia > Sigyniarchaeales > SOKP01 > SOKP01. Next base: position 75,929 of record JBHLNZ010000005.1, on the reverse strand, counting down.
TAAGCATTCCGGAAGAAAGAAAGTAACTCAAGCTGATATGAAAATCGCTATCGGAATGATTTAAGCGATCTTCAGTTAGTTTTTCAGATAAAAACTCTTTTTTTTTATTTTTTTCCTTTTTATAACTTTATTTCAATTTTTGGTTCTTTTTTTTCTGCATAAAAATATCTACCTGAGCCCATTACATCGACATGTCTAAAATATATTTCAGAGAATTCTACTTTCTGTGATTTAATACCATTTTTTTTCATTAATTTATCAACATCTTTTTTACGATTAGATTCAATTATTCTTCTTATCATTTTTCCCAATTCTGAGACAACAAGTTCTTCTTCTGAAGGATAGTATTGATCTAGATCGGCTCCAATTGCAATATTTCCCTTTCGAACACCACCAGGGTTTTCTTTAGCTTTTTTTACGTATTTATTAAATAGATTTATTATATCATGTAAATTATTGAGTGAAGGTTCACCAATATCAGATATAATTTCAAAAATTTTTGATTTTGGTGCTTTTAAATAGTCATGAATCGTATCTGGAGTTTTTTTTGGTTTATAATTAGGAAATAAATTATTTTCTTCCATATAATCAATTTTAAAATCTTAAATAATTGAAAGCTTTTTAATATTTAATATAAAGATTTTAATTTGAATATTTATCATATTCCTAGAAAACAATTAATTAATTTTATTATCAATAATTCTGTGAAAATTAGATGAATTTACAGCAAGAAGAGAAACCAGCATATATTTTTAAGCTCTGTTTAATTGGTAACGGTGGAGTTGGTAAGACATGCATAGCAAGAAGGTTATGTTTTGATACTTTTGATGCTAACACGAAATTAACAATCGGGATCGACTTTTATACTTATGATCTTCCCCTAATCATTGATGGTAACGAATCATTTGTTCGTTTAAGTATCTGGGATTTTGGAGGCCAGGAACAATTTAAAAAAATGTTTAGTTATTATATACATGGAGCAAACGGGATCTTTTTAGTTTTTAGCTTATTTAATTTAAATAATACTTTATTAGGATTAGATTGGTGGCATGATCATCTTAATAAACTTGAACATCAAAATACACCAAAAATATTAGTAGGTTGTAAAAAAGACTTAATAAAAGATAAAGCTAAAGTAGATAAGTTAGTTATTGAGAATTTTCGAAAAAAATATGATAATATTCCTTATTTTGAGACTTCTTCTAAAGAGAACATAAATATTCGAGATATTTTTGTGAATATGACAAAAATTATTTTAGATTTTAACAAATTTGATTATGAAAAAGTTTTCTAATTTCTAAAAGAATTTTTTCATTAACAAACTTTATTTATTAATCTTAAAAATTAAAGGATTAAATGAAAATGGTTGAAATTTTTCATGATAATGATGGTAATTTAGAAATAATTAAGGATAAAACCATATCTATTATTGGCTATGGAAATCAGGGTAGAGCTCAGGCATTAAACCTTAGAGATAATGGATTAAGAATAATAGTTGGAAATATTGAAGATAAATATAAACATATAGCACAGAACGATGGTTTTGATGTCTTTTCAATTGAAGAAGCAGTCAAAAGATCAGATATAATTTTTATCTTAATTCCAGATGAGCTAATGAGAGAGATTTTTGAAGAGAAAATAAAGCCATATTTAAAACCAAAATCATTAATAAACTTCGCTAGTGGTTATAATGTAGGTTTTGGACTACTGACTCTTCCTAATAATATCGATGTTGTAATGATAGCTCCAAGGATGATTGGGGTCGGAGTTAGAGAGAATTTTCTCAATGAAAAAGGTTTTTTTAGTTACGTTGCCGTCGAACAAGATGTATCGGGGGAGGCTAAAGATATCCTTAAAGCTTTAGCAAAAGGCATTGGTACACTTAAAAAAGGAGCTATAATGATGAAGATGAAAGATGAAGCTGTCTTAGATTTGTTTAATGAACAAGCATTTGGCCCTGCTTTTGGAAGAGTATTATTATCCAGTATAAAAGTTCTAATTGATGCGGGATATCCTCCTGAAGCAGTATTAATAGAGATGTACATGAGCGGTGAGATGTCTTATACTTATAAAAAAATGGCTGATGTTGGATTGATTAAACAAGTTGATTTTCATTCTCAAACAAGCCAATATGGTGCAATGAGTAGAGGCATTAGATTTCGTAAACTTCCACTTGTACCAAAAATGAAACAAATCTTAAATGAAATTCAAAATGGTGAATTTGCAGAAGAATGGGAAAAGAAGATAACCAAACTGAAATTTAAAATAATAAAATTCTTTGCAACGAACCAAAAAATTAACAAATTAGAGAAACAAGTAAGAAATAACCTTAATTTAAAAATCTATGATATCTATGAAGAAAATCCACCTACGAGAGAGGAAATGGAAAAATTAAAAAATATTACTGAAGAACTAAAGCTATTTGAACATTATTATGAATGATTATTAGAAAATGGCTATACAATAATATATAAATTAATTTTTCCTACTTTTTGTTATATTTAAAATATTTAATCTGTTTTAAATCAAATATAATAGAGGTGTAATCTTAATGGGTAAATTAGAGAATAAAGTTGCAGTGATAACTGGCGCTGCAAGTGGTATTGGTAAAGCTACTGTAAAACTTTTTGTAGAAGAGGGTGCAAAAGTAGTATTCTTAGATATTCAAGAAGATTTAGGAAAAACTTTAGAAGAAGAGCTTGGTTCGAATGCAATTTTTTTTCATGGCGATGTAAGGAATGAATCAGACATCAAGGGTGTAATCGATCTTGCAATAGAAAAATTTGGACAATTAGATTGTATGTTTAATAATGCTGGATTTGGGGGTGCCAATGGTTATATTGAAGAGATTCCTACTGAAGCATTTGATGAAACTATAGATGTACTTTTTAGAAGTGTGTTTCTTGGAATGAAGTATTCTGCTCCAATAATGAAAAAACAAGGCTCAGGAAGCATAATTAGTACTGCTAGTGTCGCAGGTATTTGTACTGGAATGGGACCACATATTTATAGTGCTATGAAAGCAGCAATTATTCATTTAACTCATTCAGTTGCTACGGAATTAGGAGAGAACAATATCCGGGTAAACTGTATATGTCCTGGATTAATTACAACCGCAATTTTTGGGAGAGGTTTAGATCTTGACCAAGACGCTTCACTAAGGCTTGCACAACTTTTAAAAATGGAATTTAAAAATATTCAACCACTCCCACGAACAGGAATTCCTGAAGATATAGCAAATGCAGCGCTTTGGCTTGCGAGTGATGAATCAAAATTTATTACGGGTCATGCACTTGTAGTTGACGGAGGTATTAGTTTAGGAAAAACCGTACACGAATTTAAAGATAACTTTGAAGAAATAGTAAAAACCTTAAAACTTGGAGACCTAGATGAAATAATTAAAACCGTGAATGATAAAATCGTTAATAACAATTATTTTTAAAAATTTAAACAAACGATTAAATCTTTTTTTTCTATTTTATTGAAAATGCTAAAACATTATATTAGGATAATTATTACTCCTAAAATCGTTAAAATAACACCTACAAATCCAAATTTTGTAATTTTTTCTTTATTTATCCAATAGGTCAAAGGTAATGCAAATAATGGGCTTGAAGTTGCTAATAAAGACATGATATTAGCTCCTGCAATACGGGCTGCCTCAGTATACAAATAAGCGCCTAAAGAAGTACCAATAATAGAAGCTATAATTAATAATAACCATGTTTCTTTAGATCTCTTTTGTGTTATTTTTTTATTTTCCCTCGTGACAAGTTTTTCTCTATAAACCATTACTGCTAAAATAGATAAAGCAAATGGAAATCGGATTACATTACCGACGATTGAACTATTTCCTTGAAGATTTAAAATTGAATCAATACGATTTGTAGCATAATCTATTATTACAAGCCCAATTGCCCAGCCAAGGGATGCAAATAATCCGTATATAATACCATTAACTATATTACTTGAAGAATACGTATTAGAGTCATTTACTTCTGTATTAATTTGTTCTCTATTCTTTGCTAAATAATTACTGGCTGATTTAATTTTTGAATTGCCGATTATTATAATTCCACTTCCAATCAATATTAGAGATAATATCATAGAAATTTCAAAAGGGCGATGAAGGAAAAGAAGTGAAAGAAAGAAGGTGAATAATGGGAAGGTCATGGATATAGCCAAAGCTATTGTAGTTCCAAGAATTTTTTGGGCAGAAAAATAAGAGGTATCTCCAATAACTTGTCCAAATAAGAAACTTAAAAAGAGCAATACCCATAAATCCCATGGAAGCGAAAAAATAAGTATAAATAATCCTAGAAAGATTGAGATTATGATAAAAGTTACAGTACCTATCGCTGTACGGATAAAATTAATAAATGTGGGGCTTGCTTCTTTTTCCGTTTTTCTAAATAATACATTTGACCCTACAAATGTAAGGACTGCTAATAGCGCGATTAATTCTCCAATCATAAGCAAAAACTCATTTAATTATGATTAAATTTCTTAATCTTTTGTCCATATTCAAATAACTTTAAATATGCTTTAGCAGCAACATCGATATTGGGATAAACAATAAAATCATCCTTAAGAAGCATATTATAGAATGATTTTCGAGATTCGCTTGGATATTGATGTAAAATAATTATGAATACTTTATTTGACCGTTCTACATATTGTTTGATTTTAATTAAATTTTTATAATATGCTTGAAAACGTTCACTTTCCAGGTCGCTCCATGCATCTGTTTCTACAATAACTAAATCAATATCATAATCTATCGCTGCTTTACTTAACTCAAAAAATTCATCTCTGTGGATAATCCATGGCAGATCAAGAGGATTTGATAAGCTACCAATAGTAGCAGGATAAATATTTTTTAACTTTTTGAGCATATCTCCTTTAAAGAGTGGCATTTCTAATCCTAAATCCGTTAAGGCGTCAGTTGCTAAAATACCAAAACCTCCCGACCATAAAATTACTAAAGTCCGTTTAGAGTTTGGATATAATATCTTTTGTTGAGACCTTTTAAAGCGATTAATATAATTATAAAACAGATATGAAGCATCTACTAACTCATCTAATGATGAAGATATTTCTATAATAGGTGTTTGTTTATAAATAGCATTCCAAATCCTGCGTTTTGTAGACAATGATCCTGTATGAGTTAAAACTGCACTTTGAGCCCGTTCAGTCATTCCTCCCCTCATAAAAAGAGTTGGTTTTTTCATAGTTTTTAAAATACCAAATAATTTTCGCCCTTCGTTAATGTACATAAATGAAATGCCTTCGAAGTATATACAAATTAAATCTGTCTCTTCATCATCATTATAGTATTGTAATAATTCTGAGATTTGTATATCTACACAATTTCCAATGCTCACACCTTTTGAAAATAGGAGATGGTATCTACGTGACCCAAATTTAACCATTTTTGAATGTAAATCTCCAGATTGAAATATTAAACTGATATTTCCGCTCTCAGGAGGAAAAGAAGAATAATAGGCTATTTTTCCTTTTGGACAATATATCCCCATACAATTAGGACCAATAGCACGAGTATTTTCATAATTATCTAAAATTTTTTTTATATCTCTTTCAATCCTTATCCCAATATCATCAGATTCCCCCGTTCCTGCGGTAAAAATATGTATAAACTTAATATGCTTTCTTTTCAGAAGCTCTTCTAATTTTGGTACTAGAAAATCTCTTTTAACAGATAATATAACAAGATCAATTGAATCGATGGGGATCTCATCAATTTTTTTATAACATTTAATCCCTAAAAGTGATTCTTCTGTAGGTGAAATTAAATATAAATTGTCAACATTATAACCTTGTCGTATAAAACCCTCTATAAAAAAAGAGATTTTTGATTTTGCTTCGTAAATAAGGACAGTTTTAGGCTTAAACAGAAATTCGAATTTAACTCCTCGATTCTTCTCCAATTCAATCCCCCGAATCCTTAGTTAATTCACTATTACATTTATAGCAATATTTTGGAGTAGAATTGAATTCTGTTCCACAATTAGGACATTTTGTTTTTATATTACTAACAATAATTTCTAATTTTTCTTCTCTTGTTTCTATTCTAGAATCTATTAAGGATTTTAGGATAAAGGATAATCCAATTGAAAAAGAAACAAGTATAAGCGCTATTATAAAGGTTTTAAGTAAGAGTTGGGTAAAATTATTATTAAAATATTGAGGGGAATAGCGAAATAGAAAAACATAGAAGAAAAAATTTGGAAAAAAGAAAGTTGTTAAATTCATTAACCATGTTTTTTGAGGCTCTTTTAATATAAATATAGAAATTAAAGATGTTAAAATCCAGATTAATAAAATAAATAGAAAATCAGTTAATCCTTCAAACATAATGTAACTTGCTAAAAATTGAATAATTCTTTCACGCTCAAATGTAATACCACTATCAAAATTGATATTAAAGCTATAGTGAAATACATAGATAAAAGTACTTAATAATATAATCTGTATAATAAATAACACTAATTTACTCTTAAAGTATTTACCCAGATTCATAATAAATTAATTAAATTTACCTATAAATTAAACTAGTATAAATAAAATTATAAAGAATAAGTTATAAATATGCCCCAATCATAAAATTTTTAATATTTGCATGCTTTTTTTATTTACAGTGCTGGATTTTTTATCTTATTCTTTATCATTTCATAAATATAAATTAATAGCAGAGGATGTTTTGATGTTATGAGCTATACTTATAGCCGCACTAAAATGATCGAAAAGATCAAATTTGGACTATTGAGTCCTGATGAGATCCGTAAAATGTCGGCAGCTAGGATAATAACTGCTGATACTTATGATGAAGATGGGCTCCCAATCCCTTCAGGATTAATGGATCAGCGTCTTGGAACGATCGAACCCGGTCAAAGATGCCAGACTTGCGGTAATTTAGTGAGTAACTGTATGGGACACTTCGGACACATAGAATTAGCCCGTCCAGTTATTCATGTAGGCTATGCAAAAAAAGTATTGAAAGTATTACGAAGTATCTGCCCTGAATGCTCTCGATTAATGCTTACTGAAGAAGAAAAGGAAAGATTCAAACAGGAACAAATTAAACATAGAAAAATCTTTTTCGAAGGAGATGAAGACGCAACAAGATTAGTTTTTAAAAGGGCAAGAAAGGCAAAAATTTGCCCTTATTGTGGAGCAAAGAAGAAAAAGATCATTATTGAAAAACCTACCACATTTTATGAAGAAGAAGAAGCTAAAGGTTCAAGAAGAATCACACCAATCGAGATTTTAGAGCGCCTTAAAAAAATGACCGATAATGATCTTAGAATCTTAGGAATCTCACCTGAAAATGCTCGCCTTGAATGGGTAATCTTCACTGTATTACCTATACCACCAGTTTGTGCGAGACCATCAATTACCTTAGACAGTGGAATTCGATCTGAAGATGATTTAACTCATAAACTAGTTGATGTTATTCGTATTAATCAAAGATTAAGAGAGAATATCGATGCAGGAGCCCCTCACTTAATCGTTGAAGATTTATGGGAGTTATTACAATACCATATTACAACTTATTTTGATAATCAAGTCTCAGGTATCCCTCCTGCTAGACATCGATCGGGTAGAGCATTACGGACACTAACTCAAAGATTAAAAGGTAAAGAGGGTAGATTTAGAAGTAATTTATCTGGAAAACGTGTTGATTTTTCCGCGAGAAGTGTTATTTCTCCAAATCCATATATTAGCATTAATGAAGTCGGTGTTCCAATTGATATAGCTAAAATTCTTACCATTCCAACAAACGTTAATGATTGGAATATTGAAGAAATGAAACAGATGGTTCTAAATGGGCCTCATAGACATCCAGGTGCAAATTATATTATCAGGAATGATCGTAGAAGGATTGATCTTAGGTACGTAAAGAATAGAAAAATTATCTCTGATATGTTAGCACCAGGATTTACAGTCGAACGTCATTTAAATGATGGCGATCTCGTTTTATTTAATCGGCAACCCTCTCTTCATAGGATGTCAATCATGGCTCATGAAGTTAAAATTATGGATGGTAAGACCTTTAGATTAAATTTAACAGTATGTCCTCCTTATAACGCGGATTTTGACGGTGATGAAATGAATTTACACGTCCCTCAAAGTGAAGAAGCTCGAACAGAAGCAGAGCTTTTATTGAAAGTTCAAGAGCATATTTTATCTCCTCGATTTGGAGGCCCAATAGTAGGAGGAATTCAAGATTTTATTTCTTCCGTTTTTCAATTTACTAGTAAAGATTCATTATATAATAAAAAGGACACCTTAATGTTATTAAATTTAGGTGGAATCTTTGATAATAACCCAAATTTTAAGTTAGAAAATTTGGACCCAATTAAAACAGATCCTGAACCTATGTATTCTGGAAAAGATATTTTTAGTACATTATTCCCAGAAGACTTAAATATTCGGGTTAAATCTAAATTTTGTAAGAAATGTGAAGTCTGCGAAGAAGAAGATTGCCCATATGATGCATATGTTGAAATAAAGAATGGAAAACTTATCACTGGCACAATTGATGAGAATTCATTTGGAGCAATGCAATCAAACAGTATTTTACAAAGAATTATTAAAGATCATGGCAATGCGCGAGGTAGAGAATTTTTAGACAATGCAACTAAAATGCTTCTCTATGTAATTCGAAAAAATGGCATGACAATGGGATTAGATGAAGTTTATGTAAGTGGTGATGCTTACAAGGAAATCCAAAATATTTTAAAAGATGCTAATGCCGAGTCAGATAAACTTATTAAAGCCTATTATGAAAATGATACTAAAATTCTAAAAAGAGCACCTGGGCGTTCAATGAGAGAAACTTTAGAATTAAGAATAAGACAAGTTTTAGCAGAAGCTCGTAAGAAAGCTGAAGAAGCAGCTGCTCATTTCATTGGAGATGAAGCTCATTCAGTTATTATGACAAAATCTGGAGCAAGAGGAAATATTTTAAATTTAGGACAAATGTCTGCTGTAGTTGGTCAACAAGCAATTAGAGGTGAAAGAATAAATCGGGGATATACTCTAAGGACTCTTCCTCATTTTAAAATAAACGATCTTACACCAAAGGCAAGAGGCTTTGTAGAATCTTCATATCGCAATGGACTAAAACCTGAAGAATTTTTCTTTCATGCTATGGGAGGTCGTGAAGGACTAGTTGATACTGCAGTAAGAACTTCTACTAGTGGATATATGCAACGTAGATTAGTGAACGCTTTACAAGATATGGTAATTGAGAATGATGGTACTGTCAGAAATTCTGATAAGAATATAATCCAATTTCAATATGGAGACGATAATATCGACCCAATGCACACTGATCATGGTAAAGCTGTTAATCTTGATGTCTTACTCTTAAAAGCGAAAGCTTTAGACGTTAAATCATTAAAAGAAGAAATAAAAAGCATTCCAAAAAAAGCTAAAATTGAAAAAAAACCCATAAGAAAGTCTGAATCAGAAAAGGAATCTAAGCCATCTAAAGAGACCTTAGATAAAGAAACTCTTATGAAAAAGTTTGAAGAAGAAACAGGTAAAAATGCTATTTGGCGGGGTAAAATCACAAAAGCTTATGAAGAATGGAAAGAAGAAAAGTTAGCTGAATAATTAGAAATCAAATATTAGGTTAGATATTATGGTTAAAATAACAAGTAAATTATTGGAAGAGAAGTTAGATGAATTAAAATCAGATGGAATTCCAGATGATTTGATTGAAAAAATTCGAAAACGTATACTAAATGAGGATTTGGAAGAGGAACAATTAGATTACTTACTAAATAAAATATATATTAATTTTAATAACGCCATTGTAGAAACAAGTGAACCAGTAGGTACCGTTGCGGCTCAATCAATTGGCGAACCTGGAACTCAAATGACCTTACGAACTTTTCACTATGCGGGAGTTGAAGAATTTTCAGTTACTCAAGGTTTACCTCGTTTAATTGAAATAGTGGACGCTCGTCGTTTTCCATCCACACCTCAAATGACGATTTTTTTGGAAGAAGATTATAGAGAAACTGAAAAAGATGCTCTTAAAGTTCATAATCGAATTGAACAAATTCGTATAGAACAAATAACCCATGATGTGGACCTAGATTTTGTTAATTGGAATATTATTATTAACTTAATCCCAGAAATATGTGAAAATAAAGGGATAGACATCGAAAGGATACCTGATATTTTAAAAAGATATAAGAAAAAGGGAACTATAAAACGTGAAGGTAATTCTATAATTATTGATCCTGGAATTGAAGATCTTCAAAGTCTTCAAAAATTAAGGGAAAAAATCCTTAAAAAAGTTGTAAAAGGAATTAGAGGTATTAAAAGAGGATTACTAACTCCTTCAGATGATAATAAAGAATGGGTAATTAAAACTGAAGGGACTAATATGCAGGGTGTTGTTCAGATAGAAGGTGTCGATACTACTAGAACTGTATCAAATCACATTCATGAAATAGAAAAACTTTATGGTATTGAAGCGGCTCGGAACATGATAATAAAGGAGTCTCAAAAAGTTTTAGAACAACAAGGTTTAGATGTTGATTTAAGACATTTGTTAATTTTGTCAGATCTTATGTGCGTTGGAGGAACGATTCAATCGATTGGTAGACATGGTATTTCAGGCTCTAAATCAAGTGTATTTGCAAGAGCTGCTTTTGAAGTAACAGTAAATCAATTATTAGATGCTGGTTTATATGGAGAAGAGGAAAGATTACTTGGAATCCCTGAAAATGTTATTATCGGGCAAGTAACTCCTATTGGGACGGGAAGAGTGAATATTATGTTTGATTTGGATGAAAATCTAAAAATTTTAAATAAATCGAAGAAAAAGTAAATCTTTTAATATCTTAATGTAAATAATCAAATAATAAAAACAAGGAAAAAGCAGAATCTACGTTAAAAATTTAAATTATTATATATTATTTTTATTACTTCATTATCAAATTTAAAATAGATATTATTTATTGAGAAGATGGCAAGGAAAAACAAAAAGATAAGCGAATCTATTGATTTATCTAGAAAAAAAGTAAAAGAATTTGATGTTAATACAAACATCAAAGTTGCTTATAAAACGGGAAAAGTAGTCTATGGAAAAAGTCAAGTATTGAGACAATTAAGACAGAATCCCTTTAAGATGTTAATTATAAGTAGTAATTGCCCAACTGAGTTAATAAACCAACTTCAGCATTATAATTCATTATCGGGAAATCCTACATTTATTTATAAATATCTGGGCTCTTCTTGGGATTTAGGCTTAGCAATGGGAAAGCCTTATATGATTTCAATAATTGGCATAAATGATTTTGGAGATTCTGATTTGTTAACATTAAAAACTAAGAACAATTAAATGTAAAGAGTAAATTTTAAAGATGCTAAGAAAAAATATTAAAATTGATCGCCAATCTATGGAACTTATTTCCTTATTTAACAATATTTCTGGAGCTATAATTAAAGATTGCCTAATATTCGAATCACCTGAAAATAATGCGGAAATCATAATCTTCTTAGTTAAAAAAGAAGATGTTGGAAAAGCTATTGGAAAAGCAGGAGAACATGTTAAGGATTTAATGTCAAAATTACAAAAAAAAATAGACGTCATCCCATGGTCAAATAATCTTGAACAATTTATTCAATATATTCTTAATACTGCTAAAAATTCAATTAAAGTTCAAAATATTGAAATAAAAGAGAGCAAAACTGGAAAAAAAACAGTTATAATCTCTGTTCGACCGCAAGATCGTGGAAAAGCTATTGGCAAGGAAGGATCAATGATAAGAAAGATTAAAGAACTTGTTTTACGACATTTTGAAATAGATAACGTTATAATAAATACAAAAAATTAAATTTATTATAATCTAATTTCATAAATTTTAAGTTTAAGGGAATAATACTAAATTTATCATAATTAGTTCAACTTAAGAGTATCATTATGGGTAAACCAAAAGGACTCTATGCGGCTCGTCAATTAAGGAAAAACCGTCGACGCTTCCGATGGAGTAAAACAAAGTATAAAAGAAAAAAGCTTAAATTAAAACAGAAAGTGGATCCTTTTGAGGGTGCTCCACAGGCTCTCGGAATTGTCTTACAGAAAGTAGGAAGGGAGAGTAAGCAACCTAATTCAGCAATCAGAAAATGTGTTCGAGTTCAACTTAAAAAAAATGGAAAAGGTGTAACTGCCTTCCTCCCTGGAGATGGAGCACTTAATTTTATAGAAGAACATGATAGAGTTCTTCTTGAAGGTATCGGAGGCGCGAAAGGTAGAAGTATCGGCGATCTTCCTGGAGTAAGATGGAAAGTTATTAAGGTAAATGGAGTTAGCTTAGACGCATTAATAAAAGGTATTAAAGAGAAGCCAATGAGGTAAACTCTATGAGTAAAAGTAAAAAAGATATTAAACTCTTCAATGAATGGTCTTTTGATGGTATTGAAGTCAGTGATTGGACCTTAGAAAAGTATATAAATTTAAGGCCTATAATTGTTCCTCACTCAGCAGGGAGACATGAGCATAGAAGATTTTGGAAAACTTCACGTGTATCTATAATTGAGAGATTTGCTAATAGACTACTAGCTCCTGGATTTATCAGTTCAAAAATTAAAGGTCATAAAAGTTCCTATAGTTCAGGTAAAAAAAATAAATTAATTAAAAGTCTAAAGGCAGCTTTTAAAATAATTGAGTTAAATACTGGCAATAATCCAATACAAGTTCTGGTAGATGCGATTTGTAATACTGCTCCGAGAGAAGAAACCACTAAGATTGCCATGGGGGGGATTTCATATGCGTCAGCAGTAGATATCGCACCACAGCGCCGCGTAGACTTAGCAATCAAGTATTTAGTTCAAGCAATTGGTGGTAGATCTCATTCTAGTGAAAGGATTTTTGAGGCTAATATTGCACAAGAATTAATTTTAGCTGCAAGTAATAGTCAAGAATCAAGGGCAGTTAAAAGAAAAGATGAAATTGAGAGAATTGCAGTTTCAGCGAGATAAAATAAGAGATCTAAATTTTCTATTATTATTAACTCAATAAAAATTTGATTTTATAATAATTGAAATCTCATATATTGAGATTTTTTCTGAACTTATTGAAAAATATCACCCGGATATTATCAGGTTCGATATATAGTAAGCAGAATTCCTAAATTTTTATATACCGATAAAATTATAATTTAGTTAAGCAATTTTTAACAACAAGACAAATTCTGAAACTAAATTGGATTCCGACAAAAACACAGATAATATAGAAAAGCACCTTAAAATATTGGGTCAGAAAGTTAGGATAGATATTTTAAAGAAATTAAACACTATTCAAAGACCTCTCTCTTTTTCTAATTTACAAAAAGAGGTATTAGGTAATAATCCTGGTTCAATTAACTTTTCTTTTCATCTAAAAGCTTTAAAAAATGGGAATTATATCGATTTATCCGATGATGGATATTATCTGAATTCTCTCGGAAAACAAATTTTAAAGAATATACTATCAATTGAAAAAGTTATTAACGATCAGAACAAAACAATAATGATCAGAACGTCAAAATACTCAAAAGAACCTTTTAATGTAAAAAAAATAGAAGAATATCTAATAAATGAAGGTGAACTGGAGAGATTTCTTGCAAAACAAATAGCTAATGAAGTAGAAGAAAGACTTTCGAAAGCTAATATTGAATACCTTACAGCTCCTTTAATGAGAGAATATATTAATGGAATTTTACTGGAAAACGGATTAGAAGAGATAAGACATAAACTGACTCGTTTAGGGACTCCACCAAGTGAAGCATTCAGCTATTTTGAAAATCAAATAATTAATCCAGAAGCTTTTTTAAATAAGCTTGGATCTGATGCATCAGAACAATTTTTATTATTAAACTTATTACCTAAAGATTTAGCTGATTTATATTTATCTGGAGAAATAACTTTACTCAATTTAAATTACTGGAGTTTAAGATCCTTAGGTTTTTATTTCAATTCTTCTTCTATCTTAGATTTTCTTGCTAAGCAGTATTCATATACTTTAAATAAAAGTACAAATTCTTTCGATTTAAATCATATAATTCTTAAGTTTTTTGAAACTTTAACAAGATTTAATGCATACTTTTCCGAAGATATCTTATTAGGAAATTTTAACAGAGATTTTCTTTCTCATTTTCCAATTTCTGATAATAATTCTTCAATTAATAGGATTTTACTATCAGAGATAATTAAATTTAATAATCGTTATTATGATGATAAGCCTCATCTATCTTTAGAATTTTCGTATAGGGAAAAATGCAATCCTGAATCCTCTAAAAATGAAAAAAGTCTGAAGTTTTTAGATTTTATACAATCTTATAATAAAAGATATAAAATTCTGAATAAACCTACAATACTATTTGACTATTCTTTTTTGAAAAATGATGCTTATGTAAATCAATTTACCGATTCTGAGTTATTTAATGATATCATTTTTTACAAGAATACTAATTCATTTCTCTTAAATTCAACGATTATAAACCCTCTAATTTATAAAAAAAATGAATCTTACAAAAACCAAATAATATTAGATAAGATTTTAATTAATTTACATGCAATCGCTCTCCAATCAAATCAAAATGATAATCGTTTTAATGATCTTCTTTCTGAAAGATTAAATTCAGTATTCAAGCTTTTTGATATTAAAAAATCTCTGACCCAAAAGAAATTACAATCTTTGAATGACTGGAATTTTCTTATTAACGAATTTTTTAATATTACAAATAACAATTGGCTCGATTCTTCTCTGAAAGCAATAAGCTTTTCTGGTTTGAATCGAGCTATTAATATTCATTGTGGTATTGAACTAGATAGATTAGAATCCAGCGAAAAATTTGCCTTGAAAATTTTAAATCTATTAAAACAATTAATTAAAGAAAAAAATGAAAAAGAACAAGAAAAGTTTTTACTTTGCCAGCCCCATGACGATAAATACCTTCTTAATTCATCAAATCTTCATAATTTTGATTTAGAAAGTGATTCAATTAAATATTGCACTGAAATTGTAAGAAATACTTCAAATCTTTCAATAGACAAAAAAATTCGCTTATTTAAAAAATTTGAGAAAATTCTTGATGGGGGAATTATATTTAATTGTATTTTAAATTCAAATAAAGCACAACTAAAAGATATTTTGAAAGGATTAATTACTTCAGAATTGAGCGCATTTTACTTTAAAGAATAAGTTGCAAGAGTAAATATTTTTAAGTTTAGATATTTAATCCGCTAACAATTCTCCTAGAATAGCCATTCTCATAGGAATTCCATAAAAAGTTTGCTTGAAGTAAATTGATTTTGGCGAATTATCAATTTCCGGAGAAATTTCTATCAATCTAGGGAGAGGATGCATAATTTTAAAATTATCTTTAGTTTCTTTTAAATCTTCTTTATTAAAAACATAAAAACTTTTTACTCTATCATATTCCTCAACATCGGCAAATCTTTCTTTTTGAATTCGTGTCATGTAAAGTACATCCAATATATTAAGTATATTTCTATACTGAGTTATTTCTTTGTATTTGGCATTTTTTTGTCTTAAGAATTCTTTATCTCTATTTCTTAACATTAATTCCTTTGGACTTATAAAATAGATATTTACATCGTAATGTGATAATAAAATTGCGAGAGAATGAACTGTCCGCCCATATTTTAAATCTCCCATAATTCCAATATTAATACCATCTATACTACCACTTTCTTCTGTGATGGTTAATAAATCTAAAAGAGCTTGAGTTGGATGTTCACCACTTCCAGATCCAGCATTAATAATAGGTATCTTAGAAAATTTGGCTGCTAATGTTGCAGCTCCTTCTAAATTATGTCTAATTACTATACCATCACTGTAATTTTCAACAGTTCTAATCGTGTCTGCAATACTTTCCCCTTTCTTTATTGAAGAAACATCACCAGAATGGAAACCAATAACATTTCCACCGAGGCGATACATTGCTGATTCGAAGCTTAAACGGGTCCTAGTGGAAGGTTCAAAAAAGAGAGTCGCTAATATTTTATTCTTTAAGAGATCAGAATTTTTTTTATTCTTCATCATTTCTTTTGCTTTCTTCAAAATATAATCTAAATCTTCTCTTGTAAAGTCTTTAGCAGTTATGATACCTTCATTAAATTTGTCTTTAAAAGTCATAATTCTTATTATAAGTTTTATTAAATTTATGTAAGTAAAGTTTAAAATCTTTTTTATTAAGCGAAACTTTTCTTTAAGGGAAATTAAAAAGAACTAATAAAGTTTAAAATTTATAAATAATTAATAAAGATACGTATAGACTCATGGTAAGGAGAAAATGAAATATCCTAGAACTATAAATAGATATTGCCCAACATGCCGATCACATACAAAACATACTGTAGCTCTATATAAGAAGGGCAAAGAAAGAATGCTAAACCATGGTCGTAGGAGATTAGAAAGAAAGAAAAGAGGATATGGGAGCTTTCCGAAAGAAATCTTTCATAAAAACGCTAAGATAAATAAAAGGACGACTCCTATGCTTGAATGCTCTGAATGTGGAAAGAAACAGTATGCTAAGTCATATCGAGTAAAAAAGTTAGAATTACAAGAAGTTTAGAAGTGATATTATTTATGGTAAAAACAAAAAAGTTAAAAGAGTTAATCCCCCAACCTAAAAGTAGGTTTCTAAGAGTCAAGTGCTTGAATTGTGGTAATCAACAGATAGTTTTTGGCTGCGCTGCAACCGATGTTGAATGTTTAGTTTGTGGAAAAACATTATTACAGTCAACTGGCGGTAAAGCTCGTATTTTAACTAAAATATTAGAAGTTCTTTCCTAATAGAACTATACTTTTTTAATTCTAACAAAAGAAGTCAATTTATTAGTAATTTTATTACTTTATATATATTAAATTAAATAACTTGAATTAAATCAATTTAATTTAATCAAGATTAAATGAATACTATAAATGAAGATAAATAATAAAATATTAATCATCCTTTTTGTTAGCCAAAATTTATTTATTGCTTTTCCTTTGTATTTTTATCAATTTAAATCTGCCAATTTAAACCAAAATACCATTTTTTTAGAAAATTTAAAGAATGACGAACTGCCGAGAAGCTCGACTAATTGGATAATATCACATAAAATTCACATAAATAATAATTGGACAGAAACAAATTCGACATATGACTGGTGTAATGGCTCCGGAACATTAAATGATCCGTTTATTATTGAAAATGTAACAATAAATGATGAACTAATCATGTATGAAGACGCGTTTATTACTATTGAGAATTCTAAGGTGTTTTTTATATTAAGGAATTGTTATTTGCCAAATATAATGGGAGACTTATTCTATGGAATGTTTTTAAGTAATATATCCAATGGGATAATACTTAATAATACAATTAGCTCAAATTACCATGGAATTTATTTAACCAATTGCTCATATATTACGGTATCAGAAAATTCTCTATATGAAAATGCCTATGGAATTTATTCTACTGATTCCCATTTTGTTAGCTTTTTGTCAAACGATATCATTGATAGTATTTATTTCGGAATCCATTCAAGACTTAGTTCATTTTTTAATGTCTCTGATAATATAATTAGAAATAACGACATTTTTCCTATTAGTCAAGGTTTTGATAGATATATTGCAATTTATGGATATATTATAACTCAAAATTTCATTAATAATAATTCAATTGAAAATGTTAATGAAATACATGAAGGTATAATTCTAATTGCTTCACCTAATAATACTGTTTCTAATAATACCGTTATAAAAAGTGAATATGGTATTAATTTGGAATATACTGATTCGAATGCTATTATAAATAATAAAATAAATAATTGTGTATGGGGTATTATTTTAAATGGGGATAGAAATAACCTCTCAGGAAATCAAATGTATAATTGTGGAATTCTTATAAATTATTTAGATCCTTATTCATTAATTGTCCAAAATATTGATAAAACTAATTTAGCTAATAACAAACCTATTTATTATTATCAAAACGTCAATTCTTTAAATTCAGATAACTTTTTGAATGCGGGACAAGTAATTTTAATGAATTGTAACAATACCATTATTTCTAATATTGATGTCTCTCATTCATCAATTGGAATCTATTTAGATAGCTGCTCGAATAATTCAATATCTTATATTGATTCTTCATATAATATATATGGGTTATTTTCAAGAGAATCTCAAAACATGGAAATGAAAGAATGCACATTTATTAGAAACGATCATCATGGAATCAGCATAAGTTATGGATCAAATATGATGATTATTAATAATCAAATAAATTATAATTTCGATGATGGAATCAATGTTTATCGAACAGAAATGGTAATTCTAATAAACAATGATATAAAAAATAACAATAATGACGGTATTTGTTTAGATAGATGTGAAGAAGCATTCATATCACATAATACAATTACTAAAAATAGGATAAGAGGGATATATTTGAACCACGTTGAAAATAGCTCTATTAATTCTAATAATGTGAAAGAAAATGATTATTTTGGGCTACAATTAGCATATTCTAAGAATGCTGTGATCAAAAATAATTATTTTTATAATAATCTTTATGGAATTCAACTTACTTATGAATCAAATAATAATACTGTTATTCAAAATGTCTTGTTAAACAATGAAGTATGCTCCCAGCAAGATGAAAGTTGCGAAAATAATTTCTATAAAGATAATTTATGTGTAAATAATCGAATTTCAACAATTAATATAGCAATTTTTTTAATACCGATTAGTATTATATTATTACTTGCTTGGATCTTTCGAGAAAAAAGACCTTAATTTTATTCGTGAAACGCCTCTTTCACGATGAATTAAATAGATAACAATATTACTTTTCCTTAAATTAATGATTCTAAAGAATTACTTAATATTCACGCCATGTATGTTTACATTTAACACATCTAAAAAAGGTAGTACTCGGTTCGTCTGCCCCTCTAGTTTGTTCTTGCCAAGCCTCAGCCTCTCGATTATTACACTTCGGACAATATTTTAAAACCTTAATATGTACAGAAATTTTATCTTCTTCAGATAATATCAGTAAATTCTTTTCTAAAGCTTTTTTCTTTTTTTCTGCTTCTTTTTTAAGCTCAGTTTTGTTTGATTCAATCTCTTTTTGATATCCACATCGACAAACTAAGAAATACTTACCATCCATATTTTTTTTCCGTAAAAGATTTGAGCACTCCGGACAGAACTCAACCATAGCATCGAGACTCTTCGATTTGTAATTTTATAAATTTGGAAAATTATAATCTCTAAAAAAATTTTTCTATTTTAAACTATTAAATAATATCATCACGATTTTCTTTAATTTGTCAAAAATTATCACTTAATATTTTCGAAAATAAGTTTAAGGAATGTACATGTCTTATAAAGAATTAATAATCTTCTTAGGTACAAAAGATTTAAAAAAGACTTCTATATTTTATCAAAATGTTTTAGGGTTAAAATTATATAAAGATCAAGGTATTTGTCAAATTTTTAATGTAACTAGCGAAGGTAAAGTTGGCTTTTGTACTCATATGGCTGTGGATGTCAAAGAGGGAAGCCCTATAATTACTTTAATAATTGATGATGTAGATAAAATATATGATAAATTAGTAGAATTTGGGGTAAAAATCGAAAAAGCTCCTGAATTTAATGAAAGATTCAATATATATCATTTCTTTTTAAAAGATCCGAATGGTTATACTATAGAAATTCAAAAATTTCTATGAGAACACCTATAAGAGATTCTTTTTAAGATTATATAATTTAAGATAATATTCAAAATTTAAATTAGACATATCTTGGATGATATCAGCGATAATCTCTTTTTCTCCATTTAAATTTAATTGAATTTCCCCAATTACATTTATTAATTGATTTACTTTAAATGAGAAATCTATATTTTTAATCATTACTCTTATAATACCGGATTTATCATCGAGAATAATATAATCATCTTTATTAATCTCCTTAATATAACCAGTAACCTGAATTTGGATGTCATCAGTTTGTATATCTTTAATTATCCTTTGGATAGCGTATTGATTTTCCATTTTAAAAACGCTTTTTTTTAATTATATAGTTTTAAAAATTTAAGATAACTATAAATAATTAATTTAAAAATTAAAAATAGGTATTATTAAACGTCTAATACCGAATTTTATAAATATTGCCAATAAAACATTATTATTATAAAAGCAAAATAAGTAAATAAATAACAGTACGGATAAATTATGTCATTTACGTTAAAATTGGAAAATAGTCGGATTTTAAAAGGAATCATTGAAACTCTATCAAGTATTATTGATGAAACTGAGTTCCGAGTTACTCCCAAAGAGTTTACCATCACAGCAATGGATCCAAGTCGAATTTGTCTATTAAAATTATCGATTAGGAAAGATGGTTTTGATGAGTATCAGTGTAGTAAAGAATCTAAAGTTGGGTTGAATCTAGATGATTTAGATAAGATTTTGAAAAGAAGTGCGGTAAACGATTCAATAGAAATTGATTTTAAAGAAACTGAACAAAAAATTAAGATTAAAATGCAAAGAGAAGGCACTAGTAGAGTCCGCACCTTTAGTTTAGCTCTATTAGATATTGATACCGAAGAAATTCCAATGGAAAATCTATTAAAAATAGAATATCCGACTAAGTGGGTTATTGATGCCGATTTTCTTGTCGAAGCGATAAAAGATGCTGAAATCTATTCTGAAATTTTGAATATAAAAGCAATTGAAAGGCAGGGTCTTCTTTTTAGTTCCTCAGGCCAAATAGGTGAAATGGAATATAATTTGACTAATGATGATTTAATCGAAAGCAATCTATCTGAGACCTCTACTGGAGCCTATAGCTTAACCTTCTTGAAAGCTATCTTGAAGATTGCTCCCATAACTGAAAAATTAGAAATTTCATTAAAAACTGATAATCCACTGAAAATGATTTTTAATCTTTTAGAAGGCGGAGAATTAAGTTACTTTTTAGCTCCAAGAGTAGAGGAAGCGGAATTTGAAGAAGACGAAGACGATATGGATGAATTTTAATTGATTTAATACACTTTAAAAAATCAATTTACTCTAAAATTATTTTATAACTACATTTTTATGATTTTCTATATAAGTTAATTTCAATTGGAGATTAAGTAAATTTTGAGTGATTCTTTTGATCTTGTTATGCATTATCCTTGGTTGCCATTAATAAAGGATTATTATAGTAATCTTGCTGAAAAATCTCCAAACGAGTTTATTTCTGATTTTCTTTCAAAAGACTTTAAAGATGAGATCTTTGAAAGAATTTATCAAATATTTAAAGCGGCTTTTGATAATTTGGAAAATTTCTATTACTACAAAATTGATAACTCAAACGTATATTTGTATATTTTAATGAAAATATTATTATACGTTCTGGATAATAAACATATTACAAATAGAATTGCTAATCTTTACTCAAAAATTAATTATCATGATTTAATTGAAGAAAATGATTATAATGCATATCAAATATGCAAAGATTTAGGATTAGATATCCAATATTCTAAAAACAAAATTCAATATGGTTTAAAAGTAACAAAAAATTATTCTCAAAAGCTTGAAACCAACTTCAGAATCCAAGTATTAGACTACTTAAAGCTAGAGAACAATCTTAGGGACGATTATAGAAAACTAGTAAATATGTCTTTAAAGGAGGGTTATGTTTATATTCAAAAAAGAAGACTCATGCGTTTAATTCAAGAATATGTTCGAAATAAGATTCTAGAAATAGAAAATGAAGATAAGTCTTCAATTAAAAACCTTAAAAAATCTTTATTTAAAATTGAAGAATTCAAAAAACTATTTGATAAGATTGAGTCTTCTTGGAAAGAGAGAAAAGAAGAGATTCAATATTTTGAAGATACAGGTTTTATAAAAACAGAGAACATCAATATAATATACCCTCCTTGTATGAAGGAGATTTTATTAAAAGCAAAGGAAGGACAAAATCTGATTCACATAGAGAGATTAGTAATTCTGTTCTTTTTACTTGCTTTGAATTACCCTGTTGAGGAAATTATTAAAATTTTTTCATATCTTCCTGATTTTGATAAAGAAAAAACAACTTATCAAGTTAATTTTGCTAAAAATAAAGAATATGTTCCACATGCTTGTGAAACATTGAAATCATTAGATTTATGCATGGCAGAAAAATATAATGATCCGATCTGTATTAAAGGGTATTATATTAAGAAGAGGGATGAATATAGAAAAATCAATCACCCTTTATCTTATATTAGAAGAAGAAGATTCATTGAAAAAGTAAAAGCAGATTTTCAAAACAAACATAAAGAAAATAAAGATGAAGGAAATTAGTTATCTAAAAAGAATATTTCAAGTTTATTACAAAGAGAAAAAAAGTGAAATCCCCCTGGTTAATTTATTTAATCAGAGAGAATTCGGATTTATTCCATGGGATAAAATGGTGATGATAAGGCATAAACATTTCAATGAACCTAATGATTTTAAAAATTATTTGATTAATTATCCCCCTAAGCATGTTTATTCAAGTGGAACATTATATAATGACCCAGCTAATCCAAATATGAAGGAAAAGGGGTATTTAGGATGTGATTTTCTAATTGATATTGACGTAGATCACTTTTTTACACCTTGTAAAAAGAATCATGACCTATGGTATTGTAATGACTGTGATAAAAGTGGGAGTGGGATGCCTCCTAATAAATGTCCTAAATGTGGAAACAATAAATTTCAAAGTATTTCTTGGATCTGTGAAGATTGTTTACACATTGCAAAGAACGAGATCCTCAAATTAGTAAATGATTTCCTTATCCCTGATTTTGGGATTCAAGAAAATGAACTAAATATTACTTTCTCAGGACATAGAGGGTATCATTTAAAAATTGAAACTGAAACGATAAGAGCTCTAACAAGTTCTCAAAGAAGAGAAATCGTTGATTATTTAACGGGTGATAACATTTCATATGATTTATTAGGTTTAGATGATTTAGAATCCGATTTGGGCTTATTAGAACAAAATATTGACTGGTCTCAAAAAATAGTTAAAAAAATTAAATATATACTACAAAATTATCAAAATGATGTTCTAATTGAACTTTTAAGGCAACCTAAATTCGGACTTACGAATGAAATTATCGAATATATTTTGAATAATAAAGAATCTTTCTTAAAATCTCTATGGAATATTAAGGGATTAGGGCCTAAAACTTGGCATACTTTCTTAAAAGGGATAATTAAAGAGGTTGGTGCAGAAATTGATAAACCAGTTTCTATTGATGTGCATAGACTAATTAGATACCCTGGTTCATTACACGGAAAAACTGGATTCAAAGTACAACAACTTGATTTAAAGGAACTTGAAAATTTTAATCCGTTAGATGAAGAAAATGAAGAGATAGACCCTATTATTTTCTTTAGCAAAAATCAAAACTCGAAAAAATATAAAGTTAATGAAAAAATAATTCCTGCTCTTAAAATTAAAGGAGAAAAATTTGGTCCATATAAAAAAGATGAGATCATAAATATCCCCCATCATGTGGCTGTCTTTTTATTATGTAAAGAAGTTGTTAAATTAATTTAAGATAAAATTTTATTTTTGACTATACTTCATTAATATAATCCTTTCAATAATATCGATTCATATGGATTTCGAAAAACAGTACAGTAAATTATACGATCATTGGCAAAGAGAGCTCAATACCAAGGAATTAACCTCCTTATCGGAAGAACTCCTAAAAGATTATAAAAATTTAATTAGAGAAATTAATAACTATAATTTTGACCAGAAAGATGAGATTAAAACTCAATTGCTAAATTCATATCAAGAAAATTTAAACTATTTATTTAAGGATTTTCTAAGAATTAGGGAGATAAAACTGATTAATTATGCTTTATCGCTTCAAGAAATCGATCTTGAAATTATACTTGAAGCAGAAAAGTTGTTTTATCAGAATTTGGTTAGTGCGGTTAAAGGTTTTCAAAAATTAAAGGCCTTTACTCTTTATGAAAATTTGGAAGAACTCCATAAAAGTAATGTTAAAGGAGAGGAACAGAATCTATTACAAAAAGTAGATGTGAGTGAAAGCAAAATTGAACAAATAGAAGAGATTATTAAAGCGCCTACTTCATTTATTAATGATATAGGTCAAGAAGAAAAACCAGATTACAATTACACCTTAATTAGAATTATAAAGAAAGCTCCACCATTAGTAGGTATAGACTTAATTAATTATGGTCCATTTGAAGAAAACGATATAGTTAATTTACCATATAAGAATGCTAAAATATTAATTTATGAAAAATTTGCTGAAAAAATAGAATTTTCTTAAACTTATTCAAATCTTTTTTTAAATTCTTCTTTAAAATATTGCTTACGGTACTTAGCAAATTTATCTACCATTGAAAATTTTGGGGGACGTGGGTTTATTAACTGTCCACCGCAATATTTGCATTTTAATTCTGGATTATGTAATCCATATCTTTTACAATCCTTACATTTAAGTAAATATTTAGTCATTGTAAGTTATAGCTACTTTACTTGAATTAAAAATTAATCCCTAATAAATTCATAAGTACCACCATACTGTTTAGATTTCTGTTCTAATATTTCCATCGCTTCAGATAATATGTTTTCTGCATCCAAATAATCTTTAGAAATGATCTCCAACCTATAAAAAGGAGCTCCGAGGTAAGATAAATTCAATTTTCTAGTTGCTTTTGGCTTTTTTATCGTGTTTATAATCTCAGTTAAAGTTTCTTTAATCTTATCAATTCCATCTCCCTCAGTATTTATCAATTTAATCTTTCCTATAATATTCACTGTAGAAATTTCTACATTTTCATCAACGATTTTTAGAAATGCTTTTTTCGTTTCTTCAGAAATCCCATCAAGAGTATTAAGTAGTTCTTCTCCATTTTCCTTGAGGGCTTCAATTGTTTCTTGATAGGAATCAAAATTATCCAAAACAGGCCAGCCTATTAATTCATAAGTTTCATCTAAGTTCATCTTTACACCATCCATTTCGGTAAGAAATTGAAGCAAGTTTTCATATTTTTGAGCATATTTCCATTCTTTCATTCTATTTTCTTTCTGTGCTGAATTGACTCGCCTTAAAGATAAATCTATATGTCCTTTCTCAGGGTCAACTCTTAACACTCTACAGACAATTCTTTGGCCTACCCTTACAAAATTTCGAATATTTTTTATCCAACGGCTTGAAATTTCACTAATATGAATCATTCCTTTTGCAAAAGACTCTGAAGGTAATCCCTTATAATCAAGTAACTCTACATATACATATTGTTGCTGAACTACCGTAACCCGACCAATAATAAATTCTCCTTCTTTTGGAAAGGGACTTCTACTTTTTACCATGATTTTTAATTTATTATTTTGATTGCTTTTTTAAGTATATTTTATATTATTAAAGGTTAGATGTTTTTTTATTTTTATTATCTTTTTACCTTAACCTTTATTTTAATTTATCATTTTTAAGAATTATATAATTAATTCATTCCATTAAGTGAACAAAAGATACCAAATTGGGATATTCATAATAAATGGTCTGACAAAGTTGGCATTGATCGATTAATCGCGAATTATGTAGATAGAAATATCGATTTTGGAACAGAATGGGCTTTTAATAATACTGAAGATGAAAAATATCTATATAATGAAGACGATACTATAATACTACGACAATTAAAATTCTTTTATCAGAAAGATTTAGAAAAGAAATATAGTAATAAATTTCTTTATATTAAAGCTTATTACTTACATCATTTACTAGATTACTTTAAAGAAACAAGATTTGACATTTCTGACATTGATCTCATTTTTAAAAAATTCTTAGAAGAAAAAGTTGTTAAAGAATTTGTAGATGACTTTGGCAAAAGAATCAATTTTCAAAATGAACTAAATGAGATATTTCTTTTGTTAAAGGAAAATAGGGAAGAACTTTATAATGATCTTCAAGGTGAATATTTATTGAATTCTAAGAGAAAAAAGTATCCATGAAAACCCTATAAAAAATCTAACTCCAAATCACTTCCCTAGAAACATACCAAAAAATTATAGTAAAAAATATATATTGGATATCATTAAAGTAGTTATCATTTAATCTAAATAGTTAAAGTATTCAAAATTAATTAATTAAATAAAATATAGAGGAAATTGATGAATTATGCCAACAGATAAACCTCATTTGAATTTAGTAATAATCGGGCACATAGATCATGGAAAATCTACTATGATGGGTGCCTTACTCATCAAAACTGGTGCTATTTCGGATAGAGAAGCAAGAGAGCTAGAAAAAATTGCTAAAGAATATGATCGTCCTTCCTGGTCTTATGCTTATGTTTTTGACCGACTAAAGGAGGAACGACAGCGTGGAATTACCATTGATCTTGCTTTCAGAAAATTTGAGACTAAATCAAAATATTTCACGATAATTGATGCTCCTGGTCATGCTGACTTCGTAAAGAATATGATTACAGGTGCTTCACAAGCAGATGCTGCAATACTAGTCGTATCCGGTAAAAAAGGAGAAATGGAAGTTGGAGTGGCAGCAAATGGACAAACCCGAGAACACGCATATTTAGCACAAACTCTAGGTGTAAAACAATTATGTGTCGCTATAAATAAAGCAGATAATTATGATTATAGTGAAGATAGATTTAATGAATGTAAAGAATCTGTATCGAATCTTCTTAAGCAAATAGGTTACAATGTCAAGAATGTTGATTTTGTTCCTACAAGTGGTATGACAGGAGATAATTTAACTGAAGCTAGTGATAAAATGCCATGGTATAAGGGACCAACTCTAATCGATGCTATAGATAAATTCGAAATTCCTCCAAAACCAGTTGACAAGCCTTTACGTTTACCAATTCAAGATGCTTACAGAATTAAAGGTACTGGTGTTGTTCCAGTTGGTAGGGTTGAAACAGGCATTCTTAAAAAAGGAGATAAAATTGTAATTATGCCTACTGGATTCCAAGGTGAAATACGTAGTATCGAAATGCACCATGAAGAAATTCCTCAAGCAGAACCTGGAGATAACGTTGGATTTAGTATAAGAGGTCTTGAAATGAAGGATGTCGGTCGTGGAGATTGCCTAGGGCATCCAAGTAGCATACCAACTGTAGTTAACCCAAGCGGTAATTGGACTGGTCAGATTATTGTCATTTGGCATCCTACTGCTATTGCTCAAGGATATACTCCTGTTGTACATGCTCACACAGCACAAATTGCGGCTAAATTTGTTGAACTAAACAAGAAATTAGACCAAAAAACTGGCGCTGTTATCGAAGATTCACCTAAATTTATCAAGAGAAATGAATCAGCGATTATTAAATTACAACCTATCAAGAAGATCTGTATCGAGAAGTATGAAGACATCCCAGAAATGGGCCGGTTCGCAGTTAGGGATATGGGCAGAACCGTTGCTGTAGGTATTGTCAAAGATCTCGTAACAGGGTAAAAATACAATTCTTTTTTTTGATTTTTTTAATAATAAATATTTTTTATATTAACTAGTTGCATATTGCTCTACAGACTCACTTTTAAGAATCTCGTTATTAAATTTTTTAAAGACACGAACATCATTCTCAGAAATATTTGAAAGTTTATTTTGAAAAAGTTTCGTGAACTTATAAGCGTAATATTCAAATTCCATTTTTACAAATATGGGGTCTGTTTCTATAGAAGATAAACCGATAAATTGAAAATCTTTTTTTACCATAAATGAAATTCTATAATGACATCCTTCAATCTTTTTTAAATTATCTATAAGAGCATGATTGTAGCAATTATTTATAGCCTCTAAAAAGCCTCCAAAAAGGAGCACATCTTTCACAATATCCAATTTAGAATCAGTACTATAAATCACCTTGCCACCTTCTTTAGAAACTATAAAATCAAGTAAAAAATTCATTTAATTCACAAATAACTATTATTTTCAATCTTATCTTAAACTCTTTTTTATTTAAATTCTCATAATATGCGTATATAAAATAGATAAATAGGAGGATATTTCTAAAGTTAAAAGGCTCTTTTTATGATAGTAATGGCAGAATTGATAAATAGACTTTATATGATAAAATTCGCATGATATGTCAATATTATTTTAATTTTTGAACAATATCTTGCCTTTTCTAATTAACGTGATTTAGTATTAGAAAGGGTTGATATAAAGTTTATACAACAAAACAAAAAATTTGTCTTGTAGGAGATACAGGGGTAGGAAAATCATCATTATTGACTTTATTACAAGGAAGAGAAGTTAGAAAAGAGCGGATTCCGACTGTTGGTTTAGAGGTAGAAGATTCAATATTAAATGGGAAGAAATGTTCAATATGGGATTTCGGAGGTCAGAAAAGGTTTAAGTTCATGTGGAAAGATTTCTTGAGAGGTGCCGGTTTAGCTGTTTTAGTTTGTGATTCAACAGAAGAAAATATAAAAAAGACAAAGCAAATTTACGATAGATTTGAACGTAGTTTAGGAACTAAAATAATTGCTATTGCTAATAAACAAGACTTACCTGGAGCTTTAAGTGCTAAAGAGATACAAAAAAGACTTGGTGGCTTGAAAACTTATGGAATGTCTGCAATTAGGACTGAATTGCGTGAAAGAATGAAAGAGATTTTAGAGTACGAGATTGCCACATTTTAAAATTACTCTAAAAAGCTTTGCCTATTAGATGAGCGAGTCTAACGGATTCTGGAACTTTAGAATCTATACATACTTTTCTTAATAAAGATTTAACTTTATCAGAATCTATTCCTTTGCAATGAAAAAATATTTTCGATGAACCACCGGCAGTTTCAAGTTCAGTTTCGTATAAATTGCCTGCTTTTATAATGTGTTTAAACTTAATTTTGTAATCATTTGGAAAATTTTTAATTAAAGCGGTTTTAACAGAATCAAGGTCAACAAGTTTTTCTGTAATTGCGATGATTGGTTTACCTGTATGCTTGAAAATTTGTTCTAAATTAATTATATTAAAACCAGCAAATGTGATAGAGTCAGTGAAGATATATTGTATATGCTTTTCTTTTTGTTTTACAATAGATATTAATATTGTGGTGGCATCATCGCCGTCAATAGTTATTTCTTTCTTTATAACATCTACCATTCTATTTCCTTGACATACAACACCGATTAAACTAGTATTTTTATGAGAAGATTTAAATTCAAATTTTGAATCATCAAATCCGATATTTATTGGAAACTTTTTCATAATTAAAAAACTGGTATAAATTTTTTTATCAAATTCAAAAGTTTAGTAAATGCTTGTCGAGCAGAATTAATTTCTTGAACTCTGTTATTGAGGTCACCTGAGAAATTATTTGCTAGAAAATCTATGATCTCCTTTATCGACATTTTTCCCGACAACCAAACATATGCTATTAGAGATTCAACTGTATCAGCTAAGTCGTGAGAATCTGCTCTATTTTTTGCAAAACTTTTCATATTAGCCTCCTTTAAAGCTTGCGCTAAAACATTTTTCCCAACTTTCATCCCTGTTCTGATCGTTCTATTATTTACATTATTTCTTGTCAAATAAGTAGATTTAGCAACTGAATATGCCAAATTTACGATTCCATCACCAATTTTAGCTAAACCTTTATCGGTTCCTATTGCTTTCTCTGTAAGATTTTTATTTATATCTCTTAATAAAAACTCATAAGGCATTAACACTAGTTGAATAAATACTTCTTATAAACTTATCATAATAAGTGTGTAAAATTAGAATTACATTAGTTTTTTGAATACCGATTGAACTTCGGATACTTCTTTTTTAAGAGCTTCTATTCCTTTAAATAACACATCTTTAATTTTATATCCGTTTTCAATTCGAACAAATATTTCTGGATGTTCAAGTTTAGTTATTTTATAAGAAGCAATGTTAACTCCTTCTATATTTAATAGATGTTTAACAAAGATATTACAAAATCCATGGGATTGTCCCTTAATAATTATTTTATAATCATTTTCATTAAGGCCATATTTAATATCTAAACCAATGTGTTTATATTCTGGTACTTCGATTTCGGGTTCTAATTCGAATTCCTCTTCCTCTTCAGCTTCTATTTCTTCCTCTAAATCGTCTTTCGTTTTGCTTTCCTTGACTTCCTTTCCTTCAAGTTTAGGATAATGAGTCTCGATTTTCTCATCTCCAAATGAATCATCTTCAAAATCGTCAAAATCCTCTTCTTCTTTTTTAGTTTTACCTTTTTTTTTTGCCACTAAATTGACACCATAATCTTCGAATTAAATAAATCTAATATAGGATAAAATAAATTTTTTTTGTTTCTAACAATAATACTTCATAAATATCTATCTGCTAATTCTCTTAATCTCTCTTGAGCTAAATATTGAAGATCTCTTGGCCCGAATAAAGTGATTTTAATACTTTTTCCTTCTACTGTACAATTAAGATTGAGATAATTAATTTTTGCTTGAACTTTTTCTAAAAAATTTATAAGGTTTTCAATATTTCCTGAAGAATTATAAAAATGAATTACTTTCCTTCCGCCCTTTCTAGTCAAGATTATGAACCCTTATATGTTAGTACAAATCTAATTTGTTATGAACTTTAATATCTTAAATGTTCTGATACATTTCCATAATCATCAGCAAATTTTCGAGTTTCAAGATTTCCACACCTAGAACATCTTAATTTGTTAGGTCCTATCTTTTCAAGCTCAGTTCCACATATGACACAATCAGCATGGATAACCCCTAAATTCTTCCCTACACTACTTAAAACATATTCATTCTGATTCTGATCGATAACTTTTGCTCGAATAATATCTGTTAATTGAAAAGCATCTGAAATTTTTTCTACAAATTTATGGGAAATTTGAGATACATGTATATTTCCTAAATAAGAACTGTTAAAATGAATTTTATTATTAATCGTATGAAAGATTAACCCAATCGAGTATTGTCTAAGAAAAATAACTGTACCAATAACTATATCCCCCACTTTAACGGTTTTTCTATCTTTTTCTTGATGGCTTTTAATCTTAATCTCTCTTTTATTTTTATCAATATGAAGTATTCCTGTTTTAGTTGCATAAATCTCACCATCTTTTACATATGTTGATTGTTTATCTGGGAGAAACTCTTCTACAACTCCTAAATACTCACCTGTGAATACAATATCATCATTTTTTCTCAATTGTTTCATAGAATTCCACAAAAATCTTTTAATTTCCTTACTTAATTATTATTAAATAAATTAAATAAATTTAATCATAATACAAAATAAAAATTTAAATAAGCAGACTTTTTAGGCGATAAACATAAAAAAAAAAGATTTAATTTCTATAATTCAAAACACTCAAGCATTCTCAGACCCTAAAGTAAATCTTGAGCAGTATTGCATTGATGCTGTGAGTGCAGTTGATATTATTTATTTTGCTGGATTTGAATTTAATGATATCCAAAATCAAATAATTGTTGATTTAGGTGCCGGTACG
The DNA here is from genome assembly GCA_048941015.1 of Promethearchaeota archaeon. Taxonomy (GTDB): domain Archaea; phylum Asgardarchaeota; class Lokiarchaeia; order Sigyniarchaeales; family SOKP01; genus SOKP01. The sequence goes on along the minus strand of JBHLNZ010000005.1, from coordinate 44,393 downwards.
GGAAGATTATCTATTGCTAGTGCTTTTTTCAAAGCAATATATGTTTTAAGTATCGATATTGATTTTAGTGCTTTAAAAATACTAAAATATAATATTGATAATCTTAAACTGAATAATGTTATATTTCCAATTTGTGCTGAGATCGGACATTTTGAACTTAATAAGTTATTTTTACCTAAAGAAAGAAAAATTACAACCATTATGAATCCACCATTTGGGGTACAAAAGAAAAAAGCGGATAGAATCTTTTTAGAAAAAGCACTCTCTTTTTCATCAATAATATATTCGATCCATTTATCTAATGAAAAAGTAAATAATTTCCTTCAAAATTATATTAAGAAATATAATTGGCATATAGACTATGTATTTCCTTATAAATTAAGACTTGAAAAAACCTTTTATTTTCATAAGATGAAAGCGAAAATGATTGATGTAAATATTTACAGATTTAAAAAAAATAATTTATAATAGAGAAATCAACTTAATGAAATTTTTTCCAAACATCAAAATTATTGGGATAAGTTGCTTTTTCTCCTAATAGTTCTTCTATTCTAAGTAGTTGATTATATTTGGCATTTCTATCGCTCCTACAAGGTGCTCCACTTTTAATCTGTCCAGTACATAATCCTACAGCTAAATCTGCAATAAAAGGATCTTCAGTCTCACCAGAACGATGCGAAACCATGACATTAAAACCGTTTTTAAATGCCATTTTGCTTGCGTTAATTGCTTCTGACAGACTTCCAATTTGATTTACTTTTAAAAGCAAAGCGCTACCTGCTTTTTCATTAATAGCTTTTTCTAAGATTTTAATATTAGTTACTGTAAGATCATCATCCACTATTTGAATAGATTTATCTATCTTCGCTGTTAGTTTAGCAAAACCATTAAAGGAGGTTTCATCAAATGGGTCTTCAATAGATTTTATATAAGGATACTCTTCAATCAGATCCAAATAATATTGCAAAAACTCATTTTCATTTAATTTTCTCCCATCAATATTATACAATCCATCATCATAAAATTCACTAGCAGCTGCGTCCATAGCTAAATAAAAATCAGTACCCATTATAAATCCTGCTTCTTCAATTGCTTCGACAATAACATTAACCGCTTCATGTGTATCTGAAAGATTTGGAGCAAAACCCCCTTCATCTCCAACATTTATGGAAGACTTACCGTATTTTTTAATTAAAATCCCCTTAAGGATTTGATATACCTCTGCTACATTTTGAATAGCACTAGCAAAAGAATCTGATCCAATAGGTACTATCATAAATTCTTGAACCGCTAGATTATTCCCTGCATGTTCTCCTCCATTTAAAATATTACAAAAAGGAATTGGTAATAAATAAGTCTCCCGTGGTTGACCAAAACTTAATTCATATAAATGAGAAAATAATGGTTTATCAAGTAATTTTGCTGCTAATTTTACTGTTGCCAAAGATATTGATAAAATAGCATTTGCGCCTAAATTTTTTTTATTTTCAGTACCATCTAACTCAATCATTACTCTATCTATTTGACTTTGCTCTCTTACATCCAAACCAATTAACTTTTTACTTAAAATTTCATTAACATTAGATACTGCTTTTTTCACATGTTTTCCTAGAAATGCCTTTCCCCCGTCTCTCAGTTCCAAAGCTTCTAAAACACCAGTTGAAGCGCCTGAAGGAACAGCAGCTCTAGCATAATTATTATTGGAAAAAACATCTGTTTCTACTGTAGGATTACCTCTAGAATCTAATATCCACCGAGATTTAATTTTAGTAATTTTGAAATCAGTCATAATTTTCTAATCTGTTTCTTTTTATATAATTGTTTACTAACAATTATTTATTAATAAAGAAAAATGAAATTTTAATTCTTAATAGTACTTCTTATATATTATTATATAATCTGAAAATTTTAAGTTGGATATGTCTTTAGATAATAGACCGTGGGTAGAAAAATATCGTCCCAGAATATTAGATGATATAGTTAACCAAAAAGCAATTATTCAACGTTTAAAGCAATTCATTAAGGATAAATCTATGCCACATCTTATTTTCGCTGGTCCTGCAGGTACAGGGAAAACTACTTCTGCTTTAGCAATGGTAAGAGAATTATATGGAAAAAAAATGGCCCCAAATTCTACATATTTGGAATTGAATGCAAGTGACGCGAGAGGAATAGATGTTATAAGAACATTTATAAAAGATTTTGCTAAAGCTAAACCTCCAACCGATATTCCTTTTAAAATCTTAATTTTGGATGAAGCAGATAATATGACAGCACCAGCTCAACAGGCTCTAAGAAGAACTATGGAAAAGTATACAAAAAATTGTCGAATGATTTTAATATGCAATTATTCTAATAAAATTATTCCACCAATTCAATCAAGATGTGTCGTTTTTAGATTCTCACCTTTGAGTAATGATGATATTAAACAAAGAATAAAATACGTAGCTAAAGAAGAAAATATCTCTATTAAACCAGATGGTTTAAATGGACTTGTTAATGTTTCAAGGGGAGATTGCAGAAGGGCTATAAACTATTTACAATCTTGTGGTACTATCTCTTCAAATATTGACCAAGATCTTGTATTTCGGGTTGCAGGTGAGGTACCTTCCGAAAAAATTAAAGAAATACTACAGACTGCATTAGAAGGAAAATTAAAATTCTCAATAAAACTTCTAAATGATGTTAATAACGAATATGGACTTTCTGGGATTAATATCATAAAAAATCTGCATAGAGAGATTTATAGCCTTAATATTTCAGAAGATTTAAAAATTGATCTTTCAAAGCTACTAGCAGAATTTGAATATCGTCTAAGTCAAGGAGGTACAGAAGAAATTCAATTACAGGCATTAATAGCTAACATTGTTGCGCTGCAAGATCTTAAATAATAAACGTTTTTGATTTGAATCTTGTTCTAATTTAATAAATACATTTTTCATTCTTTCTAAAGATTTAGTATCATATACAAATTCAATATCTTTTCTATAAACAATGTCCCATAGAATTAATCCAATTGGATCAGCCGGTTGATAAGAATTATAATCATTGGTATCAAATAAATTTCTAAATTCAGCATAAGTAATTTTTCTCTTTCCTAATTCGATTAATTTCGCTACTATACGTCTAATTTGTTGCCTTAAGAATGCTTTACTTTTAAAATCAAAAATAATATGATCATTTCTGATCTCAAGATCTACTGAGATCATATCCCTAATTGTGTTTATTACTTCATTCTCACGTTTGGAAAAATTTTTGAAATCATGTCGCCCCTCCAATTCTTTACAAGCTTTTTTGATGAGTTTTAAATTCAAATTTTTGTCAATAGGCATAAAGTACTTATAGTGACGATATTCAGCATTAAATCTTGATAAAAAATTTAAGGGGACTTTAGTGTATGCCCATAATCCAATTTCTTTAGGTAAAAACGAATTTAACTCCATAAGAATCGGTTTCTTATTAATTTTTACCGAAAAAGTAGCACCTCGAGCGGATACAAATCTATCAGTTCTACTCGCCACTTCAAACCCTGAATCTTCCAATTTTTTAACATATTTTCCTTTTAAGAGTGTTTCTATTAAACAATCTTCAATTGTAAGCTTATTAGGTTGTCTTTGTGAACCATAAAACTTCTTTGTACCAATATAATAAAATTTAAATAAATATCTAGCAATTTCCATCCAAATTTTTCACCAAAAAAAAAATCCATTCTCGCTTTAAAATTCTATAATAGAATTACAAAATATTCTTTTGTTATAATATCAAGACCATTTAGTATATTAAAAAATAATCTTTTAATGAAAAGGAATTTTTTTATAATCTAAATTTTAGTGATTATTTTAAATTTAAAAAATCTAAATAAAAAAAAATAATGTCAAAAATTATTCGTTCTCTTAGAAATTTCCGTGATAGAACTCAAGCAAGTTTAACCGTAAAAAAAAGTAATATTTTACTGTTTCTAGCGTTAGCTATAGTTATAATTGTAGCTATTATGATTCGACTTTCGCCTGTCGTAGATGGAAATTATTTAATTAAAGCATTTGATCCCTGGATTCAATATTATAATGCAAATTATCTCTCGGAACATTCATTATTTGAATATTTTAATTGGCATGACTTTAAAAGCTGGTTTCCAGAAGGATTCGATAGATCAAGTTTACGTCCCGGCCTTACATTTACTGTAGTATTTATATTCCAAGCATTTAATTTTCTTGGTATTAACGTTTCATTATATGACGTGTGTTTCTATTTTCCTGCATTTATGGGAGGACTAACCGTATTTGCAGCATATCTACTCGGTAAGGAGGTTCTAGATCGAAAATGCGGACTATTTGCAGCATTTTTTATGGCTTTTAATGTTGGATTTATGCAGCGTACTACGGCTGGATTTTTTGATAATGAAACAATAGGAGTATTTGCCACACTTATGACTTTCTATTTTTTTATAAAGACGATAAAGTCGGGTAGAATTGTTCATTCTCTCCTAGGAGGTTTATTCCTCGGATATTTGGCACTAAGTTGGGGGGGGTATGATTTTGTATTTCTAATTTTACCTTTAATTGTTGGAATTTTAATTCTTGCTAATAAATACGAAACTAACGTTTTGATCGCTTATTCTGGCGTCACTGGCGTTGGATTGTTAATCTTTTCGGTCTATTCTACTTTTGATTATGGTCATTTATTTAGAAGTTTAGATGTTGGTGGGATCTTTATTTTTATGATACTACTTATAATTTTTCATTTAATTTATACTAACAAAACAAATTATCCTAAATTATATAATACCATCATTAATCTTCTAAAATGGGGCTTAATTCCAGTAATTATCGTTGGTGCTATTATTATCTGGGTGGCTCCAAACATTATTCCCTTTGGTTTTGGCACTCGTATACAAAGTATTCTTAGCCCATTGCTTCGTGACCAAATGCATTTAGTTGCTTCTGTCGCTGAACATATGCCTAGTCCTTGGAGTGTATTTTACTATAATACTTTAATTCCCTTAATGCTTCTACCACTTGGAATTTTTTTCGCTTTTAAAAGATCAGATATCGCTGACATATTTCTAATCGTGTTCATCCTACTAATCTTTTATTTTACAAGTAGTATGATTCGTATTATTCTATTATTTGCTCCAGCAGCATCATTAATAGGAGCATATGGCCTTGTAAATGTTTTAAAGATATTTGGAAGCTTCTACGGAGAGAAAAGAACTAGTATGAGTAGGAAAAGAAAGCGACAATTAAAGAGAATGGTTGGAAAATCGGAGATAGCCGCAGTTTATGTTATTGTAGGAATTATGTGCATGGCGCAGGTTATGTATTCAACTAACGTATCAATCACGCAATTATCTGCAAGCCAAATTGCTCCTGGAGGAGTTTACCATGACTGGGAAGAAACCTTAACATGGATGAAAACAAATCTACCTGGAGATACCGTTGTTGTGAGCTGGTGGGATTATGGATACTGGATTACTCCAATAGGAAATATGACAACTGTAAATGATAATGCAACGGTAAATCAAACAAGGATTGGTTTAACTGGTATGGCACTTATGCAAACTAATGAGATTTATAGCGCAAAAATATTACGGCATTTAGGAGCTGATTATGTGTTAGTGTTTTTCGGGTATTTAATTAATGGATTAGGTGGTGATGAGGGAAAATGGCCGTGGATGATTAGAATTTGTAATGATAATTATCAATTTTACAAATCATTGGGACTTGAAGAAGATAATTGGGCAGACAATTCCGTTTTTGATGAGAGTGAATACTATAATGATAATCCTGAAGTACAAGCTCCAGAAAAGAAATGGTTTGATAGTCAATTAGTAAAGTTAATGTTCTATGAATTGCCTACGGCGCCATTTGAGGGGAATGCTCAAACTTTTGGACAATATTACCAACAGCAGATTAATACTAGAACAGATGCTGATGGAAATCTCTGGTCAACTTCAATAGCCCCCAATGGAGAATATGATTTTAATGTATTTCAAAAAGCTTACTTCTCTAATTTAGGTATGGTTAAACTTTATAAAGTAGATTATACAGTATTAGAATCGAGCTTTAGCATTCTCGAACCAGAAGTTTTCGATAACGGATATGCAACTTTTAAGTTAAGAAATACAGGGACAAAAACTTTAGTTATAACAGATGTTCAAATTAATGGTCAAAGTTTTGATTTTTCCTTAGGAAAAGGTATCGGTACTAATATTTTAAATGCAAGTGAAGAAGATTTAGTATGGGTAGATACAGAGGGTAGTACTTTTAATAAGAATGATATTGCGCAAATCACTGTTGAAGCTGCAGCAGAAGGATTAGCGGATTCGGTTTATTCTTTTACAAATCAGACAAGCAATTTCTTCGTAAAAGAAGGCTCTCTTAGTAAAATTCAAATAAATAAAGAGAATAGCTGGGTAGAACAAATTAATTCTACAACCGCAGATGTGTACCTTGAGGTCGAAAATGTCGGAGAAAACGTTGCTATATTAGATGATTTTTATGCTAATACAGAAGATAATGTATTTCCAACTGAAGAATATTTAAGTGGTTCTTCAATATTGCAACCGGGAGAGAAAGCATTGGTTCACTTACCCAATTCAATAGTAGATTTTAATCCTGCAAATTCTCCTGTGCCAAGTCATAAAATAGGGGTAATAACTCCAAATGGTATAAAAGATGAAATTCTACTTTGTTCAAGTTATGAGAATTTTGAATTGACAATTTTAAATGAAAGACGGATCCTTTCTCCAGAGGCTTTTGCTTCAGGCACAGGTTATTTTAGAAAGCATATCCCAATTTACTTAAATGAGACATATGCATATACATACGATAATGGAACTACGATTCTTAACATAAGAGTTAAAAATACTGGAACTATTCTCCTTGGTATGGATTCCGTATATTTAAAACAAGCTAGTTCAAATTGGACTTCTGTAAGTTTTGAATATGATCAACCTTATATTGATACTGAGGAAGAATTGAATATTACGGTTGTAGCTTCGGATTATTTTGAATTTGATGTGAATGATGAAATTGGAGTAATTGTATCTGCTTCATTTGATGGCCCTACTAAAACAGCGGATGTAGGATATGTTCATACCATACGTGATCAATCAGATATTCAAATAATTGAAGATATAGAAGGATCTACAGTTTCAATGATAAGAGCAAATGAGACTGGTACATTATTAATAAAAAATACTGGAGATCAGACAATTGAATTAGATGAAATTATAATAAATGAGACCATTACGATTCCTATTGATACTGAAACCGAATTTTTATATGGAGATCTTTCATTAGCAGTTCAAGAATCCGCACTCATCTCATTTAATATTACAAGCTTCCCAATAAATGTCTCTGATCAAGTAGATATTCGAGTAACTACAAATTCATCAGCACAAGCCACAGCAAATCTTACTGCTACTGTTGATACGACATATTATAATATTAATATTGATGATTCAGCAACCTATGCAGATATTTTTCTGGATAAATTCGAGGTTAATATGACTAATAATGGGTTACTAAATTTAACTGTAAATTCAGTCTATATCAATGATACATATATTCCTTTAGCGAATTTTACCTTTGAAGATGGAGCAAATTACTCAATAATAACTGGAAATTTATATGAACTTCAGAATTCTATTGGATATATTACAATTTCGATTTCTCTTACAGATCTTGAAGTATTCCTTGGTTTAAGTATAGTTGCTGAAAATAAACTAGAAATTTTGGTTCGAACTGAAGAAGGAGCCGAAGATATACATCAAGAAACTGTTGTATAAAAAAATAAATTTATTTTTATTTAAAAACCATTAAAATCATAAATTATGGTTTATTAGAATATCTATAGACTTACGGTCTATATATTGTATTTTATTTAAATATTAATAGCTTTAATTAGTTAAAGATCAATCCTTATGAGTTCAAATTTCAAAATTAAAACAGAATTTTCCCCTGCGGGAGACCAGCCAATTGCGATTTCAGCCCTTAAAGATGGAATTGAGAATGGAAAGAAATTTCAAACATTATTAGGGGCTACTGGAACAGGTAAAACCTTTACTATTGCTAACATTATTGAAGAGATACAAAAACCCACTCTTATTATGGCTCCTAATAAAACACTAGCGGCTCAATTATATAATGAACTTAAAGAATTATTTCCTGAGAATGCAGTTCATTATTTCGTTAGTTATTATGATTATTACCAACCTGAAGCATTTATGCCTGTTACTGGTATGTATATAGAGAAAGATTTTAGTGTTAATGAAGAAATCGAAAGGTTACGATTAGCAGCAACTCATGCAATTAGAACTCGAAAGGATGTAATAATCGTTGCTACGGTTTCATGCATATATGGAATAGGAGATCCTGAGGTTTGGACCGCAGTTTCAGTTAACCTCGAGATCGGACAATCTATAAAACGTTCTGATATTATTAAAGGTTTGATAAGGATGAATTATGAACGAAAAGACATTGAATTTAAACCGGGAGTCTTAAGAGTTCGGGGTGATCTTATTGATATATTTCCAGCATATCTCGACACAGCAATTCGTGTATCACTTTTTGGAGATGAAATTGAGACCATTCAAGAAATCCATCCTATATCTCATGAAGTAATAAAAGATTTAACAAATTGTAGAATTTTTCCCGCAACACATTTTATTATTCCTGAAGAAAATAAAATAAAAGCATTAGAATCGATTGAACTTGAATTGGAAGAGCGAATCAAATATTTTTTGGATAAAAAGCGATATCCTGAAGCTGAATGGATAGAAAAAAGAGTTAAATTTGATTTAGAAATGATGAGGGAGATGGGATGGTGCAAAGGAATTGAAAATTATTCAAGGCATTTAGATGGTCGCCTTCCTGGAACCCCCCCTATGTGTCTAATTGATTATTTTCCAGATGATTTTTTAGTCGTTGTGGATGAATCTCACATTACAATCCCTCAAATTCATGGAATGATTGGTGGTGATCGCTCGCGAAAACAAAATCTTGTTGAATATGGTTGGCGATTACCCAGTGCTTTTGATAATCGACCTCTTACATTTGAAGAATGGGAAAGCAAAATAAAGTATATTATCTTCATGAGTGCTACACCTGGAGATTATGAGCTTAAAAAAAGTAGAGGTATTTCAGCAGAACAGATTATACGGCCTACAGGCTTAGTGGATCCTCAAGTTGAGGTCAGATCTGCTAAAAATCAAATTGATGATTTATTAAATGAACTTCGAAATGTTATTAAGAATAAAGGAAGAGCTCTGATAACAACTTTAACTAAGCGAATGTCCGAAGATATCGCTGAATATTATTCAGAGTTAGGAATAAAAATTGCTTACCTACATTCAGAAGTAGATACCGTTGAACGGTTTGATATCTTAAGACAACTTAGAGATGGTACGTTTGATGCAGTTGTTGGAATAAATCTATTAAGGGAAGGGTTAGATTTACCAGAAGTAAAATTAGTAGCGATTTTAGACGCTGATAAGCTCGGCTTCTTAAGAGACACCAGATCATTAATTCAAACAATAGGAAGAGCTTCGAGAAACGTTGAGGGAAGGGCTATATTATATGCTGAAAAACTATCTCCAGCGATGAAAGCAGCAATTGATGAAACCAATAGAAGAAGGAAAAAGCAGAGTGAGTATAACAAGCAACATAATATAACACCGCAAACTATAAAAAAGAATATATTAGAATCTCTTTCTGAAGAGAAAGAGCTAAAGGAAAAGGAAGCAAAGCGTTTAAAGCAATCAATAAAAGAAAAGATAAAACAGTTAGAGGAAGAAGGAGATTTAGATGTGGTTATTGGGTATCTTGAAAATAAAATGTTCTTAGCAGCAAAAGAACTAAGATTTGAAGATGCTGCCTATTTAAGGGACAAAATAAAAGAAATCAATGAAGATTATAAAATAAAAGCATGAATTTTTTGTTTGACTATTAATTAAAAATTTATGAGGACATAATGAGCGATACTTCCATTATTATTAAAGGAGCCAGACAGAACAATTTAAAAAACATAGATGTTATTATTCCAAGGAATAAATTAGTGATAATTACAGGTATAAGTGGAAGTGGAAAATCAAGTTTAGCAATGGATACTTTATATGCCGAAGGCCAAAGAAGATTTTTAGAGTCCTTATCGAGTTATGCTAGGCAATTTCTTGGTGAGATGGATAAACCAGATGTAGACTCTATAGAAGGATTGTCACCTGCTATAGCAATAGAACAAAAACCATTATCTAAAAATCCTAGAAGTACCGTTGGGACCGTAACTGAAATTTATGATTATTATAGGCTATTATTTGCCAATATTGGTATTCCTCACTGTCCCAATTGTGGGAAAGAAATTAAACCTCAAACTCCTCAACAAATCATTGAGCAAGTATTAGTATCTATTAGAGATTCTGAAAAATTTATCATTAAAGCACCTATAATCAGAGATAGAAAAGGAGAATACAAAGAACTACTCCAAGATCTTAAAAAGCAAGGATATATTAGGGTAGAAATTGATGGAATTCAATACACTCTTGATGAAGAAATTTCAATGGAAAAAAATGTTAAACATACCATCAATGTAATTGTCGATAGGTTAGTGATGAAAGATGGAATAAAATCTAGATTGGCAGATTCTATTGAAACTGCTTTGAATTTAACAGATGGTATTGTAATTATCGAAGTCGTTGGAAAAGAAGAACAGATATATTCAGAACATCTTGCTTGCGTCGATTGTGGAATATCTTTTCCTGCTTTAGATCACAAAATGTTTTCATTCAATATTCCTCATGGAAGTTGTAAATATTGTAGTGGTTTGGGAACAGTCATGGAATTTGATTATGGTCTTATTTTAGGGGAGGATTTAGATATACCTCTGCAAGATACGCCTATAAGAGATATTCCTGGATTTGGCTCTTCTAATGGGTATTCTTGGCAATCTATAGAACAAGTTGCAAAACATTACGGATTTAATGTGAATAAGACTTCATTAAAGGACATTGATCCTGAGAAACTTCATAAAATATTGTTCGGGACTGAGGATGAGTCGATTGAATTTCATTTTAAAAGCGAAAATAATGAATTTAATCACTCCAAAAGTGAAGTAAAATCTTCATGGCATGTCGTAAGACCATTTGAAGGGATAATCCCTTGGTTGCATAGGAGATATATGGAAACTCGCTCTGAATGGGCAAGAGAAATATATGAAAGCTTTATGAATCAGATAGATTGTCCTCAATGTAAAGGCAAAAGATTAAAACCAGAGAGTTTAGCGGTAACAATTAATGGATTAAATATTGCGGATTTATCTAATCTCTCTGTTAAAGATTCGTTAAAATTTTTTAATGATTTAGTTTTAAATGATACTCAAAAAGCTATTGTCAAGGATGTTTTAAAAGAGATTCTCGCTAGATTATCATTTTTGGATAATGTTGGTTTAGATTATATAACTCTGAGTCGTCGATCTCACACTTTATCGGTGGGAGAAGCTGAGAGGATAAGATTAGCAACTCAATTAGGATCGAGTTTGGTAGGTGTTTTATATGTATTAGATGAACCTAGTGTAGGTTTACATCAGAGAGATATAAATCGACTTATTGATATGTTAAAAAAACTTAGAGATTTAGGTAATACTGTAATCGTTGTAGAACATGATGATGAAATTATGAGAAATGCTGATCATATTATCGATTTAGGACCATTAGCGGGAGAAAATGGAGGAAAAATAGTCGCTCAGGGTCCACTTGAGGTTATTCTAGAATCAAAAACTTTAACTGGTAAATTTTTATCTGGTAAAAAAAAAATTGAACTTCCCAAGATTAGAAGAAAAATAAGTGATAATTTAATTGAAATAAAAGGAGCTAGAGAAAATAATTTAAAAAACTTAAATGTTAAAATCCCTCTAGGAATATTTACTTGTATAACGGGAGTTTCTGGTGCTGGAAAAACTAGTTTAATAATTGACTGTTTATATAAAGGATTACATAACATTATAAATACTCGTAGTTCACGATTAACCACGGGAGATTTTGATGAGATAATAGGTTTTGAAAAAGTAGATAAAATCATAAATATTGATCAATCTCCTATTGGTAGAACTCCAAGATCTGTTCCCTCTACCTATACTAAAGCTTTGGATTATATCAGAGAAATATTTGCTGGCTTACCTGAGTCTAGAGTAAGAGGCTATAAAAAAGGAAGATTTAGTTTTAATACTAAAGCAGGACATTGTAAAAAATGTAAAGGAACAGGATATATTTTAAAAGAGATGTATTTTTTGCCAGATGTTTACATTAAATGTGATCTATGTAAAGGAAAACGTTATAATGCTGAAACGCTCGACATCAAATATCGTGGAAAATCAATATCAGATATATTAAAAATGACATTTCATCAAGCTTTAGAATTTTTTGATAGCTTTCCTAAGTTAAAAAGTACATTAAAAACTGTTGTTGATGTGGGGTTAGGATATTTAGAGCTAGGACAATCATCTACTACTTTAAGTGGTGGAGAATCACAGAGAATTAAAATAGCAAGAGAATTAAGAAAAACTAGTACCGGAAACACCCTTTACATTTTAGATGAACCAACAACAGGCTTACATATGTATGATATTCAGTTTTTATTGAAAGTACTTCAAAAGCTTGTGGATAAAGGAAATACTGTCATCATTATAGAACATAATATGGAAATTGTAAAGTCTGTAGATTATATAATAGATCTTGGGCCTGAAGGTGGCGAAAAAGGGGGAGAAATAGTTGCAGAAGGGATACCAGAAGAAATTGTTCAAAACAAAAAATCGTATACCGGAAAATATCTAAAAAAGTATCTAAATCATAACTGATATAGAAATCTTTCTAAACTTTCAATTACTTTTTTTAAATTAGAAATAATAAAATAATAATAATTATTAAATTATATTTTGACGATGGTTTGCTATGACAGCAGAAAGCAGCAGCAAAGTTATCAGAGCTCCAATAGTTTGTATTTTAGGGCATATTGATCACGGAAAAACTAGTATCTTAGATTATATTAGAGGAACTGTGGTTCAACAAAGAGAAGCTGCAGGTATTACTCAACACATAGGCGCTTCTTATTTTCCAACCGAGGATATTAAAATATTTTTAAGTAAATCCAAGCAAGAATTTGCTGAAAAAGATATCAAACTTCCAGGAATCTTAGTAGTAGATACACCCGGACATGCTGCATTTATGAATTTAAGACGTAGAGGTGGTGCAGTAGCTGATATTGCTATTTTAGTAATTGATGTCACTGCAGGAACAATGCCAATTACATGGGAGTCAGTAAGGATATTAAGAGAGCGAAAAACACCTTTTGTTATAGCTGCTAATAAAATAGATCGTATTTCTGGTTGGAAATCAAAAAAGGATGCAGACTTTTTAGATTCATATAACTCTCAAAAACCCCATGTAAGAGATTTTTTAGATGAAAAATTATTAGAAATTGTTGGTAACTTTTTGGAAGAAGGATTTAAAGGTATTGATAGGTATGATAAAATTTCTGATTTTACCAAGAAAGTAGCTATTGTTCCAACTAGTGCAAAAACAGGTGAAGGCATATCAACCTTACTTTTAATATTAATGGGTTTAGTACAGCAATATTTAACAGAAAATTTGCAATTTTCAGAAGGGCCAGCTAAAGGAGTTGTTTTAGAAGTAAAAAAGGAAAAAGGACAAGGAATAACTATGGATGTATTAATCTACGATGGCATTATTAAAAAAGGAGATGATTTTATCGTAGGTGGACTTGAAAAACCTATAAAATCTAAAGTAAGAGCTCTTTTAAGACCGAAACCACTTGATGAGATTCGAGATCCACGTCAGAAATTTGATTCTGAAAATCTAGTAAGTGCAGCTTCTGGTATTAAAATTCTTGCACCAAATATTGATGATGTTGTTGCGGGATCACCATTTAGAACTATATCAGATCCATCAAACGAGGATACCGTATATAAGCAAATTGAAGAAGAGGTTCAAAGTATTAGAATAAAAACAGATAAAGCGGGAGTTGTGTTAAAAGCAGACACATTAGGTTCTCTTGAAGCTTTGGAAAATCACTTTACAAAAAATGGAGTCAAGATAAGTATTGCTGATGTAGGTCCCATAAAAAAGGAGGATGTTATTAATGCTAATATAGTTAAAAATCTAGATCCTTATTCTGCTGTTGTTCTAGGCTTCAATGTTGCAATCTTACCTGAAGCTCGAGAACAAGCGACCATCGATAACATCAGAATTTTTACGAATGATGTAATTTATCGATTATTGGAAGATTATATCGAATATTCCGAAACTCGGAAAGCAGAAGATACAGCTAAAGGTTTAAGTGAGTTAATATTGCCCGCAAAACTTAAAATGCTTCCAGATTTTATTTTTAGAAATTCGAATCCTGCTGTTTTCGGAGTTCATGTCGAAGCGGGAACCTTATTTCCAAAAGTTCCGTTAATAACTGACCAAGGTAAAAAAATAAGAAGAATTCATCAAATTCAAGATAAAGGAAAAACTTTAGAAAAGGCAAATAAAGATTCAGAAGTTGCAGTATCCATAAGAGGAATAGAAATTGGTAAAGATTTAGCAAAAGATGAAATATTATTCGTGCGTGTTCCAGAATCTCATGTGAGACAATTAATGGGCAAATTTGTAAACGAATTAACAGTTGATCAAAAAGAGGCTTTAAAGGACTATATAATATTAATGAGAAAGTCAACACACCCGTGGTGGGGCATGTGATTATTGAATCCTTTTCTTTCTGCAACTATTTAAAGAATTTTTTAAATATTAAAGTAATTAATAATTATAAGAATGATTAAAACTAATCTCTTTATACTGATTTCAGATTCATGACAGATTTAAATAAAGTTCTTTCTAATGTTTTGAATAGTATTATACCTACAACTCAGGAATTGAGTTTAATAGATGATATTAATCAGAAGTTAATTAATACTCTCAGTAAAACTGCTCAAAAATTAAATATCAAATACACGAAAATCGAACCACAGGGATCTACAGGTATAAAACAAACTCAATTACAAAATAATTTTGATATTGATTTGTTTATAGGGCTAGATTATGAATTATATAAGCATAAATATAAAGGACTGAGTAAAAGTAGGTTAAAAAAGGAATCTAAGAAAGATTTTTTAAAACTCTGTAATAATTGGATTATAAAATCATTATCACCAAAAGAATTTCATAATCCAAGGCTTTTGTTCGCTGAACATCCATATGTTACTGTAGATTATATAGTTGATAAACTAAAAATAAAAGTAGATATTGTCCTATATTTTGATTTAGATTTAGATTATATTAAAAAATTTGGACCTATTACCGCAGTTGATAGATCCCCTTGGCATGGGCGCTTTATTAGAGATAATTTGACTCCTGCACAAAAAGATGATGTAAGATTATTAAAACAGTTCTTCAAAGCATCACACTCTTACGGTGATAAAAGTGCAATAGGAAGAGTGGGATTCATTGGTTATAGTGCAGAGTTGTTAATATATTATTTTAAAAACTTAAAAAATCTTTTGATACATTTTAATGAATTAAAAGATAACCCATTGGATTATTATGAAAGGGACCCAAAAGATCTAGAAAAGCTTGTTCATTTTCAACAAGATTATCTCATAATAGTAGATCCTATTGACAAAAATAGAAACGTGGCATCCGCGATTTCGAAAAAAGCATATAAATATATTAATTTTAAAATTAAGGAATTTTTGAATGATCCTAGAGAAGATTTTTTTGAAATTAAAGAGATTCCTTTAATAAATTTAAAGGACATTAATAATAATCTCCTATTTAAAATCTTTATAATTGAGTTGAAGAATTTAGAACCCAGCATTCATTATACAATAAATAGGGATAAATTATATTCTTTAGCTGAAGGTATAAAAGCAAATGGAGAAAAAGAATATTCACATCACGACAGGTTTAAGAGTATTGAATATGAGATATATTTTGAAGAAAACAGTGGTGAATACAACATTGCTTTTTATTGTGAAACCCCAGAGATTTCAAATACTTATATACGTAGAGGTCCTCCAATTTCAGAAAAAAGCCATTCAGAAAAATTTAAACTTAAAAATCCTAATTTTCTTGAAAAAGATAATTATCTTTGGGTAGAAACAAAAAGAGATTATCATTCATTTTTAGATTTTCTAACTGATAATATTAAAAATAATTTACCAGAAAATTTTGAAGTAACTAATATTTCTCAAGCAGTTAATGCTAAAACTAAATCTGCAAAAAGAACATTATTTATTTTAATAAACCTTATCTTACCATTTATTTAAGTTAAGAATAATCTTTAAAGTCCTGAATGAATAATACCAAAGAAAGAAATGCTGAGTTACATAAGAAAAAAGAAATTGAAATTCTAGAAAAACCAGGATATGAATTTGTTGAATAAAGTACACTAATTTCTCAATCCTTAAAAAAACTTAACTATTTAGCATATATTAAAGAAAAATTATAATAAATAGCAATTTATACATTTAAAACATAAAATTTTTATCATTTCTCATATTTTTTTTTTTAATTATTACACTCTATTCAATTATAACAAGATTAAAGTGAATTTAAAATGGTTAAAGTAAAGAACCCCGAAGAAATTCAGTCGATGGTTTCTAGTACAAATTATTCTAAAAAAAGAATCTTTTCGATAACAGCTCATATAGATCACGGTAAAACAACAGCAACGGATTATCTACTGAGGAGAGCTGGTCTTATGCGTCCAGAAGATGCAGGACAGCTTCAAATGACAGATTCTGATGATGAAGAACAAGAAAGAGGTATTACTATTTTTACATCTGTAGTATTGCTTGCTTTTACTGATCCTAGAAAAAAAGATGATCGAGAGCCATATATTTTCCAGATTAACGATACTCCTGGCCATATTTCCTTCACAGGGGAAGTATCAAGAGCCTTAAGAGGATCTGATGGTGCAATTATTCTTGTTGATGCATTAGAAGGAGTTATGACACAAACTGAAACTAATATACGACTAGCAGTTGGAGAAGAGCTATGTAAACCAGTTCTATTTATTAATAAAGTTGATAGATTGATAAGTGAGTTAAAACTTAGCCCAGAAGATACTTATGCAAAAATTGATGATATTACAAAACAAGTGAATGAACTCATTAGAAAGGTAAGACCAGAAGGATTTGACTGGGGAATAGATTTCGGAAAAAATAGCGTTGCTGTAGGCTCTGCGAAGCATGGATGGGGCTTCACATATGAGATTCTGAAGGAAAAAGGATATACTCCTATAACTGTATTCCAAAAATACAATGAAGGGGATATACAATGGTTAAGAGATAACTTGCCCTTGGATGAGCCTTTACTTCGCATGGTTGTTGATCACTTACCAGATCCTGTTAGTGCATCAAAATATAGAATTCCTCATATATGGGGGGCTGATTTAAATTCTGAATTGGGGAAATCGTTGGTAAAAAGTGACCCTAATGGACCCTTATATGGTATGATTACGAAGATTTTCTTAGATCCAAAGAGAAATTATCAAGCTACGTTAATTGGCAGAGTCTTTTCAGGTACATTTAATCAGTCCGATATAATTTTTCTCGTAAACAACAAAAGTAAACAGAGATTGAAAAGATTGGGTGTTATGGAAATAACTGATATTTTAGATATGGATAAAGTCCCTGCTGGTAATTTATTCGCTTTATTTGGATTTATTTGTCCTTCTGGAGAAACATTTATGGCTGCTGATGATGTTCCTAAAGATAAAGAAGAGCAAGCAAGGTTACCCGCTTTTGAACGAATAAGTTACGCTTGTGAACCTGTTGTCTCAAGAAGCATTAAAGCGCGTGATCCACATGAAATTGATAAATTAGATGAAATTGTGGGCAAATGGCTTCAAGCAGATCCTACCGCAGAATATAGAATGGATAAAGAGTCAGGAGAATTTATATTAAGTGGAATAGATCCTCTACAAATTGAGATCTTGACAAAACGGATCAATAATCAAGTTGAAATTATTATTGGCGAACCTATTATTGTTTATCGAGAGAAAATATCGAAGAAGAGCAGAGATTTTTATACAAAATCCGCAAATACTCATAATCGTATCCTACTTTATATAGAACCACTTGATGAGAAAACTGAAAAATTAATTGAAAGTGGTAAGGTCACTGATTTACAAAATGAAAAGGATCGTGCGCAAATTTTAAGGGAAGAAGCTGGATGGGATGCAAAAGAAGCAAGACGTATTGTAGATGTATATCATGGAAGTTTACTTGTAAATGGGACTTCAGGTCTGCAGAGGTTTGATAGAGTTAAATCTTACCTAACAGCTGCTTTTAGAGATTGGTTAGGTGAGTGTATATTAGCAAAAGAGCCTGCAGCTGGATTCAAAGTAGTTTTTACAGATATGGTAATACATGAAGATCCAAGACATACTCAATATGGACAAATTGCTGGTATGGCATTTTCAGCTATGTCATTAGCAATGTTAGATGCAGCTCCACATCTATATGAACCTATCCAAAAAATTGATGTCAAATCACCTACTGGAACTGAAGGTAATATAAGTACAATCATTACAAAAAGAAGAGGAAGAATAACTAATGTAATCCCCGAAGGTGAGTATGTAAGAGTCCAAGGAAGTATTCCAGCAGCAGAAACTATTGGTCTTGCAGATGATATACGAGGAGCAACTCAAGGACGTGCATTTTTTGGTTATGAATTTTCGGGTTTTGAAAAGGTCCCTCCTTCGCTAGAAGAAGATCTTATCCTTGAAATCCGTAAGCGCAAAAACATGCCAGTAGAGATGCCATCTACCAAGAGTTGGGAAAGATTTATTTATAAAAAGACATAGGAATTGTACTTCCTATTTCTGACTAATTTATTTTTCAAATATTCTTTTAAATTTAGGATAAAGTTAACTTATTTAATACTTTAATATTTCTAAACTAATCTTAAGATTTAAAGAAAAGAAGAATTATTTATTTTATTAGAGAAAAATAAGATATTGTTTAATTAAATCTTAATAAATTTAATAATGAATGAAAAACAAAATAACCATCTTGATCAAGAAGAAACTAAAAAATTTGAAAACGATTCTAAAGATCAAGATGATTTGAAAGACTATTTAACAGAAATAAAGGATCTTAAAAGTGATTTTTCAGATCTAGACGATCTAGATTTTGAAGAACTAAAAGAAATGCAAGATGCGATTATCAAAGTTAGAGAAATGGAAAACTTAGAAGTTGAAAAAACTATTAAAGATACATCTTTGAGTAACGGTTCGTCAATCGTAACCGAAAAAGCCAAAATGGATGATTATTTAGCACAAAAAGAAGCTTTAATTTCAGATTTTTCAGATCTCGACGAATTTGAGTTTGAAGAATTAAAAGAAATACAAGAAGCAATTGAAACTGTCAAGCAAGAAGAATTACAGCTTGATTCCGAACAATTATCTGATAACCGACAAGCTTCATCCATTTCATCTGAATTAGAAGAACGTATTAAACAAGAACTTCTTGAAAGAAAGGAAGAAAAAGAAGTAGAAATAATTACTCCTGAAAAGTTTATAGAATATGCTAAAAATAAGAGAGACAAAATTTGGTATCATGCTCTTTATTATATTGTCTTTCAGACAGAAGATTATGTTGCTAGTAAGGAATTACTATATGAAATGCTAAAAGAAGTTACAAGCAAAAGTCCTATTGATCCTATTCCAGAACATCAGTTTTATTTTGGTTTGGGTTATATTCTTCGATTAACTTTGAATGAGAAGCAAATTGTCCGTTTTCTAAGTGGAAGTAAATTTAAAATTAATGTGGGAATAAAAGGATTGACTGAAATTTTAGAACAAATTGGAGAGCCGATAAGTACAAGACCTATTATTAAAGAAGAAGAAAAACAGAAAATGTTTAAGGATTTTCTTGAAGATGATTTTTCGGATATATAATTTAACTATAATTCTGAAAATTTTGACAATATGAAAGATAAACCGTCTTTATTACTTATAGGGAATTCAAATGTCGGAAAAAGTTCAATAACAAGGTTATTACTCCCCAATCCTAAAAAATTCAAAGGAAAAATCGGTAAAACTCCTGGAAGTACCTTACTGGTTAAAAATGTTTATCAAACATCTATGGACTATCAAATTGTTGATTTACCTGGTTTTGGTTATATGAAAAAGAGTAGTAAACGAAGAGAAAACCACATAAAAAAACAAATAGTATTACATTTAGAAAGAAATTATCAAAATTACTTCTTAGCTTTGATCATAATTAATATTCTTAGAATTGAGGATGAGATTTTGAAATATTTTCAAGAGAAAAAAGATACTATCCCTTTAACTTTTGAATTAATAACTTTTCTTAAAGAGCTTGAAATACCTATTTTAATTGTGATTAATAAAGTGGATAAATTATCTAATTTGGATAAAAGGAGAACCATTTCACTTTTTTTAAAAACTTCTAAAGAGTTCGGACTAGATATAATTCAGTTAAATGATTATATACCTCAAATTGAGACTCAAATTCCATATTTGGAATTTTCAGCTTTAAAGAAAATTAATGTTGATAAATTAAAAAGGATAATAAAGAGCTATAATTCTTGATAAAACTATAGTTAAACTTCTTTTACCTTTAATGGGTAAAATTCTTGAATTAGAATTAGACTAAAGAATGTGCCAATAGGAAAAATCACAATCAAAAAGGCTGATGTAGTCAATAATACAACCCTAAGAACTTTTATATAATTGCTATAATTAACATTTTCTTTATAATGCGAATCAATTAATAGAGCAAGATTAAGCTATACCTAAATAATCCGAAATGATTCTCTTTAACTCAGAGTAATCATATGCTATTGGAAATCTAGGGTATTCTTCTGTTATATTAATAGGAGGCCGAAATAAAATTCCAAAATCTGCTTCCATCAACATAGCTATGTCATTATAAGAATCACCAATCGAGATGACCTTATAATTCATATCTTTAAGTTTTTCTACTGTTATTTTCTTCATATCTTTTATTCTTAAGCTATAATCATCAATCATACCGTTTTCACTAATTTTTAAGCTATTACACAAAAGCGTAGCATAACCTAATTTATTCATTAAAGGCTTAGCAAATTCGATGTAAGTTCCGCTTACTATAATCACTTCGATTATGGAGTGTAGCCATTCCATAAAATTTTTTGCGCCAGGTAAAAGATTCATCTCTGAAATTACATTTTGGATTTCCATTAGAGAAATTCGATGATTTTTTAAAATAGTCAATCTTCTTTTCATTAATTTATCATAATCCGGTTCATCTCTAGTAGTGAGTTTAAGTTCTTCGATGCCTTTGGCTTCTGCTACTGCAATCCATATTTCCGGTGTAAATACCCCTTCTAAATCTAAGCACGCAATATACATAGTTATAAAAAAATGCCATTAACTTTATGAATTTTATCTAAATAAACGAGTTAAAGTGATTAATTTTTTCTAATTAGAAAATTAAAGACTTAAGGGATTTCAATCTTAGGATCTCTACTTTTATCCCAATTGACAGCAAACAAAAAATCTCTACTTGCCTTATTTTTGTAAATTAGAGGAAAATTTCCCTCTTTTTCAAACTTCAAAGCGATTTTTTCTAAATATTCATAATCCGGAAAAAAGTGTTGAAGTGTCTTGTTACTATGTAAGCGTTCCTTGACAAGTAATGCTTTTGCTTGTAAAGTGAAACCTTTTATTTCAAAGAAATCAGGGTTTGACTTCTCAATAATATTTATATAATCCTTGATTAAATCATCATTAAGATTCAAATTCTTCACAGCAGTCATTCTTATAAGAGTTCGACAGGAAAGTGATTGAACTAAATCTAGACTTTTCATTATTTCATTCCATCCATTTTTAATCATTGGACGGCAAACTTTTTTATATATTTTTTCATTGGGGGCAGCAAGAGTTATATATAACTGAGACGGTAAATGTTCTAAAGCTTCAATTCTCTTTGGTAGTGTACCATTAGTTACAATAAAAGTAGTCATATCTCGGTTTCGAAATTCCTCAATATAATGATTCATTTTTGGATATAATAATGGCTCTCCATCTAATGATATTGCTGCATGATTTGGATTCATTGCTTCCGCATGAGCATTCATAATATCATCAGGATTTGTTAATTCTAATCCTATTAGCCTCTCAATTTCATCCCTTGAATCGATACAACATGAGATCTCTGTATCAAGCTTGAAACTATTTATTGATGTCTCTATAGGTCTTATAAATTCTTGATTCTTCAGGAGATTTATTGCTCTTTCAACTTTATTTCTACTAATATGTAAATTATCAGAAAGGGAACTAATATTTTGAGGTTTATTTTGAAGAAGCATGAAATAAAGGATATCAATCATAATTTCATAATTATCTAAATATCTTCTAAGTGGTAGATGATTTTTTATGATATCTTGTTGATGCCGAATCATTTCATCGATTAAATCCTTTGGTTCATCCGGTTCGACAACAAAATCACCACCAACTGATCCTAATTCAATATCTCTCCAACAAAATACGCATTGATGATTGCAAAAAGGTAATGATGGTGTATTTTGTAAGCAACGATGGCTTTCAACTCCAAAAACACCTTTATAACAATTTCGGTTATTTCTACCGGTCATCAACTTTTGTTCGAGCCAATGACAAGGTTTAATAGCAGTATGCTTATTATTTCCTACGATTCGATATGTTGTTTTAGTATATGATTCAACAAAATCATTTGTGATTTTATTATCAATGATAAACTCTTTTTTCATTTCAATGAACCAACTAATAATCTGAGTATCCTACTAATTTATAACTATAGATTAATGTATTTTATTAAGATATTAAAAATTATTATTAAGAAATATAAGTACTAATCTAATTAGGCAGCAACTTATAAAATATAACTAGACCCTTATAAAAAATTAAAGCTGATAAAGAATGTTAAATAAATTAAAAAGTGAATTGCTAAATTTTGGATTAAAGTTTATTAGTGTGGATGAAAAAATTGTAAGGATGATCTTAGAAACTGCTTCTTCTAACATTAATGAAATTGTAATTTTACCTGCTACAAAAATGGTAATGAAAAAATTAGTCCAAAAACTTCAAAATAAGTTTGTTCATGGGAGAGTATATAATGGCATTTTAAATGGAATTAGAGTGAGTTTAATACTTTCGCAAATTGGATGTCCAAACCTTGCCTTAATAATCGAATCTTTAAAAAGGACTAAAGCAAAAGTAATAATTCGAATAGATTTATGCGGAGGAATTTCGAATGAAACTAACCATCTAGAAATAGGTAATGTTGTTGTCCCAAAGGTAGCTTATTGTGATGATGGGACAAGTCCTCAATATATTCGAACGTATCCAAGTTTATTAAACCAACTAGAATCAATCAATAATCCATTATCTACAATTCAAAATATCATAGCAGGGAATCATACGATTTTTATCACTAAACCCCATGAAGTACTTAAAGAAATACTAATAAAAGAAGCTAATAACCTGACTAAAGCAAGAGAAGTAAATCTATGGACAACTGATGCCCTATTTTGCGAGAATTTCGAATTTATTAAGGTTTTAAAGTCTATTAACGTCGAGGCGATTGATATGGAATCATCAATTTTATTTTTACTTGGTATATTATATAATCTCAAAACAGTTTCAATCCTTTCTATATCAGATTTACCTGGAGACCCAAAATATGATTTGCTTAATTCAAATGAAATCCATCCAAATATGGAAAAGGGGATTGAAAATACTATCAAAATAGTAATTAATTCTTTACCAAAAATTCAGCAATATATTTAAGATTAAAGTCCCTTTAATAAGATACTAAAATCAGGTTCATCAAAAAACTTATTGTATTTCTTTAACAACTCAATATTGACTAAATGAATTTTTTGATTATTTTTGTTCTTTATACTTTTTAATAAATTCAAATTTTTTAATTTCTTTAAATGATATTGAATTGTTCCTGAATAAACATCGAGAAATTCTCCAATTTTGGAGATAGAAACTTCTTCATCTTTAAAAACCTCTTCAATTATTTTAGGGATTAGAGGATTAGAAAAAATTACACGATATTTATCAAAATCTTCGGGAACATCAGCTAAGAAATAATGTAATGATTTTCCAACTTTTTTTGACCTAATTAGATCAAATCTTTCTAAAGTCATGATATGCTTTAAAAAAGGAGTTCGAGTAATGTTTAGACTTTCTTCTATTCTTTCATCTCTTGCATGTATCCCTGGATTTTCTTCTATAAATTTAAGGATTTTCATTAATTTCTTATTTTTTAGAATTTCTAATTTAGTTCTTCGTTCACTAGTTACAATCCAATTTTTTTCTTCTAAACTTCTAATTCCGAGAAATATCTCTTCTTTACTATAACCTTTTTTATAAGCCAGCTTTGCTATACTCTTAGCGTATAACTTTTCAATTATAGGAAACTTTTGTAATTCTGCTTCTGATTCTACATCCATATCGAATTCTGCATCATAACGTTTTAGTTTAAGGATTTCATTAGCAATTTCTAATACATCTTTTTCTATTTCTGTTAGTTCTTCTACAAGAGGAGTAATATCAATCTTCTTTTTTTTCCCTTCCTCTAATTCTCCTAAAGGAGTAAAATCAACACGCCTAAATGAACTTTCCTCTAATTCTACTTCCTCTTTTTTTCCTTTGGTTTCCCTTCTTTTTTCAAGTGACATCTTCTAATTCGAAAGTCAAATTTATTTAGGCATTATCTTCTAAAAATTGAACAAATTCTAACTGCTCATCTATATCCATAAACTTTAATTGTTCTACAATTTTTTCATAATATTGCGGCTTTACGTTTGGTAGCTTTTTTATTCGTTGAATTAATTTTTTAGGAATTTCCCTATACATAATTCCAATAGCTTCTATATATTTTGCCTGTTCTTGTTCTGTTAGAAATGCTAATTCTTTCAATAATTCATTCTTATCTTTTTTAGGAATATCAAGTGCTAAAATCTGTTCTCTAATATTTTTGGAAAGCACATTAAAAATTTTTGAAAAATATTCTTTAACTAATTTTTTATCTTTTTCATCTTTTACGGGTAATAAAGATTCGTGTAACCTTAATTCTTTCTCTATCTCTTCTTTTCGTTTTTCAATAGAATCTTCTTTTGGAGGAATTTTAACTAATTCTTCTTCTATCTTTTCAGGTAATACAGATTCTTCTTTTTCTTTCTTTTCCTCAACTTGTTGTATTTTTGTTTCTACTTGTAAGATTTCTACTTCTTTTTCTTTAATCTCTATTTCTTCTTCCTTAGATTCTACATCAGGAGGGCTCTCTGGTAATTGATAATAAGGTTGAGTTTCCGTTTTTTTCTCTTCTTCTTTCTCTTTTCCAATTGTTACTACCTTAGTAGTATCTATTGGTTTACCAATAAAAAGGAAGAAAATTAAAATTCCTTTGAGGAGGATAAATACACCTATTCCAAAAAACGAGGAACAAATAACTCCAACAATAAAGACGCGTAAAGCGTCACCAAATGTAAATACTTGTTTATTATGAATCTTTTTTTTCCATTTAAAGTCGATTAATAACAAAATAATTGGAAATAAGCAAAATAGAACTAAAATTGCTATAATAATGACTAACTGTAACCAATCTTCTAATGATATTAGATACCCTTGAATAAAGTAAATACCATCCACTAAAGAACTAATATCCAATGTTCCAATTAAAATACTCCAAATAATTAAAAAAATTATAACAAATCCTGCCTTTGCTGAGAAATAATTAATTGAATTTTTTAATTTGATTCCAAAATCATATATTTTATGCTCAGCTCTTTCAGAATAAGATGCAACATAAATTAGAATTAAAATTCCTTTAATTAAGAGAATTACTCCTGTCCCAAATATTACACACCCCATAATTCCATAACAAAATGAATCAAGAGCAATCTCATTATATTTTTCTTCTTTGATTTTTGGTGATATATGATTTAGATCATAAATCACTATTAATATGCCAGCGAAGCCAATAACTATATGTATAAGAATATTGAAAATCCCATTCCTACCTAGAGAATTAGTAAAATATGCAGTGAAACTCAAACCTAAAACTATTCCCGAAAAGATTACTAATGGAATTGCTGATAATTTATTTAATGTTTTTATAGCTTCACTTAAGCTCGATTTTTTTTTCTTAGATAATCCATATTTATTATAAGGAGTGATTGGTTTCCCTTGAAACCTTTCTGAAGTTCTTTTAAATTCTACTCCTGCTAATGTAAAAGGAGTCCCACACATCTCACAAAATACCTGAACCTTATTCTCAATAAGGTCAGCTAGCTCTTCTGGGAAAACGTATGAACATTCGCGACATACATATAATGGTCTTTTAGGTGTTTTGTTAACCATATATCTCACTTTTATATATTAAAGATTCTATTTATTCTTTTTAATTTTCATAATAAGAAGTTACATATTTATTGCAAATGCAAAATTAATTCTTATTTCATTTAATAAAAAATTGATTTCAAAGAATTATAAAAAATTCGTAGTCCAATTTTTAAAATTAGAAACCTAATAATTTTTTCCAATCTATAGATTGGACTGTATGGTGAAGTAAATGATCATCGTCAACTAAATTATATTTTAAATTAGTGAATAATTTCTTTGCTCGGTTATATGAATGTTTAAAATTAATTATTTGATCATTTTTTCCATGATATGCAATAACAGGAGTATTGATTGGTTTAAAACTATTAGGGTCGAGAAATTTGTTGCTTAAGAATGGAGCTAATAAAATTAGTTTTATCATTTTATCAGGGTGGTTCAATGCATATAGAGCTCCCATTAAACCACCAAAACTAGATCCAATAATTATCCATTTTCTTTTCTTCTTTAAAATCGATTTTAATTGTTCCATTCTATGTGTAAGTATAGTCTGAATGTTGACATCCTTATTAAATTCATAAAAGGTTGGTGTCAGTATGCCTGGAATCTTTTTTTGAAATAATCTGCTCTTAAAACCTTCCCCCGAGCTCTCAAGTCCATGAATAAATATTATACTCGCCATTTTAAAAGATTTTTAAGATGTATTAAATTTTATTTAGTTCTTCAGATGATAACTGATCCATTTTTTTATTCAATTGCTTCATTTCTTTTTTATGCCCTAAATACATCAGCAGAAAAAGAATTCCGAAATATAAAGATATTAAAATAATTGTTATAAAATAATATTTATAAGTAAACGTAAGAAAATGAAGCGCAACCCCTATGATAAATCCTGTAAATAAGCGAGATTCAGTAGTACTTTTTCTAAGTAATAATCTTTGAGTCCCCCAGTCTATTAATCCGGGAATTGGGAAAAATATTATCACGAGTAAAGCTATTTCAGCATTGATCATAGTTCCATATAATAATTCAAAGAAGTGTGTAAAAAACATAGCAAGAACTCCACCAATTATAACTCCTGAGCATCTAGAACATAGATATACCTTGGTTCTCCCAAATTGAAAATAAAAAGTATGATCACTTGCAGAAATAGGATGATGTGTAAGTAATAAGTAATATAAATGACGTTCTTCAGATGCTAATAACTTATCATATAATATTAAGCATAATGGTACTAAAAATATAGTTGAAATTAATGCCTGTACCAAGAATTTAAAACCAAAATTTATAAAAACGTCTTCGAAATTCAAACCTGTGCTCAAAATAGTATTATGGATAATAATAATCAAAAACATCATGATAAAAGATGTAATAACTAAAATTAAGAAAGTATAGTAGACTTTTTTTCCATCATAATACTTTAATGGTTTGTACTTATAAATTCCACAAATTAAACCATATAAGGCAACTAGTATACACCATTCCAAATAAAATACTCTATAAAATACAATTTGATATAATAATTCCCCCATAAAACCAGCTAAAAAAGATTGAATCGGACCTGCTAAAAAAGAAAACAAAGTAAACATAAATAAAGTTCCACCAAAGATTATTGAAAAATCAGATTGCATTATATAATTATAAGAAATAGACCCAATTGCCTCTGAAAGGTAGAAATAGCACATAATGATGAAAATAACTACCAAAATGTTTATGAAAATAGTTCTTAGAACAGCATTTTTAGTTATTTTATCATTCGATGCTGACATCATTCGAGGCTTTTAGCAAAATATTATATCCAATTCTTCAATTAATTTTTTTTTGGTAAGTTCAAATCCTTTTCTTAATACCGTTAAAATTATGTTTTTACCAGTAGGTACTTTTAAAATTGAATCATCTTTCTCTACTATAGCTATCCCTGCTTCGTTATAATCTAATTGACGTTTTAAAGCATCATATGCTTTCTCTTTAGTATGAAATGTAGCTCTCGATAATTCGCTATAGTCATGAACATCTTCTTTGACTTTTAAAAATAAAATGCTTTCATCAACTTGGGTGATAAAGCAATTTTTAGTAATTTTTTTTAATTCAGGATAATTTTTATGATCTTTTTTACATTGCCGGTCTGTTTGATCATTCTCTAAATAAATCGGGAAGTTTCTATTAATAATTTTATCTAATTGTTCTTTTGAATCATCTCCATTTAATAAAAATTCTTTAGCTGAATCTAATGTAACTCTAATTTGTTCGAGAGTTCCTATAGTAGCATCTTTATCTGACCAATATTTATAGAAAGATTTAACAACTGGTTTAACAATAAAATTTAATACTCCAGCATCTAACTCTGAATCAATTAAAGATTTCCCGAAACCTAGTGAAATTTTCATCTGATCAATCATTTTTTCTTCTAGAATTTTGTAATTTCTTTCTAAGTAATCCAATCTATATTCCCCGATAATTTTTATAAGCTATATAATAGAATATTTTATAAATTAATAGGTTGATTATTTATGATCATAAGTATCTTCAATAGCTTTTTCAAAATCTTTCTTGGTTTGCTCAAAACCTTTTCTTAGTGCTTTTATAATAAGGTTTTTTCCTACTGCTATATTAAGTATTGACGGATCTTCTTCAATAATTCTAATTGCTTTACCTGTATATTCGATTTGCTTGCTTAAATTTTCTTTCGCTATTTCTTTCGTTTTAAATGCCACTCTACATAAATCACCGTAATCATTTACTTCTTCCTTTATATTTAGAAGTACTCTAAGTTCCTTAAGGTAATTGATAAAAGTTTGTTTCGTGACTTGTTTTAATCTATCATAATTCTCATGTTTTTTATTACATTGAAGTGAAGTTTGATCTGCTTTGAAATATTTGGGAAAGTTTTGCTCAACAATTTTATTAAAATTTTCATCTGAATTTCCTTTAAGTATCAATTCTTTTCCAGAATCTAATGTTATTTTAATTTGTTTTAATGTACCACTCCTCGCATCATTTTGAGCCCAATAATCATAAAATGTCTTAACTATTGGTCGAATAAAAAAATTTAAAATTCCCATATCTAATTCAGTGTCAATTAATTCTTTTCCTAATTTGAGAGAGTTTTCCATTTGCTGTATCATTCTTTCCTGAATTATCTTATAGTTTCTTTCCAAAAAATCCAAAACCAAATCTCACTTTATTAGTAATTATTATTGAAAAGTTCTATTAATTATTAAATAATTTATTTAAATAAAGCTAAAAAATTTTTAAAGCTTTTAATAATATTGATATTTTTAAAGATTTGATGATTTTAAACCAATAAATCGAATTTAAATGATTTCTTCATGAAAAAGTAACCAAACAACGGAAGTTTGTTTTATGCGCTATATTTTTAAAGTCTTAGTATTAGGGTTGGATGTTGAAGCAATTTCAAGGTACTGTATAGTATCCTTTCAAGATGGCGGCGAATCTAAAAAGAATTATCTTGAATGGTATAAAGAATTCAATGTTTTTGAAGATGTTTGTGATTTAGAAATTGATTGCATAACAGATGTTATCAAAGCTGAATTTGATGAAATAATACCCATTGTAGATGGGATTATTTATTTTTTGAACCCATTGAAACAAGAGGAAACTGAATTTTTTGAAATACTACTACCGATCATTGATTCTGTTAAAAGGAATATCCCTACTGTTATTATGTATTACAATCAAGATGGAATATTGCCTTTATCTAATAATGAACTGCTAGAAAGTCTGTGGATAAAATATCCTCATTTAGAAGCTTTTGTAAATCTCCATCCAAGAGATTTCCACCAAGCTATTGAATGCCTATGCATGGCAATGATTACGGGAGACACACCGTTAAATATTGAAAATGCTTGGATGAGATTTCCAATTTTTATTCAATTAGCAAATCTCTACTATAAACAAAAACAATATCATTTTGCAGCACAAGCGATAAAAAAAGCTGCTCTAATTGCTGACATTTTCAATAAACAAGAATATTATATTATTAGTGAACAATCTGCTATTCTTTTTTCTAAAGTAAATTTATATCTAGAAGCATCTAAAATTTTAGAAAATATTGATAAAAATAAATCTGAAAACTTTAAAAAGTTACATGTAGCGCATATGATTTCTGAAGGAAATCGCTTATTTAATAAAAAATTATATGATCAAGCAGCTGAGCAATATTTAGCTGCTGCTCAATTTGCAGCAATAGAATTAAGAGATCATAATATAAGAAATCAAGCATTTAGGAATTCAATTAATGCTTGGGTATCTGCTTGCAATATTCAAAAAGCATTTCAAGTTGTATATAGCTTACCTCACGAAGCAGTTCTTATAATTTTACAAGAAATTTCCGATAAAATTTTAGCCGCTATAGACTATCTTATCAATATAGAAAACTATAATAGTGCTAAAGATCAGTTATATCAATCGATAGCAGTTTATCAAAAGGAAGGATTATTTGAAATTATCGATAAATTTACACCTAAACTAGTTGATGTTTTAATAAAAATATTAGAAATTCAGATTAATGAGGGAGAAAAGTATGCTGCTAGACAAACTTATGATGAGATTGAAAATCTCTGGGAATCCTACGGAGTTAAAAAAAGAGATTTAGATAAATTGCTCTCAAAATTGATTAAACTCTTTTTGGAGATTTACAATTTTGGAATGGCTTCCAATTTAATTAATAAATTAAACTCATTATCTCTGAAAAAGAAACTAACGAAAGAAAGCCTAATTACAGAAGAAAAAGGTAAAGAATTAAGAAAGAAAGAAATCTCTGAAAATATCGAGAAAGGTGTTAGTATAATACACGATTTTATGGAGAAAGAGCAAACCATTATTACTGAAATCAATACTAAGATAATTAATGAGGCAAATATATTAATTGAAAATAAAGATTATTTGAAAGCAGCAGATAGGATAAAAATCCAAGCCGATTTCTTAAAAAACATCGGAAAATATGAAGATCAAAACCAACTACTTACAAAAGCTCTTGATATTTTATTGGTTGGTAAAAAATTTGATGATTTTTTCTCACTTTATTTTGATCTAACGGAAGGAACTAAAAAAATCTATCTGGAAAAAAAATTCCCTATTTTTATTAGAATGCTAAAGAGTTTAAGAGAAGAAGAAAATTTTAATAAAAATCAAAAATCCTTTGCTAATGCAACTAGAATTTATAGAGATCAAATGTTATATGAACAATCTAAGGAGCTTAGTGAACTTTACATAGAAGTGATAAAAGAAGAAGCTCTTAGAGTAGTCAATTTCAGAGAAGATGAGCAAGGAATAGAAAAGGCAATGAATCTTATTAAAAAAGCAATTGATATCTCATCAGCTTATCTTGAAAAAGAAAAACTAAACGTAGATAAAATTTATAAAAAAATAACAGAAATATATGTTTCCTTAAATGATTTATCTGCTGCTCACTCAATCAATGATAAAATAGAGGATAAATGGATCCAAACAGAATTACATAAAATTATTACTAAAACAGAAGCAACTAAGATGGAAGCTGAAACAAAAAAAGTGAAAGAGTCTTATAAAAGTGAAATACTTAAAGAAAAACTTTCAATTATTCAAAAAAGAGCTAGAGATGCTCTTCATGACAAGGAAAATGAGATGAGGCAAAGAAAAGCTTTAAAGAGGGCTTATTTTGCAGTACCATTAGATTTGTTATCAAAAAATGAATTTGAGCAGGCTTTAATAAAATATCGAGAGACTATTGATCGCCTAATTAAAATTCAAAATTACAATTTAGCTGGAGTATCATTAGCTATTATATCATTGATTTTATTTACTCAAAATAAAATTGATGAAGTAAACAATTTATTGAATAGATTAAAAAATGAGTTATCTGGTTTAGGTCAATCTTTTTCAGAAACATTTCCAGTTACTTTAATAGAATATATTCTTGATGTAAAAGAATTTCAAGATGATATTAAATTTAAAGAATCTCTATTATTTTATGAGAATTTACCACTTTTTGAAGAAGAAGTTAAAATTTTATATGATTTTATCGGTAAAGTTTATAAAGATAAAACTAAACAACAAGATCTTATCGACGTTGAAAAAATCAAAGAACGACTCAAAGAACTAACAGCACAGATTCGGAAAGAGAAGCAAGATATCGCTAAGAGAAAATTAATGAGAAATCAATATTGGCGATTAGCATTAGAAGATTTATCAAATAAAAAATTATTAATTGCTGCAACTGATTATTTAGATACGATTAATCCTCTCCTAGATAAAAGATTTTTCAAGCAAGCAGCGATAAGTCTAATTATAGCTAGTTTAATCAAAATAAAATTGGAAGATATTTCAATTGCAAAATCAGTTTTCTATGATAAGTTAAGTAAGTTTGAAAAATATAAAAAGGATTTCGAAGATTTACCAGAAATTCAAATAATGAAAGAATTTTTCTTTTTCTTGGAAAACAATATGAATAATTTGATTGAATTTGCAATAAAAAGTCTTATTGAAAAACTACCTCTAGAAGA
This sequence comes from Promethearchaeota archaeon, assembly GCA_048941015.1. Taxonomy (GTDB): domain Archaea; phylum Asgardarchaeota; class Lokiarchaeia; order Sigyniarchaeales; family SOKP01; genus SOKP01. The sequence goes on along the minus strand of JBHLNZ010000005.1, from coordinate 11,497 downwards.
TCCAGAGATAGACTTATTAAAATCTTTTCTTGGTGAAGAAAAGGGAGAATTAGATATAAAAGATATAAAATCAAGAAAAGAAAAAGGAGAAGAAAACATCCGTTCGATTCAAATGGAACAAGTATATGCTTATTTACAGAACCAGATGGTAGATGTGAGAAGAGAAAAAGACGATCTTTTTGATAAACGCAACCGATTGAAGAGAATTTTGTATAGAGATGTCTTAGATCTACTTGAAAATCAAAGATTTAGCGAAGCAGGACAAAAATACTTTGAATTAGCTGAATCCATGTCCCGAAGAAAAGATTTTCAAATGAGTCCTCTTATGCTTTTACTCCATGGATTAGCTCTTTTGAATGCAGGAGTCTCTATTGAAAAAATAAATGCAAATATAAATCAAGTCTTAAATTCTTTAGGATTAAATAAAAGATTGGTTGAAGATACCTATTATATTAGGTGTATCAATTTCATTATTGATATAAAATTACATAAAAACGAAATTTATTTATCTAAAATAAGATCTTTACTAGAAATTTTACCTTTATTTAATCAAGAGAAAGAATTACTTAATATATTTTAAAAAATTTTTAATTTCTTTAGAGTTTTACCATATTAGCAAACTTTTGTAAATCTTTTACTCTCATTCTCAAAGTAACTTCTGTTACTCTTGCTAATTTACTTATTTCTTTTTGAGTGCGGTTTTCATTACAAATTTTTGAACCAATATAAATAGCAGCAGCAGCAATCCCTTTTGGATCCTTTCCAGCGGAATTAAATCCATTTTCTTTCGCAGTCTCAATCAATTTAACTGCAATATTTCTGCACTGCATTGAAAGCCTTAATTCATCATTAAATTTATCAACGTAACGATCTGGACTGAAATGTTTTACTTTCAGATTTAAATTAGGTAAAACTTCCATTAGAATAAGGCGATAACTTTTTATAACTTTCTTTTTTGGAATTTGCGCAACTTTAGTTATCTCCTCTACAGTACGAGGTATTCCATGCACTCTGAGAGCACAAAATATCGATGCAGACAGTAAAGTATCAATACTTCTTCCCATAGTTAATTTTTTCTTGACTGTTTGCGTATAAATTCTAAGAGCATCTTCTGCTACTGTATCAGGGATGCCCAATCTTTTCTGTAGTCTCTGTAAATTTGGTAAAGCTATCCATAAATTTCTTTCATAACTAGTAGTAAGAGATCTATGAATTTTAGCTAATCTATTAAATTTTGATTTATACTTTGGACTTAGAAGTGTTCCGCGAGCATCACGACTCCCTCTAATGATTGTTCGTGGTCCGATTGGGCTATAAACCCGTTCATTACTTTTCCTCTTTTGGATTTCTTCTTGAGTGAAAGCCCTACGTGGTGAATCATCAAGTATTCGGCTATAAACTGAACCACAATTTAAACAAACATAATAGCCGTCTTCTTCTGAAATTTTAGGTGAATCACAACATGATTCTTGCTCCTTCTCGTCAAAAAATCCATTTTCCTCAAATTTTGGTGGCATTAAAACTATTTAAACTAAATTATAAATTAATGATTCTAATTGGAATTATTTTCTCTTCGTATACTATTTAAAATAACTTATATATTTAAATTTTGATCTAATTAAATGTTAGTAGTGAAGATTTAAATCTTGATCTATTTAACTATTATCTTAAAAGATTAACAAATAATAATATAAAATTCATTTTATTACTATAATAAAAAATTAAATTAAATATTAAAATGTCAACGAATATAACTAACATTATCAATATTATTTCTAAATTTTTAGACTCAAACGTAGTCAAAGTTAAAAACTTGAAGCAAATAGAAGATGTGTTAAAACTTCCAATATACTCATACAAATTTTTAGAAAAAAGTGAAGCAAAAATATTAAAAGAATTATTAGATGTTTCTAATATAGAAGAAGCGTCTAAATTAGATAAAGAAAGTCCTTTTGAAAGATTAGAGAACATTGAATCTACTAAAGATCCAATAAAAGCAGCAGAAGTACAAGAGAAATTATATGAGAAATTAGAAACTTTAGTAAAACAAAATCCTGATTTAGAAAGAAATTTAAAAAAAGCAATTACTATCAGTTCAATTATAGCTACTATAAAAGAAGATCAAACTGGATTTGAAAAAACAGCACAAAAAGTTGTAGTAGTTGGATTAGATAACGCAGGAAAAACAGCTATCTTAACAAAATTCGGAGGAAAGTTAGGAATAGCAGACTTAGCAACACTAAAACCGACCAAGGGTGTAGAGCGACATTACATCAAAACGGAAGATTCAGAGTTAGATCTATTTATTTGGGATATGGGAGGACAATTAAAATATCGGAATCAATATATTGAAAATCCAGAAAAGTTTTTCTTACAGTTAGATTTATTGATTTATGTTATTGATGTTCAAGATTCGGAAAGATATGCAGAATCTTTTGAATATTTTGAAGAAATCTTAGAGATATTAAAAATTTTAGAAGAAAATCCGTTTATTCTAATTTATATTCACAAATATGATCCAGATCTGAAAGCAGATCCTGAAATACTCCTTAATATTGAACTCTTAAAAGAAAATTTAAATACGCTACTGACTCAATATGGTTTTGATTATGAAGCATATCTTACTTCAATTTATTCATTAATTTCGAATGAACCTCAATTTTCAAAGTATATTAAGGAAGCAATGAAATCAATAGATTCTCTAACAAATCCAACCCTTCGAAAAGTTGAGGGATTGGGCAAAACCTTAGAAGAAACTATGAATGCTGTTATACGCCTCTCTGAAAGTATATCTAAACAACTTAATGATATAGACACAAGATTAAGAGCAATTGAAAGTGGAGCATTTCAAGTAGCCCAAAGTGGAATTCCTATTGAAATTCAAAATCCTAACCAACAAAGGTTAGGATCTCGTAGTGGCGATTCTCGAATGCAGGTTTTAGATGAGTTAAAGCGATTATTTGATAAAAAAAAAAAGTTAAATCTCTAAAAACAAGATAGCATTATAATTTATTAACTCTTTCTTTAATTCTCTTATAAGAAGCAATTAAAATTATTAAAATAAATATGCTTATACTTAGAATTAAATACCCTATGTTTTCAAATAAATAAATATTTAATGTTCGATAATACATTTCAATTCCAATTAGCATTTCTATAGATTTTACTACTCTTAAAAATAGATTTGAAAGTATTCCTATCGATAAAAGAAACCCTATAATACCAATAAAATAACCAATGATGACATCACTAGGATAATGCACCCCTAATTGAATACGAGAAAAAGCAATTAAAAGACTAAGAACAATTATTATTATTGTTATAGGTAAAGAATTAAGGAGATATATAATTAAAAAACCTTGAGATACGAAATTATAAGCATGCCAAGATGGAAAACTTCTTGAAGTTGGTTCAGGTTCAAGAACTTTAATTACTTTCAATGTTTCAAAAGGGCGTGGTCTTTCAAAAATTTTTTTTACTGGAGCAATAATTAACAATCCCACCAAAAAGGTTGTAGTTAGATAAGAAAAGATAATAGGATCATACCAAATGAAAAAAAAATACCATATTAAAAGTAACCAAACTGTTTCTCTTCCAAAAAATGAAAGACTTTTAAGTAATAATGTGAACTTAGGTCCACCAAATCCATTATACTTTAAAATTATCCTTTTATCCCATTCAGATATTTTATTAAGTATCTCCTTTGAATCCATTATTTAATTCAATTGATTTTTACTTATATTAAATTTAAATATTCATAAGATTTCTTTATTTCAGGAATAATTCTTTCGAAATATTCAATCGAATGAGAATCTGAACCCACAAAAAACCTTGCTCCTTCCTTTATTAATTCTAAAGTTATTTTCCTTGAAGGAAATGGGCGTTTTATTGGAAATTTTAATCCAGATAAATTATATTCTATTTTTATATTATTCTTTATACACAAACGTCCTAATTCCAACACCCTTTCTTCGGATATATCACAATTTTCTTCTGGTATAATATCATTCTCATTAATATAACGATAAATAGTATCAATATGACAAACATTTTTAAAAATTTTTGATTCAATCATTTCTTTACTAATTTTAAAATATTCATCAATAACATCTTTCATCGGTTTCTTTTCTAAAAATAAGATTAAACTGTCTCTGGTAGTTATAGGATATCCTGGTATCCACTCATGAATTGTACCGGCAATAAAATCTAATTCTTTTTCATAATCATCCATAAATTCCAACAATTTAGTTTCTCTATCCCTATAATAATCAACTTCTAAACCAGTATAAATGAAATCGTAGCTTTCTTTTAAAGTATCTAACTCCTCAAGATAGTTATCAATATTATTATTATAAAATGGATTTAATTTATCTCTCTCTATTAAATACAACTCATAATGCTCAAGAAAGCATATATTTATCCGATACTCCTCCGCTTTTTTAATATAATCTTCAAAAACCGGGCCATTATCGGCTATATCTATACTCCACTTAGTATGAATATGATAATCAGTGTATTTAAACTTCATAGGAAAACAATATTATTAATTAAGAAAGAAAGTTAAAGCTAATTATTATTTAATCAATTGAGTTTTCCTTATGAAAAAAAACCTCATAAAATAATTCTTTTTCTCCTGCTTCTGGAGGAGTTATTTTTGTAAAACCTCCTTTTCGAATAATTTGGACAGTGCTTTTATTTTGAATATGTATATTACCATAAAATCCTTTTATTCCTTTTTCCTTAGCAATAACAATAAGATGGTGATATAAAAATGAACCAATCCCTTTCCCTCTATAAGCCTCTTTAACAAGGAAGCTATATTCTGCCATATTATTTTTCGGATTTAAATGATATGTAGCATTTCCAACCATTTCTTCTTTTCCAATTTCTCCTCTAAAAGCTCCAATTGAAAAGATATTAGTATAATCAATATTTACTTCATTTTGAGTTTTTGAATGGGTAAATTCTTTTCTCAACTCAAAAAATCGAAGATATCTGTCCCTTTCATTTAAAGAATAATATAATTCTTTTAGTAAAGGTTCATCTGTAGTCTTTACAGGACGAATTCTAATTTTTTCATTGTTATGAATTGTATATATCGTTTCATACTGGCTTGGATAAATACATATATTTCCATCAGCATCACAAGGAAGTTTTTGATCTGAATAGATATAATTTAAACTTTTAGCATGTTCTAATAATTCTTCTCGAAAATCAGGATGAGCAATACAAATGAGCTCTATAACACGTTCTCTTATTGTTTTTCCATGCAAATAGGCAACTCCCCATTCAGTAACGACGTAATGAACATCAGCTCGAGACAATATTACACCTGCACCCTCATCTAAATGAGGCACAATTGTAGATTCACTTCCATTTTTCTTTGTTGATTGTAAAACTATAATTGGTTTCCCTCCTTTTGAAAATGCGGAACCTCGCATAAAATCTACAGTATCCCCAATTCCTGAATAAAAATTATAACCTTTTGTAGAGGCATTTACTTGTCCTGTTAAATCTATTTGTAAAGCTTGGTTTATAGAAACCATCTTTTTATTCATACTAATATATCGAGGATTACATACATAATCAGAAGGAAAAAATTCAATGTAAGGATTGTTATTGACAAAATCATATAATTTTTTCGTGCCTAATGCAAAACTTGTAATGATTTTTTCTGGATGGAAATTTTTTTTTCTACAAGTTAAAACTGTATTTTCTATTAATGGGATTATATTATCCGTAATATAGTGGCTATGCATACCAAGATCCTTTTTATCCATTAAATATTTTAGGCATGCATTTGGTAAATATCCATTACCAATATGAATTGTAGACTTATTTTCAATAAGATTTGCCACATTTTTTCCTATTTTTTCAGTAATAATAGGATCTCCCTCTTTAAAATTAAATTCTAATAATGGGACATCATTAAAAACAAAATAATCAATTTCTTTCATATGTATAAAGCTATTTCCTAAAGTCCGTGGCATTTGAGGGTTAATTTCCGCAATAGTTAAAAAAGTCGATTGAGCAATTGGTTTGGCTACATCAACATTAATCCCAAAAGAACAAAAACCATAACGATCAGGCGGAGTTATTTGTATAAGTGCGACATCACAATTTTTTCTTCCAGTGAGAAACAGCGAAGGAATTTCACTAGCAAAAATAGGAGTATAGTCAGATTGCCCTTTATTAATTTCTTCTCGCAATGTTTTTCCAATAAAAAATGCGTTATGTCTAAATAAATCTTCCGCTTTATCTTTAAAATACTTTTCAGGGAAGATGGTTAAAAAATGGATTAATTCTGTATCAATAAGGCGTTCTGAGGACTTAATTAACTCTGCTGTTAATGCTTGTGGCTCAGAACATGCCGTATCGATAAATACTCTATTTCCAGGAATAATTTTTTTTATTGCTTCTTGAACAGAAATTTCTTTCTCTTTCCATTTTTCACGCCAATCCTTATCAGTTATGTTAATTTTTTCCATTTTTTAATATCTATCTTGATCCATGGTTCTTATTGTAATTATTTATATCTTAAAGAATATATTTTTTTTGAAATTCCAAATAACTAATTAAAAATATTTTTATCGAAATTATGAATAATTTCGATTATAATCTAAAAATTCACTTATACCTGAATTTATTAATCCAAGGTTGATAACTCGAAATATTATATTATTTATAAATAAAATGTTTAAATTAAATTCAAGATATTTCTTTTTAACGAGTTATTCGTCCTTATGAAAGTAAAATCTTTGAAAATAATGGGATTGGATAAAAATCTCTAAAAAATTAACAAAACTTATTTAATAAATAAATTTATGTAAATCGCAAAAATTCGAAATTCAAAAATGTGAAATATTATGTCAGAAGAAGATAAAAAGATGGAAAGTATTCTTACTGAAACTCGTAAGTTCGATCCTGTCAAACTTAATTCTAAATTCGCTAAAACTGGGATGTCATTTAAAGAATATCAAAAACTTTACAAGAAATCAATTGAAGACATGGAAGGATTCTGGGGTGAACAAGCTAAATCACTCGATTGGTTCAAACAATATGATAAAGTATGGGAAAAGACCGACTTGTTTCCTGGAAAATGGTTTGTAGGAGGCAAGCTTAATGTTGCATATAACTGTCTCGATAGACATGTAAAGAATGGAAAAGGAAACAACATTGCATTAATCTGGGAAGCTGATGCTCCAGGTCAAGTAAAAACATATACTTACAGTGAATTATTAAAAGAAGTAAGTAAAGTTGCGAATGGTATGAAAAAATTAGGGCTAAAGAAAGGTGATAGAGTAACAATCTGGCTTCCTATGGTTCCAGAATTGGCAATTATTATGCTTGCATGTGTCAGAATCGGAGTAATTCATTCTATTGTATTCGGCGGATTCTCTAAAGAAGCTGTTAAAGATAGAATTGAAGACTCTGACTCAAGACTTCTATTTACTAGTGATGAAACGGTAAGAGCAGGAAAATTTTATCCAAAAATGGCCGATGTTATCGAGATTATCGATAATGTCCCTACTATTGAGCATGTCATTGTTGTAAAGCGATCAGGTAGAGAAATTCCTCATACTAATAAAGATATTTGGTATGACGACTTTATTGATGGAATGAGCGAACAATGTGAACCTGAACAAATGGATTCAGAAGATACTCTCTTTATACTCTATACTAGTGGAACTACTGGAAAACCAAAAGGAGTAAAACACACTACTGCAGGATATCTTCTTTACACTTCTTATACGCATAGGATCGTGTTTAATTATCATGAAGGAGATATATGGTATTGTACTGCGGATATAGGTTGGATTACGGGACATTCCTATATTACTTATGGTCCACTGGCAAATGGTGCTACTACATTGATGTTCGAAGGGGTTCCAACATATCCTGATGTAGATCGATTTTGGGATATTGTGGAACGCCATAAAGTAACTCATTTTTACACTGCTCCTACCGCTATCCGTGCTCTTATGAGATATGGAGATGATCCTGTTAAAAAACACGATCTTAGTTCACTAAAAGTTCTTGGAACTGTAGGAGAACCAATTAATCCTGAAGCATGGACTTGGTATCATAGAGTAGTGGGTAAAGAGCGTTGTCCAATAGTAGACACTTACTGGCAAACAGAAACAGGCGGTTTTATTATGACTCCAATTGCTACAGCGACTCCTACAAAACCTGGTTCATGTTGTATGCCATTTCTAGGTATTAAACCGGTGATATTTGATTTGGAAGGTGATGAAGTCACTGAACCGGATGAAGGAGGATATTTTGCAATGGCTCAACCCTGGCCGGGTATGTTACGTGATGTATGGGGAGATACTGAACGATTTAAATCAACTTATCTTGAAAGATATCCTGGATACTATTATACTGGAGATGGCGCACGACGAGATGAAGATGGCTATTACTGGATATTGGGAAGATTAGATGATGTTATTAAAGTATCTGGTCATCGTATTGGTACAATGGAAGTCGAGAGTGCGATTGTATCTCATCCAAAAGTAGCAGAAGCAGCAGTAGCGCCATTTCCTCATAAAATCAAGGGACAAGCTATCTGGGCTTTTGTAACACTGATACAAGGCGCTGAAAAGACTAAAGAGCTTAAGAAAGATATACAAATGCATGTAAGAAAAGAAATTGGTCCTGTTTTTCAGCCAGATGTGGTTCAATTCGCAGATGATTTACCAAAAACGAGGAGTGGTAAAATCATGCGTCGAATCCTAAAAGCTATCGCGGCAATGTCAGATGTTGGTAATGTTACAACCTTAGCAGATCCATCTGTTGTGGATACCTTACTTGAAGAGCGTAAAAAAATGGATATTGAAATTGCATAATTTTTTTTTAATTTATTTTATTAATTACTTTTCTTTTTAGCACATACATTTTACATATTTTTTCCAACTTTTTAAGACTTAATTTCCTTATATTCTCTAAAAAAAGAAAATTATTTATTAAAGATATGAATAAAGACCAATATTGGAAATTAATTTAAATTTTTAGAGTGATCTCCATTCGAAGTATTTCCCAGATTTTAATAGCTCTAGTTTTAAGTCTTTTTATTACATTAATTGAGATTGTTTTAGAGAGAGTACTTTTTTATGGGTATTTTGAAATAAGTCTAGGTTATTTTTTTTATCCATTTTTATTCCTATTTTCAGGGTATTTTTATGTCTCCCTATTGATTTTCGCTGGCTATGAGTTAGATAAAGATAAAAGAAAATTTGAAAAAACTAAGTCATTGAAGGTATTGGGATATGTTCTCCTTTTAATATATATTGTATTTTTTTTCTTATTTTTAATGCTGATTCGATTATTGAACCCTGCTTTATCTGGCTTATTTGATATAATTGCTTTGTATTCCTCTTATGCTATTATGCCTGCGATTTTCATTATCTTTTTTAATTTTGGGGTTAAAAACGAAAAAAACTATGGAAATTATATCACTTCATTTGCAATTCTTTACCTTATTTATTTCATTATAACATTACTGTATCATTTTTTAATTGCTCCGGAACTGACCTCAGAATCTTCAGCACTAATTATTGGAACAACATTAACGACACTCCAAATATTACTCGTGTATTTAGCAGCAGGATACCTTTTCTTCTTTGGTATTAGAATTAAATTGCCACATTTTATTTTATTAAGCTTATTTTGGCTTTATTATAATATTTACCATCAGTTATCCAGCTTAATTACGGATTACACAGATGAGTTTCTTTACATGCTCATGATTATAATCATTTGTCTTTTAGGCATATTGATTTCAATCCGGTATTTTGAATTAGGAAAAAGGCTTAAAAAAGGGATGCGTGTGTTTATTAGCCATTCGGTTGAAGATTTTAATCGTTATCGTATTGAAGATATTGCAAATTTCCTTAGGACGCAAAAAAAAATTGGACATGTTTATTTTTGTGAAGCGGACCTTACAGGTAACATTGATAAATGGATGAAAAAAACAATTCAAAAATCTCAAGTCTTAGTCTTTATCTCAACTCAAAATTCTTTAAGCTCAAAGGATAGCATTTTTGAATTAAACATCGGACGTGAAAATGAATTACATCTTATACCAATTTTAGGTGTTGGATTACGGTGGGAAGATTTAGAAAAATTAGATCTCCATAGAGAATTTGGTTTAACCTATAATCCAATGGAATTTGAAAAGTTCTTAGCAGAGTTATACGAATATATTCTCAAATATCGAAAAGATAAAAAAGCAGAAATTATAGAAGAAAAGACATAATAGATTTTTTTACTAATTTCTAAATTTTAGATTGGGGTCTACAATTCAACCTCAATAGGGGATTTATATTTTTATTGGTAAAAATCTTTGTTAGAATTTTTTAAAAATCTGGGCTTAGATAATCTTTTTAAATTAATGGATTGAAATAATATTATATTAATTATGAAAGAAGAAGAATCGTTAGAAAAATTAAAGAGCGCAATTTTAGAAGGGAATCCAAAAAAAGCAATTGATTTGGTTAATAATTCTATTAAAATGGGAATATCCGCTAAAGAGATTTTGAATAGAGCAATTCTTAACGGCGCTGAAGAGGCTGGAAATTTATATGAAAAGGATGAATATTTTCTTCCTGATTTACTAATGACTGGTGATGCCATCAATGCTGCTACTCAAGCATTAAAAAAATCGTTAAATGAAAAATCTGTAATAGAATCTAAAGGTACTATTTTAATTGGCACGGTTGAAGGTGATATCCATGATATAGGCAAGAGTTTGGTTGTCTCATTACTGCAAGGACAAGGTTATGATATTGTTGATTTAGGCTCAGATGTTCCACCTGAAGAATTTCTTCGAAAAGCGAAAGAGATAAACCCTATTCTGATAGGATTGAGTGGATTAATGACAATGAGTATCTCTAAGATGGTAGAAACAGTTAATTTGCTTAAGAGTGAAAATATAAAGGCTCTAATAGTCGTAGGTGGGGGGATAATGTCAAAAGAATCGTGTGAAATGATAGGAGCAGATGAGTTTGCCAAAGACGGTTGGGAAGGAGTTAAAAAAATAAATAATTTAATTCGTATTAAAGAGGTGTAAGTAAAAATTGGTTAAAGACTGGGTTGCTTCTGTAAATAGAATTTTTAGGACGATCTCGGGATCAAAAAGAGTTGATAAAGTTCCATTCCTTGCATTTGCTGGAGAACAGATGATTTGTCGAGTAACTGGAAAAACGGTAAAAGAATTATATAGAACCCCAAAAGTTTATGCTAATGCTATTATTAACACTTTTGAATTTTTAAATACCGATTCTGTAAATGTTCCAAGTGCTTATGCAGGACCAAGTGAAGGTTTAGCATTTGCGGAAGCGAATAACAAATTAGATGCAATTAAATGGTTTGATTATCAACCTTTAATGTGTAAACAAGGAGAAATTTGTAAATCTGACGAAGATATTGATAAACTGGAGATTCCAGACCATAGCAAAAATCATCTATGGAGGACTTCTTTACAAGCTGCTAAAAT
>JBHLNZ010000134.1:0-6120 GCA_048941015.1 Promethearchaeota archaeon | reverse complement strand
TAGATATAAAAAAAATTCCAGGTTCTAATCTCTCAGATTATAAATTATAAATTTACTCTCAAAAAAAGAGAAAAAGACAAGAAAAATAATTTTTTTATACCATAAACTTTTTCAACCTTTAATTGTAAATTAATTGAAAAAAGACTTAATTTTGTTTTATACTATCAAGTAAATTTTTAAATGAGACCCGAAAAATAATATACTAAATAAAATAATGTCAACAAACTCTTGAAATTATAACGAGAATTCTCCATTATGGTCGGTCATGATTAAATCGATAGATTTTGAAAAGGTTAATAAAACTGAAGCTTTAATAAGAATGAGATCAGATGTCACCTTTTTTTTGGCAGCTTTAGTTAAAATGAAAATGGTTGATAATTTCGATCATACTCTACCCTCCGGACTAACTTCATTTGCTGAATTTTATTTCTCGTATCATGATATAATATATAAGAATGAAGATGTTCCAAACAAAATTTATTCTATATTTTTAAAATGGCTAAATAACTTGAAGGCATTAGATTAAAAAATCAGAAGAAAAATTATAAAAAAGTTGGAATTTCTACTAATAATCATTAAATCCATTCTTTTTGATTACATTCTTATACCAAAATGCACTCTTTTTCCATCTGCGTTCAAGAGATTCAGGAAAAATTTGAACTATACCGAATTTCATAGTGTAGCCATACGTCCATTCAAAATTATCCATTAAACTCCATAAAAAATAGGATTTTAAATTTACGCCATCTTGAATTGCATTATGGGCAGCAGTTAGATATCTTTTAAGATAACTAATACGGTCGTCATCTTGGATAATACCTTCTATTACTTCATCGTCCTTGCAAGCCATTCCATTTTCAGTAATATGTATTTCAATATGTTCATAATCCTTATCAACTCTTTTGAGTAAATCATAGAAACCCTGTGGACATATTTCCCATCCCATCTCTGAAACCTCCACATCTACTTTTGACTGTAATGAAACGAGTAATTTCCAAATATTATCCAAATCTTTTTCTTTTTTAATATCAACTCTTTCACAAAAATAATTATTAATACCTAAGAAATCAATAGGATTATTCTTGAATAGGTCTAAATCTTTGTTTGAAGGTACAGGAAAGTCATAGTTTTTTCTTATCAAATCCATCGCATCTTCTGGATATGTCCCTTTCAATACAGGGTCTAAAAACCACCGATTATTTAAACCATCCTTCAATCTCGCACCTTTAATGTCTAATTCAGTATCATTTTTCGGATATATATGAGACAAATCAAGGGTTATTCCAATCTTTCCATCGGGATGATTAGATGTTCGATATGCTTTCACAGCTTTTGCATGAGCCATATTTATCATATGTGTTGCTTTAATAGCTAGCTCGAATTTGGCTTTTCCATATAATCCTAATAAATAAAATAAAAAAGTAAATACTTGAGGCTCATTAAATGTTATCCAATACTTAACGCGGTCTCCATAATGATTAAAAAGAAATTCAGCATAATTTACAAAAGCATCGACGACCTTAGGACTCACCCAAGCACCAACTTCATTGAATACAATAGGTAAATCCCAATGATAAATAGTTAAGAATGGTTCGATGCCATTTTCCAATAATTCGTCAATAAGATTGTCATAAAATTCTACACCTTTTTGATTTATTTTTCCTTTACCAGTTGGAAAGATGCGGGGCCAAGATACTGAAAATCTATACGCGTTAAGTCCGATTTCTTTCATCATCTGAACGTCTTCTTTATAGCGATGATAATGATCACAGGCAACATCTCCAGTATCACCATTTTTCACTTTACCAGAGGTATGACTCAATCGATCCCAAACACTTTCACCCTTTCCATCTTCATCCCAAGCTCCCTCAATTTGATAACTGGAAGTGGCAGCACCCCATATAAAATCAGCTGGAAATCTTACTTCAACCATCTATATCAAAATCTGTTTAGCTTTATTTCTTGAAATAAAAAAAATTATTTTTTAATTTTATATCGAGCATTCCCATCCATTATTGCCCTATTCGTAAACATATCATTTACCTGCATCCCCGCAAGTAAGGTTGCGAATACACTATGGATGAATTTTGGTTGGAATAATCCTTTAACGGGAGTTCTCATTTTTAAACGAGTACGTCCAAAGTTATCAGGATACGGAGCCATATCATATATTGCTCCCGATGGTGACCCAGAGTATCGAGCATACGTCGCAGGAGTAGAAATATCTACAACTTTTATATGTTTTCTTAAATCTGGTATTAAATATTTCTCGGTCTTTTCAATGAAGAAATCCGCCCATTTTTGCTTCTTTTCTTTGTACTTCTGTGGATCTTTTTCTCTTAATTCGGTCCAATTATCAATACCCATTGGTACAATTCTCAAAGCAATATTAGGCTTCCCTCCTGTAGTTAAAGAAGGACAGATAACTCCCAATCGGAATTCTTCATCCGTATATCCTATAATACCTTTTTCCATATCATCAAATAACCGATCATATATATCTCCTCCCGTTGTTATGACACTATATCCACAATCTAATCCTAAAGCACCTAAATCTATCTCGTCATCAAGCCCGATACTAACATTCATTGAAGAAGTTGACATCTTAATTGACTCAACCTTGTCTGCGTATTTTTGATCCAAGCTACGAATGATATCTAAACCAACCATCTCCTTCATTGCAACATTGGGATCCACTGTGGTAACTACTAAATCAGAAAATATTTCCCTTCCATCATTAAGTCGTACTCCTTTTGCTTCACCATTTTCCACAAGAATTTTTTCAACCTTTGTATTGAGCATCAATTCACCCCCTAGGCTGAGATATTTTTCTTCGAATTTCTTTGGAAACTCGATAAAGCCACCCTTTGGTCGAAAAGCACCATCTAAAAGCGAATTCATGGCAGAAATCGGTACAGGCGAAGAAACCCTGTCAGCGGGTAATCCACTAAATTCAGCAAAAATAGTAAATATCTCAATTACATCAGGTTCAGTAATTTTAAATTGAGAAAAATACTCACTAAACGTTTTTGAAGCATTTTTTACGATTTTAGGACAAGTGAATAACATCTTGAGAATTTCAGTAAATTTAGGTTCCACTTTTAACTTAAATAACTCTAAATACATGGCTCTTGAATAATCTAAAAAGTGTTCTATCTCAGTAGCATTATTTGGGTATTTCTCCATCAGATCTTGCTTAAAATTCTCAAAACCCGAAGGCAATTCTATCGTTTTAACTTCATTAGTTTTAGTATCTACTAAAAAGATTCTCATATAGTACCCTTTATATTCCCTGAGATCAATATCAATGTTAAAGAAGTCTAATAATTCCGAGATATTAGGGATCATTTGACAGGTATCGAAAACATACCCCTGGCGTTCGTAAGATTTTACATAACCACCTGTTATTGGCTCTTTTTCTATAATTAGAACAGGATCTTTTTTCACATCATGATACATAGCCCACGTTAAACCAGCACTTAGACCTGTAATCCCGCCTCCAATTACTATTAAACTTTTTTTTTCCATATCAATATCAGCAGTCATATTTTACACCTTTATTAATGATAAAATATTGTGATATTGATCTATAAAAGTATTATCAGTTTTGAAGTAAACGTTTTTAGTTTCGTTTTTTCACACTGATTTAATATGTCTTTCTATGAAGATTTTCGATAAATCTTATTTCCATTGAATATACCTTAAATTTAAATAATTATAGATTAATATTAGATTATCTAATAGGTGGTATTGGTATTGATAAAATTTAATAAAAAAATTATAGAGAGTACCTTACTTTTCATTTTAACCTTATTCTGTATCATTCTTCCTGTAAATGCAATAGTTTTGTCGGGATCATTTAGAATAGGAGATTCTTGTGTTCCTGTTGATGAAGATGATTTTATACAGTATCGGTTTGAAACGGCTTCAACTTTAACTACTGTTAACGTTTCAATTGAGAATATATATCAATCTATCGAGGTGTTTGATATATTGGTCGTAAACATTAGCGTTACCAAATTAGATACGAATACAAATAAATATGAAATATTAATCATGGATTCCATAGAATTTGAGAAACAGAAATTACTTTCTTATAATAAAACAATGCAATTTTTTGAATATCATCAAAATATGGAAATCCTATTAATAGCAGGTTATGGAGGATATTATGCCATTCCAAATGATCCTGTTGATGTAAATATTGTCAAAAGTTTTATTGAAGCTCAAACATCTTATTCTGCAACTGTGCAGGGCAATACCGTTACAATTGAGATAAATAATGCACAAGCGATCCTTACCTATAATGATAAAGGGATTTTAATACGAGAGGAAATAAAAGTTAATAATCAAATAATATCCACCTTAAAAATAGTCAAAAATGCCATCCCTTTTGGGAATTTCTTTCTCTTATTGTTATTATTAAGTATTTTAAGCTTAATAATCATACAACGCAAAAAAATCGTTATATTAATGCCTTAACGTAACGATACTTATCATAGAGTTTTGAGTGGATATGGATAGTTCAACTGAATATTCCTTATTATTATAAATTATTTTCTTCATTTTTTCAATCTCTTGTTTCACAAGTTTTAATAATAACTATTGAATACTTTGTATTCAATATAATTTAAAGCGAAATATCTTAAATTCAAATTTTTTCTATTGAAGTTGATGTTAATGAGTAAAAAAGTAATTATTATTGGTGCAGGTATTTCTGGTCTAGCTTCTGGTTGTTACCTACAAATGAATGGATATCAAACAGAGATTTATGAGTTTCATGATAGACCTGGTGGTTTATGCACTGCTTGGAAAAGAAAGGAATATACATTTGATGGTTGTATTCATTGGTTAGTTGGCACAAGTCCTAGAATTAACTTTTATAAGGTGTGGCAAGAACTAAATGCTTTAGATAATATTGAAATTGTAAACCATGAAGAATTTTATTCTGTTTATGATGGAAAAGAAAAATTTACAATGTATAATGAAATAGAGAAATTACGTTTTGAAATGATGAGAATTGCTCCAGAAGATGAGAAAGCAATTAATTTATTCATTTCGGATATACAACGACTTAGTAAAATATCAATGCCAATTGATAAACCAATGGAACTTTATAATTTTCGAGATATGCTAAGGATGATGTTCAAACAAGGTAAAGATCTTAGCATTTTAAGGAAATTCATGAAACAAACTTGGGGAGATTATCTTAAGAAGTTTATAAACAATAAATTACGAAGATATGTCAGCGTTGGCTTCCCCTCAGGAAATTTTAGTTTGCAATATCCCTTAATGTATATTGGATGGCAAAACGATAAAGTTGCTGGATATCCGATTGGTGGTTCTCTAAACTTCGCTCGTAATATTGAAAAAACATATCTAAAGCTTGGCGGTAATATCAACTATAATTCTAGAGTAGTTGAAATTCTAGTCGAAGATGATAAAGCTATTGGAATTAAATTAGAAAATGGCGCAGAACAATATGCTGATATAATAATTTCTGCTGCAGATGGTTATAAAACGATTTATGAATTATTAAGTGGCAAATATTCCACCCCAGAAATTGATGGACATTACAAAGAATTAGAAATTTTTGAACCATTATGTCAAGTTTCATTTGGCATTAATCATAATTTCGCTGAAGCTCCTCATGCTATCGTTTACTTCCCAGAAGAAAAAATATCTATTGATCCAAAAACTTTAGTGGATTCATTGGAAATGTTGGTTTTCAATTTCGATCCTACATTAGCCCCCGAAGGAAAAACTGTTGTTATATTAATATTTATTGCTAAAGATTTTGATTACTGGCAAAACCTTCGAACAAATGATAGAGCTAAATACGGAAAAGAAAAAAAACGTTTAGAAAATATCGCATTAGATATTCTAAAAAAGACTTTTCCTGGAACAGAAGAAAAGGTAGAAGTGAGTGATGTAACTACGCCTGCAACTTATTACAGATATACCGATAATTGGCAAGGTAGTTATTTAGGATGGATTCCATCACCGAGTATAATCAACAAGATGAAACGGACGTTACCTGGATTAGAATCATTTTATATGGTAAGTCAATGGGTTAATCCTGGTGGAAGCGTACTTACTGCTGCTCTTGCAGGGAGATAT
>JBHLNZ010000044.1:20013-26661 GCA_048941015.1 Promethearchaeota archaeon | reverse complement strand
CTTCACAGTTTCCGGGAGTGCCAACAATGTATATGCGTTTATTAGAAAGAGATGATCTTGAAGATTATGCAAAAGACTTAAGATCTATTAGAGTTTGTAATACAGGAGCCGCGCCAATGCCTCCAGAAGTTCTAAAGGAATTTGAAGAGAGAACAGGAGGTATAATTCTTGAAGGATATGGTATGACGGAAACATCACCAGTTACTCACACTAACCCATTTATAGGTGAGAGAAAAGTAGGCTCTGTTGGTATGCCTATCCCTGATACAGAAGTCAGGATTGTAGATATCTCAGATTACACAAAAATTTTACCCATCGGTGAAGCTGGAGAGATAATAATAAAAGGGCCGCAGGTAATGAAAGGATATTGGAATAAACCTGAAGCTACGGAAGATCAAATTAAAGATGGGTGGTTATTGACTGGTGATATAGGAAAAATGGATGAAGATGGCTATTTCTACATTGTTGATCGTAAAAAAGATATGATTAATGTAAGTGGATTCAAAGTCTATCCAAGAGAACTAGAAGATGTATTATTTGAATATGAAGCCATTGAAAATGCAGCTGTAATAGGTGTTCCTGATCCTAATATTCCCGGTAGCGAAAAAGTAAAAGCATATATTGTATTAAAAGATGGATATACAGAATCGGAAGAAATAGAAGCTAACATTAAAGAATTTTGCAGAACAAATGTTGCTCCATATAAAGTTCCTAAATTTATAGAGTTTAGAAAGGAACTTCCTGAAACTCTAGTGGGAAAAGTACTTAGGAAAGACTTGAAAGAAACAGAAGCTAGAAGAAGAGGAGAAGAAGTATAATCTTTTCAACTTTTTAAAAATCTATTACTTAACTTTTTTATCAAATTTATTTAATGCTATTGAAATTTCTGGAATTATATAATGCTCAATTCTGCAACAAATTCTATCTAATAATGTATCATCTTTTAAATGCAGAATATTTATGAAAAAGTTTTTGAATATGAATAATAACCTTAAAATTATAAGAGATTTCGCAATAAAAAATTCAGAATCTGATGATATTCATGGATTTCCTCATGTTAAGAGAGTTTATGATCTTTGCATAGAGATCGGAAAGAAATCGAATGCAAATATCGAACTTCTAAAAATTGCGGCTTTATTACATGATATAGGAAGAATTGATGAAAACACATTAAAAAGAAATCATGCAGAAATATCTGCTGAAAAAGCTTCGGATTTTTTAAATTCCAATGATTTCGATCTTTCTAAAGAGGGTATAGAAAACATAATACATTGTATTAAAGCTCATTCTTATTCGAATAAGGTAATTCCAAATACTATTGAAGCAAAAATTTTATCTGATGCGGATAAATTAGATGCTTTAGGTTCTATAGGGCTCTATCGAACCATAGGCTATACATTCAAAAATAAAGGTGAATTAAATCAAGTTATTGAACATTTAGCAAACAAGATATTAAAACTGAAGCATCAATTGTACCTAAAGATCTCTAAAAAAATCGCTTCTAAACGAGAAAAGATAATTTTAGATTTTTATAATGATATAATGAGTGAAAAATGAAAAAGGTATACCTTATGCCCCAACTTGTTAAAGGTGGAAAATACATATTTGGATGGACAATTATAAAAGAAAATGGGAAGATAAAAATACCAGAAGAAGCTTATTTTGAATATAACTTTGATAAGGATAAGAATGGGATATTAATCTCTGGAAGAAAAACTTCAGGTGGTTTTGGACTAAGTTCAAGAGGTCTTATGGAAAAGAGTCCAATTGGAAAATTATTAGAATCCTTTGCAGAATTAACAAATCATCAATTAAAGGAAGGAGAAATTGTAAAAATAAAAGAAAAAAAATACAGTTGGATCACAATTTTCAAAGACAAATCTTTCATAATTTCTGAAAGTGCGTTAAAATCTTTTAAAATTAAAATTAATCAAAAATTATTGACTGGAAGAGGAAGTGGTTTAGCACTTGCTTTCATTGTTAAAGGACCTATTTATGAGGAGGCAAAAAAACACCCCGAAATTCCTACTTTTTAAGTTAGATCTTTTAGAAATTTTTCAGCAGTATTTCTAGTTTTTGGACTTGAACTATTTAATTGTTTTTTAACAAAATTTATGATTAAATCTCTATTATCAGAAACTTCAAAATATTCTCTAAATGATTCGATAACTGATGCCTTAATCAATTCTTTTCGTCCAGGTTCGTGTGAAGTTTTTTCTATTTCTAACAATTTATTGGTTATTTTACTTCTTAAATTTGGTTTAGCATTAGCAATTTTACCTAAATTTCCTGCTAATTTTGCTGCGGTCATCACACTTTTTGCATCTAATAAATCACAATAAATGTCAAAAATATCTTCAAATTTTCTCTTTATATCAATTTTGGTTAGATTAGCAATTATTTGGAGACCTATAACTTTATGAAAATTATTCTTACTTTTTACAAGATCAACAAAAAATTCCCACTTAGGATAAAGAACTTTAGGATTGACTTCACTCACAATTGACAAGACTTTATGGCTATTATACCTAATTGTCTCATCTTTAATGACAAGATTTTCTACTAATTCGGAAAGAACTTTAGGTTCTTCTATTGCTTTATTAACGAGACTTTCAGGTGCGAAATTTTTATTATTTAATACATGCATTTTATATTGATTGCTTTAGATCTTTTCTAATTTATAAATAAATCTTTCTTTATTAACTTCTCCGTCTTAAATTTATTTTAAAAAACGTTTTAAAAAATATTTATCGAAGCTAACTTTTTGGTTTTATTCTTATAATGTGAATAGAAACTGCTATTGCAATACCTATTAATAATATTTGCAACCAAATCATTTTGGTAAGAAAAATTAAAGAGATTGAAATAGTTATCCATAATGCAGAAATAGTAAAGATTTTTATTTTAAGAGGCATTCCTTTTCCTTCCTTATAATTCTTAATGTACATCCCAAGAATTCGATTATTCAAAAGCCAATTGTAAAACCTGTTAGACGATTTTGCATAAGCTGCAGCAGTAAGCAATAAAAATGGAGTTGTTGGAAGAATTGGTATGACTATCCCGATAATTCCGAGAATGAGAGTAAATGTTCCTCCTAAAAATATCAATCGATTTATGATTTTTCTTCTTCTTACTTTCTTTCTATTTATATATTTTTTACCTTGAACTGTTTCAGCTTTCATTAGCTTCAAATATATTTTAACTTATAGCTAAATTATCATTTAATCCAAGGAATTTTAAAGTTTTTTTTAATAAATTATAAAATTTTAGATTATAATTTTGATTTACAATTATCACATTCATAATAAAGATCAATACGCTGTCCTTTAGGCTTAATTTGTAAATCTGATATAATATTTTTCCATAACCCTTTGACATTATCAGTCTTGTAATCATCAATTTTTCCACATTTGAAACAAACCATATTTATGTGAAGATCCATATCAGGATCGTATCTAACACGATTTTCAGTAAATCCCAATTTTTGTACTAGGCCTAGTTCTTCTAATAAATCTAAAGTTTTATATACTGTTCCTAAACTTATAGTAGGATAATCATTCTTTAATGCTTGGTAAATCTGATCTGCAGATGGATGATCTTTTCTTGAAATTAAAAAGTTATAGATTGCTAATCGCTGAGTGGTGACTTTATATCCATTTCTTCGAAAGAGAGCAAATAATTCTTGATCATCCATGAATAATCTTTGTTATTTTTATTATTTATAAAATGATATAAAAAAAAGAGAAAATTTATTTATATATTCTGATCATGGCGAAACCTTATGGATTATTAAGCTACTATGCAAGATCGAAACGATCTAAATTCATAATTTTATTCCATGCTGCTACAAAGTCGTGCAGAAACTTTTCCTGAGCGTCATCACTGCCGTAAACCTCTGCCAATGCACGGAGTTGGGAGTTAGAACCGAATATGAGATCAACGCGGGTGGCGGTCCACTTGATTTCACCAGTTTCGATATCATGCCCCTCAAATAAGGCTTTATCTTCATTAGTTGCCTTCCAAGTAGTATTCATGTCGAGTAAATTCACGAAGAAGTCATTAGTAAGCGCCTCAGGCCTCTTAGTGAAGACACCATGCTTTGTTCCTCTAAAATTGGTATTAAGGACACGCAACCCACCTACAAGCACCGTCATTTCGGGTGCCGTCAGTGTTAACAATTGCGCTCTGTCTATCAGCATTTCCTCAGCTGATATTGCATATAAAGTCTTCTGGTAGTTACGGAAGCCATCAGCCTTGGGTTCGAGAAAAGCGAAAGATTTTTCATCTGTTTGCTCCTGTGAAGCGTCCATGCGTCCGGGTGTGAAGGGAGCTTTCACTTGGTAGCCAGCATTTCTTGCGGCTTGTTCGATACCTGCGCAACCAGCCAGAACGATCAAATCAGCAAGCGATATCTTCTTACCGTCGGATTGTGCTTCATTGAATTCAGCTCGGATGCTTTCTAGGGACTTGAGTACTTTCGCTAGCTGAGTAGGTTGATTAACCTCCCAATCTTTCTGTGGTGCCAGACGAATGCGAGCCCCGTTCGCACCACCGCGCTTATCTGAGCCACGGAAAGTGGAGGCCGATGCCCAGGCAGTCGAAACCAGTTCCGAGATAGACAGACCTGAAGCTAAAATCTTATCCTTGAGTGAGGCAATGTTTTTTTCATCAACTAGCTTGTGATCAATCGCTGGGATAGGGTCTTGCCAGATGAGTTCTTCGTCAGGTACCTCAGGACCTAGATAACGAGTGCGTGGACCCATGTCGCGGTGAGTCAGCTTGAACCATGCCCGGGCGAATGCGTCCGCAAATACATCCGGATTTTCCATAAAGCGCCGTGAAATCTTTTCATAGATAGGATCGAACCGAAGAGAGAGATCGGTGGTCAGCATAGATGGTGCATGACGCTTTGACTTGTCATGGGCATCCGGTACGATACCGGCACCCGCGTCACCCTTCGGTGTCCACTGATGCGCACCAGCAGGACTCTTTGTTAGTTCCCATTCATAACTGAATAGCATCCTGAAAAAGTTGTTACTCCATTTTGTGGGGGTGGGGGTCCAAGTGACTTCCAGACCGCTGCTGATCGTATCGACACCTTTGCCTGTGCCAAAGCTACTCTTCCAACCTAGACCCATATTCTCGATGTCCGCTGCTTCTGGCTCGGGTCCCACATGCTTCGCATCACCAGCGCCGTGGCACTTTCCGAACGTATGACCTCCTGCGATGAGTGCCACTGTCTCCTCATCATTCATCGCCATACGTGCGAATGACTCACGTATATCCTTTGCCGCTAAAACTGGATCGGGATTGCCGTCTGGACCCTCTGGGTTGACGTAAATTAGACCCATCTGTACGGCTGCGAGCGGATTTTCAAGATCGGGTTTATCCTTTTCTTCTGTGTGCCAGCGCTCATCACCTAACCATGCTTCTTCGGAACCCCAGTAGATATCCTTTTCAGGTTCCCAGATATCCTCACGCCCACCAGCGAAACCGAAGGTCTTGAAACCCATCGATTCCAAGGCAACATTACCCGCGAGAATCATCAAGTCGGCCCAAGAAATTTTCCGACCATATTTTTTCTTGATTGGCCAAAGCAGCCGACGTGCCTTGTCAAGGTTGACATTGTCAGGCCAGCTACTGAGAGGTGGGAAGCGCTGATTTCCACTGCCGCCTCCTCCACGGCCATCACCGACGCGGTACGTACCGGCACTATGCCATGCCATACGGATGAATAAAGGTCCGTAATGACCAAAGTCTGCTGGCCACCAGCTTTGTGAATCTTTCATGAGTTCAGCTAAGTCCTTCTTTAAAGCTTCAAAGTCGAGACTATTGAACTCTTCGGCGTAATTGAAATCTTCTTCCATTGGATTAGACTTGGAGGAATGTTGATGTAGCATATCAAGATTCAACTGGTTCGGCCACCAGTCTCGGAGTGTCATGCCACCGCCTGCAGTAGGTCTCTTCATCCTTTTACTATCTTCTTTCATAATTTTCACTACTTTTAATATGGGAATTTTTAAATATTGACCATTATTAAATAGGAAAGTGATATAACAAAGGATCTAAATTAAATCATCAGAACGATTCCTAAATAATAACTATTATTAATTAGCTATAGGTTTTTTAAAAAAGATTATGCTTTTATCTTATAAATATTATTTTAATATAGATTTATTCTTATAAGAAAAAAAGAATTCAAGTTAAATAGATTCCCGTATTAGAATTTTTATTAATTTTAATTTCTTCAGGAGCACCTTTTGCGATTACTTCCCCTCCCTTTGGTCCTCCTTCAGGTCCTAATTCTATTATGTAATCTGTGTAAGATAAAATAACTGGGTCATGTTCTATAATAATTACACTATTTCCATCTCTTACTAATTGCTCAAGTAATTCCATCAATTTTACAGCATCATAAAATGATAAACCAACTGTTGGTTCATCCAAGATATATAAAGTATTTTTTTTACTTGCTTTCCCTAACTCTTTAGCCAATTTTACACGTTGAGCTTCCCCTCCACTTAAAGTTGGAGCCGGTTGTCCAAGTGTTATATATCCCATACCAATATCGTTAAGGATTTTTAACATATTTGATATATTTGATTGTGTTTTAAAGTGTTCTAATGCTTCTTTCACAGTCATATCCAA
>JBHLNZ010000044.1:0-19913 GCA_048941015.1 Promethearchaeota archaeon | reverse complement strand
TTAAGGATTTTTAACATATTTGATATATTTGATTGTGTTTTAAAGTGTTCTAATGCTTCTTTCACAGTCATATCCAAGACCTCTGAAATTGTTTTATTTCTATATTTAACTTCTAATATTTCTGGTTTGTATCTTAAACCTTTGCATTCCTTACAGGGGATGGTAAAACTACTCAGGAACGATATTTGCAAATCTTGTTCTCCTGTTCCCTTACAAGAAGGGCACCTTCCGCTGTCTGAATTATAAGAAAAATGTCCTGCTTTATAACTTCTCTTTTTTGCTTCTGGAGTTCTTGCAAATAGGTTTCTAATTTTATCCCAAATTCCAATAAAGGAGCAGGGTGTCGAAGTTTTAACTCTAGATATTGGTTTTTGATTTACTACAATTAATTGATCCACATTTTCCCACCCTTCTATGCTTCCAGAATATTCTAAGAGATCTTCACCATTTTCTTCATTTTCACCATTGCTATCGTTTTTATTTTGTAATTTCTTACTTCCTCTTTTAAAATAAGGCTCTATAAGTGGTACAAGTGTATCTAATATGAGAGAGCTTTTTCCTGATCCTGAAACTCCTGCAATTCCAACCATCATTCCAAGGGGGATTTTTACATCAATATTTCTTAAGTTATTCGTTTTAGCATTTCTAATTATAAGATATTTCGTATTTTTATCTAGTTTATTACGATTTTCAACTGGTTTTTCTGGTAGCTTGATTTTTCCTGCTAAAAATTGACCTGTATACGAGTTTTCTCTCTTTTTTATTCCTTCTAACGAACCTTGATATACTATATTGCCTCCGTTAACACCTGCTTCAGGGCCAATATCAATTATTTCATCAGCAACATCTATAAACCTTTTATCATGTTCAACAACTATAACAGTATTTCCTAAATCTCTGAGTTGTTTTAATAAATTAATAAGTGATTCTTTTTCTCGTTCATGTAAACTCATACTAGGTTCATCTAGTATATAAATCAAGGAATCAAGACCAGCATCTAAGTGCATCATCAGCGCCAATCGCTGAATCTCGCCTCCACTTAAGGTTGGTAAAGAGCGATTTAGATGCAAATATGAAAGACCAACATTAATCATCCGTTCTATACTTTCTAAAATGCTGTTTAACATTGAGTTCCCTTGAGGACTTCTTACATATTCCTCTCCAATCTCTTCTAAAAATTGTTTCAGTTCTTCGATACTCATCATAGCCAATTCACCAATATGTTTACCTGCTATTTTAATTTCTCTTGCTTGTTCATTTATTCGATAACCATTACATTCAATGCATTTACTTTTTGCCATATAATTCTTATGAATCTTATGCTTTCTATAATCACTTTTAGATTCTGTAAGTGCACGCTTAACGTGTGGAATAATGCCTTCAAACTTTCTTTCTAATATTCCTGTGAATGTTTTGGAATCCCAATCAAAAGGTAATTTTTTACCACTCCCATATAAAAATACTTGTTTTACATCATCAGGTAAATCCTTATATGGTTTTTTAATATCGAAATCATAAAATTTGGGAAGTTGTTCTACAAAACGAATTTGATCGGCAAAAACTGCTGATCCAGCTTTCGTTATTTGGATCAAGGTTCTGTTCTTATCTTTAACAATCATTTCCTCTGTAATCTTCATAATATAACCTCGCCCATGGCAATTTAAGCACATTCCGCTCGGTTCATTAAAAGAGAAATGCTTTATTTGCTTTCGGTCTACGATCATTCCACATAAATCACATTCTAAATTATCATTAACAGGTTCCTTACAAATTGGACAGATTAGTACACCTTCGGTAGCGTAAAGCATTCTTAGCAGACCGTAAATCCCTGTCTTAGTTCCAACAGTTGAACGTGGATTAAATACTCGTGTTGTTCTCTGTTCGACTGCTACAGTAGGACTAAGCCCTTCTATTAAATTAAATGGCTTTTCATCTTCAAATTTTGGGGGGAAGCCAATCGATTGTAAATAACGATTCATACCTTCATCAAAGATAATATCGAAAGCTAAACTAGATTTTCCCGAGCCAGATACCCCTGTAATAAGTATCATCTTTCCTTTAGGAATATCTACATCAACATCTTTCAAGTTATGTATTCTTGCTCCTCTTACTTTTATAAAGTCCATTTTCTGACACCTTTTTTCATTTTATTTTTTGCATTATGTAAGTTGTACATTCAAATCCCAATGTATTTTTCTTTACCATTTCTATTTCTCTTAAATGTTGTTTAATCTCTTCAATATCGTCAATATTATTATATTTTTTACGTAAGATATTGATCTTATTTTCTAAAGGAGCATAATATTCCTTCCACCAACACTCTTTAGCCCAGGGTATTTGCTTTAAAAGTTTAAAACCAAATTCTGGAAAATGTTTAAGCTTCTTATCTGCCCAGTTTGTCGCTTCTCCCGTAATCATATAACCATTTAACTTCAGTACCCTATTACATTCAGTTAAGGCTTTCTTGATATCAAGCAAGTGTATAACTCCTTCCTCCCAAATGATATCAAACACCTCGTCATCAAATTCCATATTATATACTGAGCGATTAAAAATTTTTATCCTATTTGAAAGACCATATTGCTTAATTTTAAGATTTAATTTATTCAAAGCATCCTGATCAATATCAATACCTATTATCTCTCCGTTGCTTAACTTTGCTAGCTCTAAGGTGGGTATACCCGTACCACACCCAATGTCAAGGATGCGAGGATTATCTATTTTTGGAATACTTGCAAAAGCCTTTCTTGTATATTCGAGAAAAACAGCTCGAAGCCTCTCAACATCTAGTTCTTTTAATATTTCTTCAGACATTTTTATTTTATACCCTTTTTAAACTGCTTTTTTTATAATATCCCATGCTTTAGTTTCTAATTCGCACCATTCTTGAATACCTTTGTTTATCTCAGGGATCCGTTCTCTCCACGCATCAGCTTCTTTTAATGCACCCTCTTGTGCTTTTTCTATTTCTTCATCAACTTTTACAAGTTGTTTTTGATAATCTTTAGCTCCTTTTTCTACGATATCATTGCTTTTTTGAAATAGAACTCTTAATTTAGCTAGATTAGGTAAATCATCTGGCAATAAAACACGTTGTAATTCCCTTATCTTAAGGATAACTTCTTCATAAACATCAGCAGCTTTAAGAAGTCCAACATTATTCAAGAGTTCTCCCGCCTCATTCAAGAAGTCATGATATAAAATGCGAAATATGGCACCTCCTGTACCCCCCGTCTCCATATAAATATATACACTAACTAATCCAAAGATCAAATTATTATTATTAAAGTCAGAAGCCCAAGTAGGAAGCATTTCTCGCCATTTTTGAAAACCTTTTAATCCCATATTGCGTATAGGGGGATTGAACATGAAATTTACATTCGCTTTAATCGCTGATGGAATAGCTTGTTTAATATCTTTTAACTTTTTTGGAATCACTAATTCAACTAACTTATTGTTTGCAGGAAAAGGAGCATGCTTGCTACCTCTCGCAGCTTTAAGTTGAGTATAGGTCATTTTATGTGGATTTGCATATCTATCTGAAATCAGAGCTTCATCTTTCTCTTCATCTATACCATAAGTTACAAAAGTATGGGCTCCAAAGTGCCCTGAACCTTCATTAGGTATCGGAGTGCCCTCCGCAAAGAAAAAAGGCAAGTATGCAAAATCAACAAATGTTATTGCTGGCTGTCCTTTTTGTAATAAATTTATTATATTATTATGTGCTGTTTTTGCGGAAGCAGTTTCTGTAATTTCCACACTACCTCCTAAAATAGGTAAAATTCTTTCAAAAATTTCAGTCTTTTTCACACTCATTCCCAAAACCATTGGAAATGGCATATATTTCATATAAAAATAGAAAAATCCTAATCCTGAACATAAACCTAAAATCATCGGCTCAGAAATCTCTATATCATAATAAGCTAGGACTTTTCTTAAACTTGAAAGTTGACAGTTTGCACCAGGCATATGCCTAAAACCATCTATTATTATTCTTGCCATTTTATTTTCCTCCAAAACTTTTGTTCGGATTGATCTTTATTCCACAATCATAACATTCAGTATCATGAATGCAAATTTCCCCTCCACAATTCGGGCAAGTATAAAATTCTTTTTGTTCCATGAGCCAATTCTCAACACCAATTTCTTTAATTCTTTCTAGATTTGCAATCAAATTCACAGAATATCTTTCTTGATATATATTATCTAGTGTTTCTAATTTATCACATGGGAATGACTGACATTCATAACAATATTCTAATTTTTTTTTTTTTAAATAAGGGCAATCTCTTCTTATGAATGCACAATTCTTATTCCTAATTCTACATCCCCTACAACCCAATTTATACCCTCTCTCCTCTAATAAATCTTTTTTCCAGAGAAGATATTGTCTACATGCACCACAGTATATACCACAGGGTGCTGCTAAATTATTATCAATCATAATTTTTCAGCTTATATTTCTATTTTTAATAATTTATAAAATAATATTTTGTTTCAAAATGCATTTTTTTTTAATCTTTCATTCATAAAATCTTTTTATTGCTCTTAGTGCATTTAAAGTAATCCATTTGCTTTCTTTTCCTTTCTGTTCTATATTTACTTGCATCCTTCCATTGAAGGTTTTTTCTAGAATCCATCTACCCTGTTCATTTTGCTTTGATAATACTAAATCGATGGCTTCCTGCATTCTATCATCTTTATATCCCAAATTTGTTAAAATGTTTAAGACTTCTAAAGCATCAATCTTCCACATCAATGGAAAACCAAATTGTGTCCATTCCTGCTTAGCTATAACACTTTTTTCATGACTTTTTTTATAAATTCTATGTTTAAGTATATATTCTACGGCTTTCTCAATAAAACTATTAATCCTGCTTGATCTTTTATTTGTCGGTATTTCACTTAGAGCTTTCAAATTTTTCACCACTCCCATGTGACATGTGTGTTTTCCCCAACAATTTTTGTGTCTTTCATAAGGCCATCCTTTAGGTGCTGATTCTATGCTATCATCAAGCCTTTGATACTGTAAAATCCAATCAATTGCATGTTGAATTCGCGGATCTTCTAGAAATCCAAATCTAATCAAAGCCCAAATCATATTTCCGGTCAAACAAGGAATAACTTGCTCATGTAATCCCCCCTCTCTCTCGTTGCCATAGACACTAAAACCTCCACTCTGGTGATCTTGAGAATTATTAAGAATATATTCCGATGTCTGCTTAATTCTATAATCATTTTTATCAGCGTTAAGTTCAACTAAGATTATAAAAGTCCATACAGTACCTTTATATTTGGTATATGCATAAAAGTTTTCAGGATTTACCCAATATGCTCCATCTTTTTGCTTACTCAATATTTTAGGTATAATTCCTTCCATCATAATTTTTGTCTTTGCTTCCCTTAATTCACTGCTATTTTCATCAATGTTAACTATATCCTTTAGAGCAAGATATCGAACTGATGGATTATCTTCTTCTAATAACCAATCAACGGGATCTGATTTCAAGAAAGATTTCCAACGTTTCACTTCTTAAAATACCTTCTTTTTTAAATTTTAATTTTTGATAACTTACTAAACAATTCTTCCTCATTATTAAGGATGATAATTGCATTATAATGTAATTCTTTTAAGTCTAAATATTCCAAGCAATTATTTTTATACTCTATTGCTAGATTTTCTAGTGTCTTGGCTATTAAAGTCCAAGTTTGGGCTGATTCACTTATTATAGGAATACAATCTTCTACAATTTCGAATTCCTCGTTGCTCCACGCTCTTGGTCCTTCTTTAAATTCTTGAATTGTAAGCAATTCTTCAAGAAATTCTTTATATAAGTTTCTAAAAGATGCTCCTCCAGTTCCCCATGTTTCAATATACCCATGTATCAATTCAAACATCAATCTCGCACGCGAGACAGTTCTACCTGAACTATCCTTTGTTTCACCTTTTAATTTTTCTCTCCAATCCAAAATTGATTTCGCAAACAACTTAAGACCTTGAATTCCGTTGTTATTCATAGAAGGACGCAACATATTATTTACGACTTTTTGAATGGCAAGTTTAACTCCTGCAGGTAAAGGAGGATGTTTTCCATCTTGTCTTCTAACCATAGAAAACTGTGTATTTTTTGGCCGCATGAAGCTAGGTCCATGTTCAGAACTGCGTCCTTTTTTTAATTGTTCTATCGAAACTACTTGAAATTCCTTTAATTCTGTATCTCCTATATAAGCAATTCCTTTATCTTCGTCATATCCAGCTAACGTAATTGCGTGCCCTCCAAAATGAATTTCACCTTCTCCTTCGAAATAAGGCAAATAACCTAAATCAATCTGAAGGATTAATGGAACATCTTGATTAATCAACTTTTTTGATTCTTCCCATGCTTTATCTGCACTTGTAAAAGATTGCTTTCTTAAAGTGATTCCTAATAAACGGCATGCTAATGAATTTGGTTCAATTGTTCCCTGTTTCCCTCCTAAAAAGAACGGGATATCTGACTGGGGAATAAACGATAAATTACTAGTAGTATCAAAAAATCCAAATCCCATTGTAGCATCTAACCCGAAAGCCATTGGTTCTGACATTGGAAAACCATAGTACTCAAAAAGATCCCTCATAGAAGATGATTCGCAATGATATCCAACCCGATGTACAAAATTCTTAATAATATGACTCAAATCTTCTCAACCTCCTTAGATTTATAGTCAGCAGGATTAATTTTACCCTTAACTTCTTTAATTTTTTTTAGTACCATCTCAAAAAATTCTTCATCAGTTTTAAGAATTTTAATAGGGTGTAAGAATAATCCTGTGACATTTATGGGCATCTGTGGAAAATTTATAAGCATATCATCTAACATGACTTTTAATTCCATTCTATGCTTATTTATGATATTTAACGCATGGCTAAAAACTTCGATTTGCTCTTTATGACTCAGAATTGGAAACATCGAAAAAGCAACATAGAAATCCTCATCATTTTTCCCTAAATAATTATACAAGACATCATAAACTTTTTTCTTTAAAATATTGTAGCCATATTCTGTGATCTTATAGATTTTTCGTATCCTATTATCAATTTCTTCTTCAAAACTTTCTACTAATTCATCATTTTCTAATTTATCTAACCTTCTATAAATTGTAGATAATGAAAAATCAAGACCTATATTCGTCCAGTCTCGCATTCCTCTCTCTTCGATCCTTTTATTAATATCATATACATGACAACCTCCTTCATGCATTTTTTCATTAATTAAACCTAAAATGACAAAAGAACGATGTTTTAAGTTATAATTTTCAGTCAAGATAATTCATTATTATTTGCATTTTTAATTATTTGACAATATATGCAAAATATGAATAATGCATATATAAATCTTTGCAATTTAAAGAGTACATAAAGGTTTATAAAAGGAAAGAGCAAAACAAAATATAACCTTTTAAATTTTTTAACAAGAACTTTTGTGTGAAATAGATCATGAACAGAATCATTACAAGAAAAAGAATGTTTTTACTAATCTTTTTTATTTCTGTTTTTATAATCGGAACCGTTTTAATCTTCACAGTCCCTTTTAGTGTAAAAAGCACTTATAGGCTTACAACTCAGACTACTGATGGTGTAACGATTTCTTTTAATGTTTTTGAACCAAAAGAAAATCTTTATCAGAAGTACAATGGCGCCGATAAGAAAAAAGCTGTGATAATTGGCCATGGTTTCATGGCAAATAAAGAGATATTAAAAGGATATGCAATTGAGTTAGCTGCTGCAGGCTTCGTTGCTGTAGTATTTGATTTCAGAGGTCATGGACAAAGTCTTGGGCAACTTGATCGAGGAGAATTAATTGATGATGTCAGAGCAATTAAAGCTTATTTAAATTCTAGAGCCGATATTGACATAAATAATCTTGGTTATATTGGTTATTCCATGGGTGGCGGTCCAGGGAATCAAATTATTTCAGAAGATACCGATTTCAAATGCTTTATTGGAATCGGAACGGGATTACCTACAGAAGATTACCACCCTGAATATGTGATAAAATCCAATTCCACTCGATTTGTTAATATCCTTATGATTCAAGCCCGATTTGACGAAGCAATTACTTTATCAAGACTAAAAGATGGTATGGCATTCAGACTCAATATAAGTTCTGAAGATGTTGATGTAAACAAACTTTATGGATGCTTTCAAGAAGGTAATGCTTCAATGATCTTTCTAGATGATAATACAAATCATTTATTATTAGCTTGGGATCAGGATTTCATTAGAGAAGCTAGGAACTGGGTGATTAGCACCTTTCCTGATGTAAGACAGCCCGACGAGAACTTTTATGTAAATTTAAGAGCTATTATCTTAGTATTTCAATTAATAGGCGGTATTGGATTGTTTTTCTTAATTATTGATCCTCTTTACGACTTAATCTTGAAAGTTAGAAAACTAGATCGAGAAAAAGAAGTAACTTTAAAAGTAGATTTGCCTAATGTGTCAATAATTAATATAGTATTGCGGACAGTTGCATATTCCCTAATTCTCGGCTTACCTGGTATATTTATTTTCATGCCTATATATCTTATCTTTCCCTTATCCACAGCCGGTAATGTTTTAATGCTTCTATTCGGTCAAATGTTTGCAATTTTGATCTTACTATGGAGAACTGGAAAAAAAGCTGATTATCCTTTGAAAAAAATTTTAGTTGGACCATTTAAGAGTAGTAAGAATTTCATCAACCAACTTATATTAGGAGTATTATTAACAGGAATTTTATACATAATCATCTATTTATCAATAGGTCTAAACTATTTTGCTATATTACCATCGCTCACTAAAGCAATATTCATTCCACTTTGTTTTGTTATAAATTTCTTTATCTTTATCGTATACAGTTTATTAAATCAAACAGTTATCCAAAATAACATTAAAAATAGATTTAAAGGCCAATTGATATCCGTATTTATAACTTTTGGGGTACAGATTATCTACATGACGACATTTCTCCTGGTTTTTAGCTTTTTATTAGGAAGTTTTTTCAACTTTGGAGTCTACATGCCTATTACTATACCTACTACGCTACTAGCGAGCTTTACCTACGTTTTTCTATATAAAAAAACAGGAAATATAGTCGCAAGTACTTTTATAAATGCCTTCATCGTGACAATGATAATATGTACTGTATCTGCTATTTAAATTTCTAATTTCTTTTTTTTTTGTCTCATTCTTAATCTTAATACACAAAAAGCTAATCTTTAATTACAGATTATTTATTAAATTTTTTTAAAAAGAAAAAGGAAAAAAATCAATTATACCTTTTCTAGATTGATAAATTTTGGCAAAAAAATCTTATTTTAATGTTTTAGGAATAGTGGGTAGTCCTCGTCGTGGTGGAAATACTGAGGTTCTCGTGGACGAGGTACTTACAGGAGCAGAAGAAGCTGGTGCTCAAGTTGAAAAGGTAATTTTGAATCAATTGGATATTAAACCATGCCAAGCTTGCGATAGTTGTTATAAAACAGGTCATTGTGTACAGAATGACGATATGGTAAATCTATTCGAAAAGATGGAACATAACAAAGTTTGGGTATTAGGTACACCAATCTATTGGTGGGGTCCAACAGCACAATTTAAAACCTTTTTAGACAGATGGTACAACCCAATACATCAAAATTTTAAAGGAAAGCAGAAAGTTATTCTTGTTATACCATTTGAAGGTGAACATCCTAAGTATGCAAGACATACAGTTGGGATGTTAAAGGATGTTTTAGAATACTTAAATATAGAATTACTTGAAAAAATTCTCGTACCTGGTGTACTTAGTCGTGGTGAAGTAAAGAAAGATGCTAAGGTATTAGCAAAAGCGCGTAATGCTGGACGATCAGCCATAATTGCACTATTAAATGATGATTGAAAAAAGAAAATACAAAAATTAGCAATTTAAAGCTAATATGTTAGTAGAAAATATTTTTTTAAATCCAACTTTCAAATACAATTTATAGGCAGGTTCATTTTCGATAGCAACATCTAAATTTACAATTTTAAAGTTATTTTCTAATAATTTTTTTAAACAAAAAAGTAAAATAGTTTCTCCTAAACCTTTATTTCTAAAATCTGGTAAAATTCCGAAAGGTCCGATTGTAGCTCTTCCCGTGTTGAATGTTGAGAGTTTTGTGATTGAAAATCCAATTATTTTCTTATCTTTAATAAGTATAATAGAAGCCTCTTGAATAATTGGTTTGGAAGGTTCAAAATAGTTCTTTATTACTTCCCATTTTTGTTCTTCAGTTAGATCTAAAAACATATTATCTTTACTTTTATTCATGATTTCAAAGGAACAGTTAAATAACTCATTCATTTCAACATCTTTTATAGATTTAGTTTCAAAATTTTCGGGAAGTTTTGCAATTTTAAGATTTTCATCATTTAAATTTAATTCCATCTCAACTTCTTCAATTACATGATAAAAACCTAACTTTTCATATAATTTGAAATATTTAAGATATCTTTCTTTGTCTTTAACTTTTCCGATCCCGAAGCAGGCTTCAATTCGAATTATACCAATACCTTTAGAATATTCAATACATTTTTTTATAAGCTGTTTTGAATTTTCTTCTTCATTTCTATTTGGTAAAACAAAGGGATGCCAGTCCCAAATTAACCCGAATTTTGGTGTATTAGTAAATAATAGGAGTAATCCAATCAATTGATTATTTTCATATGCTTCAAACAAAATAAATTTATAATTACTCCTTGCATCCTCTAACTCTTCTCTAATAGATTCCAATGTTGTATCTTCTTCTAAATAACCAGTAGTATTTTGAACTTTATATAAAAATTGGCTCATTTCATCAATATCTACACTCCTGTCAAAGTTCCTGATCTTTATTTGCATCAATTCTATTCTCTCTATTTTATGATTTCATTATTTTTATTAATTTGTAAGCTTTAAGCTTAATATTGTATGAAAATCAATTTTCGGGAAACTAAAAATATTATTACTAAGAGTAATATTCCTGAAGTAGATTTTGTAATTAATCCTTACGTAGGATGCCAACATGGATGTATCTACTGCTATGCTGAATTTATGATTAGGTTTACAGGGCATAAAGGCGATAAATGGGGTCAGTTTTTAGATATTAAATCTTTTGATTTGAAAAATATAAAACCACAGAGATATAATGGGAAAAGAATTTTATTAAGTTCAGTTACAGATCCTTATATTCCTTTAGAATTAAAATATCAAAATACTAGAAAAATTTTAGAGAGTCTAATTGGAACTGAAGCTGAAATTTCAATTTTAACTAAATCTAAGTTCGCGACAAGAGACATAGACTTATTCAAACAGTTTAATAATCTTGAAGTTGGGTTTTCAATTAGTACCTTAGACGAAGATTTTTCTAAACTTATAGAAAAAGGAGCATCTAGACCATATGAAAGATTGGCAGCTTTAAAAGAAATTCATGAGAGTGGTATAAAAACATACACGTTTATTTCCCCTTTCTTTCCATATATTACAGATTATAAAGCTATTATCGATGAGGGTATAGATTATACGGATTTGTTTATGTTTGAAAACTTAAATTTTAGACCCCATAATATACCAAGAATTATAAACATAATAAAAACTAATTATCCTAAACTCCTTCCAATTTATCAAGAGTTACGAAAAGATTTTACGTATTGGGACTTATTAGAGTCAGAAATCAATGAATATTGTATAAAAAAGAATCTTAAATATTATATAGAATTCCATCATGGAGGATTTTCAAAATCTTAAAATACAAGTTAAAATAATAATATCTTCTTATTCTAAAAATGTATTTATTATTTAAGGAGAAATCGTTTAATAAATAAAAAAAAAATAATTTATAAAAAAAACTCAATTAGGGGATATTTTGAATACTTTAAAAAGAGCAACACAACCAAATAGCAAAGAAGGCCCGAGTACAATAAAGATGATGATGTTTTCAATGGGTTACTTCTTTAATGGTTTTCTAATAGTAGCCTTTAACAATTTTGTTTGGCATTACTATGAAAGTGAACTTGGTTTAATAGATATTATCGCTTTATGGCCAATTTATATGGCAATAGCTAATGTTATTTTTACTATTTTCAGTATGATGAGTAGTCCTGTTATAGGTTTTCTTACTGATAAACCAAATAAATTGACAAAAAAATTTGGTTTTCACTCCCCTTGGATTTTAATAGGAGGCATTCCAACAATTATCTTCTTCTTCTTAATCTTCACTCCTCCAAACATAGAAGGTGTAGAAGATATATTTCTAGTTCTATTATATTATTTAGTCATTGTAATTTTATATGATATATCTAACTCACTTTTTCAAACACATTCATTTGGAGCTTTCCCCGTTCATTTTCGAGGTGATATCACACGAAGAAAAGCGGGTATGATAACTCAAATATTCATTTTCATTGCAAACTTTTTAACAATAACATTATGGTCACAAATTATTATTCCTGGGAATAAATCAACGTTCATTAAAGCTGCTTTTATAAGTATCATAATATTGGGTGGTTCTTTAGCACTATTTATACCTGGCTCAAGAGAAACAATTGACATAAAAGAACGCTTTATTCGAGGATATGAAACAGCAGAGAAGAAATCCTTTATTTGGACAATGAAAATGGCGATTAAGCAAAAAAATTTCATGTTAGCTGTTTTTACTTATATCATTTTTATGATTGCTCTAGGATTAATGAGTATGAATACAGTTAATTTTGTAGATGATGTTTTACAAGAGGAACAATTTGTAAGAACTATAGGATCAATCTTTATGTTATTTGCTTCCATATTCACAATGCCTATATGGATTTACGTTGCAAAAAAAATTGGTCATTCTAATCTATATACAATTGGTTTATTATCTTTCGGTTTAAGTTTATTATTTTATTCTTTTATCTCAAATATCATAGGATTCTATATAGTAAATTTTTTAACAGGAATTTCCGCTGCTATGTTTACAATTATGTTATCTCCTGTTTTAGCTGATTGTTATGATGAGATCACTGTAAAGACTAAGAAGCATCATGAGGCTACTTTAGTAGGTTTTAGAAACGTCTTCATACGCATTTCTCTATTAATACAAAGTTTTATTGTAGCAATTATTCATGCTATTACACTTTATAATCCAAATAATCTAACTCATAGCTATGATGCATTATTGGGATTACGATTGATTCAAGGTGTTTTTCCCTTCTTATTTTGTGTCTTAGGAGTCATAATCTTTTATAGGTGGTTTGATTTAAAAGGGAAAAAAAAACAAGAAATTATGCAAAAATTAAAAGAAATAGGACTATAATCATTAGAAAGATTGAATTTATTAGTAAATTTACAAACTTTTATCTTTATGGAGAATATTATTAAAATAATTTTAATTAAAATTTTGAGAATCATCTATGATAACTTGGATTTTAGGACCCTTATTACTTATATGGTGTATAATAAGGAGGTTTAGTAAAGACGGAAAGGTTGAAGATTATCCTCTTGGTTTTCCGCGTGGAACTGTAAGAGCTATTATTACTATAATGGTCGTTGCATTTCCATTTAACTATTTATTCACTAACACAGAAATTCCAAGTATGATTACAAACTCAATTTTTTTCTTAGTTGCCTTTTATTTTGAAGCGAGAAAGACAGAGCAAGAAAAGTTAAAACTAATTAAAAAAATTAGAAATCCTGAAAAATATGTTGAAGAAACAAGAAAGGAGAAGAAACCACTTTACCTACCGAAATATTCAGTTAGGATTATACTTGTTATACTATTAGTTATAACTGTAATTATAAATTTCTATGGTCCAAACGTTCCATTTCAAGTGACAAATACTATACTCGATATTTTAATATTAGTCTCCGTATTCTTTATCGGTACGCTTTTTCGGTCAATTGGACAAGTTAGACAAAAGAAAAAATTAAAAAAGCAAATAGAAACAATACCGGATTATCAAACACTATCTAAATACGATATACTAGAGAAAATTGAAAAAAAAAAAGCAAGTTTATGGAAAAAATCTTGGAAAAATTTTATTTCAATCCTTACATTTATAGCAGTGACAACCGGACTAATACTATTCTCTTTTAACCTAGATTATACCCTTCCGTTATTTGGATTGTTTAATCTTTCACTTCGGGAAGGATTGTTACTCTTTATTAACGCCTATTATGGTTTCAGAGATTAAAGTTACATTTTAAATTATTCTTATTTTTTTTATTTATTCTTTTTTAGCAAAAATCCAATATTGATATTCTCCTCCCCTAAGCAAAACACATTTTACTTCTTAAATTATTAATCTTTAATGTCATCAGGAGATACTTCTTTTCCAATCATAGAAGATTTTAATGCTGCTAAAGCGAATTGTGTAGTATATTTTCCTTGTTCTCCCGATAATATTGGAATCCCATCATTTTTTATTACATCTATAAAATGTTTTGTCGAATTTATAAAACCAAATTTCCAATCGCGTTCCATGTTTGATTCGATTTCTATTTTACCATCTCGAAATATTACTATTGGAGGAAAAACTTCCGATTCTGACATAATATTACCTCCTGACGTGGCTTGATTTATCCACATCATTCCCTTTGATCCAACCACAGAAATAAAATCATCTTCGGGATAATAAGGACTAGGTAATCTCATTTCTTGTGCATAATTATATTCCATTGTTCCATAGTGGGGTATAATAAAATTAGCCCCCTCAGGTGGACGATATTTCCACATAATATATGCAGGAATGTCTAAGTTTTTATGTCTATCAATCCAAGAATATACTTTTTCCACTTTTTCACCCATAAAATGTAAAGCTAACCAGAATTTATGATATCCATCATCAAAAACAAAAGGAGAACCACAATCTAATCCTCCACCACAAGTTTCAGGATCTACTCTCCATCTCCACGTTGTATCTGGAATATCCCATCCACCACTTGTGGCTTCTAAAGTTTTAATATTTATTGAGTTGACTTCGCCAATAACTCCTTGATCTATTAGTTCCTTAGCTCGAAAAAGAGGGGGATAAAACATAAAATTTTCAAATATTTTGAGTTTTACATTATTCTTTTTACAAGAATCAATCATCTTATTACAATCTGAAATATTTGTAGCCATTGGTTTCTGAACACTAATACCCTTTAAGTTCTTATTCGCTGCGTAAACAGTGACTTCGGCATGTAAATGATGAGGTAGCAATATTTCTAGAATATCAAAATTCTCATTGTCTAACATATTTTTATAATCATTGTAAATATTGATATTTGAGCCTAGTTGAAACTTATTTATTTCATTTCTGACTTTTTTGGTTCGCTTATCGCATAAACAAGTAATCTCGACATCTGGGTTGTCTAAATAACCTAAAATGTTTAAATCGAATATCACACCACAACCTATAATGCCTACTTTTAATTTAGTCATAATAAAGACACATCTTCTTAAGATGGATTCTAAAATTTTAGATAACATATAGATTTTTCAAAATTAGAAATTAAAAATTAAAACTTTATTCGTGTTATAAGAACGAAATTTCAAAATGGAATCAAGGCTATTTAAATATTTAATTGAAAATCATTAATTGATTGAAAGGATTCCATAATTTGAGCAAAACATTGGATTTCAGAGGGTATGATCTCCATACCATCGGTTAAGCCCTCTATTAAACTTAAGCAGAAGTTTAATTTCTCTCTTATCCTTTAAAAATTAGCTCAAATTAAGCCTTCTTTCATTCTTTTTTTTCATTTAAAATAGTTTCAGTTAACAAGCTCTCAAAACTCTAAATTTATCGGTATTGATTTAGCAGGTTTTCACAAAACTTGAAACTCTATTCTAAAAAATTAAGTTCTAAGATTTAGTATCATATATATTTAATAATTCCTTTTAAATATTGAATTAAATGAAGAAAAAATGTAATAAATGTGGAATGATTCGTTCAACGAAGGATCTAGTAAAACTGATAAACGGTAATTACATCTGCTTTTCATGTTGGAATAATTTACTAAAAAAAGGTAATTATAAACAGACTTAATAATTATATTCTAATCATAAGAACATAGATAAGTATATTTTGTTAAATCAAATTTCTTTATTTTGATATCAGTTTTACTCTTCTTTCTCTGAATTAAAGGCATTTTTATTACAATTTTATAATCTTCTAAATATAAATTGTTGTAAAACATATTTTTATACTTATCCCAATCAATAAACATTGACATGGTTAGGTTTTTCTTTTTAAGGGATGGGACTACTGACATCAATAACCTCTGATTTTTTATTATGAATCAAACTAAAAATACTATTATAAATGTTACGATTAATAATTATAATTAATACCCTTAATGTAATTGTTGAATTTAAAAGTGGGGTGTTTGTAATCTCTAATAGACAATTACAAAACCATTATAATATAACAAAATAGGTATTTATAAGTTTCGAAATTGAAGGATATGTCTTTAATGATGTAATCAGGAAATGAGCTGGAATCCTAATAATGGAAATCTTTTACCAAAAACTTTGCAAAAACTTGAATTAGATTTCATCATTAAAGACTTATATTAAAAATGAATAAATCAATAACAATTAGATAATAAAAGGAAGAGATAATAATTGACTACGTTAGAGGATCTATTAAAAGAGGTATTTAAGAATAAATTGCAGAGATTAAAAAATAAATATCCTCCAATTTCAGAATTAATTAATAATCAATCCAAAATATTAGAAGTAAAGAATATCTATAAAATAAAAAACGAAGAAAAGCATTTCTTTTTAATCGAAACAAGAAATTACTTTAAGAAACCTAAACTAAGATATTTTATAGGAATTAATTTAGCGTCTCAAAGTTCAGATCTTTTAGTGGGTTTAGCTAAAGATTTCATGAGAGCTAATGATAACTTAAAATTAATTCAGTTTTCACTTTATCCCAAAACTAATAGAGTCAATCTCATAGTTTTTAAAGAGTTAAAGAGCATTGAATCTGTGAGTAATTCGATGGAGATTTTAAAAGAAATCAGAAAGGAATTCCGGAAAAGAATAACAAATCTTAAAAATTTAATTTAAAATAAATAGTTTTAAACAAGAATATAATATTAATATTAAATAATTTATTATGCAAAATCTTATAATCATAATCATTTATTTGATTTTTAATGAGCTTTAGAGAAAATACAGTAAAAATTGTTGCAACCCTAGGCCCTGTTTCAAGTTCAAAACAAATGATAAAAAGATTGATTGATGCTGGTGTAGATGTTTTTAGATTAAACTTCTCTCATGGAACCCATGATGAAAAGAAAGAATTATTTGATAGAATTAGAGAAGTTAATGAATATATTGGTATCATAGCTGATATTCAAGGTCCTAAAATACGTGTTGGAAAATTCAAAAATGATCAGGCTTATATTCTAAATGTTGGAGATGAAGTTAAAGTTTTTGAAACTGAGATAGAGGGCGGGGGAGATCAAACTCAATTTTCGATTCCACTTGTCGGTTTTATTAAATCGATTAGAAAGGGAGATTATTTTTATGTTAATGATGGTATTATCAAAATCAAAGTAAAAAGTAAAGAAAAAGATCATCTTTTAGGCGAAATTATAGCAGGAGGCTTAATCAGTAATAATAAAGGAGTTAATATTCCAAGTGGAGAGTTAAAACAGCGGGTTCCAACAGAGAAGGATATAAAAGATCTAGAATTTATTGCCGATTTAAATCCAGATTATGTTGCGATCTCATTTGTATCAGGAGGAGATGATGTTCTTACAGTAAAAAGACTTCTCGAAAATTATGGTAATAGTGAAATTAAAACAATATCTAAAATAGAAAGACCAGTAGCATTGGATAACTTTGATCAGATCTTAGAAGTTTCCGATGGGATTATGATTGCAAGAGGAGATTTGGGAGTAGAAATCTCACCAGATCAAGTCCCAATTAAACAGAAAGAATTAATTTACCAATGTAATAGAGAAGGAAAACCTGTTATTGTAGCAACCCAGATGCTTGAGTCTATGACAAACACTCCTGTTCCTACGCGCGCTGAGGCTAACGATATTTTTAATGCTGTAATTGATGGAACCGATGCTGTAATGTTATCAGCAGAAACAGCAGTAGGAAAATATCCAATTGAATCAGTTGAATACATGAATAAAATTGCGACAACTGCAAGTCAAAACTCTCCTATAAGAATTCCAGATGATTATGATTCTGATAGATTAACTCATACTCAGACTCTTGGTCATGCTATACATTCTTTATCAAAAGAAATGGAACAATTAAATTTTAGAGGCAAAATTCTTGTAATCACGCGCCATGGTTATGGGGCACGTATGATTTCAAAATTCAGACCACCACTTCCAATAATTGCTATGACTCCATTTAAACGCACTGCTCAAGAATTAAATTTAGTGTGGGGTGTTCAAGCATTCCATATCGAGAATATTGATTTCTTTAATTTAGATGCTGAGAAACTAATTGAAGAATCAGTAAAATTTGGTGTTCAGAATGGAACTATTGATGAGAATGAGCATGTAATAATATTGCTTGTTTCAAGAAAGTTTCAAAGTAGGGGAAATTTAGTTGGGCTATATTATGTAGGAGAAATACTCAATCCCGATTCTAAGTAAATTAATTTATTCTCTTTATAAATTTCGACAGAATGATTGAATATTTATTTGATAGGATGTTCTTTATTATCTAAATTTAATGATTAATTTTATATTTGAGGATTGAAATTATAACCTATAAAAACAATTTTTAAACTCTTTATACTCGGATTAGAAAATTAAAAATAATAAGGTTTGAGGTTGAAAGATTATGGGTGAAGAATGGAAATATGCATCCTTAGCATCCAATATTGGAAAATGGGCATGGATTATAGGTATTATTAATGGTGTATTAGGCATTATTTGGTTTATTTATGGAATATCGACATATTTGTATTTGTTGGGAATATGGGGACCTCTATACGTTAGATTATCTTTTAGCGTAATTTGGAATCTAATTACTGCAATTATAATTATCGCAATTTCGTTTTTAATTATTAAACCTAAGTTTTCAAATAAGTGTGCTGCTATGGACTGGGATTCTCTCTATGATTGGGTCTTAACGCTTGGAAGCTTTAGATTACCATGGATGCTTGTCTGGGGAATAATATTAGAAATTTTTGGATGGTATGGATGGGGAGGAATAGCAATATTAATTCCTGCTATTTTATTATTGTTTGCTGGACCAAAAGAATTTCAATGGTCAACTGAGACAAAACCAGCTAAGAAAGAACCTGCTAAGAAAAAACCAGCTAAAAAACAACCGGTTAAGGCAAAGCCCACTGAAGAAAAACCCGCTGAGGAATAAACAAATTAAAATTAAATTTAAAATTTCTTCTTTTTATTGATTTTTACTATTATTTGCAAATTTTTTATATTTGAAATGCAAAAAGTTACTTTATGGCATTTGAACAAATAATATATGAAGAGAAAGATAAAGTAGCATGGATAACTTTAAACAGACCTAAAGTATTAAATGCATTAAGTATGCAACTTTCGGATGAATTAGTCACTGCCTTTGAAAAATTACGTGAATCTACTAAATTAAAATTTTTAGTTATTAAAGGAGCTGGAAATAATTTTTCTGTTGGAGACGATATTAACGAAATGTTAAAATGGGGTGATGCTAATGATATTACACGACGAGTTCGATACTATCAAAATATGGCAAATCAACTCGAAGAATTAGATAAAATTACAATTGCTGCTGTTGATGGTTATGCGGTTGGGGGAGGTTTGGAAATAACTATGGCATGTGATTTTGTAATTGCAACAGAAAGAGCTAAATGGGGTATGCCTGAAGTTGATGTAGGGATAACTCCCGGTTGGGGTGGTACAACACGTTTAGCACGTTTAATAGGAAGACGTAGAGCGAAAGAGATTAAC
>JBHLNZ010000043.1:0-26809 GCA_048941015.1 Promethearchaeota archaeon | reverse complement strand
ATGGCTGAAAATATCTTTAGTAAAATGGTGGAACTTCAGAAGGATTATTTACCAAAGTTTAAATAATAACAATTTTTAATTGAGTATTCAATTCAGTTGAGTAATTAAATCATAATTATCTCTTCTTTTCTATATATTATTTTATCTAGCTCTTTTATTATTACTAGTGAATTATAAATTTTACCACTAAAATAGTTTTTTTACTAGTATTTTTCCTAAATTTGCTGCTGAAAATTCTGAGAAAATTGCATAACATTTTTTTAAGTAGATATACTTATGTATGAACATGGAATCTCATGTGAATCAAAAATCAGGGCAAAGAATTGAAAAAGCAACAGAATTACTCTGGAAGATATGGTGGTTTTGTTTTTATTTAATAATTGTTCCTGCAATTATTTCTGTAATCTGGTTTTTTATATTTAATTTTATTATAAAAGATGTAATCTTATCGATTGGATTTACTATACTTGCATTTATGTTTTCATTACTCTTTTTCTATAAATCGTACGATAAATATAGAAAAGAGCCTTTCTTCAAGAATAAAATAAATAATCCTATTGCTAGAATTCATATCCTGTTTTTTATAACTCTGTTATCTTTAATTGTTACTCCTATTTTTACAGTAGTTACCCCCGAAGGGTACAGATTTGAATTACTGCCATTGATATCATTTTGTATTCTTTAC
Organism: Promethearchaeota archaeon; assembly: GCA_048941015.1. Classification (GTDB taxonomy): domain Archaea; phylum Asgardarchaeota; class Lokiarchaeia; order Sigyniarchaeales; family SOKP01; genus SOKP01. Next base: position 26,124 of record JBHLNZ010000043.1, on the reverse strand, counting down.
AATATTGTTTATTATTATTATTACTTTCAACCCATTGATTTTTTTGATATTAATAAAAGTGAATTTAAGCATGCTATGAGCTTCAATTTAACAATAAGACAATTTTATAATTTGATTATTATCTTAAATTTTGTTGGGCAGGTATTTTTTTTATCCTATACATTCTATACAGGCTATTCATGGCTTTTCGCTCTTATTACAAATCTCATTTTTTATTTAAATACTTTAATATCTACTAATAAATCTCGAAAAAGGATTGATAAAGCAATCCATGAAGGAAAACCATTTTTAGTAGATTTAGCGGAATATAAACACAAGTTTGCGTCTTCTATATTTAGTTTAATTTTCGTTTTATTGATTCAAATTCCATACGTAATCATTATCATTTACAATTTTATAGGATTAAGTAGTTCATATTCAGGTCTTTTCGGAGCTTCATTATTATCAATTATTTTGATGTTATTTTACCTAAAATTTAGAATATATATGCTTATTAATTTTAAAAAATTTTATATGAGATTAGAGAGAACTAATGAAGAGGACAGTCAACAATTATTAGATATTAAATATCAAAAGTATAATGCGTCAATCTCTTTTTTATTCATAGTTTTCACTATTTTATTCTCCATCCTAATTAATCAACCATTAGTTATTCTCTTTATATTACCAATTATTATTATAATAACTCTATTTGAACAGAAGGCAGATTACTGTCCAAAAAAATATAGTAAGTATATTCTTTTAATAAATTGTATAGCAATCTTTGCTTCTATAGCATTCTGGATATTACCAGACGTTATTTATTTAATGAGCTTAAACATTCAAATAATTACTTTTAACATATTTTTATTCATAATTCTACAAATCTTTGTAAAGAAAGGATATTTCATCAAAGAGAATATAATTATTATTCAACACATTCTTGCCGTTTCTTTGTTTTTTGTTATTGCATATTCTTTCTTCCCGATAGTTATTTCTGATTATATCACATTTACAACAGATCCTTTTTTTATCTCAATTTCCAATATAATTCTACATTCTGTTTTTATTCTAAGTATTCTTTTAGTTTCTTTTTATTATTTATATGCTGTCTATTTTATCAAAAAACCTTGGAAAAATTTTCGGAGAATTTTAAGTTTAAATTTCGTTTTAATTATATTTAGTTCTTATGTATTAATTGTTTTTAAACAGTTTTTCACTTTTGGTTTCCTAAATTCTCTAGGAAATGTTACAACTCTGCTAATTTTATTCCCAACTTCTTTTTTAATATTCATTTTTATAAATTATCTCATTAGAGTAATCTCAGTAAGGGAAAGTAAATTATATAGCTATTATTCATGTTGGTTTTTAGTATTTTTCATATTTCTTTCTATTGTTATTAATTTCTATTATAGTAGTGTAGTTATTTTATTAGGTTTGTTATTTCTCTCAATATTTTCTCATATTACATTAAAATTTGGACTAAAAATAGGAAAAGTAAAGGAATCTGTAATGAGAATTTTCACTAATATTAATTCATATTTGATCTTTTTAGAATTTTTTGGATTATTATTTTTCTTATTTTTTAACTTGCTTAGTTCATTACCTCTTATCAACAATATCATTATTTCCGCATATTCTTCTTTAATTATTTTTAGCTTATCAAGCAATATTTTTCTTAAGGATAGATTAATCTCTAAATCGTCATGCTTTCTGTTAAATATGATTTCTCTATTATTTACGACATTTTTAATATATTATTTTCTGTATATTTACTCTATTAATACTTATTACACATTAATACTTCCAATTATATTTTCAAGTCTATTTTTTTACATTCCAATACTTTACATTAAAAATAAAATCAAATTGCCAAAGATTTTTAAAAATATATTAATAATCAACAGTTTGATTCTATCAATTTCATTACTATTAATTCCAACAATAATTAGTTTGGAGTTAATTAAGTTAGGAATTAGCATTGATATAATTACGATAATAAACTTTACATTATTCATTTTATATGGAATTTTAGGATTCATATATATGCTAGTGAAGAATTTCATTATTAAAGTTAAGAATATCAATTTATTTTTGAAAATTCAGACTATCATTGAATTTCTGATAACTGGTACTGTCATATTTTATTACCCATACAGATTATTGACTGGTAGTTTTTATGCATTATTGTTCCCTTCAATGGCGGCATCTGGATTTCTATTTATTCCTTTATTTTTCTCTTATAAAAAAGGTTTCTTCATCCCAAATTTGGTAAGAAAAATTCTATTCATTAATACTTTTTTTATATGGGGTTGTATTATATTAATTCCATCCGTTTTCGCTCTTGAATTTACCAAGTTAGGATTTTCTATCGATCTTTTAATAATATTTATTATTACAATGCTACTTGTGCTTGGTTTTCTTAAATTTTTAAGTAGGATTTCTGAGTATATAAAGATGAAAGAAACTTTTCTAATTAATCTTAAAATTTTACAAATATTTAGTTGGTTTTTTATTTGTATTTTAGTTTTTTGGAAGTTATGTATGTACATACTAAATACATCTGATTTATGGTTTAAGATTTTAATAATTGGAATTTCTTGCTTAGTATTTTTTATTCTAAACCTTTTTAATCTATTCCAAATCGAAGATTTAAAACAAAGGACATTTGAATCTAGAAAATCAAGATTTGATTTTTATAAAATCTATAAAATATTCGAATATAATAAGAATCTTAGCATTTTAGGGATAATCTTATCCATTTCAATTATTCTTTTCACGTTAGTTCAACCAATTAATCTCACTTCTTTACTTTTTCCAGTGGATTATAATATATTAATAGTACTTTATAATTCAGGACTATTTTTGCTCATAAATCTACTACTTTTAATAATTTTTAAGAGCCTTATTAAAATTGAATTTGAAAGATTAGTGGAAAACATAGAATTGCTATTATGGCTTACCATTAAAATTATAATAATTTCAATAATAGCATTATATCCTCTTGGACTTTCGATTATAAATCATATTTTATTAACTACATTAATCTTTGCGATTTTAAGTCCTATAACAATATACTTTTTTAAACAGAGATTCGTAATTTTAGAAATTTCAAAAGAACGATTGATTAAAATCACTGTGTTAATATTCTTTATCTCTTTAATTTGTATTTTTATTGAAATCTATTGGAATTCTTTGTTAATTCACCCTCTCTTCTATGAAAATCAATATTTAATATTAATGCTAATTCTTTCTATAATATTTTTATTGGCTAATTCTTATGTACTTCGATTTAATGAAATAGGTGAAGATAGCTCTGAATTCAAAATTTATCAACTTTTCCTAATTTATTTCATACTTGTTTTAGCATTTTCTTTCTTTCTCTCAATATTCTTCCCTTTATTTATGGTCATCGCATATATAGTAATTCTCATCAGGCGAAACAGAAATTTTATATTACGGTCAATCGCTTATATTGTGCTAAGTTTTGTGATTTATTTGAATTTAATTTTATTAATAGGCACTTTAGGTATATTTCTCCCTTTTGGATTTTACATATGTTTACTATTAATAACAATAAGTTCAATTTTATTTTCATCAATTATTCTGAATATAAGGAGAATCAACATAATTGAGAAACTTTCACTTTATAGTACAGTATCTGCCTTAATTTTTGTATCTATCTTAACTTATTATCCTGTTATTCCGATTTTCTATAATACAACAATAGCATGTTTAGTTTTTCTTGGCTTAACAGGGAACTTTTTTTATAGTAAACGAGATGAAAGATATAAATGGTTTATTAAGCCATGTATTCTATTATTCATTTTTGATCTTATTAGTTATTTATCCTATGGGGTATTCTTTAAAAATATTCTTTTTAGTGAATATAATCCTATTCTGAGTTTCACTCTAACCTTAACAATCACAGGATTAGCTTTTGTTTCGGTTTATAATAAAAGCACTCCAGTGTTTAGGAAAAGATCTTTTTATCTTGTTCTTCCCTTAATAACTATAGCTTTTCCAGTATTCGTCTATTTTTTCTTGATTGCAGTAACCTCCTTATCTATATGGAATCCAATTATATTTATCATATCATTAAATATAGCTATATTCCTATATTATCTTTCAATTGGAATTTATCAATGGAAGATCTCTTGGGCTATTTGGAAAGTGGGATGGAGGGTTTGGATATTCTTTCCAATAATAAATTTTCTTATAATATACGAAAGTATTTCTGGTTTAGATATATATACTAATGCTTTAACTTTATTTGGAATACTAGAGATAAACGGATCATTTCTGATAACTCTTATAATATCAGTCCTACTTTCATTACCGTTTTGGTATACTTGGGTTAAAAAGAATTTCGCTTTGGTGTTATTTTCAGTATGGGGTTTGAGTTTATTTCTTATATACTGGTTTTGTCAAAATATTTTCGTGGAAAGTCTTTTATTAACTAATTTCCTTTTTAGTGTTTTTGCAGTATTACTTTTGATGCCAATTTTATATAAATTGAAATTTTGGAAATTATTAATGATATTTTGGATAATTTCCAGCCTGATAAATGTCACATTCCTTTTCATTCTTTTAGAAATAGTTCAAATCCCTTTTGATGTTAATTTTTCATTGACTCTTTTTACTTTGGGATTTCACTTCATAATATTATCGTTTTTCCCTAACTTAAAAGCACAAAAGGGTGTTATTTTGATTGGATCTTATTTCGTAGCTCTTACAGGTATTTATTTAATCATTTTTAATTTAATTAATAGAATTATCTTAAATACCCCTATCTCTATTAACTTAGCTTTCATGATAATTGGTTTAAGTCTTTTTTCTTCTAGAATCTTCAAATTAAATCAAAAAATCATAAATTTTTTGATTTCTATTATTTTAACTACAAGTTTTTCACTCTTTACATTTTTTACTTTCAATTTAATCCCAAAAAATCAAGTATTAGCTACTTTTATCGCTATAGCTGTTTTTGGAGGAAGCTTTTATGTTTTTAATCGTTTTAAAATGATAACTCCTATTAAAAAAATAATTCCAGTAGTGTTTTTATCAATTGGAGTTTCATTTTCTTTATTCTTTTTAATATTTAACGCATTTCCAAATTTCCTCTATATTGCTTTAACACTTTTAACCGCAATTAATATTACTTTTGTCTATTCGATTATCAGGAGATATAGATATATAATGTGGTATTTATATCCTATTCCTATTGCCCTTTTAAGTTTACAAGTCTTTTCTGTATTTCCATTATTTAAACCAATTATAATCTTGACTTTATTAGGATTTTTGGCATATACAGTTATCTTTCAAATTTTAATTAACATTTATAATAAGCCTATTGAAATATCGAATCAACGTGAAGATAATGAGATTAAGAGCTTTTTTAGTGATAAAAATCAAATTAAAATACTAAATTTAATATGTTTTATCTTAAATTCAACGTATTTCTCTTTAATAGTTTCTTTACTTAGCGTATTTTCAATTTTACTAAGAATATTTGAATTTCTCATAATTTGGTCTATCCTAATTTTATTTAGTTTGAGGTATATTAAAACATCTGGCGTAGAAATTGATATTAAGAATTTAGAAACAAAAATCAACAAAATTAATTCCTTTATTGGAATTACACTCTATTTTGAAATTTTTTATGTAACATTTGGATTAATAGTCGAGGTTATTAGTCTTGATCTTATTGAAAGTATCTTAACATCTTGTTGCATTTTATTTATTCTAACATTATTTGATATTTACATTGCAAAACGCGTTAATAAGAAATTAATTATCCCAATCCATCTAATAATTTTTGCTGTACTTCAACTTAATCTCTTACTATTTTGGTTGAATTTATTTCTATCGTTATACTTTTTTAATATTTTCAGTGTTATGTTGATTACTATAATTGAGACGGTATTAATCTTTTACCATATCTACTCAATCAAAAACCAATATTCGGATAGAATTAATATTAATGTAATTAATAGAATATTTTCTATTCTAATATTCGTAGTATATTTAGAAATCACAATATTTTTTTACGGATTTTTAAATCTTTATTTTGGAATATTTGAAAGCTTTTTAGGTTCACAAATAATCTTATTGTGTATTAGTTCATTAGAGATAGTATTAGTAAAGAAATTACCTAATAAATATATGCTTCTGGTACATTTCATAAGCTATTTTAATTTCACATGGGCTCTATTAATGATTTTATTACAATTTTCATTATTAAATTTAATTTTATATAACTCCTCATTTATTCTGTTTATTTTACTGCAATTCTATACCAATTATACTTATTATAAAATTCGAACTAAATTTAAAACAGAAAAAGAAGTTATTTTTAAAAAATGGATGACTTATAGGAAAAGAATTATCGGCATTGCTTTTTATATTAGTTTGCTGAATTTAATTTCACAACTTTTAATTCAAACAAATATAGAGGCACAACTAATATTACTAACTTTAAGTATTACGATTCATATCCTAATGTTAATTGATAAAAAAGTAGTAAAGTTTCTGGGAAAAATCTCGAATTATTTCGTTATTTTCTCGCTGTTATTCATTCTAGGCTTTTCGGTTCTATATTTTATGAGCTGGATATCTCTTTTTTCAACTCCAATTATACCAATTATCATTTTATTATTATTATTTGAATTGACTTATCTATTTAAGATGCTAGAATTCTGGAAATCTGTAGAAGTAAGGAAAATGATGATTAAAAAAGTATTAATAATAATTTTTTATCTTGATATTATTATGTGGCCACTCTATTATTTAAGCTATAGTTTACTGAATAATTTGCATCTTTTTTTATTTTCTTCTGGGTTAGTACTCTTATTTTCTCTAGTAGACTATTCTGTGAAAGCAATTAAAAATGATTTCAGAAAGAAGATACTTTCTTATAGTTTAATAATTTTTGGCGTTCTTCTATCTATAGATACTTTTTTTGTTTTAGAGTATAATTTTCCCAACCTAATGTTAAATTCATCAATTTCTTCTCTAATTTTCACAATATTCATGGGAGTTTTACTTAAACCATTTAAAAGACACAGATTGATTTCATTTCTCTATTGGGCACTAATTTTCTTGTTATTAAGTTTTATTTTTTACTTCTTTTCAACCTCTAACTGGAGTTGGTCATTTTTAATTATAGGAATTCTAATTTATCCTTTTATTTTTATGTTAGAAGACTTAAAGGAGTTAATTAATCATTTCATGGATTATTTAAATGCTCTTTATATTAAATTAAAGAATGCAATAATATCAGCTTATTATACTCTTATTAATTTCTTGGAAGCAAATTTTAAATATATTCGGATTATAATTTGTATGGCTTTAGGAATTTTCACAGGAATTCTTTTCTCTGATATAATGCTTGGTCTACTACATTCGTATTATCCTTATTTATTAGCAGTAGCAGTCTTTGGAATATTTTTTGGTTTAATTCCCTCAAAGAGAGCAAAAGAACCTGATGAAATTTTTGAGGAGAAAATGAAAAGATTTATTACAGCATGGTTGGGCATGACTGGTTTTATATTTGCTTTAATATTACCTTACATTAAATCAGTATTATATCAATTTGTATTAATTTTACCCCCGATTTTAGGCCTTGGGGCAATAACACTAATATTTATTTATCGAAAAGAAAAGAAAGAAAAGATATCTATTAAGTGGAGGTTTTATACAACATTTATATCTATTACATTGTTTATAATTTGGATAATTGTATTAATAGTTTGGTATTTCTTCGAAGTTAGAATTTAAGTTTGAATATTTTAAGAAAGTACTAATAGAATCTAATAAACATGATAAAAATAATAATCTATTCCTAAAGGTGTTCTTCTTTCCACTTTTTTAAATAATCCTTAAATTCATCATCAGGAAGACCAATTGAATTCATACTTCTCGATCTTGTATGTTTTACAAAAGAGTTATGACTGCCATCATCTTTCTTAAAACTTAATGACCAATCATAATATGATATTGAATCTGATGACATAATTGAAAATTAATTTAGTCCAAAAAAAAGATATACAGAGTGAAAATTTTCTAAATTAAATATAACAAATTAAAATCAATTACAGCCTTTAATTAAGTGAAGCAAGATAAATCTTTTTGATTAAGTTTCTTACTGAAATCTAATTTCAATAACGCCTCAAGTTCAGGAAATTCAAAAGGAAAAAGATTTTCAAATGCCCTTTTCAGAAGTTCTATATACTTTTTTTTATCATATTCATGTTTATTACTGTCATATAAGTCAGAAAGTATTACTTTCTTCTCTGGAAAATTTGGATCAGCATCAGCATTGAGAATGATATATCTTACATTCTTTCCAGGCGATGCTATGGCACCAGAACGTTCTAGCTGTTTGGCAGCAACGGCTTGGTAAGAATTAACCTTATAATGTGATGGTCTCCTTGAGATTCTTTGACGAATTGTAAGCTCATCTCTAGAAACGCTCCCATTTTGAATCCTATTGGCATATTGCAAAAGTTTCTTTTTAACTTCAGGCATTCTTTCCATGAATTCCTTTTGTGTTTTTGCTCCTTTGAATACATTGATAAATGCATATTGAGCTTCTTTCACTATTTTTGGCACATCTCTGCGTCTAACATCTATACCTCTTACCTTTAGTTCGCCGCTACTTTTGATACCCCAGTAATGACTTAGGGCGGGGATATCGGGTTCTGCTCTTGATGGAAGGAACGATATGACGTCAAATCTACCATCCCAGCTCATAGGTATTTTTGTATGCTCAGTTATTTCTTTTGCAATCTGTTTAGTAATTTCTTCAAATTCCTCTATTGTTCTACGTTTCTTGTCTTTAAGCCACATCGAATCTACAATTCCATGAATTATTTCACAGTCATAACTTTCTGCAATTTCTACAGAACGCATAAGAAGATCACGAGCAAAAGCACAAACCGTTTGATGCGCCTCGATTTTTCCAAAACGAGCATTTTTAAACCCTAGATAACCAAAACTTACAACAAGAACCCATTTTAGTGCAGTATCAGTAAATTTATAGCGAATACTATTTGTTTTTCGTACATATTCTTTACACTTTAGTCGCTTTATTAAAGGGAGACTAATTGATTTTGAAATTATCCCTTGTCTCTTTGAGCAAATATGATAATTTAATCCTGGTACTTTTATTCCGGTACCATCATCCTTACAACATTGGCAGTTTATAGTTTCTGAAGAAATATTGTATGTTGCCATTAGAGAGGGGTACATTGAAGAAAAATCTAATTCAACTACATGATGAAAAACTCCAATCAGGGGCTCAAAAATGTGGCCTCCGCGATCGCTTTTAATTAGGTCCATCCCAGAACGAAAGTCTTCAGGACTCTTTTTAAAGGGAGGAATGAGATGATCGAGTTTATAAGCATTATAATATTGGATAGACTGGAGTGCACCCCCGATAGTCACTCTACAGAGTCTCTGCATAGGGATTCTTGAAATACGTGCCACTTCAATGACTCCGGGAATATTACCTTCTGTAAAATGAAGGCTAGCATAAGTTGCTGTATCCAGATGAATTCTGCCAGTGAAATATACTTGTGTCCTCGAACGACGTCGTATTATACCATAAGACATATAGTGATCAGAATTTCCTGAAAGGTTGAAAAAACAATTTTTTAAAGACTTTTTGTTTCGTGAGAAGTATAAGTCTTTTGATACGTGATTTATTGATGCTCGAGCAGCCAAATAGGGAAACATAAATTCATCTCCGTGGTGAGTGAGAATAATATCAGGATCAAGCTTTTCAATTGCTTTACTAATCTTTTTCAGTGTTTCAGCTTCGTCAGCTTCGTCAATTAGAATCGTACGTTTTGTGTACCCATCAGCCCGTGGAACATTTTCCTCATCATTTTCTACAATACTAATAAGAGCGTAATTAAGAGGGTCATTGTAATAATATCTTATGCCTCTCTGTTGAATTTTTACATCCAACCATACAGCCTTCAAAGGCGGTAGATCATAGAAGAGAAGCTCGTTGTTATCTTTAAGTTCTAAAGAAGTAAGATGCATTGTCTTTCCTTTTTGCTTGTTTCTTTCGATCTTTACCCTAAAATTGCAGAGAGCCATTGGAAATAAATCATTTTCATAGAAGTACATTTGAGTAATAGGAAGATCTGTATTATACAGTGTAAAGAGGCCAATTTCATCAATTTCTTTAATAATTTTCTTGAATAATGAAGGTTTTGAAACAGATAATCCAAAAACTTTACTTTTTTTGTGATCCTCTAATTTTACATATTTCTCACACACTCTTATTCGGGAAATATTGGAATTTTGTTGTAGAATGTACTTTAACCTCTTTACATCATTTCCAGCACTAGGTTTTGGAACGGCAAAAAATTCCGGACAATATTTTTGGTAGATTTTTCGAACTACCTTTTCTTTTAAATCTTTTACCCAAAGAATTACACCATTCCTATAAAGAGAAATGTCTAAAAGCCATCCATCAAAATTATTCTGCAAATCCAATTTTTAATCATTCCCTTTAACCAAATTTTCTAATTCATCAAGTTTCTTTTCTAAGGATGTAATTTTTTTTTCTTGTTCAATTGCAAAAGAGATAAAGAGAACTTCTGAGAGCATAGGGCGTGCACCTAAGCTACCCGCATCAGCGTGGATTCGGGCAAAATTCATTAATCTGTCAAAGATCTTTTGTTCTTCAGGTCTAAGTGCTCTTTTAAAATCCTTCCAACTCTCAATCTCATGCTCTAACGCAGGTCTAAAAGAAGGTACCGTTCTACCCATAATAATAACCAAGAAGAAGAGTTGCCTATAGAATTAAAAAAAAAATACGTTGCGAATTTTTTGATTTTTGAATTTTTTTTTGTTATGAAAAAAATACTTAGAAGAATTAATATATTGCTTTAACATTGTAAGATTATAGATATTTTTTCAAAGTGAATAAGATGGATTATAGAATCATTGATACCTTATGTTATGTCCCTACAGAAGAAGTTTTTATTGATCTTTTAGTATCATTACCACCTCAAATGTCGAAATATCTTAGAGATGTTTTTGGCCCAAGAGTTGCGCCTTTAATAGGAATTACTGCCAATGAACTATATGAGATGAAAATATCCATGAGTTCAACTGAGTTAAAAAATGCTATCGAGCCATATTTGCCGAAAATAAGAAATTTGACGATGAGCGTAAATGAATTTGTTGACCAGCTTAATAAAATGGGTGTAGAAAAAGCAATAATTTTCAATCTTGATGAAGAAACTCCAAGCGGTATTGCTGGCCTTCCTAATGACTATTATGCCAATATTGTTCAAAATTATCCTGATAAATTTATTGGATTTGCTGGCATTGATCCTCTTAAAAAAATGGAAGCGATAAGAGAAATTAATAGATCTTATGATTTAGGACTAAGAGGAATAGCAATTAGACCATTCATGTTTGGTATTCCTCCTCATCATGCTAAAATGTACCCTATTTACTCAAAGTGCGTTGAACTTGATATACCTATATGGTTCCATCTCTCAATCAATCACTCAACAAATACAATGGAAGTTGAAAGACCAATCTATTTAGATATTGTGGCTCAAGATTTTCCAGAGTTGAAGATGATAGCAGGACATGGAGGATGGCCTTGGGTAAATGAATTAGTAGGAGTTGCTTGGAAAAATTCAAATATCTATATAGATTTTGCTTCTTACCTTCCTAAATATATAGGAATGGAAGGAACGGGCTGGGAAACCTTAATCCATTATGGAAACTCAGTGTTACAGGATAAAATCCTTTTTGGATCAACATGGCTGTTTATGGGAATGTCAATTAAACAATTAGCTGATGAAGTTATGAATTTGCCATTAAAAGAAAGTGTAAAGAAAAAGTGGCTTTATGATAATGCTGCTAAACTCCTAGGTATTAAATAAAAGAAACTATTATCCTCCATAAGAATAATCTTTATAAAAAAGAAGAATTATCATAATATATCTTAAAAATGAGTAATAGGTATTGCTTTATGAGTTTATATTTTAATGATCACGCACCATGTGGAATTTATTGTAAACGATGCCCTGGCGTAAAAGTTTATAATTGTAAAGGGTGTCGAGAACACAAGGGGCAAATAAAAGATTTTCCTGTATGTAAAACTTACGAATGCGTAACAAGTAGAGGTTATAATTTTTGCTATGAGTGTAATGAGTTTCCCTGTGAAAAGCTACAACCAATTGTAAATTTTGAAATCTTTATGCCTCATAACTCAAAAATTTACAACCTTTTAATGATTAAAAAATTCGGTATTGCAAAGTGGAATGAAATTTGTGAAGAAAAGTCAGATCTATACTATAAAGGAAGAAAAATTAGATATGGCGGTGATTCTTTGACTCTTGAAAAAAAGGATCCTAATATCTACAAAAAAAGATAAGATTATAAAAGTAATAAATTTATAAAAAAGTAAACGTTAGAAAAAAATCATTTTTAATTATTAACATACTTCTTGATATCATTTTTTATTTCTTCTTTGGAGCGGCTTTCTTCTTAGGAGCCTTTTTTGCAGGAGCCTTTTTCTTAGGAGCCTTTTTTGGTGCTGGCTTTTTTTTAGCGGGTGCTTTCTTTTTAGCCATAGTGGTTTACATCTCTTCTTTTTTAATTTAATTTAATTTCCTTTTGTTACTGGTTATAATTATTGTTTTCATTTTTAAACCTTAGGATTATGCCTTATTATGGGTAAATTAAGAAGTATTTAGATTCTCTATAAATCTCCCAAAAAGGTAATATCAAATACAATTTAAATCCAGTAATCTAGTGTGGTGTTTTTCAAGGCTTTTGAGAGATTCATCTTAGGTTCCTTGGGTTTCCATTTTAGCAAGCTGTTTTCTGCTAAATATGGATGCTGAACGAGGTGATATTCTACATTTCTTTTTCCTTCTCTGATTAGTATCAGAACATTTCCAAAATGAGAAAGGATCTTTCCCCCTTTGGGCCTAAATGAACTGTATTCATTCAGAGGCGCAGTTATGACAATCAGAGGGTTTGTTCTTTCAAGTATTTTTTTGATTCCACTTATTGCTTTCAACAAATCCTCAAATGTTTGTTTTTCATAACCGTGAAATAAAGTAGTAATCCCCGAGATTAATACTACTTTAATGTGCTCTAACTTCGAGAGTTTGTTTTCCAAAAGTTCGACCATTTGATCCCAAGTAAACGCTCGAGCGACTTGAATATTCTCTAATACTTGCTTAGGAGATAGATGCTGTGAAACAGCATATTTCCCTACATTATACGGGTTAAAATGGTTGTTGGCATCGACAAACGCAACCTTAATTCTATCTCCAAATCCTCCATTAACAAAAGATTTTTGTGCATTTACGGCAGTTGTAAGCAAAACGTTTGTAATCCTTCTTTTGGTTTCTTTGTCTCCATATAAAAGATATACTAAATCTTTATGGAAACCTCCTCCTCCCAATAGTTCATCTAGCGTTGTGTCTCCACTTGAAATGGGTGGAATATCATTGTATTTCTTATAGACCCTGAACCCCGAATCAAACGTCATCACAAAAATTGATGATTTGCTGGAACTAAAACAGTAATACACCGACGATTTTCTAAATTCTATCCTTTTGTATAAAAGAAGAAATTAGAACTGTGTTTTTAAAGAAAGAATATTCCATTTAAAAGGAAGATTATTTTATAGACAGAGAGAGAGGTCATTGCAAATAAAATTAAAAAAATTTAAAAAATATTGCCAAATTAGAATGAATGCGATTGAACAAAATGTCAATTATCCTTAACAATATTAAAACTTTATAACTGATCATATCACTAGTAAATATTAGCAATTTTTCTTATGAAAAGTTGAAATCTAAAGGTTTTTATCAACGATAAAATAAAGTAAGAATCTGAAACCAGAATAATAAATACGTGAGATAAAAATGTCAAGTCCGTATTCAAGTAGATTTTGGAAAAAAAATTGGGATTCAGGAGTAGAAGATCTCGATCCTAAGGAATTTGAGACCACTTACCCCAAGATGATTAAAGAAACTTTTAAAGATTTTCCCGATAAAATGGCATTAGAATATTTAGGTGTTGAAATCACATTTAAGGAAATTGATGAATATTCGAATCAGTTTGCCCATATGCTAATTGATAATGGTTTTAAAAAAGGAGATGTGGTAGGAATAAATCTACCAAATTCACCCCAGTATGTAATTGCTGTGGTTGGGACATTAAAAGCTGGATGTATTGTATCAGGTGTATCTCCTCTCCTTTCAGCAGTTCAAATACAATATCAAATTAACGATCTAGGATCAGGAGGAAAACAGGTTGCTCTTATCACTCTTGATGCAATCTTTGCAGGACATATCGTAAAAATCGCTGAAGCGATGCCTCAATTAAAACTTGTAATTGCTACAAATGTAGCTGATTTCCTACCAAAAATTAAACAAGTGTTAGGTAAAGCATTAGGAAAGGTTCCAAAAGGAAAAGTATCCCCTCTGCCAGGAAAGACCGTTATTGATTTTAAAAAAGATGTAATTGGAAAATATCCCACGAATCCTGTTAGTGTTGATTTGACTCCGGATGACATTGGTTGGATTCAATATACTGGAGGTACAACTGGACCACCTAAGGGAGCCATGTTAAGTCATAGAAACTGTGTTTCTAACATGAAAGCTATAATTGCATGGCTTCAGTGGGAGTGGGGAAAAGGAATTCTGTGCAGTGGATTTCCTTATTTTCATATTGCAGGTTTAACAGTATGTGAAAGTGCTCTTTATGCAGGATTTGGTCAGTTAGTCATTCCGAATCCCAGAGATACAGATCATATTGTTAAAGTAATGGATAAATATAAAGCAACAAATTTAGTTAATGTACCTTCATTATATCAACTGCTTATAAAGAATCCTAAGTTTAAAGAGCTGGACCATTCTGAACTAGGTACATGCGTTTCAGCAGCATCTCCATTCCCAAAAGAGTCTCAAGTTGAATTGGAAAATATTATCGGTGAAGGAAAATTATTAGAACTTTACGGGATGACAGAATTGTCACCTGTAGCCACAATGAATCCCTCATTAGGTAAAAAACAGTTAGGAACTGTTGGATTACCAATTCAAAATGTAGAGCTTAAACTTGTTGATCCTGAAACAGGTAACGAAGTTCCCCTTGGGGAGCCTGGTGAAATTTGTGCTAGAGGGCCACTTGTAATGCAGGGATATTATAATAAACCTGAAGAAACAGCTAAAGCAATTGATAAAGATGGGTATATGCATAGTGGCGATGTTGGAATAATGGCTGAAGATGGTTACATAAGAATAGTTGATCGTACAAAAGATATGTTAATTGTTGGTGGCTATAAAGTATTTTCCGCCAAGGTAGAAGATACTTTAGCAAAACATCCTGCAATAGGCATGATTGCCCTTATTGGAGAGCCTAATCCAGATCGCCCAGGCTCTGAAATTGTTAACGCTTATATTCAACTTGATCCAGACTACGAATATGATGGCAATGAAGAGAAATTAAAGGAAAATATAAGTGAGTTTGCAAAAGAAAATTGTGCACCTTACGAAGTTCCAAAGAAGATTCACATTATGGAAGAATTGCCACTAACTGCTGTAGGTAAAATTGATAAAAAAGTTCTTAGAAAATAATTTTCATAGAATTCTTTTTTTTAATATAATACTTTTTTTTTTTAATTTTTTGATAAAAAACTCTAAAGTTTTTTAACTATACTTATCATATTTATTATTACAATTTTACATTATTGAAAATCAATTATTTGAAGTGAATTTTGAAAATGTCAAATCCTTATGAAACGAGATTTTGGCGTAAAAACTGGGATCCTAACGTCTCTGACATCGATCCTAAAGAATTTGAAACCACTTATCCCGATTGGGTAAAACCAGTTTTCGATAAGTATCCTGATGTTATGGCTCTTGCATATCAAGGTTTAGAAATTAGTTTCAGTGAAGTAGATAGATATTCAAATCAATTTGCTAATATGCTGATTGAAAATGGGTTTAAAAAGGGGGATGTAGTGGGAATAAATCTAGCAAATATCCCCGAATATGTTTATTCAGTCTTAGGTACACTTAAAGCAGGATGTATTGTTTCAGGTGTTAGCCCATTAATGTCAGATGTTCAAATGCATTATCAATTAGATGATCTTGGCAAAGGAGGCAAAAAAGTTGCTTTAGTCACCCTTGATGCTATTTTCGAACACAGATTAAAAAAAATTGCTGATAAATTACCTCAGCTTAAAGTTGTAGTTGCAACAAGTGTCATAGGATCTTTTGATAAAGAGTCTCGTGAAAAAATAAAAGCAGTTACAGAAATTCCATCAGGTATAGTTACTCCTATAGAGGGAAAAACTGTTTATGACTTCCAAGATGATGTTTTAACGAAATTTTCTACTGATCCGCCTAAAGTAGATATTTCTCCGGATGATATTGGTTGGATACAATACACTGGTGGTACAACAGGTCCGCCAAAAGGGGCGATGTTAAGTCATAGAAACTGTGTCTCGAATATGAAATCAATTCAAGCATGGCTGCAATGGGAGGAGGGAAAGGGTATTTTATTATCAGGATTTCCTATATTTCACATTGCAGGTTTAACTGTATGTGAAAGTGCAATTGCTTTAGGTTGGAGTCAAATATTAATTGCAAATCCTCGTGATGCTCAACATATCTGTAATGAAATGAAAAAATATGAACCAACGGTACTAGTAAATGTCCCTTCATTATATCAGATTTTAATTAGTTTCCGCAAGTTTAAAAGGTTAGATCACTCAAAAATAAGAATGTGTGTTTCAGCTGCATCTCCATTTCCAAAAGAATCTCAAATTGCTTTAGAAAGTATAGTAGGTGAAGGAAAATTATTAGAACTTTATGGTATGACTGAATTATCACCTGTAGCAACAATGAATCCTTCTATAGGTAAAAAACAGTTAGGAACTGTTGGATTACCAATTCAAAATGTAGAGCTTAAACTTGTTGATCCTGATAGTGGAGAAGTTGTACCATTGGGAGAACCTGGCGAAATTTGTGCTAGGGGTCCTTTAGTTATGCAGGGATATTACCTAAAACCAGAAGAAACGGCTAAAGCGATTGATAAAGATGGGTATATGCATAGCGGCGATGTTGGAATAATGGCTGAGGATGGTTATCTTCGCATTGTAGATCGTACGAAAGATATGATTATTGTTGGAGGATTTAAAGTGTTCTCAGCAAAAGTTGAGGATACTTTGGCTAAACATCCTGCCATTGGTATGATAGCCCTTATTGGAGTACCTAATCCAGATCGCCCCGGATCTGAAATTGTTAATGCTTATATTCAACTTGATCCAGATTATGAATACGATGGTAACGAAGAGAAATTAAAGGAGGAAATAATCTCATTTGCACAGGAAAATTGTGCACCTTATGAAGTTCCAAAAAAAATTCACATTACGACAGAATTACCTCTAACTGCAGTAGGAAAAATTGATAAAAAAGTTCTAAGAAAATAAATTTCTTTTTTTTTTAATTTGATTTTTTTACTATTGTTATTTGAAACCTGGACATGAATTCCAGTTCATAGTATATTCACATTTTTTGCATGCTTTATAAAATCCATATGCATGGTATGCATTCAAAAGCATCATTAACGGGCCAAAAATAAGAAAGAAGATTATAATATTAATATGAAGCGGATTCGGTAAAATCCAGATCCACCAAAAAAGAAATGACGATCCTAATCCAATTAAGAATTTTTGAATAATTTTTATAATTTTTGATTTAGTTAAATTCAATGGACTCAAAATGAAAGTTGCTATTAAAGATAATGCAATAATTATGAAATATATTGAATCAAGAAGGTTTGGTAAATTTAGCATTCTTATTACAATGATACCGATTATTGCTGTTGGATAACCAATAAAACAACCAATACAGAAATGATATCTTCCAATTTTAAAAGTATGATTCTTGAATTTATCGCAATTAGGATGATGAGCTAAAATTAGTTGTTTGAAAACTTTTTTTGATAAAAACGGCTTTTGATTGTTTTCTTTTTCAAAATTACTCTTTTTTTGATTTATCATGCATTCGCCATATTTTTTTCGACTAATTCTACTATTTTTGGGAAAATATCTCCAATTTTATCATGGATTACAACTTCAGCATAGCGATCCATATCTGTTTCTTGAATGTTAATAATCGCTAGCTTAGCGCCTAAACCAAGCGCTTTTTGTGGATAAAATGCAACAGGATATACTAATAGTGAGCTTCCTAATACAATTAATAAATCACAATCCATCAACATTTCATCTGCTAATCTTAATTTATCAGAATGGAGTGGTTCTCCAAAAAAGATAGCATTTGGCTTTAATAAACCATTACAGACTTCGCAGGAAGGTGAGTACTTACCTTTAAGAACTTGATTGATCATTGTTGTTATGGAATATATTTTTTTACATCGCATGCAAATACATTCATTCGCTGTACCATGAAGTTCAACAATGTTATTAGTGTGGGCTTTCTGATGTAGGCCATCTATATTTTGGGTGAGAATTCCCTTCAATTTTCCTAACTTTTGGAGTTTTGTCAACATTTTATGACCTTTATTCGGTCTTGCTTTGAAAATATTCATTCCCATCTCTAACATAAATTTTAAATTTTTCTGAGTATCAGAAACATAAGAGTGAATTGAAGCAAATTCATTTGGATTAACTTTTTCCCATAAACCTGTTCCTGGACTCCTGAAATCGGCAATTCCAGATTCTGTACTCATCCCAGCACCCGTAAGAACCACAATATTTTTTGATTCAATGATTAATTGCGCAAATTGTTGAATCTTTCTTTCTAAATCATTCAAGTGTTAAAATTCTCCCAATTATTTTTGAATTGTATTAGAGAAACTAGAAAAAATATTTAATATTATTATTTTTATTTATTGATTATAATATAAAATTATAATTTAATTATTGAAATATTAAGAATATTGAATCACTATGTCTGCACTTAAATCATATATCTATAAAATATGCGTTGTTGGAAATGGTGGCGTTGGAAAAACTTCGATGGTACTAAGATACTGTGAAAATAGTTTCAAAGAGAATTATATTATGACTATTGGCTCAAATTTTTCAACAAAAACAGTAGAATTACCAGATCTTCCGCAATTTCAAGTAAAACTTCAGATATGGGATCTTGCTGGACAAAAACATTTTTCTTTTGTTCGACCTCCATTTTATCGGGGAGCAACTGGAATTATATATGTTTTTGACTTAACACGGCGTTCTTCATTTGCAGATTTAAGTGAATGGCAAATTGAAGTGGAAAAAGTAATAGGACAGAAACCTTCTATATTGGTCGGAAATAAAATTGATTTAGCTAGGGAAGGTAAAAGAGAAATTGCGGAACAGGATGGTGAATCTTTCAAAGGAGAATTAAATGCATCCAAATATTTTGAAACAAGTGCAAAAGAGGGTGATTCTGTAGAGGAGGTTTTTAAATTGTTAACTTTAGAGATCCTAAAAACCTCTGGAAAAATTTAGGTTTAATATTGTATAAACATTAAATTAAAATTCATTATCATATTTTTTAAAATATTAAATTCATAATATCCTAGGTAAATTAAATGTTTGGTGGAGCTCCTAAATACGATCGCGCACTTACAGTATTTTCTCCTGAAGGGAGATTGTATCAAGTAGAATATGCTTTAGAAGCCGTAAGGCGTGGAACATTAGCAGTTGCTGCAAAATCTAAAGATAATGTAGTTTTAGCAGCTCAGATTAAAGTTCCTTCAAAATTAATGGATGCGGATTCAATTGATAAACTTTTTCAAGTTGATGAGCACATTGGTGTAGCGATTTCAGGGTTACATGCTGATTCGAGAATGTTAATAAATTATGCTCGTGTCCAAGCGCAATCTTTTCGATTAACTTATGATGAACCAGTTCGCCTTAATATGTTGGTAAAAACATTGGCTGATATTTGTCAGAATTACACTCAATTCGGGGGTATTAGACCTTTTGGATGTGCATTATTTTTTATTGCAATTGATGCCTCAGGGCCACAGATTTATACAACATCTCCAAGTGGTATTTATCGATCATTCAAATCTTATGCATTAGGAAGTGGAGAAGCAACCGCTAGAGATTACTTAAAGAGTAATTACAAACCGGATTTAGACTTTGATTCTTTAGTAAAATTAGTGTTAAATGCATTAAAAGAATCTATTGATGAAGAAGCAACAAAGGATAATATCCGATTATCATATATAAAATCTGTTGATAAAAAATTTGTTATGGCTTCAAAAGACGAAATAGAACAATTTTTAAATACATTAAAGTAAATTAAGATTCTTTTTAATGGTTTATAATTAAATTTTAAAAAAAAAAAGATTATATTAAAATATCAATATACTCTTCTTCTGAAACATATACTTGAATACTATTAACGATTAAAATCCATTTGAATGGAATTTTAACTAATCCTTGTGTACAGTTTAAATAGCCATTTAAAATTAAACCTTCTCCTGAAAAAAGCGTTGTATTAATTAAAGTGTAATTTACTCCGTAAAGATTATTTACACCATCAGTAAAATTAAATGAGCTATTAACAATTGGAGAATAACTTGGTGGAACAAAGATCGAGAAGTTCAAAAAGGGATTAGTAGTATAGAGAGACAAATTAACTTGAACATCATAACCTGGTGCTGTAATAGTATCATTAAAGTTTTCTAGCAAAACTCTGAAACTACCGAGTTCAGAAGGAAATATAAATGAAGACTCCATTTCAAATTCATAAGAAATTGGGATCAAATTGACATCAATCTTAAGATAATTAGAAAGTGTAGTTCCAAAATCATTAGTAGCTTGAATAATTATGTAATGTGTTCCATTAGCAATATTTGAAATCTCATAAGCATTTTGTGAACCTGGAAGGTTTTCAGCAATTATTGTAAGACTTGAATTTATTTCTGTAATAGGTGAATCATAGAGAAATATCGAATAACTATCTGCAAATGTAGATGTAGACCAATTTAATATAAAAGAACCATCTGTATCAGGATTTCCTGCATCAGAAGTTAAATTAAAAGAGCCTGGTTTAAAGTTTTCAAGATTGTTATAAGCATTCTCTGCATCAACTCCATAAGCAACTTTTCTAGTAAATGCTTCAACAAATCCGGCCAATTTCAGTTGTTGTAATCCTCCTACAGTACTATAGGTTGGAATATAATAATAAGCGGATCCTCCAAGGGGATATAACAATGTATTACCACTTCTAGCACCAGCGATGAGTGTTATTTCTTGCGTTGCTTCCGATAAATAAGTATCTCTCGCAGTTTTAGGTCCAATTAAATTTAAAGTTGAATTTCTCGTATGGTAAAATATCGCATCTCCAAAATTATTCCCATGTCTAACCACATACATCCCAGCTAAAGTTCTTGCTTGTAATCCTTGATACTCAACTAAATCTAATCCAAGAAATTCGATTCCATCACCTAAGTTTGATTCGATATAGAAAAGATCTCCACCTTCAGGTCTTTCTTGAAAATCATCACCTCGTTTCCAAGTTTTTGAATCTTGAACATGGTATATGTAATTTGCTTCCAATTGAAGTTCAAATAAAGTTTCAGGATATCTTAATTGGTACTTCAACCAAGGTGCATCAGAATCAATATCTTTCCAAGGATATTGATCGATATAATATTTCCAGATAGGATATGTAGGATCATTATTAGTATTTAAACGTGGATTTTTGAAAAAGTTCATAGTACCGTCAACTACATCAACTAAGCAAATACCTAAAAATCTTAATATGGGAGATTTCGAATAAGAACCAATCAATATCGAAGTAAAAATTGAAACAGCATAGTACATCTTACCTCTTTCAACATCGAAAACGAGATAAGGATCATCATCAATTTTTAAATTAGGAAGAAGAATATCTTGTACTCTCGTTTTTATATTTCTATTAATTAAATATTGCGATTCCCCTCTAAGCAAATATCCCCATAAATTGAAACTTGCAGTCTTCCAAAATGCTTCTAATCCCTTGAGTTCTCCATCAGGAGTACCAGTATATACATAATTATTCTTTTCAATCCCACCTTCCCATCCTGTATCAAGCAATATATCTGAATCATAACCTCCTAGTCTACCTTCTGTTGCAAGATTTTGTTGTCGTAAAAATCTTTCACTTTCTGATTCACCAAAAAATAGTGGATAGTCCTCTGTAATATTAAATTTCGATTCATCACTCACGTTAACCATTTCCCCGGTAGATGTTTCGATTGCTCTAAAACCTTCTACATGATCATATAATTCTGTATGTATCTTAACAGCATCTCCCGCAAATTGAGAAATTCTGATAGTTTTTGGGGCAACCCAATATTCTGTTCCATTTATATACACAATATCAGAATCAGCTAATCCTTCGAAAGTAGTTCCTAATATAGCGGCAATAGACTGGACTGCATAATCTTGATCATACTGTCTTATTTGCACAATTGTTTCGTTGTCATCATCTGGATTTGATGATAAGGTAAAATTACTAATTTCACGTTCTTTGAACATATTTAATCCTGCACAAGCTCTTGTCCATTCAATCTCTCTTTGAAACTTCTTGCTCCACATTTGTTCATTCCAAACTGCTTCATCTGTAATTCCTAAAGCTGGTCCAACACTTGAAATTAATGGAATAATTATAATAATAAAAATTATAATTCCGGCTATAATTGTTCTTTTTCGAGTTACCTTTGTTAATTTATATCTTGTGGGATCACGTGAGTATGCTATTTTGCCATAAAGGTATATAAAGAGTCCAAATGCAATTAAACTTACAGCTCCTATAATAATTGACCATATTTGGATTAAATTGATTCCATTTAACGCAAGAACGGGCGTAGAGAGAAAACCTAAAGCAAAAAGGAAACCAATTATTAGGATACTATTCGCTAAAACATAAAAATAGTTTCTCCTTAAGTAGTAATTTTTTGCTATATTAAGTATTAATCTAAATATCAAAACTCCAATAATAAGGGATGTTATTGGCAAGACTAGGTTAGAGTATACAAAAATGGTATTATAATCTGTATTTGATGGATCAAATAGAACATTAAAAGCTTCTATAATGATATTAGGAGATAATGTAAGTTCTCCTTGTTCTATTAGGTATGATGTCCATGCAAATGCTCCATTTGAATTGAGTATAAAACCAACAAAATAAAACAAAATAAATCCAAAAGTCCACCAAAATATTAACGCTTTTAAATAAGACGGCTTTCCAAACCTCAGTTTTGTTCCAATTATAGTTAAAAGCGTTCTATCAGGAGGTAAACTCATAAGAATCGAACCAGTAAAAGCTCCAATTAGTGCTGTTTTATTAAATATAAAATTGGTCGACCAGAAATTTAGAAAGTTAAATTGAATAAAATTAAGTGCATCTGCTTTGTTGTAATACAACTGAGATTGCAGGTTAATATTTGCATACCAGGCAGGCCACCACCAAACAATTGCTAATATAGAGACTATTATAACTATTGGAATGATATAGAGAAGGTAACGTTTTAATAGAACTTTTTTACTTTTTTCCCTATATTTGAAGCGTACTGGACTTGATGTAATTTTTCTCTTCCAATCTTCATTATCATCTGGCATAAAATCACATTGGCTTTATTTGAAAATTTTACTTAAAATTAAAAATTTTAACTTCTTTAAGATTTTAAAGAACATTAATGAATATTAAATGCTTTAATAAAAAAGAACATTACTATTATTATTTATTTCTCTTATAGAAATTAATGTGAGTGAAGATGGCTAAAAAAAAAAAGATTCGTGAAGAATTTGATGAAATTTTCAAGACTGGAAATGAGAAAAAAATTAAAAAGATGCTAGAGAAAAATCCATGGTTGCTAAATGAAGTTTCAACTGAAATGGATGAGATTATGGAAGAGGAACAATATATTGTTGCAGCTTTAGGTGTTATGGAAGATGAACTTGGAGGTCCTGTTCCAATCGATGAGATTGTATTTAGTTTACGGGTAGATTTCAATATTAATAAATCAGAAGAAGAAATTGAAGCAAATTTAACTAATGTAAAAAAACTAGGTTTAGTAAAAAAGGAACATAATGGATGGATTTTAACTAATGAAGGCGGAAGGGTTTGTGATGACTATCTTAACAAGAATCTTGAAAAAATCGGATTATAAACACTTATTA
Source organism: Promethearchaeota archaeon (assembly GCA_048941015.1). Lineage (GTDB taxonomy): Archaea > Asgardarchaeota > Lokiarchaeia > Sigyniarchaeales > SOKP01 > SOKP01. Next base: position 1,958 of record JBHLNZ010000043.1, on the reverse strand, counting down.
TATTAATATCATAAGAGATATAGATTTTTATTTTGTTTTAATATGAATTTTTAAATAATAATTTAGTTATTATATTTAGATTATAGAAAATTTTTAGCTTTAAAAGTCCCGTTTTAATATTTTTGAGATTAGGTAATTAAGATGAATGATTCAAACGAGGAAAAAGACAATAATAAAGATTTTAATAATAATAACTACGATCCTACGAAGGAAGCATTCTTTTCTGATTTAGGAGGGATGGAAGATGAAATTGCTTCTGAAGCATATGAATTAGTAGCTCATGCACTTTCATTGATAGAATCCCAGTTTTATGATGATAGTATTGAAATTTTACGTCAAGCAATAGGATTATATGAACAAATAAATAGAAAAGCAGAAGTTGAGGCTTTATATCGAAAGATTTCTGAGATTTATGTATTAAAAGAAAACTTATTTAAGGAGCATGAAATAGAATCTGAATTTGGATTAACATCTCTAGATGATGTTCGGTCTATTGAATTAGAGGAAAAAAATTTATCTAATCAAGCGAAAAGCAAGGTATTAGAAGCGAGTCAATTAGTTGAAACAGGAGATTTTGAAGCTGCTTTAGATAAGTACGATGAAGCAATAAAAATCTATCGAAGTATAAATGAGCATGCTGAAATTAAAGTTATTGATAAACTAATTGAAGATTGTTATAATAAAAAAGCAGAATTCTTAAGAACCACAAAAAAAGCAGAATTGGAATCTCAAACAGCTCCTTCTGAGGAGAAAATAAAAGTTGAAAAGCTAAAAGCATTTGAAGAAGCAAAAATAAAAGAAAGTGAGACTTCTGAACAAGCACTTGAAATAGTTGGACGTGCCACGGATCTTGTAAAAATTCATCAATATGATGAAGCTTTACAGTTATACGAACAAGGAGCTAGGTTATTTCAAGAAATAAATTGGATCAATGAGGCTAAAAGGATTCTTAATACTATAGAAAAAGTAAAAGTAGAAAAAGAGAGCTATTTAAGAGAGTTAGAGTTAATTGAAAAGGAGACGGAAATCCAAGAAAAGACTTATGAGCACAAAGAAAAGGAATTTTTAGAAAAAGCAAGAATGGAAGAGCAAGTCAAGTTACAAGCTGAAGCAAAAAAGATTAGAGAACTTTCAGAAAAACGTAGAGAAGAAGAAGAGTTTAAAAAACAAATCACTGATATTGTTAATAAAGTAGAAAAAATGGCTAGAGAGTATGATTTAAAATTAAAAAAAGAGATTAGAAATAACCTGTTGGTATCTAAATGTGTTTATCCCGATGTTATTAAAATATATGAAGAGGTAAGAGACAAAGTAAATGAAAGAGGATGGCAGAATGAAGTTGTAATATACAATCAACAAATCATCCATTATAAAGATTTATTAGAAAAAGATATAAGATTAAGAGAGATTGAAGCTCAAAAAGCTGAAAAAGATAAAGAGTATGAAGAAATGCTAAAAGCAAAGGCCCAACAAGTAGTACCTGGAGAGATATTTGTAAAAAAAGAACTAAAAGAAGATTCTTCCGAAAGAGATTATAGAAAGCAAATTGAAGAATTAATCAATTCTGCAGAAAAAATGGCTAGAGAGTATGAAATCGCTTTTAAAAAAGCTATAAAGATGGGAGATCTCAGTTTAGAATCAAAATTCCCAATAATCATTGATTTTTACACTCAAGCAAAGAACATAGCAATTGAAAAAGGTTGGAGTCAAGAAGTGGCAATTTATACTAGTCAGATTAAAAGGTTTAGTGATTTACTTGAAAAAGAAAAAAATGTAAGGGAAATAGAAGCAAAGAAAGCTGAAGAAAAACAAGAATTTGAAAAAACTTTAAAAATCAAAGAAAGTCCGGGAATTGATTTTGAGAAATTAAAATCAATTGAAATACAGAAAAAAGAAGATAAATTATTTCAGAAAGAAATAACTGATTTGGTAGATAGAGCAGAAAAATTGGCAAGAGA
>JBHLNZ010000133.1:0-6171 GCA_048941015.1 Promethearchaeota archaeon | reverse complement strand
AACCAAAATTCATCGTAATCCCAGTTATCAAAATTTTTATATCCTAAGTCTAAAGTATAATTTAATGTCCATTCAGGGATTCCATTATAACTTACATTATAAGTACTTAAAGCATCCTCAATCCAGTACGCTTTTACTGAATAATTAACATTAAATTCAAATCCTTTTATAATGCTATTATTCCAAGAAAGGTCAACTTTAAAATTATTAAATCCATCACTTGTTATCGGGATTGGGAAACTATTACTCCAACGCCCTTTACCCCATGTCAGATATGAGCTTTCATTATAAGGATATTCACTAATGACTTGATTCTCTAAAGGAAGGTCTTGTATATTTAGTTTATCATCTGCGGACATAATGAAATCAGAGGGCATATATCCTCTAGTAACATTTATTTTAAATGAACTTGCATCTAATTGTTCTGAAGTATAACTCATTGTCACAATTTTTTTTGCATTGCTCCACGAGATTCCATCATCTAAAGTTTTTTTTAATTGATGATCTGTAACTAGATCAGGATCCCCATAAGTAACTCGGGGTATTGAAACTAAACTATATGTGTTAACACTATCTGATTTAATAACTATGAAGTAATTATAAAGTTTTAAATCTGTGGTATTCGCAGTATTAAACTCAAAATAGGATAAACCATCATCTACATAGCTAGTATTAAATGAATCTATCATTTTACTATAATTTGGAGCTAATTCCACGTTTCTAAGGTTAGAATCAGACCTGACAACCGTTCTATTGGCTTCATACAAGGAAATATTCAAAGTTGCACTTGCAGCAGCAGTTTTATTTAATGTTCTAATCCAAGCATAAAATCCATTCACCGTTGATGCTTCTCCTTTTAAATCAAACTCCAATGCAACATATTCTGTATTTGTAATTGGTAAATCGAATCCATAGGTCGAATATTCACTAAACGAATCTAAAGTAATACTGTATGCTTGACTATCAAATCTTTCAACAAAGAATTGGATGTAATTGATATCAGAAAGATCGATGAAATTTAAATTTTCATTAATTACTCTTTCATTTATTTGATGGGGTCCTAAACTACTATTTACGAATAATGGTTCTGTAACATTTATCCATGTCGAATCTGAGATATCTAACATCTTTACAGTTATATAAGCATCTTTACTAATCTCGTAAGACAATGTAAATATCATTCCTAAGATGAAATTTCTATTAAAATCTAAATTTATTGAACCACTTGAGAATGAACTACCAGCAAAATTAGCATTAATTGTAAAATTTATTATTCCATTTAGAGCGTTAATTACAACATCTGTTTCAGGATTTCCATCTACTAAATACCCAAAATTGGATGACCCACTACCTGTGTTAATAGTTAATGAAGATCCACCGCTATTTAAATTAAATTTAATAAAATTACTAGCATATAAAGCATCTGTATTTTCCAAGATATATTCAGTAGTATAATTATTTTGAAAAGTAAAATTAAAATCTCCAAACGAAAGATAACCAGTATCTGTATCCGACATTGAAGGAATATTGAAAAATTGTTGATTATTGTTAGAATCAGACTGATTTGTTACGTATAATCTTACATCTTGGTTAACTCCTGAACCTGAAATGTAATAATCGTTTAAATATGCATCAGAAGCTGTCTTCAGTTCTTCTTTTTGCTCTAATAATGTTTCTTTTTTCTCTTTATTACCAACTTGCCATTCAAGGCTGTTATATATCTGAATATTTGTTAAAAGAATCGAAAAGATAAATATACTCAAAATAATTATTCTTTTAACTTCTCTTTTTCGTCGTATCAAACAAAAACAACCGCATTATTCAATTTTTTAGTTATAAAGTAATTTAAGAATATTAAAATTTGCTAATTTTTTTAAATTTATTAGTTAGATTATGAAATGACAAAATATTATAAATCTTCAATATAATCTTAATTGTTTAATGAATTTTAAAAAGATGGCACAGCAATATGAATGAAGATTTAATTATTAATGAGATTGAAGCGAATAAAGATAATTATATTCTTTTTTTAAGAAAATTAATTCAAACTGAGTCCTATAATCCTCCTGGCAATGAAAATAATGTTGCTTTAGTGATTGAAGATTTTTTAAAAGAAGATGGAATTAAGGTTGAAATTTTTCCTTTTAATAACAATCGAGCAAATTTAATTGCTTACTTAAATGATAATCTCAAAGGAAAAAATTTATTATACAATGGTCATATGGATGTAGTTCCACCAGGATCTTTAAAAGATTGGAAAGAAGCACCTTTAAATGCATATGTTAAGAGGAATAAATATCTCTATGGGAGAGGTGCTGCTGATATGAAGGGAGGATTAGCTGCAATGGCTATTGCATTAAAAATTCTAAAAAAGTTAAATCTTGATATCTCTGGAAACCTAATTTTTAATGCTGTGGCAGATGAAGAGACTGGAGGTATATTTGGTACTAAATGGTCCTTGGATAATTGTTTGAAATCTCTTAAAATTGATTTTATTGTAATAGGAGAAGCTTCTGGACTTAATCCGCTTCCTAAAGCAATTCTATTAGGAGAAAAGGGACATCTTATTGTTAAAATAAGAACTAATGGCATTTCATGTCACTCATCAATGCCAGCTATGGGTAAAAATGCTATTTATATGATGAGTGATATTATCGGAAACTTAGATAAAATGGATGAATATATCCCAAGCATAAAACCACCTCTTGAAATTAATAAATTAAAAAAATTGATAGGAGCATCCTTTCCTAGTCAAGAAATTTTAGAGAAGATAATTTCAGAACAACCAATTTTAAAAAGTCTTTTAGATTCACTCATAAGATTTTCTAAAGCTCTAACTATAATTAAGGGAGGTATTAAAGAAAATGTGATTCCTGATTATTGTGAAGCAATGATTGATTTTAGACTCTTGCCAGGACAAGCTGTTGATACAATAATGAAGGCATTAAAAAAAAATATTGAAGTAAATTTAGGGTATACCGTAAAAGATCAAAATTCTGCTAAATTAAATGAGGTTTTTGTAAGTTTAGAAATTTTAACTGCCTCAGAAGGATCATATTGGACCAAATGGGAGTCCTCAAATGATCTAGAAATGTTCCATAAAACAGTTGAGAATACATATGGAAAAAAACCTTTTTATTTTCTTTTACCTGCTTCTGCAGACGCTCATTATTTTAGAAATAATGGTTTTTGCCCTCAAACAATACTTTTTGGACCTGGTAGCGCTGGAACTGCCCATGCAGTAAACGAGTATATTGAGATTCAAGACTTTATAAATGCAGTAAAAGTTTATACCCTCTTTGCTTACCAATTTTTAAAATGAAATTTCATCTATAACTCTTTAATAATTCAAAGAAATTTCAATCAAAATTCTAATATAAAATATAAATTTATTTAAATCTTACATTTCTTACTAGTTTTAAATCTATTGAATTTTTTACTCTATTGAATTGCATGATATTAAAATTGAAGATACGATAATCCTTTTAGATACATCTCGTTCAATGTTAAGAAAGGATTTTAAACCAAATCGGTTACTTGTAGCACTGGGAGCGGTAAAAAATTTTATTAGTTCAAAATTTATGATCGACCCAAAAGATAGAATTTCAATAGTTACTTTTGGCGATACAACAAGGCGAATTTGTCCTTTTACCTATGAAGAGGAAAAATTATTTAACTGTCTAAAAAAAATACAAATTTCTGGTAAAGGCGTATTACATGAAGGCATCGCTTTTTCAATACAAATTCTGGTTGCGGAAATGCGAAAAATTGGAGGTAAATTACATAGAATTTTTATTCTTTCCGATAATAAGTTAATTTTTGATGAAAAATTAATGAAAATGGTGAATATCGCGAAAGGTTTGGGAATATTTATTGATGTATGTCAATTAGGAAAATCACAAGATTATAATCAAACCTTTTTAAAACGTATAACCCAATCAACAAGGGGTGAATTTGGTTTTTTCAACAATTCTAAAGCAATCTTTAATGCGGGAAAAGCATTTGCTTCAAAAAAGGCTGTAAAAGAAACAGTAGATTATTTCGATCCTAATAAAAAGGACGAAATTGCTCCACTTATTAGTGAAATTGCGTTGCCTTTAAGAAGACCTAATGTATTGGATATAAGATTTATGATGAGTGAAGCAGATAAAGGGCAAGGAAAGTGTCAAATTTGTCATTCAACTAAAGCTCCTGTCACAGGAGCCGATTTTTATTCTGAAGGTCGTTATTGCCCCTCTTGTGATCGTCCAATGCATTTATCTTGTGCAACAATGTGGGCCAAGAAGACTGAATATAAAGAAAATATCTTTAGATGTCCTTTTTGCTATTTCCTTCTTGAATTACCAAAATCGAGTTCAATTTTATTAGAGCAAAAAACAGAAAACGAGCCTAAAATAAAAATCATTGATGAAACTGGGATAAGAACAACCAAAATGGTAATAATTCCACATGAAAAAATCAATAGTATTGACGCTTCATGTACTTATTGCCATAGTGTCTTTTTAGGGGATTATCGGGTTTTTCAATGTGCAGAATGTGGTGCTTATTACCATGAGCCATGTTTAAAGAAAATGAATGAAGAAATTAAGGCATGTAGAAATTGTGGAGCAATGATCACATAAGATTAGTTCTATTTTTTTAAAAACTTAAATTACTCTCCTATTTAAAATTAGATATGTATAAGATACTTATTATTATTTTAAAGGCTTGAATCTAATAAAATTGAAATAATAATATAGATTATATAACAAATACGAGGAGGTAAGTTATACTGTCTAAAACTGAAAATAAGAAATGGATTATTACATCAGCTTGGCCTTATTCAACTCAACCTCCCCATCTTGGTAATTTAATAGGGAGTACTCTATCTGCTGATGTATTTGCAAGATTCATAAGAATGAAAGGTCATGAAGTCGTTTTTGTTTCAGGTTCTGATACACATGGAACTCCTGTTGCTGTGGAAGCGAAGAAATTAGGACTTTCTGCGAAAGAACTTGCTTTAAAGAATCATTTAATTATTAAAAATCTGCACGAGAAATGGAAGATCTCTTTTGATAATTATACCTTAACGCATAATCCAACTCATATTGAATTCGTACAAAATTTCTATTTAGATGTTCAGAAGAATGGATATATTTTTGAAAAAGAAATTGAATCATTTTATTGTGAACACGATAAACTATTTTTGCCAGATAGGTTTGTAGAAGGAGTTTGTCCATTTTGCAAATATGAAGGCGCAAGAGGAGATCAGTGTGATAAATGTGGAAAACTTTTAACACCTTTAGAGTTAATAACACCCTATTGCGTTGTATGTGGAAAACCACCAGTAATTAGGACCACTAAACATTGGTATCTTGATTTTCCTAAATTACAAGCTCAATTAAAAAAATTGATTGAAAATAATGATATTATTCCCTCAAACGCAAAACAAATGTGTTTAAATAGTATATCTGAAGGATTACCCGAGAGATCAATAACAAGAGATTTAGAATGGGGAATTCCCGCACCTTTTAAAGGAGCTGAAAATAAAACTATCTATGTTTGGTTTGAGGCAGTATTAGGATATATCTCAGCTGTTAAAGAATGGGCTGAAAAAATAATTAAAGATCCTGAGAAGTTTAACTATTTTTGGAAAGATCCGAATACTAAGAGCGTATATTTCATTGGAAAGGATAATATCATTTTTCATTTAATTGTATTTCCAGGTTTATTAATGGCTTATAATAAAGATAAAAAAGAGACAGAAAAATTTGTTCTACCTTATAACGTCTCTTCAACAGAATTTTTAATGTATGAGAATGAAAAGTTTTCAAAATCTCGGGGGATTGGAATTTGGATTGATGAGGCATTAGAATTAGCACCGCTTGATTATTGGCGTTTCAATTTAATATATAATCGCCCTGAAACTAGCGATACATCGTTTTTATGGTCAGAATTTGAAAATAATATTAAAACAATGAATGATAACATTGGCAATTTTATCCATAGAACCCTAACATTTATTAATAAACAATTTAATGGAACAATTCCTAAAAAATTAGAATATGATGAAATAGATTTAAAATTTATTGATAAAATAAATAAAATAAGTCTTGAAATAGGCGAAAGTTTAATAAATTTCAATCTAAGAAAGGCTCTTAGAGATATTGTTAATTTTGGAAAAGAAGGAAA
>JBHLNZ010000132.1:0-6255 GCA_048941015.1 Promethearchaeota archaeon | reverse complement strand
TCATCCTTTTTTCTAAGAATTTCCTCTTCACTACGTCCACTATAATCAAATAAACCTTTAGAAGTTTTTACACCATAATGTCCTTGATCAACCTTATCTTTAATGATAGAAAGCTCTAAGCCCATATTTTTAAGAACGTCAGATATAACATCAAGTCCGACAAAATCGAAATTTTGGACCACGCCTACAACGGGCAACCTTAAGCTGAAGCTCGTTTTCACCGCTAAATCAATTTCTTCGGGTGTTGCAATATCTTTTAATAAAAGTCCGAATACGGCAGAATAGATTGCTTGCTGGATTTTATTTACTATAAAAGCATTTGTGAATTTCTTTAAGACAATTGGTGTTTTGCCGAGTTTTTTTAGGATATTACGGGATAAATCAATTATTTCCGGGGATGTTTTTCTTCCTGCCACTATTTCAACTAAAGGAATTATATGAGCCGGTCTAAACCAATGCTGAATTACTAATCTTTCGGGATTATTAACATCTACTATTTTAAATATATTTAATTCTGAAGTGTTACTTGCGAATATTATCTTACGTGAACAAAATTCATCTAATTGGGAATAGACCTCTCTTTTTATGTTTCGATTTTCACTGACAGCTTCAACTACATAATCTGCTCTTTTAGCTATGGTTTCAAGATCAGTTGAAAGGTTTATGCGATTAATAATAGAAGGAATCTCTTCAGAAGGGACGCGTTGATATTCAGCGAGCAGATTTAAGTTGAATTTAATCTTGTTTTTTGCTTTATCAAGTAATTCTTGCTTTAAATCAACTAAATCTACATCATATCCTGATTGAGCATAAACTTGGGCAATTGAATGTCCCATTGTACCTGCTCCAACGACCATAACATGTTTAATATCATTTATGTTCATTCTAACTTCCTCTCACGATTTAAACTACCCTTTTTTAATTTTTGTAAGTTTTAATAAATAAACTATGTATATAATTTTTCTTATACAAGATGCAAATAACATTTATAACAGTTAAACCATGAAAATAATATATATTTATAAAAGTCGATATTTCTAATGAAAAAATATTTCTCTTTTTTGATTGGAATTTTAGCTATTCTTATAGTATTTTTCATTCCCTTTGGTATCCATATAGATTTAGGTCCAGGACCGAATTCCATAGTTTCAATGGTATGGGAAATTCCTCTTAGCCCCGCTTGGTATTCAATTAGGTTTTTCAGCGCATTTCGCTATTATTTTCAATATTGTTTTTTTAGATTACTCTTTTTGGTCGATATTTTTTTGTTAATTCTTGGAAAATTCAATAAAATACGCTTTCTTTTAATTGCTTTCATTAGTGAGATAATCCCATTAATGATTTCCATACCTGCGATGTATATACTTAATCCACAGGGGGAAAATTTGATTGCAATTATCCTACCTATTCCATTTTTGTTTGCCTTTGCTTTAACTTTATTCTTATTAAGAAATAGATTGGAATTTACTAGGATTTCAGAAATTCCTTAATTGAAGAAAGTGAGTTTTTGAATAAGGCAACTTTTTTAAATAATTTAAAATATTCATATTACATGCCTGGTTTAGCTCATTTTGGAATAGGATTAGCAAGTAAGCGTTTTTCTCCTCAAATACCCCTTTGGGTTTTATTAATAAGCGCTATGTTCATTGACGTCTTATCTTTTATATTTATTTCTGCAGTATGGATCTCGCATGGGCTTTTTATGTCAGTTATTTGGTCAATTATAGCTATGATAATAACAGCACTCATCACAATGCGTTTAAATTCAAATAGGGAACAAAATAAAATAAAAAAATCACTAAGTTGGAGTATGGTAAATTTAAATATTGCCATGATTATAGGAACTCTTGTTTTTAGCCACTGGGTTCTGGATTTCATTGGATGGCCAATGACTGCCATAGGTATTAATGATATTGGAACACCACTTCTCTTTGATGATGCTGTAAACATAGGACTTGGTGTTTATACCACTTTGTTTGGAGCTTTATCAATGGATATTGGAGTATTCGTCGTAGGACTCGGGCTTTACATTCATTATGTGAAAAAGGTTAAAAAATAATATAAAATTAAAAAATCAGTTTATTTTTCTAATAAATTTCTATTTTAATTACTATATTTTCGAAATGATTCAGGATGAAGATTCCATTAATCAAGGAATTTCCGACAATTGCTTGTTGTGGCATCGATTGTGGATTATGTCCCAGTTATTATACCCTTGGACATTCAAAATGCCCAGGTTGTGGGGGACCAGATTTTTCGAGTAAACACCCTTCTTGCTCGATTTTAACTTGTTGTGTCAAAAATAACGGTTTTGAATCATGTGCAGATTGTAATCAGTACCCTTGTGTAAAATTAAAATCGTGGGATAAGGCGGACTCATTTGTCACGCATAAGGTATGTCTTCAAAATCTAAATAAAATCAGACAAAACGGAATAGAAAAATTTATTGAACAACAAAAGATTCGGATGGAAATTCTTGAAATGTTATTAAATTCATTTAATGAAGGAAGATCAAAGAGTTTTTTCTGTATAGCAACAACTTTACTTTCGATTGATGATTTAAATGATGCTATAAAAAAAGCTGAAGAAGGTAATGCAGAAGAGAATATCAAAATAGATGATTTTAGGTCCAAATCTAAAATTGTAAAAGAAATACTCAATAAACATGCCGAAAATAAGAATATTGAAATAAAATTAAGGAAGAAATAAACTATTAGCCATAAATTTTTTTGATATATTACACTAAAATTGAATACTCGTCTTTTGAAGAATTTCTTTTACAATTTCGCTAATCGATTTATTTGTAGTATCAATAATAATATCTGCTGATGAATTATAAGAATTTTCCCTGTTTTTCCAAACTTTTTCAATTTCATTCATTGGATCTTCTTTATCTATAACCGGTCTTAATTCTTTCCCTTCATTCATAACTCTTCTATATATCTCTTCAATGCTAGCTTTTAATAGAACAATATAACAATTTTTTTTTAAGTTTTTAATATTAATTTCATTTAAAACAATGCCCCCTCCGCATGAGATAACTACATTTTTTAAATTAGAAACTTTTTTACATACTTTAATTTCATAATCTCTAAATTTTTCTTCACCATCTTCAGAAAATATTCTTGGTATTGGTTTCCCAGCCATCTCGATTATAATTTGGTCTGTTTCTATAAATTTGTAGTTTTTCCCGAGATAATTGACCAGCGATTTTCCCACAGTAGTTTTACCAGTTGCCATAAATCCGATAAGTGCGATAGAATCTTTGGACATATGGAATTCTTTTAACGTCATATTTTTGTTAATTTTTGTAATTATTCTTCTGTAAATCCATGCTTTCCAATAACTCCTTTTTCTAAGCCAATATAATTACCAGAAATATATGCAAAAAAATCAAATTCATTTGGATTTAAATTATCACTTTTGACATATTTTGGATCTGAGTGTGTTGCAACAACTTCACCAAAAAAGCACACGTGAGAACCCAATTTGATTCGGTTAATTACTTTACATTCCATATTCCATGGAAATTCTTGTATCATAGGTACTTGTACGATAGACGCTTTTTCTTTTGTCAAATTTAATTTTTGCCATTTGTTAACATCTCTTCCCGATCGTGTACCTATATAATCTGTTTCTTTCAACTGTTTAATTGTGGGATAGTTAATTACGAATTCTCCGTGTTTTTCAATTAATTTATATGAGTGTCTTTTTGGTTGGATAGAAATAACAACGATTGGTGGTTTTAAGCATACTTTACCAACATATGCTAAGGTTATTAAATTAGCCTCATCTCCTACGCCAACTGATATTACAGCTGAAGGCATTGGAAAAGTTGATATACTTGGATTAAGAGTTAATTTCTTCATCTTATTATCAATTTATATTTTTAATTTCTTTAATAGTTATAAATTTAATAATTTCACATTTTTATATTAATTTATTAAATAAATAACATTAAATCTTAATCAATTTCCTTGTAAATGATAAAAGGTGAAAGAAAATTATAATAAAACATCGGAATTTTGAACCTAAATATGATCCTTCCGTATTTCTTGCTCCAACAGCTTCTATCATAGGAAGAGTTTTAATTAAAAAAGATTCACGAATCATGTATGGTTCTGTACTTGATGCAGAAGGTTCAGGAATCGAAATTGGAGAATGTTCAATAATTTGTGAAAATGCGGTTTTAAGAGCAACAGCATTAGGGGATAGGGAGTATCCTGTGAAAATTGGAGATCATGTATTCATTTCCCCCCAGTGTACTCTTATAGGGTGTAATATAGAATCTTATTCTTATATTGCAACAGGTGCCACAATTTTGCAAGGTGCCTTTATTGAATCTGGTGCTGCTGTAGCAGTAGGAGCATTTGTTCATGCTAATACAAGAGTTCCTAGTAATTCATTTGTTCCTCCTAACTGCATAGCAATAGGAGATCCTATTAGACTATATAGTCCAGAAGAAAAAGAAGAACTAGCAAAAGCTATAAAAGCCATTGGATTTGCTAAAATAGCTTTTAATGTAGATGCGATATGGGAAAATCGTCGCCAGAGATATGAACAAGCTACAAGGGTAAGATCAAAAGAATTTGAGAGCCATTTTAATGATGAAATTTTAGGTTGAAACTATTAGAGGTAAACTCAGAAGAATAGTTAAAATTATAAATTATTTTAATTCTTAAACAAATTATAGTTTCCAATTAAATTATTCATTTAAGCAATGTCATTCAAAAATAACATTAATGGGTGTACCAAAGTTTTGTGTATTATAGGTCATCCAGTTGAACATAGTATGAGCCCTGTAATGCATAATGCAGTCCTTCAAGATCTCGGACTTAATCTTGTATATATAGCATTTGATGTGAAACCTAATCAGTTAAAAGAAGCAGTAGAAGGATTAAAAGCTCTTGAAATTATAGGTTTCAATGTGACGATTCCATATAAAGAGAACATTATTAAATACCTTGATAAAATAGATTCTTTGGCAAAAAGAATTGGAGCAATTAACACGGTAAAAAATGAGAATGGATATTTAATAGGTAAAAATACTGATGCGTTAGGGGTTAAGAAAGTGCTTTTAGATGCAGGTTTCAAAATCCAAGGAAAAAATATTATAATTCTGGGTGCGGGTGGCGCTGCAAAAGCTATTTCTTATATATCAGCTGAAGAAGCTAATAAAATAGTAATTGCCAATCGAACTGAAAAAAGAGCTATTGAATTAGTTAAAAACATAAAGCAGAATCTTGACGCTAATGCAGAAGCTAAGCTTTTTAGTGAAAATATAATTAGAGAAGAATTAAAAGATGCAGACATACTAATTAACGCGACTCCGATTGGTATGTATCCAAATGTCAATCAATCACCAATTCCAAAAGAAGTTTTACACCCTGAATTATTTGTTTTCGATGTAATTTACAATCCTTTAGAAACGCAACTATTAAAAAACGCTAAGGATATTGGTTGTAAAACATTATCTGGATTAGAGATGTTAGTTAATCAAGGAATTCTAGCATTTGAATGGTGGACAAATAAAAAACCAAATACCAATTTAATGAAACGAAAAGTAATCGAATATTTGGAGATGAAATAATGTTAGGAAAAAATGTTACCATCATTGGTGGTTCTGGAGGAATGGGCCAAGTTTTTGGAAAATATTTTAAAAACCATGGTTTTAATATTACATTACATGCTCGTAATGAAGAAAAACTGAAGCAAGTAGCTAGTTCATTAGGAGTTAGATATGATCTCTCGTTAGAAGAGAGTGTTAAAGATGCTGATATTGTCATGGTTTCTATTCCTATTAATTCAACTCCATTAATGATTAGGAAGGTAGCACCCTTTCTGAAAAAAGAAGCACTAATCTTTGATATAACTTCTTTGAAACATGAAGTTTATAATTCATTAAAAGAAGTTAGTGAAACTTATCCAATTAATTGCATTTCTCTTCATCCGATGTTTGGTCCTGGAATTAAAAATTTGAGAAATTATGTTATAATATATCTAAGAGTTGGAGGAACTGAGAATTATAACGACTATATCGATACATTATTAAGTATCTTCAGAAAGGATGGCGTTATTATTACCGAAACAACACCTGATATTCATGATCTTAGGATTGCTCTTACATTAGGAGTTCCACATATGTTAAATATAATTTTTTTAAAATTGCTTAAAAGCTCTAACGAGTCTCTAAAAGAATTAACTAAATATACTGGAACCACTTTTCTACTCCAAAAAGTATTTGCTGAGAGTATT
>JBHLNZ010000131.1:0-6274 GCA_048941015.1 Promethearchaeota archaeon | reverse complement strand
GCTAAGAAACGAATTACAGGGTTAAACTCAGAAAGTAATTGGTCAGCATCAATTATCTCTGAAACTTCAAGAACAATTCTATTTTGATTTGAAAGTTCAAATATTAGAGTTTTTGGATACATGTTTCTTGCTTTTTCATTATATTGAAAGTCTTTACTAATTAAATCAAATTCACCAGTACTAGTTATTATTTCTTTGCCTTTTGCGATCATCAAGATATTTATAGGATAATTATCCATTTTTTTATTACATTGAATAAAAGCATAAATAATAGTGAAATTATCTGAGTAAATCCTTCCCCAATGCCAATAATTTACAACTCGGACCAGATTAAAAGTAATCCAATTATGATCATGATATCCAATACCTTTCACAGGAATTTCTTCATTATTAAGTTTAAGTTTTCCTTTAACTTCAGCTCTTGGAATTGCTATAGACCAACCAAATTGACCTAGATTCCCAAATTCTGTGTATCCCTCTCCAGGCATCCAGCCTCTCAATATGGGTTTGTAGAATAAATGAATTCCAAGGTCAATTTCATCCAAAAAGATCTCATACTCAGGTAATTTCTCATTAGAATAATCAACTCTAATATAATTTTTTCCAATCTTCAAATTTGCATTATGCTTTGTCGCTATTAGATCAGTGTGTTTATAATCAAAAACTTTCTGTATTTTCTCCCCATTTGGTTTATAGATTGTAATCTCTACTCCTGTTTTACCTGTTCGCTCGTGTTTAGCGCGAAAAAAGCCTACTGCCGTATATCCATTATCTAAACGCGCATCAAAATACCACCATTCAAAATTACCTCTCTTTTTCATATCAATATGAAGACCATCATTTTCTGGTTTAAATTCACGAATTTGGCCATCTTTTTTACCAGGTCCTAACCATACTTCTTTAATTTTATTAGTCATATAACTCAAAAACAATTAATTTTTAATAAAAAAAATATTTAAAATGAAATTAAACTTTTGGTAGTGAATAATTCTGAATTTTAATCTAATCAGTTAGAATCTTTATTAATTTTAATATACCAATGAGTTTTAAAACACCTCTAATCTTTACTTTACCAGTAATCAGCTTTAATCCGAGCTTGAAAATTGATATTCTCTTCATTACGAAATTTAAAAAAATTTGAGAATCCATAGAAATATAACTATCCCATCCTATTGCTTTCTTTTTCAAATTTGATTTTGGTTTATTTAGAATGCTTTTAACTTGGATAGTACCTTTATTTATTATTAATAGAGCAGCATAATTTAAATTCAAAGCATTTATTAGGATTTTACGTTGAGTATCTTTAAAAGAATTTTTAAATTTGGGTTGATTATTCAACGGCTCTATTACACTAGCTATAAGTCCCGCAAAACCTCTTTTTTCATTTAAAATCAAATCCAACCTACTCACTTCTTAATTCACCTTATTTTTTCCTGATATATAAAATCCAGAATCAGAAACACCTTTAGGATCAAAAGCTTCTTTGATTTTTCTTAGCCATTTATTATAATTCATTAAATGTGGTCCCCATTCATCATGTAATTTATCTCCTTCTATGAAAAAAGGAACTCCTAAATGTTTAATTAAGTCCATTTTATTACTCACTTCCATATATTCTGCCATTCCTTTAACACTTTTTAGGTTTGTTTGATCGTAAAACGTAGGTACTTCCATATGAAAATAATGTCCAGATTCATATGAAGTCATCCATGCACCTTCCCCAAAATCATCTGCAATTACTTGTTTTTTTATATATTTTTGCTTAATTGGAATATTAATTTTTTCTGTACGAAGGCATAATGCAGCAGCATCACATTGTCCTTTCGTTGATTGAAAACCTCCTGTAGCAATGAATCCGTGATAACCAAGATTTGCCCGTAAGCATTCTGCGTAAAATATAGGGGGAGGATTATATTTAGTTCCAATAATGTTTGTTAAATTCAATTCTTGCATTAGATGGTCCATAACTTTTTGTTTATACTTAAACTCATTTTCAGTTCGAGCTGCTATGACAATTAGTAAAGGTTTTTTTAATCCTCCTAAAGCAATTTTATCTAATAGACTTTCTAAACTATAAGAAAAAATTGCCATTATAGCGAAATTAGACATATGACTACAAATTAATGCTATTTCTTCTTCATTAATTCGTAAATATATTTTTTCTAAATTCTTAAAATTCTTACAGTCTATAACATACGCTTTAATAAAGTCTGGTATTTCAAAATCATAAAGTGGTGCATGCCCTCGTGCTATAAATTTTGTATTACATGGATATGGAAATAATTTAATAGCGACTTTTGTAAATACTCCAAGACCAGATTTTGTCCCTACCCAACCTCGCATAATCCCTCTTAAACTGGGGCCTGGTCCATCTCCAGAAAACCAATCAGAATTACTTTTTAAACCAAGAGAGCCTAGTCTTAGAATTTCTCCATTTGGTAATACCCATTCTGTTCCCAAAACGTTTCTCGCACTATGCCCTGTCTGTGGAGAAGTAAAACCCGGACCTGCCATAGAAGTATGGCTTGCTAGGGGGGATGCCATAGGACCTGCACCTGGCATATGAACATTTAAACTATATTTCATTGTTTCAGCTTGAAGTTGAGCCCCACTAACATATGGTTCAACCACAGCATAAAGATTTTTTACATCAATCTTTACAATTTTATTCATCCTTCGCATATCTAAAATAATTGAATTATCACTAGAAGGTTGATTCCATGGTCCTAATCCAGTACTTTGCACTTTAAATTGGATCTCATATTTATTACATAATTGGACAATTTTTTGAACTTCTTCTGTTGTTGAAGGTAATATAACTGCTTTAGGTACTGAAGAAAATGGAATAGGCTCTTTATCTTCCATATAATTAACAAATTCTACACACCAATTATATGCATAAGCATTAGTTATTATTTCTCCATCATTTATATTTTCAGAACCAACAATATCTTGAAATTCTTCCAAAATCGTTTTTTTTAACATTTTTTAATCTACCTCGGTAACTGCTTTTTTTAAGTTTTCAGGTTCTAAACCCATTGCCATCAAAATCAATTCACTTATATCATAATATTTTAGATTAGAATTACAATTTATTATCCCATCTTGAAGATTTGTCGAACAAAAAGGGCATGCAGATATTAAAATTTCAGCCCCTGAGTCCTCAGCTTCCTCTATTCTCTTATTTGCTGTTTTGATAGCCATTTCAGGAAAAGCTGACTTAACACCAGCACCAGCTCCACAACAATAAGCATATTCTTTAATTCGCTCCATTTCTAAAAATTCTAATCCCGGTATTTTCTTAAGAATATTTCTAGGAGCATCATAAATACCTTCAGAACCTATTCTTTTAGGTTTTGGTGGAATATCAATTGACACTAATGGCATCAACAAAATTGTATCTCCATCCCAATTTTTATATCTTTCTGCATTTCTGCCCAGATGACATGGATCGTGATAAGTAACTTTGAGTGGAACATTTTTTATTAGTTTTATTTGCCCACTATTAATTAATTCTTCAAAGAGTTCCGTTGTGTGTAAAATTGTGAAATTATATTTTCTACGTAAATTGTAATCAACTTTAAAGGTATCATAACATCCCGCGCAGCTGAAAACAACAGTTTCTATCCCTTTAGATTCAATTACGTCTAAATTTTTATTCATGAATTCCTCAAATGTATTAATCTCACCAGTACGTAATACGGGACTTCCACAGCAAAATTCATCATCTTGTAAAATGTTAAAGTTTACTCCAGCTAAATTCAAAATACGAGCTGTTGCTATAGCTATCTCTTTTCTTCTATAAGAGGAAGTACATCCAACATAATATAGCATTTTAGCATTAGGATCAAGTTTAATATCATCAGGTAACCAGTCCGTTCTTTTTCGATGTGGTTCATTATATGGATTATTTAATTTCTTAACAGCTTCAATATATTCTTTTTGTTTTGGCATAGGTCCACACCCGACTTTCACTAATTTTTCTCTCAATCGGATTATGATTTCTAATGGTTCTAAAGTGTTCATGTATTTACAAGCAATAGCACAATTTCCACATTCCGTACATTTATAAACAATATCACGAAGTTCTTCTGTTGGTTTAATTCGCCCCATTTCATAAGCAAGTGCCAGAATAATTTTTCCGCCACCGCTATAAGGATGATAATTATATATATCAATAGCAGGACATGCTGAAGCATATTTCCGGCTTTTTATTTGTACTTGAGGTATCCATTTGCATACTGAGCAACGTACACATCTTTTAATCATCCTTTGATATTCTTCTTCTGGGAAATGATTAATTGTCAAAACATAGCACCCCCGGATTTAAAATATTATTTGGGTCAAAAATTTTCTTTACTTTTTTCAGAGCATTAACATTTTCTGCACTTTGATGAGCATAAACCTCTTTAGCTAAGATACCGTAAGGTCTGCTAAAAAATGCGCCAAGATCCATTAGTTGCTTACTAATTTCTAAAAATTTATCTTTAATATTTTCAGCTAAGCTGTTATTATTAGGATCATAGTAAATATCAAATTCACAATGATATGAAGTCCCTTGATTGATTGGTTGAATATAGATACCTAAATCAGAAGGAAATTGATCTTCAACAAGATTAGTAAATACAGTAATTTTTTCAAAACTTGATAAAAAAAATAGATCTTGATATGCCCCATTTAATCTTAATCTCCATGAATTTAGGGTAGCTTCACTTAAAGTCTTCAAAATAGATTCTTTTTCAATTAAATCGCTACCATTTGAAAAATTAAGTTTTTTCTCTTTTAAAATATCATTAATATCTCCTTCAAGGTAAGATATTTTATCCTGAGCCAGTTTATCTCTTCCAGATAATACATAAATTAAATTCCATTTATCTAAATGTTGTGCTAGATGCTTGATTTCATTAGGATCTTGTTTTACCAAGCATGCTAAATTAAGATTATTCAAAATGAATAATTCATCACATAATCGATATTTAAGTAGCTCATACTGAAATTCTAATAATTCTAAAATATCTTTTGATTGGTAATGATATAATTTCTGAATTGTCGGAGAGAGTTCTAATTTCAAAGTAGCCCATGTAACTACTCCTAAACTTCCTTGTGAACCTTGTATTAACCTAAATGGACTAAATTGTGTTGGTCCCATTGGATTTACTTGTGCTTGTCCAGATCTTTTTTGTTGCTTAATAGTTCCTGGACCTGCTGCTGTACCCGTTCTGAATAAATCTCCCGTTCCAAAAATTAATTCAGTGCATAACAATGGATCTGAACTATCCCAATGATAACGTGGTATTATAATAGGTTCCCTTTCAAGAGCACTACTGACTACTGATTTTGTTCCAGTAGGATGTAGAGGTAATAACAATCTTAAACCTTCTTGCTGTAATTTTGGAATTATATCTGCAAAAGTAACTCCTGGTTCTATCATAACAACTCGATTTTTCCTATCAATAGAGATAATCTTATTCATTTTAGAAAGGTTTAAAATACAACAATTATTGTTATGGGGAATTGTATCCCCGTGAAGTCTATAGTTAGAATTTGAACTAACTGAAATAACAGAAAACTTTTCTTGATTAGCAAATTTTAAGATTTTTTCTACTTCTTGAGTATTAGAAGGCCAAACAATAAATAATGGGGGATTTCCTTTGAAAAAGCTTAAATCTGTAGAATATTTGATCAAGATTTTGGGGTCTTTAGAGACATTTTTGGTCCCGCATATTTTAGCTAATTTTGTAAAAATTATGTCTTCATTCATAATCTATATTTCCTATTTAATCCAAGATACACTTATCAATCTTTTACTTTATTAAGATATTTTGATTTATAAAATAAAGTGAATTTTATATACTTTTTAATCTAATTATCAAATAAGTTAACTAATTTTAAAGCAAAAGGGTGAAAAATTGAATAACTATGATGTAATTATAGTTGGTGCTGGACCAGGAGGTTCTATGACTGCCAAATATTCTGCAGAAAATGGACTGAAGACGATTTTTTTTGAGAGAGGAAGAAAACCTGGAGAAAAAAATTCTTCTGGATGTGGTTTAGGACCACGAATGTGGAAAGATTTCCCAGATCTAATGAAAGAATTAACTCCAGAAAAATGTCCTTCATT
Source organism: Promethearchaeota archaeon (assembly GCA_048941015.1). Classification (GTDB taxonomy): domain Archaea; phylum Asgardarchaeota; class Lokiarchaeia; order Sigyniarchaeales; family SOKP01; genus SOKP01. Next base: position 153 of record JBHLNZ010000131.1, on the reverse strand, counting down.
GAGAGAAGGCAGAGCAGCCAGAAATTATTTTGTTAACGACGAAGGTATTGTAGCTGGCTACTTAATGACTCGTCCAACATCATCAGTCTCTTATGAACCTGCTAAAAGTTGGATTACTATGAATTGTTATCGGAGTGAATTTGACCCTTGGAT
>JBHLNZ010000130.1:0-6282 GCA_048941015.1 Promethearchaeota archaeon | reverse complement strand
AGTAATGGGTTATCTTCTGATAAAGAGTCAAAAAAACGGATGCTCTCCGATATGGATGGTATGTATTTAAATAATAATATCTTAAAGAAAATGGTTTCTAAACATGATGTTCTTGTTTATGAATTTTATGAACTTGGAATACCAGAAAAGCCAAGTCATATCGCATTTGGTACAACTATTCTCTATCCTGGTAAAGTAGCAAACGAATATTTTATGACTAAAGGGCATTTTCATTCTGTTCAAGAGACTGCTGAGGTTTATTATTGTATAAAAGGTCAAGGATTTTTGTTAATGGAGGACCCAGAAGGAAAGGTAGAAATCCAAGAAATGAAACCAGGAATTTCTGTTTATGTTCCTCCAAATTATGCTCATAGATCTATAAACATTTCAGATGATGAACCATTAATTTCTTTTTTCGCTTTTAGAGCAGATGCTGGACATGATTATAAAACAATTGAAACAAAAGGATTTAGAAAACTTATTATTGAAAAAGATAGTAAACCCAAAATAATAGATAATCCAAAATGGAAATCCTAATTAAAAAGTATGAAAGATGTTTTGAATGGAACGAATTTATATTACCCCGCGTTCAATAACCCAAGATGGACACCCTGCTTTGAAACGTCTCGAACAAGCCGGTTATAAATTAATTTTTGCACCCCCAGGAAAACAACCAACTGAAAAAGAACAGTTAAGAATTTTACCCGATTGTATTGCATATTTAGCGGGAATTGAAACGATTTCTGCCAAAGTATTACAAGTCGCAAAAAATTTAAAGGTAATTAGTAGGAATGGGGTTGGAATTGAAAATATTGATCTTGAAGCAGCAAAAAGTTTTGGAATAGAAATTAAAATAGCTAGTGGAACAAATTCCCAAGCTGTAGCAGAACTAACTGTAGCATTAATGTTAAGTTTAGTAAGGAGTATTCCAAATAGCAATAAATGTTTAAAGAATGGTAAATGGAAGAGATTTATGGGTATTCAAATCTCTGGTAAAATTCTTGGAATAATTGGTGTTGGAAACATTGGGAAAAAAGTAGTTAATATGGCATTAGGTTTAGAAATGAAAGTATTAGGATATGAGGTATATCCTGATCAAGATTTCCAACTCTCAAAAAATTTCAAATATACTTCCCTTAATGAATTATTGAGAAATTCAGACATCATAAGCCTTCATTGTCCTCCTAGTGATCAACCAATAATTAGCAGAGATACCTTAAAGATGATGAAAGATGGTATATTTATAATAAATACTGCAAGGGCTGGTCTTATTGATAAAGATGATTTAATTAAAGCTCTTGATAATGGTAAAGTGGGCGGATACGCAACTGATGTATATGATGTTGAGCCTCCTGAATTAGATTCCCTAATATGCCATGGAAAAACGATTTGTACTCCACATATTGGGGGTTATACTCGCGAGAGTATTGATAAAGCAGTTGAGACTGCAGTAGATAATATACTAGGTGTTTTATGAATGGATTTTCTGAAAATCACATCATCTCCGATTGAATCTATTGAAAAAGAATTGATTAAGCTGAATACTCAGGATATAAATGAGATATATATATTTTGGATTGGTCAAGCTGGTTTCCTGATTAAATTCAAAACAGATCTAATAATAATAGATCCTTATTTATCTGATTTCCTTTCGAAAAAGTATAAGGATAAAATCTTCCCTCACATAAGATTGATGGTTCCTCCGATAAATCCTGAAAGTATAAAATCATTGAATTATTCCTTCTGTACACACGCTCATTCTGATCATTTAGATCCAGAAACCATCTCAATTTTGTCGAGAAATAATCCAGAATGCAAATTTATAATCCCTGCTGCGGAAAAAGAAGAAGCTATAAAAAGAGGCACACAGAGAGAGCAGATTCTAACTATAAATGCGGGTCAATCAATTCAATTGGATGATAATTTTATAGTCTATGCAATAGCAGCTTCACATGAACAATTTAAAACAAATGAGCACAAAGAACATCATTTTCTTGGTTATATTTTAAATTTTAAAGGTATTAAGATTTATCATTCAGGAGATTGTATACCTTATGAGGGCCTCTCTGATAAACTTAAAAAATTAAAGATTAATTTTGCACTTCTGCCCATAAATGGGAGGGATGAGTATAGATTAAGTAATGGAATAGCGGGAAATTTTAAAATTCCTGAAGTATTAGAGTTGTGTCAAAAAGCGAAGATACCTAATCTATTAGTTCATCATTTTGGCATGTTTGCTTATAATACAGTTTCCGAAGAAGAGTTGCAGAAATTGAAAGATTTTGATTCTCAACATTTAAAAATAATCGTCCCAGAGATTAATACTCAATATAAGATTGAAGTAGATTAAATTGAAACAATAAAGATTATTATTTTTTAAATATTCTGTTCACCTAATATTATTTTTATTATTTATAATGGGATTTATTTTGGATGTTTTACAAATAATTGAAAAATATAAATTAGTACCTGTCGTTACTATAGAGAATTATGGCGATGCTGTTCCTCTTGCAAAAGCTCTAGAAGAAGCAGGGCTTCCTATTATAGAAATAACCTTTCGAACTGAAGCTGCTGAAAAAGCAATATCGATTATCTCTAAAGAGATGCCAAATATACTCGTAGGAGCAGGTACTGTTTTAAAAGTTGATCAAGTAAAAAGAGCCGTTGATGCAGGAGCAAAATTTATTGTTACACCTGGTTTTAATCCAACAATTGTAGATTATTGCGTAAAAAAAAGGATCATAATCATCCCAGGGCTTAATACACCATCAATGGTAGAGTGGGGTCTTGAAAGAGGATTAAATATTTTTAAGTTTTTTCCAGCGGATATATCTGGAGGACCAAAAATGCTTAAGAATTTAGCAGGCCCTTATCCAAATGTTAGGTTTATGCCTACGGGAGGGATAAATAATGATTCTTTAAAAGAATATCTAAAACTAGATAATGTTGTTGCATGTGGTGGAAGTTGGATCGTGAAAAAAGAATTAATATCAACTGGAAATTTTGATGAAATAAAAAGATTAACTATAAATGCATTAGCAATAATTAAATCAAAAGAATAGTAATCATTTTCATCTTTTTTTGCTTTCATTTATAGGTTTATTACAAATTTTTTAAATTGGGAAAAACCATGGGAAATAGGTTTGATTGGGAAAATTTAGAAGTAATTGAGATAAACAAGGAACCAGCACATAACACTTTTTATCTTTATTCAGATATCGAGTCTGCTCTAAAAGGAAATTATGAACAATCTTCATTTTATAATTTTTTAAATGGTAAATGGAAATTTCATTGGGCTAATAATCCATCTCAAAGACCGGTAGACTTTTACAAAGTAAACTATAACATAGATCAATGGGATAAAATTCCTGTTCCTAGTAATTGGGAAATGTTAGGATATGGAAAACCAATATATACTAACATTCAATATCCATATAGTGTTAAAAAAAAAAAAATTCCAAATATTAGTCATATTAATAATCCTGTTGGGTCGTATCTGACGACTTTTGACATCCCGACTAATTGGTTGGAGAGAGAGATATTCATACATTTTAGAGGTGTCAAATCCGCTTTCTATATCTGGGTTAATGGAAATAAAGTAGGGTATAGTCAAGGCAGTATGAGTCCGGCAGAATTTAATATAACAAAATATATAAATCAAGGGTCAAATGTCCTTGCAGTTGAAGTCTATAGATGGTCTGACGGATCTTACCTTGAAGGCCAAGATATGTGGAAATTAAGTGGAATCTTTCGAGATGTTTATCTATTTTCTACCCCTAAGATTCACATAAGAGATTTTTTTGTATATAGTGATTTTGATGAGCTCTATAAAAATGCTCTATTAAAGTTTAAAATAAAGATTTATAATTATAATAAAAATGATAGAAAAAGTCTCAAATTAAAGATTTCATTGATAAATCAAGAGCAACAAGATATAAATCAAAATATTTTGATGGAAGATAACATTTCAGTCAAAAAAGAGGAAGAAAAAATTCTAACTATACAAAAAAATATCATTAATCCATTAAAATGGTCAGCGGAATTACCATATCTTTATGACATTATATTAGAGTTAAAAAATTCTAATGATGATACTATTGAGATCGCACATTGTAAATTTGGATTTAAAAAAGTTGAAATTGAAGAAGATGGCGGTATATATATAAACGGAGTATCTGTTAAGTTCAAAGGAGTCAACCGACATGAGTTCGATCCCGATTATGGTCAAGCAGTTCCGTTTGAAAGAATGATCCAAGACATTAAAATAATGAAACAAAATAATATTAATTCTGTAAGAACCAGTCATTACCCTAATCACCCTAAATTTTATGAATTATGTGATTTCTACGGAATTTATGTTCTAGATGAATGCAATTTGGAAACGCATGGATTAAGAAAGATTCTCCCCAATAGTGACCCTAAATGGGCTAAATCATGTATCGATAGAATGATAAGAATGGTTGAAAGAGATAAAAATCATCCATGTGTTTTTATGTGGTCTCTTGGTAATGAAGCAGGTATAGGGAACATTTTTAAAATGATGAAAGATGAAACCGTCAAAATCGACTCAACAAGACCAATACATTATGAAAATGACTTTAATCAAGAAATAACGGATGTAGCAAGTTTTATGTATGAGAGTCCACAAAGTTTTGAAAGATTGATAAAGAAGGAATTAAGAAATCATAAAAATAATAATTCAAAAGTAAAGCCTTTTATGTTATGTGAGTATGCTCATGCAATGGGTAATAGTTTGGGAAATTTCCAGAAATATATGGATGTTTTTGAAAAATATGACAATGCAATAGGGGGTTTTATATGGGATTTTGTCGATCAAGGTATTCGAAAATATTCAAATGACGGAAAAGAATTCTGGGCTTATGGTGGAGATTTCAAAGATAGACCAAATGATAAAAATTTTTGTATTAATGGGATTTTATTACCAGATAGAAAGCCAAATCCCGCTTTATTTGAAGTTAAAAAAGTTTATCAGAGCATAAAGATTCTCCCCGTGGATTTAATTAATGGAAGGTTTGAAGTATACAATAAGTACAACTTTAAATCTCTCGATTTTGTCTCGATTAAATGGGAGTTAACAGAAAATGGTGTAATTACTCAAGAGGGATTAATTGAGAACCTTCAAGTAAGACCAAATAGTACCGAAGATTTAAAAATTCTATTCAAAGTACCTAAATTGAAACCGAACACAGAATATCATATAAAAGTTATGTCTATTCTTTCAAAAGGTACAACATGGGCACATAAAGGGTATATTCTTGCTTGGGATCAATTTAAAATTCCCTATGAGAGCTCTACCGAAATAGAATTAAGATTAGATGACACAAAAAAAGTTGTTTTGGATGAATTCATTGATTTCTTTATAATAAAAGGGGAAAACTTTAATCTTAGGGTTGGAAAGAATACAGGAGTGATTGAATATTATTCTTTTAATAATATTGAGCTAATCTCAACACCTTTAATCCCAAATTTTTGGAGGGCTCCTACTGATAATGATTTAAGTTATAGCGATTTGATTGAAATGGAATCAACTCCTGCTATTGATAAGAGTTGGAAAAAAGCAAGTAAAGAGAGAATAATTTTGAAAATATCATATGAAAATCTTACATCCAACATTATAAGGATTTTTGTTGAATCAGAAATGGTAAATACTGAAAAACCATTAGAGACAATATATAACATATATGGAAATGGAGATATAATTGTAGAAAATAGAATTTTTCCAACTAGGAACTTGGTACGCTTCGGTATGCAAATGGGGATTCCCAAACAATTTGATACAATGACTTGGTTCGGTAAAGGGCCACATGAAACTATGTTAGATAGAAAGACAGGAGCGGCAGTAGGAATTTATTCAGGAAAAGTGCAGGATTTGATTCATAATTATGTGAAACCACAAGAAAATGGAAATAGAACTGATGTTAGATGGGTTACTTTCACAAATAAAGAAGGGATTGGTTTATTAGTATCTGATATTGGTCAAACTTTTCTAAACGTAAGTGCTTGGCCTTACACTATGGAAGATTTGGAATCTGCTAAACATATTCATGAATTACCCAACCGAGATACAATAACAGTCAACATTGATTATAATCAACAAGGTGTAGGAGGAGATATTCCAGCGGTTGCCGCACTTCATAAGGAATTTATTCTGAGAAGAAACAAAGAGTATAAATATAGTTTTCGAATTAGGGGATATACTAAAGAAATGGGAGATATCAATACAATTGTGAAGGAAATACCACCTATAGTGTAAAAAAATTA
>JBHLNZ010000042.1:0-27432 GCA_048941015.1 Promethearchaeota archaeon | reverse complement strand
TCTAGTATGCGAGGAGGGAGAAGTCGTAACAAGGTAGCCGTAGGGGAACCTGCGGCTGGATCACCTCCTATTTTTAACAAAATCTGGGAAGAAATTATAGTTTAGGATCTTAATTTACTTTCTTAATTGCCACTCTCTTCTTTTAAATTATTAAAAACAAAAGAATTTTAATTATCGATCTCTTTACTATATAATTATAAAATAGTTTTTTCGGGCCTGTAGATCAGTGGAAGATCGCTTGACATTTATTCATCCTAGATGGATATACAAGAATTGCACTCAAGAGGTCACGGGTTCAATTCCCGTCAGGTCCATTTTAATTTTTATAAAAAGATAAAAACAAATTCTTTTAATTAATTATTATATTTTATGAATTATTATTATGATATTATTAAAACAGATTGCTACAATGTTCTTATTTGGAACAACATTAACACCAGATCAAGAAACTTTTAATTTTATTGTTGTGCTTTTAGGGATAATTTTATTAATAATTATTTTAGCATACATTTTATTAACTTCAAGAGAAGATTGAATAAATTTATTTAGATGTTACAATTTTAATTACGTCATTATGTTTTAATTCATAATTTTCTCCTAATCTTTTCTTACTAACAGCGTCAATTCCAAACATAAAATGATCAGCTAAATCAGTATGTATCTTTTCTCTCACGAAATCCTTCAGAGTCATCCCTTCTTCAATTAGTATTGCATCTGGTAAGACATTACCATTATTGTCAGAGTAATTATTAATATCTGAAACGGGATAGACACAGATTTGCTTCGAAATGTCAAAAATTGCATAGTTTAGTGCTTTCTGAACTCCTGTACCGTTGAACTCGCTAAGGAGTTTTGTTTTAATATTATCTAACATTTCTAATTCATTTTGATTGAAATTTTCTTTATTTAATATATCAAAATCATTAGAACCTGGTATATAATTAATAAATCCCTTTTCTTGGTAAGTTCTTAGAAAATATTCTGCTAAGGAACTACAGGGGATTATAGTCTCTTTATATTTAATTTTCAGTCTTTCCAGATTACTTTTCCCAATCTCCTTATCAATTTTATTCGCTACAATTAGTATCGGTTTAGAAATTTCTCTTAGTTTTTTAGAAAAACTAAATAGTTCATCTTCATTCCATAGAGATGGATCTTTTTCTTCTAAATTTGTATCTTTTAATGCTAAAATAATATGATTTTTCTTTACCTTTATTCCTGAAAGTCTTTTATATAATTCTTCAATGAATTTACTTTTCTGTCGAGAAAAAACTTTTAAAAATTTATTCCAATCTTCTCTTTCAAGGATTTCCTTAAACCACATATCAATTTCGTTTTCTAGAAATACTATATCCTCATAAGGGTCATTAGCACCCTCTGAAACCCTTTTACCTGTTTTATCTAGCGAACCGGTGATATCTAAAATATGAATTAGCACATTAGCTTTACTTAAATCATTTAAAAACTTATTTCCTAAACCCTTACCTTTATGAGCATCAGGAACTAAGCCTGCTACATCTAAAAGTTGTATTGGAATAAACCGATTTCCTTCTATACATATTGAATTTTTAGGATTATCATCTATTTTAAATTTTTTACATAAACATTCTGATTTAACGTATGCTACTCCTTTATTTGGTTCAATTGTTGTGAAGGGGAGTTCACTAACTTTCGCATTTGTTAAACATGATGCGTTTAAAAAAGTAGATTTACCCGCACTAGGTTTACCAACAATTCCAATAATTAAGGTCATTAAATAATATTATGAATATTATCTCTTAAAATTTAATACTTCTTTTCTTCTAGTCTATATAAATCATTAATAAGTTCCTTAAATTGCTTTAAATCACTTTCTTTATTATCTGAACGAAAAATTTTCTGTTGAAAACAATTTTGCGTAATTTTTTTGTCTCCAATTTCAGAATTTTCTTGAAGTAAAATCTTCTTATCATGTGAATTAACGGGAAATCTTACTCTATTAATTAGCGAACTTCTTAAAGCTTTTACAACTTTTTTTAATTTAATTCGCCAACTAATTTTAGTGGCTCGTTTATTTTTTAAATTATCATCAACTCGTTTTATAATATTTAGGTTTTCTAATACTTTTCTATTCCTTTTCATTATTTCAGAAACGGTTAACGTTTTTCGCTTATAATATGGCACTAATAACAAAAACGGTTCTTTAATTGAATTTACTCTTATAATACACTGACCTTCCTCTAAAAATGATAAATAGCTTTTCTTTTCATTATCAAGGTTTAATAATTCACACATTATATCTTTTTCAATGTGATTTTTAAACGTTAAAACCACTCCATTGTTGGCCAATATTTCTTTGCTAATATCGGGACGAGTTGCTAATGTTATTAAGCATTCACCTGTACCTCTCTGTAATAGCGCTATATCTTCTAAATAAGTGGTTAATTTCGATTTTTTAGCTTTATTCTGTGGAGCAAAATACTGTGCATCCTCAATAATAGTAATATGCTTAATACCGCAATAATTAGAAGCTCCATTTGTTATATTTTTATCCCATAAATATTTTAAGATCATGTTTAAAAAAAACATGGCATCTTCCTTTTCGCCTCCAAGGCGAATAATAGAACTCAAATCCAAAATCACATTTAAATTAAATAGATCTTTTATTGCTATATTTGTATTTTTTTCAAAAACAGCTTTTAATGGTCCTTCTGAAAACCTTCGAATACGATTTTTAATGCTTATTATAGTTTGTTTTAACATTGGAATTGAATTTCGATTTTTTTGGACATATTTTTCACAATTTTTTTCAAAACCTTCCCAATTTTGAAAATTTTTTTTTTCACAAACTTTTGTTAATATTTCAATTAACACTTTTTCCATTTGAGGAGAATATTCTGAATTTTCATCTAAAAATTGACCTGTTTTTAAAATGTCAAAAATTCTTTCAGCATGTATTTTTGGATCCGCCCCTTCTGGATTAAAAATATTAATTGAAAAATTTTCTCCTGGCCATATTATTATTAAATCTTCAATCTTTTCTTGTAAAAAATGATACTCACCCTTAAATTCGACCAAAAAGAAGGGTGTATCATACTTTTTTTTATAATTAATTAGAAAATTTTGGAGAAAATTACTCTTACCTGTACCTGTAGACCCACAAATAAACATATGTTTTTCTAAATCTTTAATTGATAAATAAAAATTATGTTTTCTTGATTTTCGTTTGATAGTAGTTCCAATTTTTATATCACCTTTTCCCAGAAGTGTATAAGAAGGGATTTCTAGATCAATTAATCCTGTTTCTCGATTAGAATAACTTAGTAGATGAAAGACTAGTGAAATTGCGATAAAGATTACTGAAAGATTAAAAGTTGTAATTTTAATAATGAATTGATTAAATGCTTTTAAAATGATATTAGAATCTATAAAAAGAAAAAAGGGTAGATTCCTAATAAAAAAAATAACATATATAATGAAAATAAAAACTAAAAAAACTCTAAATTTTAATAGATTATATCCTTTTTTCTTATAAAAATGAAATATCAAGTTAATGAAAAAGCTTATTGTGCTTAAAATTATTAAAGTTAAGCTCATATCCTCTCTTTTTAAGAACAAAGTTAAAAACTAAACATTTATTGTCAATATAATTTTATTTGAATCAACAATGTTTGGAAGAAAAGTAAAGTAAAAACTTTAATATAATAATAGAAATGAGATTTAAATTATTTAATTTTAATATTCGTAAACTTTTTTAATTTTATGACTTAGAGATCTATATAAATAACACAAATTATAAAAATAAAAAAGAAGTGAAATGTAATGGCACAATTATCTGGAGTCCCTATTCTTATTTTAAAAGAAGGAACTGAAAGAAAAACTGGGAAAGATGCTCAAAAAAATAACATAGCTGCGGCTAAAGCAGTAGCAGAAGCAGTAAGAACAACTTTAGGTCCAAAAGGCATGGATAAAATGCTTGTTGATTCTTTAGGTGATGTTACAATTACTAACGATGGCGCAACTATATTGGATACTATTGATGTAGAACATCCTGCTGCAAAAATGATAGTAGAAGTTGCTAAAACACAAGATGACAAAGTTGGAGATGGGACAACTACTAGTGTAATAATTTCTGGAGAATTATTAAATCTTGCTCAAGAGCTAATGGAGCAATCCGTTCATCCAACTATAATCTTTCGAGGTTATAGAAAAGCTTTGGTAAAAAGTAAAGAGATCTTAAAAACTTTGGCTACTAGCATAAATATTGATGATAAGGAATCCTTAATGAAAGTTGCAGAAACATCAATGAATAGTAAGTTAATCACAGGTGTAAAAAGTCATTTTGCGGATATAGCAGTTAAAGCTGTTAGTCAAATTAAAGAGAAAAGAGGAGATCATATAATCATTGATTTGGATCAAATTCAAATTATAAAGAAAGAGGGTAAAAGTCTATTAGATACAAATATTATCGATGGAATTATCGTTGATAAAGAAATTGTTCATCCAATGATGCCAAAATCAATAAAGGATGCGAAGGTAGCATTAATTGACTGTTCACTCGAAGTTGAGAAAACTGAGTTTGATGCTGAAATAAGAGTCCAAACACCTGACCAAATTAATAAATTCTTAGAAGAAGAGGCTAATATGCTAAAAAAAAGAGTTGCAAAATTAAAACAAGTTGGTGCTAATATAGTTTTTTGCCAAAAAGGAGTTGACGATAAAGCACAGAATTTTTTAGCTCAAGAAAATATAATCGCAGTACGGAGGGTAAAAAAATCTGATATGGAGAAACTTGCTAGAGCTACAAACGCAAAAATTATGAATAACATTTTTGAAATCACTGAATCTGACCTAGGGAAAGCTGGAAAAGTTGAAGAAAAGAAAATTGGCGATGATAATATGATTTTTGTATCAGAATGTGCTGATCCTAAAGCAGTAAGCATATTAATCAGAGCAGGAATTGAGCATGTAGTTGATGAAGCAGAAAGAATGCTTCATGATGCCCTATCTGTAGTAAAAGCTGCTATGGAAATTCCATATATCCTACCTGGAGGAGGTGCTTCTGAAATTGAACTTGCAAAACGCTTAAGGTCATATGCCCGCTCTATTGGTGGTAGAGAACAATTAGCAATCGAAATTTATGCTAATGCTTTAGAAATTATCCCAAAAACTCTTGTGGAAAATGCTGGTCATAATCCTGTAGATTTAATCGTGGAATTGAGATCAAAACATGAATCTGAATCTGGAAGTTCTTTTGGTATAAATATTGAAACTGGAAAGCCTGATGATATGGTTAAATTAGGAGTTATTGAACCTTTATCGGTTCTAACTCAAGCTATTCAATCTGCAACTGAGGTTGCGTCAATGATTTTAAAGATTGATGACGTTATTGCTGCTTCTGGTCTTTCTAAAGGCGGCGGCGAAGATTAATTTTTTTCTTTTTTCTTATTTTTTAATTATTAAAAATGTTTTAATTTTCAATTTAAAATTGATTTAGTTTTTTAAATTGAATCCCCCATGAAAATTTTGATAGTAAAAAGTCGGCATAATCATTAAAGTTTGTAATATAAAGAGCTGCAGCTATAGCCTCAACAGAACTCAATTTCTCCCATTTCCCATAATTAACGGGATTAGCAGCTATTAATGATGGCAATCTTCGATTATTTCTAAAATTTAAATCTTTAAGATTAAATATTTTATTCCATGAACAATCGATAACGATAAGTCCATATTTTATAATAACCTCTCGATCTTTTAATGTTAGTTCTTCTTGAGACAATGGATTTAAAATCAGAGCCTTTCTTGATTTATTATTTCTTTCCGTAATGAAATCTAAAAGCATTAGTTTTTTCAACTTTAATGCAGTACATTTTCGTGGGTCACATTCATTAAAATGAATACAAAATAATTTCGGTTTACTTTTTCGAAAATTAAAATCTTTCATTATTGAATATATTATAATTGATTAAATAGAAAAAATATTAAATTATGATCTTATTCATATTTAAAACTAGTAAGAACATTAACAGATTTAATGAAATTTTCAGTTACTCTCTCCTCCCCAATAATTTTTAAAATAGAGTGAATTAGATTCCTTGATTCACACATAATGGGAATTCCACCATAAACTAGCGTAAATAATCCAACAAAACATAGATCCTCTGAATTTTTTATACCTTCAAGATTAGAAAATTTTAATTTTCCTGAAGGACATGTTATTATTCCATAGAAATTTTCTGGATCTTGACCTGATATAGCAATATAGCTTAATAATTCTCCAATTGACGTTCCCTGAGACTCTTCTTTCATTTTCTGAAATGCAACATTTGCATTAGCAGAAAAAGCTTCAACGGAAATGGGAAGGTGCTGTCCACTTACCTCTCGAGCATCTAACGTCAATCCAGAGGGATTTACTAAACTATATCTTATAAATATTGGATTTTGCAGAGAATCTAAGACATAACTTATTGCGGGTAAGAGATTAGAGTTATCAAACTTTTCAGGAGCATATGAGACAAATGGAACTTCGGATCCCATTCCAAATAAATAAATAGCACTTCTAACCTTGTTGGAAAAGATCTCAAGTTCTCTTTCATTTTCAATTCCACTGCCAAAAAATTCACCCAATTTTTGTTTTATATAATACATCGAGCTAGCTAAATTATCTGCATCTAATGGCCATTCCTTATGATAATCATGAACAATAGTTAAAAGAGTTTCATTTATTCTTATTGTTATTAAACATACCATATCAAAATAAGAAAAAGAGATAACTTGATCATTTATATTTAGGTCTTCCCAATTCTCTTCGCTAGATGAAAAAGCAGCTGAAGCCAAACTCGTAATTTGATTTGGATTTATCTCTATATCACTCTTTCTCCCTATCTTCGCAATTGAAAGACCGTTTAAATCACATAAAATTACTAATATTGTCCCTTGTGATGATCGCAAAATAGTAGTTAAATACTTTATTAAAGAATCCCTTACGCTCATTAGTACAACCTAAATTTTTTATAAAAGGCTTAATCCCATTTCTTGTTTTTATAACACTAATATTAATTCTTAAATATTTCTAATTTTTAATTTTAACTATCAAGCACAGCGCATATAAAATTTTATTATTTATGGTAATTTTTATAAATATTAAATAATTCGTGCATAATTCTTCAGCGGGAATTGCCAAGTTTGGTTAAAGGCGCTGGACTTAGAATCCAGTCTCGTAGGAGTTCGGGAGTTCAAATCTCCCTTCCCGCATTAAATTTTTAAAACCTTAACTCTTCTCACGTGTTATTATAAAAAAGTTTAAAATCAAAAATTAATTAGAAAATAATATTTAGTATGTAATTATCAAATTCTTTATGCAAATGGATTAAGAATTATTTTCTTAAAAGAAAAATATTTCATATACACTATTCTTGCTCCTGTAGTGTAGTCCGGCCAAGCATGCTAGGCCTTCACCCTGGCGACCCGGGTTCGAATCCCGGCGGGAGCATAAATTTTAAATCCTAAAAACTTAAAATAAAATCGTATATTTGAACAAAGCTTCGGCGTAATAATTTAAATTCTTCAATATAACAAATAAAAAGGGGAAAACAAGTTATTCTAAGAAAAATATTACGCCCCGGGCATGGTTTTCGAACCGTCTATATCTTAGATGGAAAATCGAACATGCGACCGCCCGGTTAACCTCCGGAGGTAAAAACTATTTTACCTTAGCCGGGTGCTTTAGGCACACCAGAGCGGGGCTCTACCTAACTGAGCTACCGAGGCAGGGTGATTTAAGAAGCATTATAAAATACTTCTCATATAATGAAAGATATTAAACCTCCTTTTTAGGTTTTTCGATAGTTTTTGCTAATCACTTAACTTTATTCTTGGCTTGCGTAATAGATTAACCATTTAGCCATAGCCTGAAAAGATTCATTGATATTAATATCTTCTTTTGAAGAAGTAAATACGCATTGATTGCATTTTGCTTTTTCAGCGTAATCATGGGCAACTTCAGGACTAACTTCGTGATTTGATAAATCCCATTTCATCCCTAAAAGTATTATTGGTATAAATCCAGCTTTTTGTCGAATAATCTTTAACCATTCAGGAATCTCTCGAAAGGTATCGTAATCAGTTAAATCGAAGCAAATAAAAGCCCCACTCGCTCCTTTACAATAATCTGGTAAGAGCTCTCTGAATCGCTTTTCACCAGCGAAGTCCCATAACTGCATTTTTACGGCTTCACCAGAATCTAATGTTTCAGATTTTGTATGGAATCCGGCACCAATAGTCATTTTATATCCCTCTTGAAACTTTCCAGTACAATAACGGGTGACCATAGCGGTCTTACCAACTCCACCAGCTCCAGCAACAATTACTTTAAAAATCCAAGAGCTTTCCATTTTCCTGAGACCATAAATCTGTAAATACTTCTAATGATTATACATAAATAAAAATTTTTTATAAATGGTAGAATTAAACTTATAAATCTCTAACCGTCTTGTAAAATTTAAATTTATGTTTTTAAAAAGATATAATTAAAATAAAAAAGATTTTTATAAGATTTTGTTCTATTATTTTTTAGAACTGAATTTTAATATGTTTTTAATAATAAAGGTTGTGAATAAAGAGTATTAAAGACGAAGAGATTTGTCCCATATGTAGTTTTCCAAAAGAACTATGTATATGTGATAGCTTAGGTGCTGATGAACAGCAGATACTTATTTTTAACGATAAAAGAAAATGGGGGCGCGTAGTTACAGTAATTTCTTTTGAAGGTAATTTTGATGCAAATTTAAAGGATATTTTAACAAAAGCTAAGAAAAAATGTGCTTCTGGAGGGACTGTGAGAGGTAATGAAATTGAACTCCAAGGAGATCATAAATTTAAGCTCAAAAAATTTTTAATAGATCTAGGATTTCCCGAAGAAAATATATTAATAAAAGAAAAGATGAGTAAGTCATAGGAATAATAATTGCTCTCTATCAGTATTAAATCCTTTAAAATCTTCTGAATATCAATTTAATAAATAACTAAAAACGATCTCAATGAGTGGAAATATCTATAAAGTTATCTTTAAAGGTGAGCAAGCAGAGGAAGCAGAGTCTTTATCTTTAACCTTTAAAAATGTCATAACTGAAATACCTATCCATATCCCTTCCCAAATTTTTTCAAACTTGAAAAAGTTAAGTGAAACAGATAAGGACTTAGTTCATTTTCAAAATATTGAAGAAGTTTTGAGGTTTGGTGAAGCATCTCCTACTTATAAATTCAATTATTATATTGTAATACTTATTACTAATAAAGTAAATAATAAAAAAGAAGGTTATTTAATTGGGAATGTAAAGAAGTTAGGTGACATTTTAATTGGAATTTGGCCTTTTAACGATGAACTTGATTCATATTCTTCAACTAACATTTTAAACAAATTTAATGAATTGATTGAAGAACCAAGCAATTTTAAAAATATTTGTTTAATTTTCTCCTAGACCCACTTTTAATTATAAGAAGTCAGTATCATTTTCCCTTAAAAAATTGAATAATTTTTCTTCAGTAGGCATACCAGTTCTAGCCCCCAGTGCTTGAATTTTCATACTAGCAGCACCATTTGCAAATTTACAAGATTTTTCTAGACTCCAACCCTTTATCCAATATGCATAAGAAAAAGCTCCATTAAACACATCACCAGCACCCGTCGTGTCAACTATCTTTTTGACGCTATATGCCGGAATTCTTTTTTGGAATTTTTGTGTAGTCAATAATACACCCCTACTTCCTAAAGTAATGATAATTGTTTTAATTCCTTTTTTAACCAAAATTTTTGCAGCATCTTCAGGATTATTTGTATTCGTTATTACCTTAGCACCTTCTTTATTAGGCATTAAAATGTCAGCGCTAAGAAGCATTTTTTTTAATTTAATCCAACCTTTTTGAGCAATTTGAGATTCTAAATCAATTGAAACCTTTACGTCATTTTCTTTCGCAATTTCTATTGCTTTTTCTGTGACTTCTGGATGGATCATTGTAGTATGCAGCAATTTAGCATCTGCGATATAACATTCATTCAAATCAGAAATTTCTATTTTGGTTGTTAACATATGTGGTGATTGAATTATAGTTTTCTCTCCTTTAGAAATAAAGATAAAATTTACTGGAGTTCTCACGTTTCTTTTCTTAATTGTAAAAGCAGTATCAACCCTTTCGATTTTAAAATCATTAATTAAAAAATCTCCATAAGAATCATTACCAACAGCTCCAATAAATCCACAATGTCCTCCTAATCTTGCTATTGCAACCAAATAATTAGCAGTGACCCCACCTGGGAAATAATTTTCACTTAAAGCATATACTTTTTCATCTGGTTTTGGAAAATGTGGTAATTCAGCAACCCAATCAATAACAGCTTCTCCTAATCCTATAATATCGACTTTTTTCATCATATAATCTATTCAAAATAGAGAAAATGTTAAAAATTCATAAATTTTTTTATAAAAGGGATTATTTAATTTATAAATGATATTAAATTTCTATCTTTTTTATCTCTCTTTCTAATTCTTCGTTAATATCAAGGAACTTAAAATCTATCACATTCAATTCGTAAGAATTATTGAAATCACTGTACTTTGCTTTTCCTTTTAAAATTATATCTTTACCAATCAAGTTCTCTGAAACCTTTCCAATAAATTTTTCAAATTCAGCAGTTTCTTTAAGTGCTACTATAGTTGATGCTTTAGTTGAAATTAATCTTTCAGCAGGCTCTCCAATAAAAGAAGCGCGTATGACTCCAGTTTCATCGTCAATCAATATATTAAGAATGACTCGATATTCGGTTGTCCCTTTTTGTTCACAAGAGCAATTATCAATTTTTTTTTGGCAATTTGAACAAGCTTCATATACTGAAATCCTACTTATCTCTTTAGCTATAAATCCTTTTATTTCGAAGATACCAGAAGAGTTTATATTATCTATTGGAGTATAATTTTTAGAGAATGTTTTGAATTCTTGACTTATAGTTTGTTGTATTTTCTTTATTTTTGGAATCTTTAAATCTATTATCTCAAGTGTCGTATTACTAATTGAAGAAGCTTCCTTTCTTCCCGAGAAGTCATTATATCTTATTAAAACATTTTTTAATAATATTCCCATTCCTACTTCTAATATTTTTGAATTTTTTTCTGCAATTTCTCGCCATAAAGTAACCCTTATCCCATCAGTTTCATCATTTATTTCAAATCCTAGAAGGGAGACATTATCACCTGATCTCAACGTAACTGTTTTGATATCATCTATAGAGGATAAAACACCTTTAAAAGAAACAAGATTTTCTTCTTTTTGTAAAAGTTTAATTTTTTTAACTAGATCTGCGTCTAATTCTATTTCTTCATCCTTTTTAATTATTTTTGTATTCATTTTCGCATGTAGGTCAATTTTACTAGAATCAATTTTATTTTGTCTAGGAACGACATCTGAAATTGAAACAAAATCACCTACTTCAATATTATTTAGTTTTTCTGTATCTTCATTCCAGAAAGTGATTCTTGTTGAACCAGTTGAATCTATGACTATAATTGATTCAACTTTCCCATTCTCACCATTTTTTTTTGTAAATTCTTTAACCGGATATTTTTGTACAATTTTTCCTTCTAGAGAAATCGAACCTGAAGATAAGTTAATATTTTTTATTTCTGTAAATTTATTTATTACTTTTGGATACTTACTATAGTCAACATCTTCTGGAGATAAAATAATTTTTCCTAGAGTCCCTATATGTATTTCAGTATTACCAAATCTTCCTTGTTTTGCATATCCATTTAATATTTTCACTACTTCATTTTTTTCAAAATTAGGATCCTTGAAAACATTTACATGTTCATTCCAAAGAACAATTCGAATCTCTCCAGCATTATCATGTAATAAAAAAGAACCAACATAACCTGGTTCTCCATCTCTACCATTAAAACTGGAAATTTTATATATATCTTTAATTCTACCAATTAAAGAAATATTTTTCATATTTGGAGTAATATCTGATATATTTAATTCTATATCTGCTATAAGATCTTTATTATCACTCTTAACATCAACCCCTAATTCTTTTGCAATAACAAATAATGCCCCCTCATCAGAAATTAGACCCTTTAATTCTTTTTTCTTTTCTTCAACAAGATTTTGAATTTCTCTTTTTGTTAGACCCGTATCTTCAATTATTTTATTAATATACGATTCGGTTTTCATTTCAACCAATTTTAATTATACTTTTTTCTTTACATTGCTATTTTTAGAATTTATTGCTTAAAAATAAAATTATTTAATAATTAATTAACGAATATTTTTAAAAAAAAAGAGTAATTCATATTGGTGGTTTATTAATTATTAATAATTCAGATGAAGAAGAATTTATGAAAGGTTATGTCAAATTTTAAAATAATACCTGTTTTGGACATTTTAAATTCTACAGCTGTTCACGCAGTTAAAGGTGAAAGAAGTAGATATAAATGTTTAAAATCAAATCTTTTCGATTCAAGTAACCCCATCAAAATTATAAAAGAATTAAAGCAAAAATTTGGCTTTCTTGAATTTTATATCGCTGATTTGGATGCCATTATGAAAAGAAAACCTAACCTAGAGTTAATAAATGAAATTCTAAAAATCCCCAATATAAAAATAATTATTGATCCTGGAATTGTTAATATTAAAGACATCTATCTTTACTCAAAATACCCGTTAGAAAAGCTTATTTTAGGACTTGAGACAATAGAAAGTATAGAGACTATTCTTGAAGGTTTAAAAATTATTGGTTCCTCAAAAATTATAGTAAGCATTGATATGTATAAAGAAGAGATAAGAACAAAAATTAACTCACTCCATAATCAAGATACCTTAACAGTGATAAATTTAATCAAAGAGTTAGGAGTTTCGACCATAATATTATTAGATCTTTTTAAAGTAGGTCAAAAATTAGGTGGAATATCACCTCTTTATCTTCAAATTAGGAATCTTTTTGACGGTAAAATTATCGTCGGAGGTGGTATTAAAAATTTAAAAGATATTAAAAAGTATCAATCAGAAAATTTTAATGGTGTACTAATAGGTACAACAATTTATGATGGGACAATAAAAGTTAGAGACTTAAAGTCGTTTTATTGAAATTAATCAATAAAAATAATTCCTGTAGATGATACATTTAGAGACTTTTTACAAATTGGACAAGAATGTTTCATTCTTATCCAATCTATGAAGTGGTCTTTATGTGCTTTTGCTTCACAGATTGGGCACCCTGTAACCTCATCAAATATTTCAATATTCTTTCCACATACAGAACACTTGGTTTTAGAAGCAGTAGATATTCTAATTGTTTCTTTCTTAACATCAAGAATCACATTTTCTGTATTTTCTGCAGTTGGATTAATTTGTTTGAGTTCTGATCTGGTATCAACACAGAAAATAGTACCATCACTATCATCCTTTTTATTTCCTATCCAAACAACTTTCCCCTTAAAATAGCTAGACCCTTGATTTTCTAATGATAAATTTAATCTGCGATCTTCCATAACAAAAGTCTGAATTACTTTAGTATATTTTAATCCTTCTAATTTTGAGGACAACTGTTTAATTACTTCAATTGGTTCCTTAAAAACTTCATTAGTAATGTCAACTTTGGTAATTTCTTTAGGGGACATAATAATATCTAAATTTTTTTTATATTTAATAATAATTATTTAATTTAAATTTTTATATCATTAGAATTATTTAATGATTTTTTTAAGAGATTTTCATCTTAAAATAAATTGTTGCAGTTTTTTGTTCGAGATCAAATTGAAAATCGATTTTATTGGTATAAATCCCTTAGTAATCATTATATATAATTGCAATGTTGATTTTATTAATAATATTAAATCTTTTTCATAAGTCAAAGAAGTGATGGAATGAATAATCACCGAATAGAGATCCTCGTAAGCCCTAAAAACATAGAGGAAGCGAAAATTGTAATTAAAGCTAAAAGAATAAAATATGTTGATTGTAAGAATCCTAATGAAGGTTCACTTGGAGCAAATTTTCCATGGATTATTAAGGAAATGAAGAGTTTAATATCCTCTAATGATTCTAAATTACTAAGTGCTACGATAGGAGATTTTCCAAATCTACCTGGCTCTGCTTCCTTAGCAGCTTTGGGCGCCGCAGTAGCTGGGGCTGATATTATTAAAGTTGGTTTAAAAGGACCAAATAATAAAGAACAAGGAATCTATTTGATGAAGAAAGTGGTAAAGGCAGTGAAAGATTATAATGAAGATGTCAAAATTGTTGTTGCTGGATATGCTGATCAAAAAAGAATGGATAGTTCTCCTGAATTCATGTTAATTCCTACAATTGCAGCAGACTCTGGCTCTGATATTGCTATGCTTGATACATATATTAAAGATGGAAAGGGTTTATTTGATTTTTTAAGCATTAATCAATTGATTCAATTTAAAATTGAAGCAAAAGATTATGGACTTAAAGTCGCTTTAGCTGGTAGTTTGATGAAAAGAGATATAGTCAAAATAAGAGAGATCTCACCAGATATAATCGGTGTTAGAAGTATCGTATGCGATGGTTATGATCGAAACAATGGAATGATTAAAGAAGAACTTATTAAAGAATTAGAAGATGAATTATATAAATAATTCGAATAAATATGTTCCCAAAAAAGCAAGAATATCAGATTATAATAAAAGTTGCTGAAGATGAAAATTTTATTAATTTGAATCTTTGTGCAAACGAATTTATAGAACTTATTGACGATTTTAGAATTAATTTCCTAAAAAAAAAATATTTTATTCTAACCGCATATAATGATGATTTATTAGTTGGAATTTTAATTGCCGAAGCTAAAATTAGGAAAATTGATTCTTTTGATAAACTTTTGCCAAAAGCTCGCCTTTATTTGTTATATGTAAACCCGAACTTCAGAGGAAGGCAAATAGGAAAAAAGTTATTGGAAAATTATTTAAAAATTCAAAAAGAAAAAGGAACTGCTGTTGTATATGTTAAACTTCCCCAAAAATATAAAAAAGGAATAGAATTTTTCATAAAAGCTAATTTTTCTCAGTCTAGCAAATCTAATAATGAAATCAATTTAGAATTTAATTTATGGAATGATTATGGAATAACTGACTATGATCTTATAGATAATAGTCTAAACGACATATTCGAATAAACAAAAATTGATAACTTCTCTCCAGATTCTTATTTTGAAACTAAGTAAATAATAAAGTTCTTTTGGTTACTTGCATATTCAGAAATTATGTTTAATAAAGAATTAGGCATTATTGGAATTGGTAAAATTGGATCTGCTCTTTTAAAACGGTTTATATCTTCTAATACTATCACTGAGAGGGATGTAATTATTTATGATATCGATGAATCTCGACTTAAAGAGCGATCAAAAGAATTTAATGTTGATATGGCAGATAGTAATATTTCATTAGTAAAATCTTCAAAATACATATTGATTGCAGTATTACCTCAAATAATTGATGTTGTATTACAAGAAATAGGATCAAGTATAGCAGAGAAACAAACTCTTATTTCAATAGCTGCCGGAGTTTCGCTCAATCATATTCAAAGTTTTATAAACAAACCCATTGGACTAATAAGAATAATGACTAACACTCCTGCACTAATAGGTGCTGGTGCTACTGCCATCTCACATAATGAAAAAATAAATAATGAGGAATTAAGTTATGTTAAGAAACTTTTTCAAGCTGTTGGAATAGTTGAAGAATTGGAAGAAACTCATTTAGATGCTGTTACAGGATTATCAGGAAGTGGTCCTGCTTATATTTTCATCATCATTGAAGCTCTTGCTGATGGTGGAGTAAAAATGGGCTTACCTCGGGACGTTTCCCAAAGATTAGCTGCTCATACAGTGTTAGGCTCAGCAAAGTTATTACTAGAAACACAAAAACATCCAGGAGAGTTAAAAGATATGGTAGCCACGCCTGGAGGTACAACTATAACAGCAATTCATGAAATTGAGTCAGCAAAACTAAGAGCTACCCTTATAAGAGCCGTTGAGGCGGCTACATTAAAGTCTAAGTCTCTAAATTCCACTATAGCAAAGAATTAATTAATTATTTATTATATTGAATTTTATTGAATTGGCTTTATTAATTCTTAAGTTATAAATCTGAATTTCAGGTTTATATGATTCCAATATATCTAAAACGGCATTAGCATTACTTTTATTACAAAAAGCATAAACCGAGCGTCCCAATTGATTCATACTAGCACCGATTATTTTAGTTTTATTTAAAGAATCCATTACCTCTATAATTTCTTCTAATCCTAATGCTTCTCTAATTTTTGATTTATTAACAAAAAATATTGACGCTTTTATGAAATTTTTAACATTTAGTTTCATTTGTAACTTTTTTAAAGCCATACTCCCTGCGTTTTTTATATTTAACTTCAAAAGAGGATCAGATAATATTGATTTTGTTTGAATTGTCCCAAATGAGCCACATATTACATCTAAATTATTAGGTGTTTCAATTCTTTCATAAGCACATGGATATCCTGGTTCTTTTAAAACACACAAACCTCTTCCTAATTGACCGCAAACAGTTCCTAATCCCGTTCTATTAACCACTTCAGAAATATGAGCAATTTTTCCTTGTTCTTTAAAACTCAACTTTAAACTAAAAAGTTTATTTAAACCAAAAATGGTTCCCAAAGCTCCAGAACCACTTGAACCAAATCCACATCCCACTGGTAGATCAAAAAAGTGTTTTATTTTGACATCTACTGAATTATTAATCAAACTTTTTACATAATCAAATATAAAATTAGTCGTTTCTGCACTTTGATTTACTTCTTTATTATTAATGAAAATTTTACATTTACTCTCTTCACTAATATCTAATTCTTTATAGGAAATAATGGTCTTTCCTACTGCATTTACATTAAACCCAGCGCCTCTTGAACCAATTTCTACTGGATTTTCTATTAATTTCCCATTTTTTTCATCCACAATTTCAAAAAAACCTGAAATCCTATGTGGAACCTCAACAATAACTTTAGGTTTATTAATAACCATAAACTTTGAATAATTTAAATTATCAAATCGATTATATTAATATAAAAAAGAAAAAACAATTATAATTTATGATTAAAAAGAATATTGTTATAAAAATTGGTGGATCCTTGTTATTTACCGAAGAAAGGAAAATTAGATCTGAATTTATTTCAGAATTTTGTAATATTATTAAACATGGAAATAATTTCGATATTATTGTTATTGTATGTGGAGGAGGGATATTAGCAAGAGATTATATCAATATTATTAGAAAATTAGGCAAAAATGAAGCATTTTGTGATATTATAGGAATTAAAATTTCACAAATCAATTCTCAAATAATTTTAGCATGTTTAAATGGTTATGCGTATCCAAGAGTTCCACTATCACTAGAAGAATTATCAATTGCTACAATATCTAAAAAAATTGTGGTAATGGGAGGATTACAACCTGGTCAATCAACAACTTCAGTAGCTATTGAAGTAGCTGAATATTTAGATGCAGATAATCTAGTTATTTTAACAGATGTTCCAGGTATCTTCGATAAAGATCCAAAGAAGCATAAAGACGCATCATTACTTAAGAATGTTTCATATGATAAGATGCAGGAAATATTATTAACATCTTTTAATGGTAATCAAGCAGCAGCAGGAGAATATCGTATATTTGACTTAGTTTCTTTACAAATATTAAAAAGGAGTAATATTGATGTGTTAGTAATGAATGGTAAAGATTTAACGGAATTAAAAAAATATTGGAATGGTCAAAAAGACTTTAATGGGACAATAATATCAAAATAGGAACTTATTTTGATAAAATATTTTAACTGCTGAGATTTTAAGATCTTATTGATAAACACTAAAAGTTAATAAAAGTAAAATATGTCTCAATCTACATGGAAAGATCAAATTAAAAAGAAATGGGGACCACACAGCCATTGCCCTATATGTGGAAAGGCTATGCCTACAGATAAAACATTTTGCAGCCAAACTTGTAAAGATAATTATCTAGCACGGGAAAAGAAACAAAAAAGAAAAGGAAGAATTCAAATGATTTTTTTATTTGGTATGATGGGAGTTATGTTTGTATTAATGTTTGTATTCGCAAGATAATAAATAACATCTAATTGAAATCTACCTTAAGAATAAATTCCTTTAAATAATCGTTTATCTGAGCAGGGATAACCAAGCCTGGTCAACGGTGCCGGACTCAAGATCTACTTTATATAATCTCCGTTGATTCAAGCGATTATTGATGAGCCATCCGGTCTTATAGGAGTACGTGGGTTCAAATCCCACTCCCTGCATCCTATCCATTTTCTTTCTTCATAATTTCTTCAAATATTTCATTTAAGAATTTTATCAGGGGTTTTATAATTTCTTTTTCATCCTTCTTGGTTTTTAGAAAAAGTAAGAGAAGAACTGGCTCTTTTAGGAATGAAGATGCTTTTTCAGCAATTATATTGCTTAATAGCTTCCTATCAAGCCCAAACAGATGATACGAAGAAGTTGATGATTTAAAATCTTTTATAATTGGAGGGGTACCCAAAGTAACATTTCCAATACCTAAATCTTCTTGATCTGATATCAACAAAAGAAAACTTTTGTGTAATTTGAAAAGACTTATGAAAATCTTAATCCCTTCGATTACTATTTCCTTTTCGATTAAATATTTCATAATTAATTTTTACTTATGTATATAATGAATTGTTAGATAATTCAAGTTAAAGTTTTGCCTCTTTTATAGCTTCATTGACATCATAATTCTGATGTACAATGAAATAAAGTGCTCTTACCAATTTAGTTGGGTCTTCCGCTTGAAAGACATTCCTGCCATATGCTACTCCTGCGCCTCCAACATCAATAGATTCTTTAGTTATTTCCAAAATATTTCTAACTCCTGCTTTTTCACCACCTGCTATTATAACTGGGGCCATGCATCCATCAACAACCTCCTTAAAAGAATCAGGATCTCCTGTCCAATTTGTTTTTACAATATCTGCTCCCAATTCTGCCGCTACCCTTGCCGTTATTTTCACAACTTCAACATCATATTCATCTTCAATATTTTCACCTCTTGGATACATCATAGCTAATAAAGGCATACCATATTCACGGCATTCTCTTGAAACTTTTCCCAATGTTTCCAACATTTCAGGATCTGTTTTTGTTCCTATATTAATATGGAGTGATACGCCATCAGCACCAAATTTGAGAGCTTCTAATACAGTATTTACCAAAACTTTATAGTTAGTTTCTGGACTTAAAGAAGTAGAGCCTGAGAGATGTAAAATCAAACCTATATCTGGCCCGTATCCTCTATGAGCATAAAGAGGGATTCCCACATGACCTAAAATTGCATTAGCACCACCTAATGCTATCTTATTAACCATTACACCTAAATCCTTATCTATTCCTTTAATTGGACCTACTGTAAGTCCATGATCCATTGGAACAATAATAGTTCTCCTTGTTTCTCTATTAATAATCCTTTCTAACCTAATATTTTTACCTATAAATCCAGAAATATAATCACCTTTTTCGTTCTAAATTAAAAATTTTATTTTATAGGAAACTATATATAATAATCAATAGCACATTTTTTAATCTACTGGAATTTATGATGATTTAATGTCAAGAATCAAGTTTTCATCAAATGAAATTAATAATGATAATTTAATTAGGTGCTATAATTGTAATTCTCTTATTAACGGTAAAAATATTAAATATTGTAAAAATTGTAATGCTATCCTTAATCCTAATGATTTAAAATGGAGAAATAGCTTTCTTATGTGTCTTTGTTTATTATGCTTGATTCCTTTCTTTATCGCATTTATTTCTTTAATTTTCTATGATTTAGATATATAATCGCTATACTAAAGATATAATTATGTAAGATAGTTAATCTTTAGAAATCACTACATCAGAAAGCCTCTGTCTTCGAATATCAAAATCATGATCAAGATGAAGTGTAATGCAATGTTGATCTTTTTGATTTGGATTTTTATGGACAAAGCTGAATGGAACTACTGGGAGTTCAGATTTAAGAATAACTCTTTTTGGAACTGGTACAGGAATAATGGTCTTACATCTTTCGCAATTTACCAATACAACTTTAATAGTATTAGATTCTAATTTTTTTATTTTTTCTAATAACTCTGTAGATAATCCAGGAGAATTCTTAGTGATTTTATTTTCCTTCTTAGGCGCTTCAGGGACAACTGGAATCTCTAAATCCATATCCTCTTTCGATGTGTACCTGTTCGTTTTACTATCTTCCTGATCATTCATTTTTTGCTTTAATAACAATTTTTAAATCTAATTTGTTCAGTTTAACTGATTATTCTTTCTAATATAACTATATATTCATTCGAATTTACTAAAACTATTTAATAATAAGAACAAATTATACACCAAATATTTGCCTTAGCTCAGCATAGATTTTTGCAAGTTCAGT
Organism: Promethearchaeota archaeon; assembly: GCA_048941015.1. Classification (GTDB taxonomy): domain Archaea; phylum Asgardarchaeota; class Lokiarchaeia; order Sigyniarchaeales; family SOKP01; genus SOKP01. The sequence goes on along the minus strand of JBHLNZ010000042.1, from coordinate 6,950 downwards.
AATAATATGTTCATTGTTTTGTTGAAGATAATAATTTATATACCCAGAAAGACCCTCATTATCTTTAACCCAGTCTAAAAATGATTGAATTTCACCTTTTAATTGAGGATCGATGATTGTTCCTCCTGATGGGGCTATAGGTCCTCCCGTGCTTCCCAATTGCGCACTTGAATCCATGTAATTTGTTTTAGAGCTCATTTCTGCCAAAGCTCTATGGGTATCCATCGTTGCTCCCATTGGCTCTCCATCAGGCTCAAGGTAAACTATTAATTTATGATCATCATCCTTTGCCCCAATAATATGGCCTTCCCCTCGAATAGAAGTGGCAACTAAACGTTCCGAGGTGCATTGAAGAATTGAATATTTAACCCCTGAAATCATGATGAATTGAGCATTCATACTACTCCAACTTGAAATCACTTTCCCAACATCAGCACTAATATCCCAGTTATCTGTTGAATAGAGGATATTATCTCTCCCTTGTACAACTGCAGCTGCAATTATACTAGGATCTTTTTGCATTAAATTGTAAACTGCTGTTGCTGGATCTGTGGGCATTTTTTTTTCCTCAAATTTTTAATTGCTAATAACTTTAAGGTGAATAATTTGATATTAATAATATAGTATTAATTTAATTTTAAAATTTTTATTAAAAAGTTAAATTTATATTCCTAGTCTTCTGTTCTTTTTTTTATATTAATCCTCCCAAATTTTGGTTTATATTGGGTTTCAACCTTTCCAAAACTAGAATCTTTCCATCCTTTTCTATCTTTTTCGAAGAATAACTGATTTTCTGAAAATATTTTATGATCATAATCACTTTTTTTCATTTGCATTAAATGATCTTTTAAATTTGTCTCATCTTTGAATAATTTCCCACATACAGGACAACTTATTGTAGCATTATTTAAAAGCCCTTTTGGTTTTTTGATAATAATTCTATACTTACTTTTTTGATAAGCTTGACTTAGATGATGCCGACAATAATGTTTCACCAATTTTCCATAAGGGGGGTATTCAAAAAAAACTTTACATCCATGGCTGCACTCCCAATATAACACATCTGCATTGCAGATTGGACATTTTGATTGAAAAGATCGAAGATAACAATGCTTTCCATGGCTTTTATAAAAATGTCGCATTAAATAAATAGAATAATGAAACTTATTAAAATTTTTTGGTTTATTGTCAAAATGAAAAATTAATTTCTACTTACTTTATTAATAGATAAATCCTTAATACGCAAACATTTAAAAGTACGAGATTAATTATAGAAATTAAGGAGTAGAATTATGCAAGGGTAGGCGTATTTGGATCTTTCATTATCTCAAAATAATTTGAACTTATGTCCAGAATGTGGTAATCCTAATTTAATTTCAGATGAGGCGCGAGGCGAAGTAGTATGTATTGTATGTGGTTTAGTCTTAAGCCAAAAAGTAATTGATTCTGGACCCGAATGGAGAGCCTTCTCATCAGAAGAAGCTAATAAGAAAGTTAGAGTAGGAGCTCCAACAACTCTAACTTTACATGATAAGGGCTTAAGTACGATGATTGGTTGGAAAAATAAAGACGCATTTGGTAAAAGTATAAGTCCGAAAATGAAAGCGGAAGTTTATCGTTTGAGGAAATGGCATGTGAGAACTAGAACTAACAAATCAATTGATCGAAATTTAGCATATGCTATGAATGAATTAGATCGATTATCGTCTCAATTAAACCTTTCAAAAGATTTAAAAGAATCAGCTGCCCATATCTACAGAAAGATGGCACACAAAAATTTGATAAGAGGAAGATCAATTGAAGCAATGCTAATCGCTTCTATATACTTATCTTGCAGATTAAACAATATTCCAAAGACAATTGACGATTTTATTGAATATGCTACAGTAGATAAGAAAAAAATTGCCCGCTGTTATCGTTTAATTCTAAGTGAGTTAAAAATTAATATAAAAGTGTCATCACCCATAAATTTCATTCCACGATTTTGTGCTGAATTAAAATTGTCAGGAAGAACTCAAAATAGAGCTGCTGAGTTGTTAAAGCTTGCAAAAAAATACCATATCACTGCAGGTAAAGCTCCAACAGGACTAGCTGGAGCTGCGTTATACGTTGCTGCTATTCAAGAAGGAGAAAGGCGTACTCAGAAAGAAATCTCTTTAGCGGCAGGAGTTACAGAAGCAACCATAAGAAATAGATATAAAGAGCTAATTAATCATTTAAGGTTTGATCTAAGCATTTGAATTTAAATAAACAAAGTCATAATTTTAATCATAAAAATTAGAATTATTGAACCTTAATTCTTTTAATTACATCTGGTCGTTTCTTATATAAAATACGAAATCCACAGTGGGAACACTTAATACCTGGAAGCGCATTCAACTCCTTTTTAGATACTTCCTTCCCACAACTTTTTCTTGCACAGACGTAATTCATTATTTCAACTAATTTTACAAATTTAATATACTTTTCGAAAATTATAAAAATATTTTAAATTTTAGTGGTAAGTTAAATAGGATGATGAAAAATTTAGCTTCTTAAATATATAATGATTTTCTTTTATCTTCAGAATCAATTAATTGGAAAGTATCAAGATCTTTTTCTAATTGATCTCTTTTATTTTGAAGATTTTTAGTGATATCATCAATATTTTCAAGAGAATACTTCTTTTTTATTGGTAAATTGAATGATTTTTTGATCATTTCCAAAAGCGTTATTGATGCTTTTAAATCAGTGATATCTTCATTAATCATTGCTATATTATCTGTTTCGGCTAATAACACTATTCCATCTATATTAAATCTTGCTTTTGCTAAAGTAGGTATTAGTCCATTAGCACCAATTATTACTCCTTTTTGTATTTTTTCACAATTATTTTCTTGTAAGAAATTGTCTAGCAATTTACGGTTCGTAGAGCTGGCATAAATTTGTGGTAATTTTAAGTTTAATTTTCTACTACTTACAGGGTAAGCACCTAATGCAATAATTAGGTTTATACCCAAATTTTGGATGATTTCCGTTAAAAAATTTGAGATTTTGTATATGCCTTTAGGTGTTAAACTTTGTGCATCGGCAGTAATTAATATAATATCCCTGACTTTTTTAGGATCTTTCCAATACAGAACCTCTGCTTTAGGTGCTGATAATAAACTATCATCAACAATTGCTCCTGCGGGATAATCATCAAATATAAAATCCATGAAATTTTGAGCGTTGAGTTGACCTATTAACGAATCTAAAGCAAATTTTCCCACGTCTGCAATTCCTGGCATTCCTAGTATACAAATTGGATTCTTAAAATCATCTTTGGTTAAATCAATATGCTTAATTATTCTAATCCCTGAATCAGTCATATTTTTTTCCTTGGAACAAAAATCTATATTTATAAAAACAAACTAGTTCATCTCTTTAAAAATAATGTGTTATCCAAATAGACACATGATTTATTGTAAAAGTAATACATTAGTATTATCACAAGAATTAATTTTAATCGAATATTCTCATAATATTAAAAAATGATGTTTTAATAAAACTGCTTTTTTAAAGAAATTGAACAATCTAAAATATAATTGTATGAAATGTGGAACTTGCTGCTATGAGATCGAGGGAGAGTATAAAAAAAGAATCCCTCTTTATCCTGAGGAAGTTGATAAATTAATTATTGAAGCTGAAGAGAAATCCATTCCTATGAGGGTAATAGAAGATTTAGTTTTCCCAGATATTTTAAATAAGAAAATTCTGGTGATTACGTATAAATTTGATTTAAATAATGATTCAAAATGCTGCCCTTTTTATTTTAAGGATATTGGTTGTGTTATTCATGAAATAAAACCTTTAGCTTGCCAAGCTTATCCATTAGCATTAAAACAAATTGATGCCTTTAATTTTCAGATAAGTATTGACCCTTTATGTAATTTTGTTTTAAAATATTATGATACCTTGAAAAATGCTGATATACATTTATTAAAAAATATTTTTTATAAAGAATATCCAAAAGCGATGGCTCATCTAAACAAAAATAAAAAAATTATGTTAAAGATGAAAAAACTCGAATTTAAAAAAAAAATCAAAATAGCTGAACAAATTAGCATACAGGATTTTAACAGATATTTAAATGAATGGGAACGAGAAGAAATAACAGTAGAAAAATAAAAGGATTGATTTTATGAGAAAATTTATTTCTTTAATTTCAGGAGGTTTAGACAGTCCTTTAGCCGCATTATTAATGATTAAAAAGGGATTCATTCCAATCTTTATCTCTTTTTTAACTTCAGATGATATTAATCATTCGATGAGACTAAAAGTAATAAAGATAATTGAATTACTAAAAAAATTTACTAAAGAAAAAATTAAAATTTACTTTATTAATCATGATCCAAATCTAAATCTTTTTAAGCAAAAATGTGAGCGAAAATTAACATGTATCTTATGTAAGCGTCTAATGATAAGGATTGCTCAAGAAATAGCAAAAGAGGAAGATACAAATATAATAGTCACAGGAGATATACTGGGAGAACAAGCTAGTCAAACTCTCGATAATTTATATATATATAATGATCTTCTTGAGAATTTTATTGTTCTTCGACCTTTAATAGGATGGAATAAACAAGATGTAATTGATTTAAATAGAAAAATTGGATTATATGAAATTTCGTCCCAAACTTCTGCATCATGTAAATATAATCCCCAATATCCGGAAACTCATGCTAAATCTATAGAGGTAATTAAATCTGAATCTAAAGTTGATATTAAACTTTTAGTATTTCAATCATTAGAACGAGCTGAACATTTAATAATTTAATTCTAAATCATCAATCAGTTTAGTAAATTCTTGATCATTCAATTCTAAGGTTTTATAATCATTTAAAGCTTCTGATATGATTTGCGCTAAAATATGTTTACAATAGTCCCTTTTTCTCTTTATAACAACATTCTTATAAAAATCTCGGCATGAACAAAAAAGCTTTGGATATATAATATGTTCACAATTTTCTCCCATAGCTGTCCATATAACCCTGTTTGAAGGTTTATAAATATACTTAGTAATTCCTTTTTCCATGACCTCTAAAACCCTTTCAGCTTTGTTAGAAAAAATAGAATTAATATCATTTATTAATTTCTCATCAATAAAACCTTTTTGCTTAATCTGTGAAAAAAAATTAAACAAAAAGTCTTTAGTCGATTGCATAGTATATTATTATTATATTTGATTAATAAAAAAGATCATAAATTTGACTAGCATTTTATATCTACCAACTAGATATTTTCCCGCAATATCTGGAGCGGAATTTTATATACAGAGAATCGCTGAAATCCTTAAAGCTAATTATAATTATGACATAGATATTGTTACATCAGATGCTATAGACTTTAAAGCGTTAAAACATCCTTCTGGCAAGAAAGTTAAAAAGGAGGATAAGAATTTTAAGATAGTAAACAATTTGCTCATTAATCGATATCCTATTGAATATAATGAATCATTTGAAGAAAAATTTAATACTATTAAAAAAATAAAATCTTACAAGTTTCTTAATTTATCTGATAGCGCCTTGAAAGGAATCTTAAATAACGGGCCATACTTGGAAGAATTATTAGTAGACTTTATTAGTTCGAAGAAATTGAAGTATGACTTAATTCATACTATATTTTATCCATACTTTAATATATTAATCGCTTTAATATTAGGAAAGGAAATTAATAAACCAACGGTTTGTACACCTTTTTTTCATTTTTCCAATCCAAGATATATAAATCCGGTTTTATTTGAAGTATTACGTAAATTTGATCTTTTAATTGCGTGTACTCCTATTGAAAAAAATTTTTTAATCGAAAAAGTGGGCATCTCCAAAGAAAAAGTAGAAGTAATTCCGATGGGAGTCGATTATGAAAAATTCAGTTCTAGAATAAGAAAAAATCATAAAAAGTATAGTTTCAAGGCTAATTACTTTAAAAATCATGAAAAAAAATATAAATTGGTATTGTTTTGTGGTTATAAAAATTATGAGAAAGGAGCATTATCGATTTTAAAAGCAATCCCCAATATTATTCAAAATTATAAAAAGGTGTATTTTGTTTTTATCGGACCTTCAACAATGGCTTTTAATCGTGAACTTTCAAAAATCCATAAGATGAAAGATACTAGAATAATAAATCTCGGACCTGATAACTTAACAGGATATTTTGATAAAAAAAAAATTGCTGCATTTAAAGAAGCAGACATTTTTCTAATGCCGAGTCGTAGTGATGCATTTGGTATCGCTTACCTAGAAGCTTGGGCAGCAGGTAAACCTGTCATCGGAGCTAATATAGGTGCGACACCACAGGTAATTGATGAAAAACAAGATGGATTATTAGTTGAATTTGATGACTCTCATGATATTAGTGAAAAAGTATTATTGCTTCTAAAGAAGAGACGTTTGAGGAAAAATTTTGGATTGAAAGGTGAATTAAAAGTTATTAAAAATTATAAATGGGAAAAAATTGTTGAAAAAACTCATCAAACGTATCAAAGATTAATATCTATCACTGGATGATTAAATTATGCAAAAATTATCTGGAAATCCATTTTTACAAAAATTAGACAATAAAATCCTAATAGATCAAGTTCCATTTAATAAAATTCTTGATATTTCAGAATTGCCGATTATGATTTTCTTAGAAAACAGAATCAGAGAAAATGTTAGGAACTTCAATGAAACTTTTAGAAAAGTTTTTAACAATTTTCAGGGTTTTTATTCGTTTAAAGCAAATTTCCTACCAGAAATCTGCCAAGTTATTCATTCCGAAGGATTGGGTGCAGAATTAGTTGGAATACTTGAATTAAACCTAGCATTAAAACTAGGATTTCCCTCAAATAAAATAATAGTAGGAGGTCCCTATTTATCCAATGAACTCATTGAAGAGAGTGTGAGAAATGAGGTTAAGGAAATCATTATTTATAATTTAAAAGATAT
>JBHLNZ010000129.1:0-6402 GCA_048941015.1 Promethearchaeota archaeon | reverse complement strand
AAAACTTTCGTGAAACAGCAATTTCACGTATTTTTATATTGTTTATAATAATATCTCAATTCATATCCTAGTATTATTTTCACATGATTTTTATGATATCAAAAAATGAAGTTAGACAGATTCAAGAAACTTTATTAAATGTATGGCCAGCAAAAGAACATTTTTTTCTTAATGGTTGGATCTTACGATTTACAAATGGTGTAACCTCTCGTGCAAATTCTGTTCTTCCCTTGAATTATTATGGGAATAAAAACAAAATTGATTCTGACATAGATATTGTTGAAAAGGCATATAAAATCTATGGATTACCGTCAATATTTACAATGCATGATTATCACGAACCCAAATATCTTAGAGAAAAACTGATTGAAAGAGGATATAAAGAAGTTAGCTTAACTACCACGATGGGTGCTTCAATAACCGATATAAATTATTGTAGTCTTAATACGGATTATAATTATGAAATTCATAATGATCGTGTAAGTGAATTTAATGAGTTCCTAGCTAAATATTCGAAAAGATCAATAGAACAACAATTTATTATAAAAAAAATTTGCAAGAGGATTAAAATTCCACAAACACGATTTATTCTGACAAAAGATGGAAATAACGTTATTGGTACAACGATGGGTGTTTTGAGCGTTTATGTTTCTCTTTATATTGCAGATGTATTTGTTAATCCAAAATATAGAAGGAAAAAAATCGCAAGTTCTATGCTAATTAATTTAATTAAAGATTTAGCTCCCAATAACAGAGCTATTAACATTTGGTTACAGGTAGAAGTCGAAAATAAAGTTGCTATAAAGTTTTATGAGCATTTAGGGTTAAAAAGTTTATTCAATTATTACTATTTACAAAAATCGGTAAAATGAGAGCTATTTTCTATGTTTTACCAATTTAGATTTTATATCATCTATAAATTTTGGATTTAAGACACTTTTTTTAATAAAAATATTTGGATATTTAAAACCAGCTCTAAATCTGTGTCCTCCTCCTTCAAATTCTTTTGCAAAATCTCTACAGTTAATATATTCACTATGAATAATTATTTCATTGAATCTATTATCAATCCCAATATATGCTCTCTTCCACGGATATTTTTCAGAAAGTAAAATAGTAATCTTTCCTCCTCCCATATTAGCATATGAGATTGCTATTTCTCCAAAATTCTTTACTTCTACAAATTTGACATGCTCAATAGCAAATTTTGCTTCCTTCTCATACCAGCTTTTTAGCTTATTTAATTGGTCTTCAAACCAAATATTTTGGAAATCACCATTAGCTAGCAATTCTACTATTTTGACTTTCTCTTTATAATTCTTATCTCCTTTATTGAAGCCAATTATTAACTGAAAATCTGTTGCTAATTTATATTTATTTGTTTTGAAATCAGTGTCTCTTGCAAATTTAGCAATTTTAACTGCAACAGAATCTTTTGGAAGATAGAAATCTTTGACTACCTCAGCAGCACATTTATCTGGATCATTTAGATAAGTCTTAATCAAATTTTTTATCTTAATTTTAGTTTCCTCTTCTACTAAATGATGATCAAACCACAAAACTTCACATCCTTGATTGGTTAGATTTTCAAATATTGGGAATATTTGTTTAAAATTCTCGTTGAATCCAATATCTGAGATAATAAGTTTATCCGGAGATAATTCTGAATTTGAAATGTTTCTGATGATTTCTATAAAATTAAGATAATGAGCGTATAAAAGCTTAATCTCACAATTTTTATCAGATTGTTTAAAATATCTGTAAAGTATTGCTTGAGAGCCTAAACCATCAAGATCATGTTCATGGGTAACTGAAATAATCATTAGGAATCTCTTTATTAGAGTTTAAGATATTGATAAATAAGGTTTTACTTTCTTTTTAATCTCTAGATCATTAACTGATTCTAAAATTCTCTTTGCTAATTCTTTCTTTTTCTGATAATAAATTTTCATAATTTCTTCTTTAGATTTATTCGGATATCTCTTTTCTAATGCCGGATCTCTTCTTGGACATCCCCCTCTCCGCATACAACAGTAAGAAAGTGAATTAAAACATACTAAGTCTGAATCCCAATTATTTTCTCTCGAAAAATCCTCTTTAATTTTTATAAATTCATTTGGAGTAATGCCTAATTCCTTTAGAACCTCGTCTCTTTTACATTTCGATTCAAAAGTTAGAGAATATCCAGGTTTGCAACAAAAAGCTAAACCTCGATAATCAGCATCCATGCATATATGTATAGGAGCATTCTTCCATCCAGGTAAATCTCTAAGTTTCTCTGGATCTAGTTCCGCCATATTATTTCTTAAAATTATATTCTTATGTTGAACTTGAAAATCAATAACACGATATTAACTTTCCATTTTATGAAAAAAATGCTAATTTTAACTAATTGAAAGAAAATTAGAAAAGATTAAGGAGGGCTCGGTGGGGGAATCGAACCCCCGTCTAAGGATTCACAGTCCCCAATACTAACCACTATACGAACCGAGCCATAGTTTATTTTCTTAAACAAATTGCAATAATATATCTACATAAAAAAATTTTATTTATTTTTGCTTTCTAAGACTTTTATAATATAATTTAAAAAGCGATCTATAGCATCATCAAGTTTACCTGAATTGTCTACAATTAAGTCAGCCCCAGGAAAATTTAGGTTTTTTCTTGCTCTTTCAATTCTTTGCTTCAATTGAACATCATCCTCCCTTTCACGTTCCTTTAGCCTTTTCAATAAGATTTCAAATGGCACGTTAATAAAAACTACTTTCATATTCAGATAGATCTCATAAGCTTTTTCAATTATAGTCCTACTGACATTAATAATTACAGGATGACCCTTTTTCAGCCATTCATCAATTTCTATCGGAATTCCATAAAATAATCCATATATATTCCATTCTAATGCAAATAAACCCTTTCTTGACATCTCTTTAAATTCAATTGGAGAAATACTAATATTATTTTCAGTTTCTGATGCTTTTCTAGTAATATATCTCTTTGGAAGGTATACTTTCTTTAAATTGGAAGGATATTTCTCACTAATCCCTTTAATAATAGAATCTTTACCTGAACCTGAGTTTCCAATAACTAAGAATAAGATTCCTGGAAAATTTTTTCTCATTTTCTTTACCTAATTAATTGGAAAATTTGTATTAGATTTAAGATCTTATAATAAAATTAAAATAAATCTTAAAATATTTTATTTTATTGGATATCTTAAATTTTGGTGAAATTTAAATAAGATTCAAAAATGACACAAGATAATTCTGAAGATTTGTTAGAAATATCAGAAATCCGTGAAAGCTATCAAAGATATTTAGATATAATTTATGAAATTTCTAAGAAAAAAAAAGGAGGATGGGTTTCCAATAAAGAAATCGCTGAGAATCTTCATGTTGAACCAGCATCCGTTTCAGGTATGCTTGAGAAATTAAAAGCAAAAGATTTAATTAAATGGGAACCTAGAAAAGCAATTAGATTAACTGAAAAGGGGAAACTATATGCTCAACAATTAGACGAAATTCACACAATATTACGTATCTTTTTTAAAAAAGTACTTAAGATAGATGATAAAGAAGTAGTAGAGAAGGTTACTCATGAAATTGAGCATCATATTACTCAAGATGTGAAGCAATCATTAAACGAATTCATATCAAAATATCTTAAATAGGTTTAATTATAATAAATAATTCTTTCAATTAATTACTAAAAATTACTGTTTACGATTATTTATGTCTAATAATTTAAATGGAAAAATTGAGATTGTAAATCAATATTTTAAAGATTTCAATAATTTTATTGAACTTAAAGATTTTAGATCATTTCTATTGTTTACATTAACTAGTCAAGTTCCTATGAATATTATGGCACAACTTGGACTTGGAGGAGATAGAGAAAAAATTAATTTACCATATAATCCTGAATATAAAATTTATTATCAAAAAGTAAATTTGATGACTTCAGGATCTTTAAGTATTTATGTTAAGTCTACTCCAATAACAGAGAAATTTTTATTAGATAAGGATGATGATCTTTTCAGAACTTTTTTAAATCCAAATGAAATTAGTTTAGCATTTAGAGGGAAAGAAAAATTTATTTTTCCTAAAATAAGTGATTGTAGTACATTTTATGATGAAAAATTGACTATCAGAATTGACGATTTATTTTACGACCTTGAATCTTTTATTTCTTTTTCCCAACCTAATATTCTATTCGTAATTGATTCCAATACTAATTCAAAACCGGATCTTAACTTTACATTTAACATGATGCCTCAATTACCTAATAAATCAGATGAAAACATTTTAAAAGTAGATGTCTACTTGGATTATGAGCATAAAACGAGAAATATAACTTATATTAAAAGGGAAGAAAACTATAATCTCACATTTTTGAATGATATTAAAGAAATTAGTCATGCTGATTTATATAAATCAACTTTTTCACTAGTTTTACACATCAAATCTTTAAATAAACCTTATTAAATTTTTATAACTTCTTAAAGATTATAATAAAGTTTAAATCGATATTCATCTCCAATTAAACGATTAATACCATTAAAGCATTAATACATTCAATTTATAAATTATCCGACAAAATTTAATTAATAATCAAATAAAGTTTCTGTTAAAATTTCATTTTAGAATTGAAAAGGGTTGAATGGGATGAAAATAATAACAATAAATTTACCTGAAAAGTATTTATCTGCGATACAAACTTTGAATGATTTAGGAATTTATCCTTCAAGAAGTGAGGCGATAAGGATTGCCTTAAGAGAATTTCTAAAAGAAGAGTTAAAAATGTTTGATGAATTAGATGATAAACACTTCAAAATGCTCCTAAGAAGTAATTTAAATAACGGAACCTAAAAAATATTTCTTTTTTACTTTTTTAATTCAATCTACGTTTACAGGAGTTTTGCATTTGTTACACTTTTTTACTCCTCTAAAAAGAGGATTACCACATTCAGGACAGATATATCTTTTTTCTTCTTCTTCAACAAACTTTTCTGTTCCATGTTCTCTCCAATAGGGTATTGTACGCATTATTACTTTTTTGCCGACAGGTATAGGGAAATTAGTAATGAATTTACATGGAAATTCATCGCATTGATAGCATCCTTCAATTCCCTTATCTGTACAACATTTTTTTATAGAACATGAACTACATACTGGAAAAACAACATCAGAAGACAAACACCCAGTACAGGCTATATCATCGACACTTTTCGCAAAAACCTTATAAACAGGTAATAAAACTTGTTTGAATTTAATATTATTATCCCTATGTGCGATATAAATAGAGCAAACGCCACAATATAAACCACAAGGAGCCAAGAGTTCCTTCTTAACTTCAACCATTTTAATACACTACAAAAATAATTTTTATTTAGTTTATAATTTGCTTTTCATATATAAAAATCTCAAATTATTCTTTTTAATAAAGAATTAAATAAAATTGTATCGTACTATCATTAACTGATTAAAATAACATCATTATTGATATTGCTATGAAAGTTGCTAGATATTATAATAATAATGACATTAGAATTGATGAGATTCCTAAACCAACTATAAATGATGGAGAGTTTCTAGTCAAAGTAAAACAATCGGGTATTTGTGGTTCTGATATTTTAGAATATTATCGATTTGCAAAAATGAAGAAACTGGGAGTAGATAATTTAATATTAGGCCATGAAATCGCAGGAGATATAATTGAAATTGGAAATAACGTTAAAAAATTTAAAGTAGGCGATCGTGTTTTTGTTTCTCATCATGTTCCTTGTTTTGAGTGTTATTACTGTAAACTTGGGCATCATACCGCGTGTAATTTATTACATTCAACAAATTTTGATCCTGGTGGTTTTGCAGAATATGTAAGAGTCCCTCAAGTTAATATTGAAAAAAGAGGAGTTATTAAACTAGACAGTTCTGTTTCCTATGAAGAAGCTGTTTTTATAGAACCTTTGGGATGTGTATGTCGAGCCCAAAGGTTAGCAAATGTAGGAAAGGATTTAACCGCGTTAGTAATAGGCAGTGGAGTTTCTGGTATTTTACACATTCAATTAGCAAAATTACGAAGAGCAGGAAAAGTATTTGCAACAGATATTAACGAATATAGATTAAAAAAGGCAAAAGAATTCGGTGCTGACGCTGTATTTCATGCTACTTTTGATGATATTCCTTTAAAATTAAAAGATCATAATAATGGTCGGTTAGCAGATATTGTGATCGTATGCGCAGGTGCTTTATCGGCAGCTAATCAAGCCCTTAAATCTGTTGCACCTGGAGGCATTATTATCTTTTTTGCTGTTCCAGAACCAGATGTTAAATTGGAGATTCCAATTAATGATTATTGGAGAAATGAAATTACTATTATGACCTCATATGGGGCTGCTCCAGA
>JBHLNZ010000128.1:0-6442 GCA_048941015.1 Promethearchaeota archaeon | reverse complement strand
CAAATAAACAATATGAATTAAACCGTAGAACTTCTCAATAACTGCATGATATAATCTGCTACAGTTTCAATGGCATCACTAATAGCCTCTATTATGTCAAATGTATTTCCGGCAGTAAATATTGTGAAACTATTCACATCATAATTTGTTTCTTGAAGACTTTTTCTTAATTTTATATTTAAGATATCAATATTATGCTCAAGCAAATTTATCTGTTTATTAAATTCTTCTACTCTTTTTCCATCTTTTAACAAATTAATTACTATTTGGTCTAAGTATTCCACACATTTTACTGTAGTATCCATCATCTCTAATATATATTTTATAGTATCTTCACTACTCTGATTCCAGAATTTAAGAGGAATAGTATTAATGCGTCTTGCTACACCAGTAGCACAATTTGCGACATCGTCTTGTCGTTTGATTAAATGGGCTAAATCAGTTCTAACTGAAGGATTTAACTCGCCTCTAGAAATATCTTGTAATATTTCTCGTCTTAATCCATCTGCTTTTCCTTCAAAATGATCCACTTTATGAAAGATCTCATGAGCTTTCTCAAGATTCTTTTCTTTTAGCAGAATTTCCACACCTTTATTTAATTCTCTCACGCATTCTTGAACTACTTGTGCGTGTTTAATCGATTTTTCTAAAACGTTTTCAGCAGTCTTTTTCTTAAAATATTCTATAAGATAACCCACTTTTCACACTTTTTTTCTTATTTTTTATTAATTTTATGTTTAATATCATTTATAATTATTTAGTATAAACCAAACGTGATAAAGCCAAAATATATAAATCCAGCTATAACAGCAGCTACAGGGAATGTTAATATCCAAAACACAGTCATTTTTCCTATTCCTTTATAGTCAACTTCTTTCTTTTGAGCTATGTTCAAACCAATAATACAAAAAACAATAACATGGCTATGACTAATCGGAACACTGTATATTACTGTGCAAAACATTAATATAATCGCAGAGCTAAGTTGAATAATAAAACCATCAGATGGTCTCGCATCTGTTAGTTGACTTGCTAAATTACGGATTACATAACGTCCTGCAATATATAAACCCAAAAAGGCAAAAATTGCACATATTACAACAAAAAAATAATATTGTGCAATCGTTAAAGATCTATTGCTATAAAGTGCATATAAAATTCCCAATGCTTCAGCTGAATTCGCTCCAACCCAGATTTCAGCAAAAATAATTGCACACAAAAGTGCCCATGAAAATTTTCTCTCAGATTTTTCAATTTCTTTTAATCCTTTCTTTTTGGACAAATATAGTTTTTGTATTATTTTATATAATCCAAACGTAACTAATAAACCAAATAATGGACTTAAGAACCAAGAAAGAACAACACCACCTAACTTCTCCCAATTAAAAGCGGAATTAACGTCAACACCCCCATAAAATAAAGCATATACAATCACAACACCAAATATACTGCCAACTAAACTATGCGTACTAGAGAGAGGAATTCCAGCAAATGAACCAATTATTAACCATATTATCGCGCTAATCAATACAGCTAAGAGCATAAAAATAGTGTATTTTATACCGGGTCCTAAAATTTTTTCTCCTACTAAACTAGCAACTCCCTGCGATAAAAAAATTGTGCCGAAAGCTATAGCAGCTCCACCCATTATTAAAACCAATTTAAGCTTTAATGTACCAGCAGCGGCTAATGGAGCAGAAGTTTCATCATTCGCTCCAATTGAAAAAGCTAAACCGAAAGCGAGTGTTATTAAGACAGCAACGATAACTGCAGCTAATGCGAATTCCATCTTTCTTTCCCTGATATTCTATTATTTAAAATAGAAATATTTAGTAGCTAAAAATTGAATGTATTCAGCGAATTTTTTGATATGGTTTGAAAGTTTTTTTATATCCTCAATAAATTCTTTTAAATAGATCCACGTACGAGAAACATAATCCATATCATAATTCCAGAGACGTTTTAATAATTTCCATTCCTCAATTCGCATTTTTCTTCTTTCTTCTTTAATATGTTCGCAAATATCATGTGCTATCGTTAGATCTGTATCAATTGCTTTTACTGCTTCAACTATATTTAATGAAATTTCTTTAAGATATTTTAAAATTAATTCTGTTCTGATTTTGAATTCTTCATCTGGAAAAATAACCTTATATAAAAGTAATCTATTTGCTAAATATTCTCCAATATCCTTAATATCATTGATTTTTGAAAATACTTTGAGTCTATCAGCTTTGGAGAACATCAATTTTGCTTTAAAGATTTTAGCTTCAAATGCTTTTTTAATTTGAATTTCGGTTTTAGTATCAATAACGTAATTTAAATTCTTATTAAAATTATCAAAATCTTCTTTTATAAGAAATTCTATCCCTTCTATTAATTTGATCGTCGATTCATTAATGGTTTCCATAAACAGATTCGTTAAATCATCAATTTTTAGTTTTTTGAGTTTTTCTTCAGTAATTTCATTTGCTTCAACCATACCATTCACATTAATTAAAATCTTAACTAATTAAACTTAATATTCATTTAAATAAATGAGACATTATCTATATATCTAATTTAAGTTTTTTATTTATGAATTGATTAAAAAATATATCTATATTTTCTATATAAAAGTGTATAGCTTAAAAATTAGAAAATCATTCCTCAGATTTCAGTTTTATAATTAATGATTTTCTATTATTAAGATGCAAATTATTCACAAATTTTATTTTTATCGTTGTTATCATTGTGGCGAATGGTATTATACAAATAGAATTATAAAAACAAAGAGATGCTGGAGATGTTATCATTCTTTTCAATTTCAAAAGTCCACTAAATTTTCTAAAATATGTTCAACAAGTAGTGCAATTGCGATTGTAAAGGAAATTAAAAAAAAAGAAGGGAAAAAAAGGCTATTTCGAAAGATTTTAAGCTGAAAAAAGTATTATTGCCAATGTATCTTATTCTAAAACTAAAAATATTTAAGCTATTTTTTCACAAAATTCTTAAGAGAATGCCTTTAAATAATTTGAATAAATGATTTATTTATTAATATATACCTATTTTTATACTCTAACTAAAATAATTTCATAATTGATTAAATAGTGATAAATATGGAAATTATTGATAAATTAAAAATAATTGATGATAAATTAATTAAAGAATTAAACCAAATCGCCTCAGCTAAAATCCAATATTGGGATATTAGATGTGGTGTAAGTACGGGAACAAATTTAGACTTTACTGATCAGAAAAGTAAGGAAATATCATCTTTCGAAGTCTGTGAGTGTGGAATTAGAACTTTTGTAAATGGAGGATGGGGATTCACTGTTCTTAAAGACATATCTAAACCATCTATAAAGAATGGATTTAAAAAAGCAATTAAACTTGCGAAATTATCAGAATCGTTATGTAAAAAAAAATTTAAAATAAAAGAAAGAGATCCGTTAAAAAAAGCCTTCAAAATTAATAGCAAGAAGAAATTAGAAAATGTTACTGTTGAAGAGAAAATAGAGAGAGTTAAATATCATGAAAAAATAGCCTCTAACTATTCTCCAAATGTAAAGAATACGCGTACTTTTTATGTTGATGGACACTCAGATAATCTATTTTTAAATTCCGTTGGAAGCCTTATTTATCAAAATTTAACTGTTTTGCGTTTATTCAATTTAGTTTATGCTCAAAAAAATGGAATTCTTCAAAGAGCTATTAATTCAATTGGTGGCCTTGGAGGTTTTGAAATAGTTGATACTGAGGAAGCCAATAATTTAAGTAAAAAAACAGCAAGAGAAGCAATTGAATTATTAGATGCAAGATCTCCAATTGGAGGTAAGTTTACTGTCATAATGGATCCTAAATTAACAGGAACTTTTGTTCACGAGGCTTTTGGTCACGCATGTGAAGCTGATATTGTTTTAAATAAAGAAAGTATCTTAGAAGGAAAAATTGGAGAAAAAGTAGCAATTGAAGATGTGAATATCATTGACGATCCGACTATGGGTCAAGGAAAGAAATATAATTTACCTTATGAATTATTTGGAAGTTATTTTATTGATGATGAGGGAGTTCCATCACAAAAAACAGTGATAATTGAAAAAGGTATTTTAAAAAATTTTTTACATACTCTTGAAACCTCTTCAAGAATGAACCTCCCCGCAAATGGTCATGGTAGAGCAACTTCAAATAGTTCAAAACCCCAAGTTCGTATGGGAATAACTATCCTTGAACCAAAAGATTGGAGTTTGGAGGATATGATTGAAGATACTCAAAATGGAATTCTTTGCGAAGATTTCCAATATGGATATACAGATACGACGACTGGAAACTTCCAATTTAAATGTAAAATGTCCTATAAGATTGAAAATGGAGAAAAAAAAGAAATGATGAGAGATGTCGCATTATCTGGTATGACACTAGAAGTTCTTAATAAAATATCTGCTATTGGAAAAGAAATGAGCTACAGCGATGGCATGTGTGGTAAAGGCGGACAGGGCGTTCGTGTTTGCGATGGTGGACCTTATATTAGAGTAGAAAATGTTGTAGTCGGAGGTCTAAATTAAATGGATAATAAGATAGATGTTTATGGTTTGGCTAAATATAGTTTAAATTTAGCACAAAAGATTAATTCAAATCTTAGGTGCGCAGAAATCTTTTTCGGTAAAAATAATTATATAAATATTGAAATTGAAGAGAATTCTGTTAAAAATAGTGAAATTGGTATCGATTTTGGGGGATCAATAAGAGTTATTGACAAACGGGGTTCACTTGGTTTTGCATTTGCAAACAATTTAGAAAAAAAGTCAATTGAACAAATGGTAAGAATAGCACTTAAAATGATGAGAGTGGGTACAGAAGATTTAGATTTTAAGAATTTACCGAAAAAATGTATTAATTATCCCAAGGTAAATGGATTATTTGATTCTAATTTAAAGAATTTACAAATTGAAGATTCCATAGGAATTGTAGAGGATTTAATTCAAGTATGCGATGAAGATGAAATGGCGATATCCCAGTCTGCAAATTTTACAGCAAATTATTCTAAAAGATATATCTTTAATACTAATGACGTCGAAATTAATGGTAAGGAAACAAGTTGTTCTATTTCTTCAAATATCATTGTTAAAGATAAAGTTCGGAAAGAAACTTCGTCTGGGTATGAATGGCAATCTGAAAGAAATTTAAAAAACATTAATGCTTTAAATACAGCTAAAATGGCATTAGAAGAAGCCAAACAGAATTTAAATCGAATAAAAATTAAAAACATGAAAGTTCCATTGATATTATCACCAAAAGGCGTTATTGGTTTTATTCTAAATCCAATCGCTTCAGCTGTAAATGCAGAAACATTTCAATATAAAAGGAGCTTTCTTGTTGGAAAGAAAAATAAAATTATTGGAACAGAATATTTAAACGTTGAAGACAATGCGTTAGTTGATGGATTATCCGGATCAGCACAATTTGATGGTGAAGGTTCTCCTTGTAAAAACAAAAAAATAATTGAAAACGGTAAGTTTCTTCAATTAATTCATAATAGCTATACAGCGGGAAAAGATGGAGTCGAAAGCACGGGTAATGCCTCACGAAGTTCATACAGTTCTATACCTTCAATTGGTATTTCTAATTTAATCATGAAAAAAGGAGATTTTACTAAAGAAGAAATCATAAAGGATGTAAATGAGGGAATTTTCTTAGATTATACTGGAGATTCTCCAAATTTAGCAACAGGAGACTTTTCAGGATTAATTCTACATGGAAATCTAATAATAAATGGCGAAATAAAGGAGTCATTAAATGAAACGATGTTTGGAATAAATCTCTTGGATCTTTTCAAAAATATCGATGCTGTTTCTAAAGAATTTAACATTTATGGAGCATATCATGCCCCTTTTGTAAGAATTAAGGAAGTGCAAATTATAGGAGCAGCTAATTAGACCAGAAATCATGGATTAATAATTGTTAAACGCAACCATAAGATATCGTAAAATTCTCTATCATCATCAGTATATTCCCATAATTCTACAATAATTATTTGATTTGAACCTGCTAAAGGAAAGGATACGCTTAAATCATCAGACTCCCATTCTTCATTTGGTTTTAAAGTTACTTTTTCAGTTGAATAAAGATGCTCTGCATTTTGAGATCCATCTGAGCTTAATTCTGTTTGATTACTCCCTCTATAGACTCTTACTTTAAACGTGAAATCGCCGCTAAATATATTTGCTTTCCATTCAACAGTAACATAAAAAATAACTGGTTGATTAACATATGCAACCGTAGGGTAATCTTCTGCTTCTTTACGTTGGTTTAGAATTCCAAAACCAACATAGTCCTCTTCTTGTGAAAAATTAAAATACCAAATATAGTAAACAATAAAGCCAGAGACTATAATTATTCCCATTAATAAACTAACTTTAAGTAATTTTTGGAATTGTTGATTTTGAAGTTTTAATTCTGCTTT
>JBHLNZ010000127.1:0-6492 GCA_048941015.1 Promethearchaeota archaeon | reverse complement strand
GAAGATATTGATAAACTGGAGATTCCAGACCATAGCAAAAATCATCTATGGAGGACTTCTTTACAAGCTGCTAAAATGATTAATGATAAGATAAAATTTCCCCAAGTAATCAGTTTAAGTATTTGGTCAGTTGTCCAAGAGTTACGTGGCATAGAAGCTTATAAGGATATGCGCCGAAATCCTGATTTGTTATTAAAATTATGTGAAAAAATTTATGAATCTCAAATGGATATTTACGAGAATTGGCTTGAAATTGTAGGGATGCCTCCTAATGTTTTCATCGCAGGATATGCATTTAACCGTCATATGATGAGCTTTCAAGATTCAATGCGCTATGAAGGACAGTTTATTAAGAGAATGATGGATAAGATAAAAGTTCCTTTTATGCTTCATAATTGTGGAACTTCACCTTATTTTACAGAAGTCGTAAAAGAAATTAATTTTATTGCAGTTAATGGCAGTCATCCGTTAGATATTGAATATTGGATTGATTTTAAAAAAAAATATCCGAAGATTGCAATTATTGGTGCTAATATTGATGTAAGTCGAGAAATGCTCACGGGAACTCCTTCTGATGTTGAAGAAAAAGTAAAGGAAAATATTTTAAACTTAGCTCCTGGAGGTAGATATATTTGTTGTCCCGTTTGTAGCTTACCATGGGGAGTTCCCATTCCCAATATCTTGGCGATTCCAAAAACAATTGAAAAATATGGACATTATCCAATAAAAATAAATGAAAATTAGCTTTAGGAATATATCATAAAGAAATAGGAAAGGAGTGTATCTTTAAATTCAGCTTAAATTTGAAAAGAGTCATAAATATTCTTAACATTAATCGCAAATTCTTTACAAATAATATATAATACATTCAATTTAGAGAATTCTCTGAGATCTTGTTGCTTTTTAGCAATTAGATGCTCAATTTCTCTCCTTGATAATCCAGTTTCTTTGCTGATATTACTAATATAAACATCCTTAAGTTCCATTTTCTCATAAATTAGACGATGTCTTGATATTTATTCTATAATAGTATCTAAATAGCACACCTTTTCTTCAATTAATTTAGAAGCTAAGTTCAAAGATTATTAGGAATCCCAAATTTAATATTATAGAATAAAAATCAAAAGATATTAAAATTGATTAATTAGAAGATGATTGATATTATAAGTAATCTTTAGTAAAAGAATCTCCAATCGTTTCGTTCCAATCTTCCCCAAAAACTTATTACAAATTTTGCTGATTCAACATTCTTCTTCATAAATTCTTTTAATTCAAGTAAAAGATCCTCTTCTCCAAATTTTAGGATGGGAAAAAGAGCTAATTTTTTTAACTCTTCTTCTTCCAAATTTTTAAAATTTTCAAAACAATACGGCGTTAAATCCTCTCTTTTTAAATCAATGATAATTTTAAGAATTATTTCTTTTATTTGTTTGATTTTAGTTAAATCTTGTTCATTAGTTTCATATATTTTCAAGAATCTAATGAATTCATTTTTTAATTTTTGCCACTCATCAAGAAGTTCAGGATTATTAATGAAAAATTCTCTAATAAAGTCTAAATTCCATTTGCTCCCCTCATTTAAAAAAGCTATAATCATTTCTTCATTAATAAGATTTGATTCTTGCATCTCTATAATAAGGTTTCCATCAATTATTTGATATTTTTTTACATATTCAATGATTAATTCCTTCCAATTTTCTATATTTTCTTTTAGTACTAAGATTGATTTTAATATGTCCGAAATTAAGCGAGGGTTCTTTGTTTCTTTTAACTTTTTTAACAGTATCGATTTAAATTTTTCATTACTTTTATAATTCTTAGCAATTTGGTCTAATGAATCAAAGGGGTATTCCAAAGATTCTACAAACTCTATAGTTTCATCTTCAAGAGTAAACCCTAATAATGCTCCCACTTTAAAAATGGTTTTCTGTAACTCCCATTTTTTATTAGTAATCTCTTGATCATTACCTTTATCTTCTTTAATCTCAGTTAAATAGGTTCTAAATAGCTTTGTTATAGTCTCTTTTTCCTTTAATTCAATAATTTGACCTAAGTTTTCAAATGCATTTATTATATGAGCTTTAAAATTGAAATCATCCTTGGTAACAGTTTTAGAATACTCTAAAATTAGTGATTCTATTGAAGAATCTGGGTATTTTGATAAAACATTTACTAATAATTCTGCAATAACATTATCGATCCCATTTTCAAAGGTTTTTACATACTGGAAAACCGGTTCAAGTATTAAAGAATTATCTAACTCACAAATTCTCCTTATATGGTGTTCTCTTAAAGAGGTTCGGACTTCAGATGAGCCACCATAATATACTATTTCTCTTTTATCATTTAAAATATCTAAGATGATTTTTTGAATTTTTAATTTCTTTTCTTCTTGATCAACATGGCTCTCATTTAAAATATGGTATAACCCTAAAAAGCTCCAAGCTCTCAATATTACATCATTACTATCAAAAAGTTCAAAAAAAAAATTCAGATCTCTCCTGTCAACTATGGGTTTAAAAATTTTTTTAAAAGTAGATGTTAATTCCTCTCTTGGGCTTATCTCTATTGGAGTATATCCTTTTTTCAATTTATTTATAATTTTATCTTTATACGACATATTTATCCGAACTTTAATAAAATAATTATATTAGTTTCTTTTTCAAGTTTTCACTAATCCTAATATTATATATTTTGAATAATTATTGCAAAATGTTTTTATTTTGAATTTGTATAATGAATATTAGAATTTTGGGTGAATTAAATGTCCTATTCTGTAGAAAGTGAAAAGCTTCAAAAGTTTGTAGTCGCAGTTAAATATCTTCAATTCATCTTTCTAGCAATTCTATTTTATGGTATAGCAATGTTGAGTTATGACTTAGTAAAATTGATACCCGATGTGGTTATTTCTGCTTGGTCTATTGGTTGTACCGTTTTTGGAGGCGAAGGTGCTGTAGTATCATACTTTATAATTAGATCTACTGAAAAGAAAATTGCTAAATTAATCGAAAAGGGAAAAAAATTGAATGAAAGATGAAGATCTTAAAGAAGAGTTAAGAAAATTAAGAATACAAGCGAAAAACCAGGTCTTAATTTTATTAATGTCACTCGTTTTGATCTTTTTGTGGTTTACTTTCTTTTCATGGATTCTAGATACTCAAACTTTTAGTAGTGAGGCAAGTTATTATGCAGCTAAAGCACTTGGTATGAATATAAATTTTCTTATTCCAATAACCTTTTTTATTGCCATGATTTTTACACTTTTTTATATTATAATTCTTAAAAAATACGCTCCAAATTTTAAAAAGAGATCTCCTTCTTGAAATTAAATAATGGCGTTTGAACCATGATATAATTTATCTTGGATTTTATTTTTTATTTCTTTTGTCAAATTCTCTACGATTTCTTCCGGAATATTCTCTAAGTATTCATTTAACTCATTTTGAATGATTGGGTCTATTTCTGTTATTAATTTTTCAATTATGTCGCCTTTTTTTAAATAAAATTTTCTATATATCTCTCGGTATCTACGATTAAATTTTTTAAGCCATATTTTTCCCTTTATTTCAAGTGAGTTGAGAATTTTTCTAGCTTTTGTTTCATTAAAATTCTCAAATTCATATTTGAATCTATATAATCTCTCTTCAAAATGTTTTAGAATCTCTGTTTTCTCCTTAGGAGCTAATTCTGTATTTGAATTTAGAAAAATAATTATCATAAATTTTTCAAATAAGAAATAAATCTGAATTTTTATATTTGAACCATAAATTTCAAGATTAGATAGATTTTTTATATTAGTCTGACCAGCAAAGATTTTAAAAGAACTGAAATACATTGATATAAGGTCAATCTCTAACAGACTTTTATCTTCATCAGATAAATAAGATGTAATTGGACCAAAATTACTTTTCTCTTTATCATCATATTCATAAACAACAATTGTATTTCCATATTGATCTGCAATAATAATACCTATCACTGGAGGTATTTCATTAAAGTTATGTGAATCATAAGAGATATTAATCAATTGCTCTTCAATTATATCTTGTTTCTCCTTTATACCCATATATAGCTTCATAAAATGATTAATTAGTTCTTTCTCGAAACATAACATAATATACAAAATATCACTATAAAGAGATAAGAGAGTGAAAATTTTTAATTTAGACTTATTTTCCTAATTTAACTTGTACTTGATGTATTCCGACTTAATCTTTTCCCTAATTGGTAAAAATTAAAGTCGCCTCCAGTAGCCCAAATAATTGGATGAATTTTTCTCCAATCTATTTTGTTATCTGCTACATACTTGGGACTAGCATAAGATTTTACAACCCTTCCTATGATTCCTTCATTAGGATCATAATCAAGAATTTCAGAAACTTCACATTCTATGTTTATAGGACATTGCTTTATCATTGGAGCAGTTTCTAAATCGCCATAAAATGTATCAAATAGTACACTTTTATCAAATTCATAACCAGATTTGCTCCCACATACTTCTACTTTATCAATAAGATCTTCAGTTGGAATATTTACACTAAAAGTCATATTTTCATGAATTCCAATACTAGTGTATCTCTTTTTAAATAAACTGAAAAAGATATACTTTCCAAAATCAAAGGGACAAATATATCCAATTACAAGGAAATTTGGACGCTTTTTAACTTGAGCTCCTACCAAAATTACTGGCAGAGGACTTAATAAATTACTTTCAAACTCTTTCTTCTTATATATTTCATTATTCATTATTTACAACTCTATTCTTTAATATCATTTCTAAATGTCTTTTTATCTCTATTTCCAGATTAGGGTAATTTGGTAGTCCTTTTTTAGTATTAT
The DNA here is from genome assembly GCA_048941015.1 of Promethearchaeota archaeon. GTDB lineage: Archaea > Asgardarchaeota > Lokiarchaeia > Sigyniarchaeales > SOKP01 > SOKP01. Next base: position 1,653 of record JBHLNZ010000127.1, on the reverse strand, counting down.
CAGACAATTCATTATTCAAATAAAGTTCTATATCAATAGAATTCCTTAATTTAGTTTTTAAGCTATTAATTTCAAGTTTATTTGCTAAAAATTCCTTAAGAAAGATATATGTTATCATATTAATTGAATCTTCAAGATTGGCTGCTCCAATTACGATAACGGTCTCTGTTCCAAATAAATTGCCTGAATAACTGAATATATTAGTATTATTCCATTTTTCAATTTTATATTTTAAAAAGTTTAAAACTCCAATCATTTCAGTAGGATTTTTTTCTTTATCAATCTTAAAGACAATACCTTGTTCTGATATATTTTCAAATTTTAACTTCAAAATTTTAATTTTGTCAGAAAGTTCATTATCTTTATAAAAGTCTATATTCTTCATTATCATTTTTTATTTAACATTCTTCAAATAATATTCCAAAATTTCTGCAGCAGTTCTAACAAATTTCGGGCATAAATTTGTTTTCGCTTTTTCTCGGCCTTCAACTGTACTAAGATCGGAATCAATTAATTCTCGACACATTATTGAACCATTTATTTCAATAAATTTTTCGATAAATGATTGAACAATTTCATAAGTTTTTTCTTTATTTTCGGTGTCATTTGGATCTAAATTTCTAAACTTTAAGCTCAGCACCATAACAGAACCGGTAACAGCGCCACATACATTACCTAAACGTCCGATCCCTCCCCCAAATCCTCCCGCAATTCTCAAAGCTAAACCTTCATTCAATCCAAATTGGCTTCCGTAAGTTGTAAGGATCGATTGGGAACAATTTCTTCCATCTTTTTCAAAATGAACTAAAGCTTCTTCAACACGTTCCATATTTACTTTTAACTAAAAATAATTGTTAAATCTTGTGATAGTTATGATTATAAACTATAATTTAGTTTTTCATTCAATCAAAAAGTTTAAATAATATGTAAAATATGATTTACATGAATAACACGAAAAAAGTGATTTAAAAAATTATGAGTAAATTTTCAAAAAATAACTATTTTTTCGGTTCTGTTAAGGTAGGAGAAAGAGGTCAAATCGTGATCCCTGCTAAAGCAAGAGAGATTTTCAAAATCGAAGCAGGCGATCAGATTTTAGTATTTGGAGATATTAAAAAAGGGATTGGTTTGATTAAAGCAACTGAGTTAAAAAGATTCATGACAAAATTTTTTACTTCTTTTAATGTTAACGAGGGATTTGAGAATGAAAATAGTGGGAGTGATAATAATGGAAAATCAAAATAAAAAAAAATTTGATAAGCACCAATCTAATCTAGATTTTAAATTTATGTCTTTTTTCTTTAAAATCAGAGATCTTTTCAAACCGCCAATTCAAAAGTTAAATAAAATTGCTATAAAATCTGGAGATTATATACTTGATTATGGTTGTGGTCCAGGAAGTTATACTATCGCAGCAGCTGAGTTAGTAGGGCTTTCTGGTAAAATTTTTGCAGCAGATATTAACCCGTTTGCCATTGAGAAGGTAAAATCCAAGTCTGAGAAAAAGAAATTAAATAACATTAAAACAATTATTACTGATTGTAAAACGGGATTAAACGAGAATTATTTAGATAAAATCATCTGCTTTGATACTTTACATGATATTAACGACAGAAAATCACTACTTAATGAATTTCACAGAATTTTAAAACC
>JBHLNZ010000126.1:0-6594 GCA_048941015.1 Promethearchaeota archaeon | reverse complement strand
TTAGCCGTATTCCTTTTCGTTGCAATTATATCAAATATAGGACTTTTAGGATTTGTCTTATTAAGCCCTAAAGATTATGAGCATAAAGTTTTAGATAAAGGATTAGACTTTAAATAAAACTTTAACTTTTTTTTTCTTATTACGATTTTAAAAAATTGGATTGGAAATGTAAAAATCATAATAAGAAATAATTTGATATAAAATTTCAACCAAAAAAACGATAGCTTTATAGTTTTAATCGGGATTCTCACCCTTATCTTTATTATTCAAGTCTATTTCCTTTTGTATGAGATTTAGTCCTTCCAACACTGAAAAGAGGACTAAAATGATCATTATCCCAAAAATTAATGCAGGATTAATCCAAATCCCTCCTATTATAGTTAGTATTGAAATGGTTAAGATAATTCCAACAATAATAAGCGTATTAATTATAATAGCATAAAGTAGACTAGATCTGTATTTAATTTTACTTTTTGGCTTTTCTGAAATCAAAATAATTTTCCAAGAGGAATTTTCCTCTTTTTTATTCTTATCTAATACACTATTATTTGACGATTTACCCACCTTTTCTAATCTTATGTTTTGAATAAAAAAATATTAAGATTGAGATCCTATGTATTTGATCTTTTTCTCTTTTCGAGATTTAAGGCATCCTTTCTCATTATTTCTAATTCCCTTCTAATTACGGCAATTCTGGCGATTAAAATTATGTGCCAAATTATTAATAGAGCATCAAGCATAATTGCGGTATGGTTAATGAAACCTGCTAAAGCTGCGTATAAAAGGGTAATTATAATGACACCAGTTATAATAGAAGTGTAAGTTAGTAAAGAATGACTTAAAGCTACTTTCTTTTCTAATTTTTCTTCAATTATTTTAAGTTTAATTAGATCTTCAGAATAATTTTTCTTATTTTCTTTTTGCTCCAAAACTATTTCACTTACATTCATTTCTAAACCTCACTTTTTTATAAATTTAAAAATCTTATTTAATGGTTAGTGCCTTTAACGCAAAAGTTTCTTGTTCTTGCTCATTTTCTGATTCTTTTTGTAAAAACTTTGGTCCTAATTGGCAAGTATAATTAACTTTTAATTCTATATTAATATAGAGAGCTTCAATCCATAGTTTTTTAATTGCTTTCAAGAAAAGATCCTTGGAATTGGGAACAAAAAAAATTATATTGAATAGAGTCATCCAACCAAATATAAGAGAAAAATCGAAAATTATGGTTATGAGTTGAGTACCATTTGGGAGAAAAAAGCTAAATATCGTTGATTCTGCGAACGAAAAAATAAATATTACAATTAAAATGATCTTCTCAGAAGTAAAAGATTTTTTTTCAGACTTTACTACTTGAGAACTTTTTTTTAATTCTTTAAGATCTCCATAATAAAGTTCTAAATTTTCAAGCACGTTATAAGGACTATTCTTTCTAAAGGGAATATCATTAACAAATTCAGAACATTCCTGAATTTCTTTAGATTTTGAGATTTTAACATCCGAAGGTATGATATTCTCACCTGTTTGTTTTTTTAGATTCTTTTAGGTATGACTAATTTATGTAAACTTTATTTAACATCCATGATCATATACAAAATATCCTATTTAAATGTTATGTTCCTTTAAATATATAATAAAAGGAAACTTAACATTCCATAATATGGAGATTTTAAGAGTTTTACTGTTATTTTATTACAAGTATTTAAAAATAAGGTTTTTAAGATTTTTATAAAAATTTAGTTATAAGCATATTTTAAAGCCTGTTTATTTAATGTAAATTTATATGTACATTTTTATATCTGTAATTATTAATAAATATTAAGTGAAAATTAAATTATGTTTAACAAAATTAAAAGTTTAAATGAGGAATAATAATGAGCAATGAAAAAATTGGATATGAAGGAGGCCTTTCAAGGAATTTTATTAAGAAGGAAGTTCTTAAAAACAATTTGGTATTAATTACAGGTGCTTTAATTCTATTAATTGCCTTTTATTTACTTTATAAATTTGATCAGGCAGTCAATTTTAACTTTTTCTTAATATTAACTTTGCTTTGTATTATAATTCCCTATATCGTTATTGCATCAATTACTTGGATTTATTCTCGCTCTTATGTGCGGAACTTTTCCTATACAATCCAAGAGAGTAACATTATCATTAATCATGGAGTTTTTACAAAAGCAAGAGTCACAATACCGTACAGGAGAATTCAGAATATTAACATTACTAACGGGGTTTTTGATAGAATGTTTAAAATCTTTACAATTAAAATAGAAACTGCAGGTCACAGTGCAGTTAGCAAAGGAACCAAAACTAGAGGGATCGGTCCCGAAGGTTATATACCTGGACTTGAAGACCCCCATATAATTGAGAATAAGATAAAGGAAATGATTAGTAAATTCACTACTACTTCTAATATGTTCGAGGAGAGACTTTTTAAACCTGAAGCACTTGCTTTTGATAATTTTATTAGTTATATACTTTCTAAAATGAGAGAAGGAGAGAAATTTAAAACTTCAATTAAAGAACTAAGGGAAAAAGTAAATATGTCAGCAGCTCAATTGGCAGAGAAAGTGGAGGTTCCTATTCAAACAATAACATATTTAGAGGAAGGTCGATATAGCCCAAGTTTAGTCTTAGCATATAAGATAGCAGAAGTATTGAATTGTAAAATAGAGGATTTATTTAAATTAGCATAATTTCACATAGAATTCTTTTTTAGAATTAGAACTTTCATAACATAGTTATGTAGGATTTTGGTGAGAAACATCTGAAGTTTAAAATGAAAATTATTTCAAGAATTAAGGATTTACGTAATGAGTTAGGCTTAAATCAACAGGATTTAGCAGATCGTATAGGTGTTACTCGCCAAACTATTTACTTTTTAGAAAAAGGTACTTATAATCCATCTTTAACAATCTCATTTAGAATTGCAGAAGTTTTAAATAAACCCCTGGGAGAAATCTTTTTTCAAGTACCGATAATTAAAGAAAAAATTGAAGACAAATCTATTAAAGACGTAAAAGAATTTGCTGAGAAACAAGAATTTGATTATAATTTACTTGTTTCAATAGGAGATTTAGATGAGAAGGATTTATTAAAAAAATTCAGTAGAGAGCAATTAGAAGAAATAGCTAAATTTCTTGAGATAAATTTTAGTGATTTATTTATTGATGCTTAAAAAATTTAAGAAATAAAATTAGAAAATATTAAATACCTTACCCATCCAATAAACTACTAAGTAAGAGTTAGGAATTACTTGTCTTAAACCATTTTCTGTAGGATTTCCTCCTGTGCCGTAAAATTTAGAATGTTCCCATTCAAAGTGATGCACTCCCATTTCTGAAACAGTGAGAGGTCTGATATATAAAGGATCATCAATATCAATTAAATCACTAAGCCACGAATAAAGTCCACCATAAGGATTATTCTCAAAGAAATTCATCCATTTAGCTTTATTGGTTTCAATTTTCATAGCTGCGATTTCAGGATTAAGGCTTGTAGCACGAGTAGAATTTGGTCTAATTGTTAAATTATAGTTTCTAATCCCGTTACCCCATCCTGAGGTGTTAAACCGCCACAATTGATCTAATACATCCCATTTTATCGTATTATCAGTATAATTTGGATCTTGAAATGTGGTGGAATCTGGAACTAAAGTCATGAATGCAAGATGTATAATATTAAAAAATGCATTTCGATGGTATCTTAAATAACTATAAAAACCATTTTCGAAATTTTTTATATAATGTAATTGTAAGGTCGGATTATCTTCTAACATAATTAATGAAAACATTACATCCATACTAAACGCTAATGCGTAAGTATCATATACAGTATTTGCTTTATCTGACTTACCTAATCCATTCATTGACATCATTTTTGTTGCAGCATAATGATACAAAGAATCATATTTTTCTGGAAGGGCAGTTGCACCAATTCTTAGTAATGTTATTTGCCAAGGACTTCCTTCAAAAATAGGATTTAAATCTGAACCAACAGGCTCTCCTTCGCCTCCTAATACCAACCAGTTTGTATTTCTAAAACCTTCAATCATCTGTTCTGTTAATAATTTTATTCTATCAACACACCATCTACTTTCTTCACTAGCAGTGGGATCAATAAACTTTAATACACTCGCAAATCCAAGATAATACCCTGCAAGCTCATCTCTACTTGTATGTAATCTAACCCTCCAATCACTATAAGCTCCTGTTCCGTTAAAATGCCTAGGATGTTCTTCAAATAACCAAGGATGATACATTTTGTTTTCAGGAGCAGATACAAATCTAGCGGGCATTCCAGGAAAATCAGGCCCAATACCTCCATTAGGAGCAGCTAACATATTACTAAATCCTGTAACACACTTTTTAACCATTCGTGTAGCATTGGCGAGTTCAGCCAAGTCATTATTATCTAAAGCATACTTATATCTAAAACATTGCGATGCTAGAGTATATCCTAAATGCAATGCTCCATTATCAGTTCCATGCCATGTATCTACTTCACTGTATGTATCATTCGTAAAAGTAACATCAATACTAATATTTGTTGGGATATGCCACTTTTCTAGTAAGTAATCATACCTATGGGCCATTTCTTCTAAATAGGTTGCGTTTCCATTTATCTGAGGTAAGGGAGTAAAGTAATCAGTATTGGGAGGATCTAAATTTAGAGTAAAAGAAGCTAAATCATCAATTATGTACAACGCAAAACCGGCATAAATGCCAAAACCAATAAATGGAATTGCAATTAATAAGGATACCGCAATATTTTTTATGATTAAGTTTTTTCTTGTTCTTATCCGCATCTAGTTCACTTTATACAAGATAATTACTTAATTTCCTATTAAAGAAGTTTCTATTATGATATAATTTTGAGTACTAAGTATTTAAGTTTTAAAAAATTTAGAAAAAAAATAATAAATCTTTTTTCTAGATATAGCTTTTAACTGAATTCTTTTTAAATATGAGAAGTATAATCCATTAAAAGAATTATATTATTGCTAATATCCTGTAGAGATTGTATAATAAAATTTCCGATTTCATAAGAGATGCATTTCCAACGCATCATACAATTTAGTAAACATTTATAGCAACAAATAATTTTATTTGCTGAATCTAAATTATTTAGAGCTTTAATTGGATCCTGTTGCATAATAAGTAAATAAGCGTTAAGTAAATATTCTTGGACATCATTTAATCCCTTAATAAAGAAAAATTTTAAACAACAACAAGAGCATAAATTCTCATCTATATAAGTCTTAAGATCTTCAACTTGTTGAATGACATAATTAAAACAATCTTCTAATGTTATAGTTAGTTCCTTGGCAGCACTTGAAGTCTCTTCATCACCCTCCCATTCAATATCATTGTTTTTTGCTTCTACGATCAATCTATATGTTCCTATTTTTGGAGAGGTTAATTTTTTACTAATATGATAATTAGTTCCTTCTTCTTCTATTATTCCTGTATCTATAATATTATCATATTGGTCTTTAAGTAAATAATTACCAGTTGCTTTGCTATCTAGGACACCATCATCATCAATAATCGATACATCCCATCCAATTTCATTTTCACACATCATTATTTCTGGAGGAGTAATATCATCATCAAAAACCTCAAATGATGAATTAATTGTAGTATTTAATTGATCTCCTTCATGATCCATATCCGCATCAATTGCTACCGCGGAAAAGTCATATAATCCAGGAATTCTTGGATTTGGTACTAAAATTTGATCAGCTTCATTGGGATAATATTTACTTTCCATAAATTCTATATATAATTCTGAAATCCCAGATGGATCTTCCACGTTAAACTCAAAAATTACATAATCATAAGCATCATAAATCGGAGCATTAACTATACAAACATCCCCACATATGGGAGTATTATTGTCATCATCCAGAATTACTACACTTGAGTAAATAGTTGTTCTTAATTGATCGTTATTACGGTCTGTGTCTCCATCGATAGCTATAACGTTGAAACTATATTCTCCTGGAAAAGAAGGGTTTGGAATAAAAATCTGATGATCATCGTCCTCATCAAAATAATCAGATCCCAGAAAGTTGATATAGAGATCTGCTATTCCGGAGTCATCCTCGACTAGTATCTCGAATTCAATTTCATCATAATCGTCATAAATTGGAGAATTTAAAATATTTATACCTGAAAATATTGGTGGTAATATATCATCATCAATAATTTTTAAATTACTGTGCTTAAAATCACGGGTCCAGTACCATGAAATATAAAAAGTACGATAATAATAATAAGAATGCCAACCATCTGACTCAGATATATCTTGTTTATAAAGTACTTTTACATGAAAATATAAATCTTGATCTATACGGCCGGGAAATTCTTTTCTTGCAGTATAATCTTTTTCAGAAGTTGTAAATTGTTCAAAATCTTCTAAAATTTTTAAATAATCGCTTCCCATAAAAAGTAAATCCGGATTCAGTTCATCTGGGGTTGGTTGCACCCCTGGAAGGAAATGTTTATAATTTGTACCATCTTGAAAATTTTCACTATTCGTTAAAGATGTATCTGCAATGTCAAAATCAAGATAAGCATAAACTCTAAG
>JBHLNZ010000125.1:0-6623 GCA_048941015.1 Promethearchaeota archaeon | reverse complement strand
TACTACCTGAAGCTTTGAATTTAGCATTTGATTTGAAAGTTTCAATTGAAAATGTCATGTATGTGGCAGCATTAGGTTTCATTTTTCTACTAATACTTGAACGATATATTTCTGTACATAAAATATGCGACCAAGGTACTTGTAAAAATATTCGCCATCCTAAAGGTGGTTTATATGGTGCATTAGAGTTATCTATTCATAGTTATATAGATGGATTTGCTATAGGTGTTGGATTTCAATTTAGCTCTGCAGTAGGTTTTATTATTGCAATTGCCGTGATTTCCCATGATTTTTCTGATGGTTTAAATACAGAAACTTTAATGTTAACAACGGGGAATTCTCTTAGAAAAAGTATATGGATCTTATTACTTGATGCTTCTACCCCATTTTTTGGCGTTATTACAACATTTTTTATTAGTTTTCCCGAAATTATCTTAATTTTAATACTTCCCTTCTTTGCAGGAAGTTTTCTATATTTAGGAGCAAGTGAATTATTACCAGATGCTCATGAAAAAAATCCATCTGCAATTACATTAATTTTAAGTATTTTAGGAATATTCATTGCCTTAATTATTTCAGTATTCTTAAATATTTAAAAGAAAAAAGGTTATTAGAATTAAGATTAAGATTTAGATTTATTATATAATCTATTAATAAGAGCATTGAATGCATCAACAACGCCTTGTCCGGTTTTGGCAGATGTAATATAATATCCAAGAAAATTATTTTCCTTTACTATATTTTGAATTTTATCTTTATCTAAACCATTTTCCTCAATCAAATCGACTTTATTTGCAAATAAAACGACAGGAATGTTCCCACAATATTTTTTTAATTCATTATGCCAATTGGTAGTATGAATAAAACTGTCTCTACCCAAATCATTTTCTTCAAGACTGAAGACAATAATGCAAGCTCTACTCTCTTTATAAAATAAGGGGTGAAGAAAATTAAAATCATCTTGACCTGCGATATCCCAAAATATTAAATTAATTACATCCCCATCAATTTCTTTATCATATCTTGAGAATTGAGCGCCAATTGTTTTAATATAATCTTTCTCAAAAGTTCCTTTTGTAAATTTTTTTATTAAAGAGGTTTTACCAACTCCTCCATCGCCTATGACAGATATTTTAAATCCAAATTCCTTAGAATAAGTCATTAACAGATTAGGTATTTCGTAAATTTTGCTATACTTCTATGTAAAATTAGATGTTGAGTATTATAAAATTTTAGCAAAAAGAATTTAGGGGTTAATATTAGTTTTTATTTTTTAAGCTATATATCACTTACTACAGCTTTTTTAGTAATGAAAGTTTCAATGATTATGGATTCAAGGGAGGGTATATCTTTTATGCGAAAAGTTTGGTTTTCTTGAAAATATTTGTTTACTTCTTGCCAAATTATATTTTCTTTTTGGATGTGTTCAATAAAGTAGTTTATTTTTTGAAGAGCATAATAAGAATTGCCTTTAAATACATAAGAAATGAAAAAAGGTGGAATAGACTTCATAAGCAGAGTATATTCGCCAAAGATTGCCCGATCAAGCCCTTCTGAAAACATTTCCCTAATAAAATAATCAATAGTGGTTAGAAAACCTCCAAAAAGATGTGATTCAAACGTTTTATCTTCAATAAACGAGTGAGAGAATAAAGCTCTCCCTCCCTCAGAGACAATTAGAAGTAGAATTGGTTTCTCATCTGAAAGTTCTGGTATCTCAATTGCTCGCTTTCTTACCATTTTCTCTATTTGATCACTCAGTCCAGCGAACTTCCAACGTTCAGATAAAGGTGCTCCTGATTCTTTTAACATCTCCCATAATTTTAATTCTTTAAGTAATTCATCATGTTCAAAGGATATTTTCATTGCTAAGCGTTTCATGCTATAGGACTCTGCAATCTTCTGTGCTTGCGTTAAAAACAGTCGAGCCGATTTTATATCAAAATTTAATAAAGCTAATTTAGCCTGAAGTATGAAGGTTTCACAAAAAACAAAATACGAATGTTGCTTCTCCGCGATAGTCAATAAGTTGGCAATGTAATGATTTAATTCGACTAAAATCTCACTATCATTATCAATACGATATTCTATGAGAAGTAGTTCACAAAGATGGATATGAGCGTCAATAATAAGATCAAAAGCTATAGTATCAGTTTCTATAACTTCTTTGAACAATTCTTGTGCTTTTGCTTTATCTCGGATTCGAGAACTTGTTTTTAAAATTAGTGCTTTAGCAAATTTGTCACCAAATTGAATTCTTCTATTTTTTTTATGTTTATACATGCTTTCCAAGCGATGAAAATATTTTTGAGCATATTCGTTATCTCCATGTTTAACAGCTAAGCTTATTAAACCTTCAATAACGCCTTCAATAGAAACAAAACCTTGAGGACCCTGCTCTAAAAGATTTATACTCTCTTCTAAATGTTCCACAGCAAGTTCATATTCACCCATTTCACCATACATATTCCCCATATTATTTAATAGAATTGCGATATTAAAACTACTTTTTATCTTTTTAAATAATTCTAAACTTCTTATGTTATGTTTCAAGCTTTTATCCATTTCGCCAATAGATGCATAATATCCTCCAAAATAGAGTTGACACAAAGCAATCCAGTAGTGATTAAATTTAATTTCCTTTGCAATCGATAATGCCTTTTTAATGTGCTCCTTACTAAGAACAAAATTACTTTTCACTCGCAGTAAATAACTCGCCATTAAAAGATTAGCCCAGACGATTTCGAATGATTTATCGAATTTCTCTTGTGAATCTATGATCCACTCTAAATTCTTCCCAACCAAATCTACTTTACCACCATGCAATCCTACAAAGGCTTTTACTACACTTAAACGAGCTTTTCTTTGAGTTATAAATTCTTTAGACACATTTGAAATAGATTTTAATACTGACTCAGCATTTTCAAAAAGTTTGAGCGCTTCTTCAAATTTACCAGCTATAGCAAATCCAGTAATAATAAAAAATAATCCATCACAAGACTGAAGATTATCATTACATTTTTGACCTTCTTTATACATAGTCTCGCCTAAATTAATGAGTTTTTCTCCTTGATTAAGATAAAATAGAATCAATCCCTTAAGAAACTGAAAATAACTTTTTTGCTGAAGAATAGGTCTGTCAAAATGACTCTCATCACTCAGTATCTCAAGAGCTCCTTTAAGATTACCGTGATTAAAAAGTTCTTTCGCTCGTGATAATTGATTTAATTCAGAATGAGACATTTTTCATATATCTCGGATTTCTAAGAATAATTTAAGTTAAGAACAATTTTAAACTTAATCCTTAACCCTTATTATTCTTCATACATTAATCTCAACTTCTGTATGAAGTCTTAAGAAGAAAAAGGTCAATTAATCAAAATCAAGAAATTTTAAAAAAAAAAAAAAAAGAATAAAGAAAGGGAGTATTGGAAAACACTACCTCATCCAAGTCTCCCATTAACTTTATCCCGATTTAAAATTAAAACACCCTCTATAAAATTATTTTACTTGATGAGTACAGAATCATGTGGCCACCTGAAATCCCCGAGATCTGAATCCCAAATTCCAACTTGATTGACAAGTACTTTTCCGTCACAAGAAACTGAATCAGGATAACCTGCTGGATCAGGATAAGCTGCAGTTATATGACCATCTCCTTCGAAATGCACATAATCTACAATAGGAAGAAAATCTATTGGATAAGGCCAAAAACCAAATGGCGCGGCGAAGATCTCAAAAAGCGATGGAATCTTTCCATATGGATTTTGTTCCGGATAATCGTTTAGTATAGCATATAAAGCCTCTGTATTAAATATCATTCGACATTGGAAATAATATTTCATTGTTCCAGAATACTTTGGAGGAAACATATAATATGGTGGGACATCTTCCGGTGATGGGTATTCAGCTGGATCTGGCATAGAGAAAAGCATAAATGGTACTTCTTTTACATGCATATATAATGTTATTATTGTATGCTCTTCATCAATAACTCTTTCCTTAATGAACCCTTTGGATTCACATTCCGATATGGGTTGCATCGTATAAAATAAGAAATTCAATGGAAAACCTACTCCGGTCCATTCGACACCATGAGGAGAGATCGCTAATAGTGTATCCAGATCTGCCCAATCTAATACATTTTCTCCAGCCCAATCGTCTAATGGTCGAAATGTTGTTGTAGCACCTTGAACTGATGTCGAAAATAAAACTATAATAATTCCGATACTAGCAATAGTCATCAAACTTGATACTAATTTTGTTCTGCTAATTTTTATCAACTCTCTTTTGTTCTAATTTAAAGTTAATCATCTTTGCGATGATTAATTAACTCTGGAGATAAAATCTCATTTATAATTGATCTTTCGATAGTTTCGCGATAGTTTCAATAAATTTTGGAGGTTATACTAAATAGAGATCAAACAGGTTGTTTTGTTATAAAGATCTCGTTTATTAAAGAACCAAGTTGAGGGATGGCATTTAATTGAATTGACTGGTTCGCTTGAAAATATTTAAGTAGCTTTTTCCAAAGGAGCTCGTCGCTTTTAATAATATCAATAAAATTATCCGCTTTCTGGAGAGCATAATAGGAATTGCCTTTAAATATATAGGAAACGAAAAATGGCGTCATAGACTTCATGACGAGAGTGTAATCTCCAAAGATTGCTCGATCTAATCCTTCAGAAAACATTTCTCGAATAAAGTAATCAATAGTGGTTAAAAACCCACCAAAAAGATGTGATTTGAAGGATCGTTCTTCTCCAAATGTGTGTGAGAGCAAGGGCACTCCTCCCTCTGAAAGCAATAAAAGGAGCACCGGTTCTTCGTCTGGTTGTTGTGGAATAGTGAATATTTGCTTTTTTACCATATAATTCATCTGTTGATTCACTCCAGCGAGTTCCAAGCGTTCGGAGAAAGGAACTTTAGATTGCTTGAAATTCTCCCAAATTTTTTCTTGACTGAGTAAATTATCGTGTTCATTTGAGATTCTCATTGCTAGTTGTTTAATACCATATGATTCTGCTACTTTTTGACCTTGAGTTAAGAATCGTTTAGCTTCTTTTATATCCAAAGTTAATAGTGAAAGTTTTGCTTGCAAAAGTAAAGTTTCGGCTAAATATAAATGTGAATGTTGCTTTTTAGCAATAATTAACAATTCTTGAATATATGGGTGAATCTCGTTTATTATTTCTGGGTCATTAGTTATTCTAAGTTCAATTAAATATAAATCACATAAATTAAGAATCGCGTCAATCCTTTGCTCGCTAGGTCTTACATGATCCAATGCAATACTCAGGAAAGTATCTTCGGATTTGATACGATCTCTAGCTCTTAGACTAGCTTTTAAAACCGATGCTTTAGAGTAATTATAGAGCGTTTTGTGTCTTTCAGTATCAAGTTCTTTAGTATAATCATGGAAAATTTCAAGATTAACTTTTGCTTCGTTAATATCTCCCATCCCGAGATAAATTTCAATTAAAGTTCCTAATGCATATGCTAAAGCAAAACGATCTCCTATCCTAACGGCTTCTTTAGCATACTGTACGGCTTTGTCATATTCTTTTAAGTGAAAGTAACCTTGAGCAAGGTTGTTAAGACTAGAAGCAATTAGTGTTTTATTCTTTGTATCTTTTGCGAGGTCATAAGCCTTCTCATTTAATTTTATATAAGATTTAATATCTCCCTTAAAAAAGTTAATTCCAGCTTTTATCCTTACCAAGAAAGATTCTCTCTCCCTTAGATCTATGGAAAATCTTTCTTTTATTATTTTAAATATCTCTTGTGCTTGTCTTAAAAGATCTTCACTTTTAATTATGTCAACCATATATACATAGCAATGCGCCTGAATGGTTAAAGCATCAAAAGATGATAAAAGATCTCCCACTTTTTGAGACTCTTGAAAAACAGTTTCAGCATATTCAATAGAGTCCAAATATTGTCCCATAACTCGGAAAAGATTAGCTTTAATGAGTTTACATGAGATTTTTTCTTTATTGGAAAGATCATCTTTCTGCTCCAATTCTAAAATAGCCTGGTAAGCTTCTTTCAGTTTGCCTTCTTCTATAATTTGGCTGATTTCAGTCAGTTCTTTACCATTGAAATGAATCATCTATTCAAAAATCTCGCTAAATCAAAAATTTTTGGATATATTTACTAATATAAGCTAAATTGCGTTTTAAATATATTGTAAAAAAGCGCGTATTAATTTAATGCACCTTAGGACCAAATCAATATAAAAAAGATTAAGTAAAACAAATATATAATTAGTGTCTAAATACTTACATAAAAAATAAAAAGAAAAAAAATAAATTAGAAATTTTTTTAAATTATGGCGTTTAGCTTCTCTGTTTTATATAGGCGACAATTGCTATAATTAAAAGTACAACCTCTACAGTTATGGGAAATAAACCTTGTAGTCTCCACGAAGCTCCAAAAGTGGAGTAAAATGTAGCATATACGACAATTTCGATGATTGGTGTTATTATAAGTAACCCTATAAAATACGCAAATATCAATTTAATTTCTTCCCATTCCGTTTTGCGAAGCATTAAAATTGCGAAAATAGCAGATACTAAATTAACTCCCCCAAACATTCTTGGGAGATAGGGGTTTGTCCAACC
>JBHLNZ010000124.1:0-6639 GCA_048941015.1 Promethearchaeota archaeon | reverse complement strand
TAAGAAAGGCTCTTAGAGATATTGTTAATTTTGGAAAAGAAGGAAACGTTTATCTAAATGAAAAGGCACCATGGCATCTTATAAAGAAAAATAAGAATTTGGCAGGGCATGTATTTAATATTTGTATCCAAGCGGTTTATGCATTTGGAGTTCTTTTAGGTCCTTTTATTCCTGATACTTCTGAGAAGATCCTTTCTTACTTAAATGCTCCTTCTTTACAACAGATACGATGGGATAGCGTTAATGAAGATTCTATACAAGAAGGAAAAAAAATAAAAAAACCTGAACCCTTGTTTCAAAAACTTGATATTGATGAGATTAAAAATAAACTCCAAAGTATAAGAGAGAAAAAATTACTTAGAGGTGAAAAAGATTTGGTATCATATGATGATTTCAAAAAATTAGATATTAAAGTTGCATTGGTAGAAGATGTAGAAAAGGTTCCTAAGGCAGATAAGTTGTATAAGTTAAATATCGATCTAGGAGAAGAAAAAAGAACTTTAGTAGCAGGACTAGCAGAATATTATAAACCAGAAGAATTAAAAGGAAAAAAAATAGTTGTTTTGACAAATTTAGAACCTAGAAAACTTAGAGGAATTACCAGTCAGGGAATGTTGCTTGCCGCCGTTGAGGGAGATACAGTGTCTATTTTGAAACCAGATAAAGATATTCCTCCCGGAGCAAAAATAGAATAATTATAATTTTAATGAAAAAATAGGATTTAAACGAGCTACAATTTCACCTAGATCTAATTGAAGAGACTTAAGAATTACATCTCTTCCCCTATACTCAAACTGTAATTCCTTTACATTTCTTAAGATCTTTAATTTGGATTTATCTTTTATCATTTCACAAACAAAATATCTTTGATCTTTATATTCGAGAACTCTCTGGATAGATAATATATCGGGCAAAGCATAACCACCTCCATGAGGTAAAAGATTAGCGTTCTCTAATAAATCTTTTAATCCTAATTTTTCTGCTCTTTCAATAAAATTACTATTTCGAAGTACTGTCTCTGAAAAATTTCTTTTACCTCTAAATAAATAACAAGCAATATCTGCTCTTAGTGCCGTTGGATAGATATTCGAATCAATCAGATCACTTTTAGAATCAGTACAATTACTTCCTAAATACATGTTATTATAATCTTTTAAGAATTGGTGAGGTTGGTTACAAATAATATTCAATTTATCGTCGAATAGATGAGAAGCGATAATTTCACGTTTTTTGTTAGAAAATTTCAATGCTCTTGTATGAAAATCCAGATAATCTTTAGCATCAGAATCAAATAATATATATTGTGATCCAAATATTGTCTTAACTTCTGTTGCTTTTTCTTTTAAAGTCTTTGAAGAATCAATATATAAACCTATACCATATTTATCATCTCTAAATTCAGGAGCAGAACCATGAATTAAGAAAAGATACGGCGGAAAATTAAAATCAGATAAATTCTTCGTTTCAAAACAATTTACAAAATGGTTTGATATTCCATAATCCCAATTTATTAAAACATTATCATAATATAATTCAGAGGATTTAACATTGTCAATTTCTCTGATTATATCATAAGGATCAGGCAACTCTTCCAACCCACCTGCTAAGATTCCACAACAATTTGGCTTTACATTTAAAAAGATTAACCTTTCTTTTCCATTACCCCAATTTAATCGTCCACCATAACCTAAACCTGAGTTCCATCTAAAAATATTTCGAGAGATTGTTTCGTCTGGAGATGATATAAATGTTGCTTTTGGTTCAAAACCATATTTTTCTTGAATTAAATGGAATTGTGAAAGGCCATATTTCATATTTTCCCTACATAATCTTGAAGCTCCATCATTTAATCCTGTAGAAAATATAAAAAAACTGGCTCTTTTTAGTAAATCTTCTTTCTTTAAATTAGCTAATTCAGAATAAATACTTGTTGAGCTCATTCGACTAAAATTTAATCCTTAATAAACTTAAATAAGTTATATAATAACTTATTATATAATATTAATGATAGAATGTTGCTTATTTTTAATAACTAAATCAAAATAAAATCTTAAAATACGTATTATGAACGCAGTAAATGACAATATACTTTTTGATTCGATTAAAGAAATAAAATTAGAAGGAGAATTTAAGGGTTCTATAATCACTAAATGTAATGATGATTATCATTCAATAATTTTTTCTGATAATATAAAAATTTCAAATTCAGAAGGAATTGATATAAGAGAAGGACTTAAAGTTGGTTTTGAATTTATTAAAAATAAAATATCAGCATTTTCAAGAAAGGGAAATTTTAAATGGGCGGAAAATCTGAACAAAATTGAATATTCCGTTATAATTCCTAATGATATAATGGAGGCTTATGACGAGGGTCAATTTGGGGATGCTTTTCCCTATACATTGAATTTACTTCATACAGCTGGACTTTTTTTAAGTGATTATAAGCATGGTATAAATCATCTAGATTTTTTTAAAGGTGAAATTTTAAAGAATCCCGTTTCTCTTATAATGAATGGTATTATAGTTGCTGATAGAGTTGTTATAGATCATAGAGGAGATCCTGTATTTTATGATTGTTTGATAGTAGGGAGAGATCAGAAGGATGATTTATCAATTTCATACGAACCCCTAACAAATGTAAAGAAATCATTAGGAAATGTTGAATATATAATAATTTTGGGTATTGAAGAATTAAAACAATAATTAAATGGAAATAATATGCTTTTATATGAAAATAAAAAAGCCAGATTACTCACCTTCTTGAAATTAGGAATAAAACCTTTTAAAAATTTCGTAAGCACTGGAGAAATTAAAGAGGATATGGGCTTAGTGAAATCCAGAAAAACCATATTAGATGAGATTGTAAAAATCATTGAAAATGATAACAATTTTATTTTACCAATTATCGGTGATGTTGGGATTGGAAAAACTTATTTATTCTGGGCCCTAAAAAATAAACTGTATTACCATAATACTTTCTATATCTCATTAGAAAATGTAATTAAAAAATTCTTTTACAACATTTATTCTGAATTTATAGAAGCTATTGGTCTAGATCCATTAAGAAATATTGTTAATCAAATATGCAATCAGTGGGGTGCTTTAGAAAGAAAATTTGGTTTTTTTCACGTAGTTAATATAAATAAAATTAGAAAAAATGCCTTTAACAATTTATCAGAAAAATATTACGAAGAAGATAGAACCGCCCTTTCAGATATAATAAATGGGATAACGACACATCAATTAGATCTTTATAAAAAAGTGGAAGCCGAAGGATGGCTTTTAGGAGAATTAATGAATGTGAAGGAATTATCAAGTTTGAATATGACTCATGATCTTAGGAATAGTAAAACTGCTTATAGCATGTTAAAATTATTGATTGAAAATTCAAAATTAGGAAGTGTTTTGTATATTGATGATTTCGAGAAAATGATCAATATGACTAAACCATTGGCAGAATATGAAGAAGAAGCCGAGGAAGTTTTTGATCCAAGCTGGCTTTATGGAAAAAGAGTCTCACCAGATAAAATAATTAAATCTAAAAAGATTTTTGAAAAGTTAAAGAAATTATATCAAATTATTGGATTAAGAATAATAATAACATTAAATTCACGTGATTCTCTTGTAGAAATAAAGCGTAATCTACAAGATACAGATTTAGAAGTAAATATCAAAGAGCCGATTATTCTACCTAAATTTGATAAAGAGGATATTTTAGAACTATATAAAAAAAATATGAAAACATTTTTAGAAAGCATTAACTTTTCAGATTATCTTAAAGAATTCTCAGGGGATCTATTTCCATTAAATGAGGAAGTGTTACATAAAATTTACCAGAACTCAAAGGGAAATCCAAGAGAGTGTTTAAAGTTGCTAATAAAGTTATTCAATGATATTGTTTATTCAGATGATAGTTTAAAGGATATAATAGAGCGATATTTAAATTCTAATTAATCTATGCTCTTTTTAACAATATCTTTTCATATATTTTACTTTCATTTATTAAA
Organism: Promethearchaeota archaeon; assembly: GCA_048941015.1. Classification (GTDB taxonomy): domain Archaea; phylum Asgardarchaeota; class Lokiarchaeia; order Sigyniarchaeales; family SOKP01; genus SOKP01. The sequence continues at coordinate 2,632 of JBHLNZ010000124.1, read as the reverse complement.
AGATTTTTAAATTTTTCATTCCAATTACAATTTTGAACCGAACTTCTGAGTTCACTCAGATTATTAATTGAATAAACATAATTAATTAATAAAGTTCTTATAATTGAATTATTTAAGACTTTATAATTCTCAGAATAATTTAAGAATTCCATTAGTTCTTTCTGGTTTTTAATATTTTTTTTAAAAATGTTCATAATCTTATCTACTATAACTGAATCAGGAACATCAAGATTTTTGAATAATTTATTTATGATATCTAATGGAACTTTTTCAATTAAATTCAATAAATCTAATGCTTTTTTTTTAAGTGGAAAATAATCTTCATTTATTGCAAAGCTTAATAATTCAACTAAATCCTCATTTGGAGGAAAAAAGTAGGATATTTTTATAAAAGCTCCCAAAATTTCATCTCTTACCCATCTATCAGAATCAAAATAGCTATCAATAAGATATGTATAGAAATTGTCATCTATTTTTTTAATCTTTCCAATTTCTCCTAACAAGAATATGAAATTCATCTTAATTTTTTCTAATGTATTCGAATCAAGATTTTTAAGAATAAAATTAAAAAGATCTGAAGAAATCTCTTCAGGATTTTTGCTTAATGAAATTAAGAAGTCATTTATCTTCTCAGGATCATTACTATCTAAAATTTTCTCTAAATTTTCCATAAGAGAATCTCAAAATCCTTTTCATGAAATTATTAAAGTTAATCTAAATCCAACTTATTCATTTCATTCTCTTCAGAACTATCTTCGTTATTACTAAATGGGTGGTTATTTGAGGATGTAAATTCGGCTTTCTCTTTTGCATATGTACCTTTAGTACTCAATTTCTTCCTAGTTAAAAAGTTTTCAAATTCCCATTCACTAATTTTGTTGGAATTCAGAGCTCCACTGTTTTCTAAGTATGACCTAAAATCTTTAACAATCCCTATTACTTCTTCTTTCTTGAAGTATTTCTTAAAGATTAAACCCTTTCTTTCCAAATTGTATTCTGAATACCACCAATAAAATATTATAGTAACAAGCAAGATTAGAAAATTATTAACAAGATTGATTTGGCTGCGGCTAGTGTATGTACCACTAATTGAACCTGCTCCCAGAATCATTATTACTTGGCCTTCGATGTATAGAATTGTAAACGCAAACAAAAAAAATGCTATATTATTTTGATTAAAGATCTTAAATCTATAGAGTTTATCTCCTAATCCTTTTAAAACTAAAATTGCTGTAAAAATCATTAATAATATGTCAATAAGCACTCTAAAAATATCAATTCCAAGATTCTGAATAGCGGTTCTAAATGAATATATAAAACTAAAAGATTTATACCAAATATAGAACCAAATTAGTATATGAAATATTGATAAAAATATATTAGGAGTCCCATTCTTCAGACTTTTAATAAATAAGTTTATTAATCGCCATGAAATCAAAAAAATGATTACATACATTGCTATATTCCATCCATAAAACCAATAAAGGGAGTCAATTGGATCTGAAGGATTTAATGGTTCGAAAAATGGCAAAAATCCAAAAAATGTGCCTAATTGGATTAGAATAGTTACGCTTATACTGATTATTAAGAAAATAATCCCTTTATATTCATTACTCTTAACTTTGCCTTCATTTACAATTATCTTATCATTTGATTTTTTAGCGAGATCTTCAAACAAAATTCTCAAGAAAAAGATTTGAATTAAATTCCAACCAAAATAAATTATTATAAATAATGAAGGAAGGATGAAATCCCAGCCTAAAAATTGAATTGGTAATTGAGATGAAGAGCCAAGTAAGAAATAAAGTAAAGTTATAATAAAACTAATTCCAAGGGATATTGCAAGTGTAACTATCTTTTTCGGCTCAAATTTTTTGTCTGATGAAAGCAGATATGGATGAGATTGAGGAAATATTCCTATAATCATTAGAATTATAAATGTTAATGAAAACATTGATGCAAAAAATAGAACAGCATTCCCAAGATTCGGACTCGGGCTAAAACTTAATAAAGTTATAATAATAATTACTAGAAAAAAAACTATTGTATAGATTAAATGATTAGGACTAAAGATTTTATGAAAAAAATCATCTATTTTTCCTTTAACATCCTTTTTTTTAATTTCTGCATTCATTAAACTCTCAACCCTTCTTTTTAATAAACCACATTTGAAGTATTTTTAAATTCTAAATTGGATAAAATAAAATAACCGTATAAAATATTAATAGTTATTTACAATTTTATGAATTTCTCATTTATGATACTCATTATTCAGTTAATAAAAAAGAGTCTTAAAATAAGATTAAATTAAAAACATAAAAATTAATAATTTTTACTTTTTCTTTATTTTTTTCCTACAACGCCTACATACAAGGTAGTTTCATTAATTCCGTCAATATCTAATAAGTTATTTAACTCATCGTCATATAATGCGCCAATCGTGCAAGCTCCCAAACCGAGCGCTTCAGCAATCAGATAAAAATTCTGCCCAATGTGTCCTGCATCCAAGTATATATATCTGTAACACCTCTGTAAATATTTCCATTGAGATCGACCAATTACAGCCGTCCAGATGAAATTTACAGCAGAAGTATATGCTATATCTTGATCAAGACAACCTTCAGCTACTTTT
>JBHLNZ010000041.1:0-29110 GCA_048941015.1 Promethearchaeota archaeon | reverse complement strand
AGATTTATTAAAATAAAATCTATATAATTATTAAATTGTTAAAAATAAAGTTGAATTATGAATCAAGAAACTCTTCAGGCACGTAAATATTCGTTTAAAATAGTTGTAGTCGGAGATGGTGGTGTTGGAAAAAGCACTATGATACAGAGATTAATTACAGGTCAATTTATACCAATGAAAATTACAATTGGTACGGATCTTGCGACATGCAGATTAAATATTGATGGCGTTGATGTTCGTTTACAAATATGGGATTTTGCTGGAGAAAAAAGATTTCGATATTTCTTACCAAACTATTCACGTGGCGCTCAAGGATGCCTACTCTGTTATGATGTTACTAGATATCCCAGTTTTCAAAATTTGCCTGAATGGTATAATGTTGTAAAAAAAAATGCATCAAATGCTATTTTTGTTCTCGTAGGAGGAAAAGTAGATCTAGCAGAAACGAAACGAGTAGTGAAAATGGAGGAAGCAGAAGATTTTCAAAAAGAATTCAACATAATAAAATTCTTTGAGACTAGTTCTAAAACTGGTTTGAATAATAATCTTATATTCGAAACAATTACACGAGAAATCCTCAGCAAGAAAAATCTCTAAAAATATCTCTTATTATTAAAAATTGAGATAAAAAAAAGAAATAGAGTATAAAATTTCCATGAATTTATTCTAATAAATCTTTAAATTCGTCTATATTTAGTTTTAAATATCTGGCTGTTATCAAATCCCTTCCTATGAGATTTCGAAAGTTCTTTTTTCGTTTTTTATCAAGAAATTTTTTCATTTCACTAAGATCTGGTTCATTACTAGTAATTTCAATTAATTTTTTCTTTACTGCAGTATCAACAACCTTTTGACCAACGTCTGTTCGTATTATTAAAAATGCTTCACCTGAACCTTTAGGAGCGCCCCAAGGACTATATGAGATATCAGAAAATTCTCCTGAGAAATCAATACAATATTTACATCCTGACATTCCACCAGATGAACACGCATAGGCAATTTTTAAAATAGTTCTTTCTGCTCCGGTATTGAAATCACTAGCAAGTATTTTCCCGAGTCCTTGCAGATGACAAGGATTAGCTATTATTCCAATATCTCTCTTTTTATCCAGATATGCTTTTCCAATGCCTGTTATTAGAGGCCCAGCATTATCCATAGTTGCTTTAGGGATATACTTCTTTGCATCCTTGGCATTATCTACTACAACTGGAAATGCAACCGGTGGTTTTTTACTCTTAGGTTCGCTTAAAACAAAATGCATAACAACTCCTGACTCAAAAGCCGCTAAAACTAAATTATATAAAATATCATCTTTATTTTTTGACTTAACTTGAATGATATCTTTATAAACACCTACACCTAAATCAACACGAGTTTGTCCAAATAATTTTTCCTCAATATCGGAAATAGGAAGAAAACTCCTCGGACAAGCGTTATAACATAATCCAATTGTCTCAGCACATTCATCAACAACATAAGCTTCTCCCGTGTCCTGATTAAAATCCATATGAGGGCAGAACGCATTACAACTTCCGCAGTGTATGCATAAACCAGCATAAATTACTTCATTTTCAAGATCTTGACTAGATTTTTCGATTTTCATAAAATTAGACACTTTAAGATATGAAATATAAGTGAATATTATTTGCCTAATAAAATATTACACAACATTTAAAGTTAAATGAAATTTCACACTCTTCATCTATTACGCAAAATTTAATCAAACTCGAAGAATTTTGATGATAATTATTATTATTAAGAAAAGGATTATGTTTTTTTTTGTTTAGTTGATCTTGAAGAATTTTTATTACCATTCTTGTTAAGAAAGAAATTTTTTTATTAAAATAATTTCTAAATATCATTTAGCTTTATAGGTAACCAAAAAAAAAGGATATTTAATAAAACCTTAATTTCTTTATTTTTCATAATAAAAATCGAAAATGGTAATGAGAATGGAAGAGGACGAAGAAGAAGAAGAAATATTAAATAGAGAAGAATTTGAAGTTTTTTATGAAGTTCTATTTAAAAGAATAATGGAAATAATGAAAAAACCTGAAATAGAATTTGATCCGTTTAAAGAAATGATAAAGATTTTGAGTAGACTAGCAGGAATTTTCAGTTTTAAAGCAATGGTATCACTTATTCCGGAATTGGTTGCATATGCGATTAGATATGGAATGGATGTAGAAGAAGCTTATGAAGAAGAAAGATTAGATCTCGAAGAAGATATTCAGGGAGTAGGTGCTGATGAAATACAAGAGAAAAAAATCTCAAAAATTCGTGAAGATATAGATAAATTCAATTTATATCTATAGGTCTATAAAATTAACACTCATCCTCATTTTTATATAAAAATCGAGCACATGTATCATCTAATTTTTTAATAATATGAGAGCGGTCTTTCCAAGAAATCCATGTACTTCCAGATTTTTCAAAATGAAATCCATCATAATCATCTTTTAATTTTGTTAATGTTTTCTTTATAAAACTCCAAGAGAACCCTGTCTTTTCCACTATTTCAGCTATAGCTATAGGCTGATTAATTTCAAGGTTATTATTAAAAAAGTCTATAACTTTTTCGAAACCCGTCTTAGAAGATGAATTCTTTTCTGACATTTTTATTGAGTTATTATTTATGTGATAGAGACAGTTTAATTTTCTATATATTTTAATCTAATTTAAGGTATTCATTAATAGTTAAAAAAATTGTTGCTGATTTAAATCTAAATCAAAAAGTTAGAAAGAGAAAACTTATCAATCAAATTCTAAGGAAGGAATTATTGATATTATTCTTTCGATCAATAAATTTGTTTCAAATAATAACATACCAAGTCTAACATCATTTGAAGCTGAAATTAATAAAGCGTGTCTATCTCCAACTCCCAGAAGCAAGAGATACCCATCAGTTCCTTTTATATATAATTGATTGAAATCACCTTTTTGCATGTCTATACTAGCTAATTCACTCATAGATAAAAGCGCAGCTGCAATACCGGATATTTTTAAATCGTCGATTTCTTGTGGTAATATGAATGCTAAAGGCATACCCTCATTGGACAATAATGAAATTGCTTTAACTTCTGGAATTGCTCTGACTAATTTTTTTAGAGCTTCTTCAATAGTTTCTAATCCTTGATTCATATTAAAAATTTTAATATCTAGTTAGTTGCTTACTTAAGCAAATTAATTAATAATAATTTTCTTCTAATAATATTATTTCTTTTAATTTATATCTATTTTCTCATATTTATGAATTTTCCACTTTTCATTAAATCACATGGTTTGAAATAATTCAATCCAGTTTTTTTGGAGAGATCTATAAGTAATTCGCTCCACTTTTGATATTTCTTCCTGCCTGCACTAAATGGCCCAGGTATATCCATTCCTGCTAACATTGCATCATCAATAATCTTGTATCCTGAAACTACTTTTTCTTCCAATAACTTACAACCTTCATTTAATTGAATTGCATAATAGATCTCAGAAGAAAAAATCTCTGCTCGTCTAGTGGTTTTAATAGAAGGTTTTCCTTCAAACCATTCGTATATTCCTCTACCAGTTTTTCTTCCTAAGTTTCCTTCTTTTATTAAATTTGAAAGAGTAATACCTGGAGTAAAATCTGGTGAAATTTCTTCTGCAAAATATTTCATAGTGTCGTATATAACATCTAATCCAAGATAGTCCCATTTTGCAAAAATTCCTAATTCGGGTGGAGTTGTTATATCATTATCTATAGTTTCGATTGGGATGCCTTTTTTATTAGCCTCATCAAGAAGCCAATTTAAATAAAGATTAGATCCAATAGTTAAGCGATTTACAATAAAACCAGGACTTTCCTTTTGAATTTTTGCTATATATCTTTTACCTTTAAGAGCTGGGAGCTTTTGCCCTACAGCATGACTAACATCAAAGGTCTCTTGAGATGTTTTTTCTCCTTTAATTAATTCAATCAGCCTTAAAACAACAATAGGAGTAAAAAAATGCATTCCAATTACTTTATCAGGTTTTACACAAAAAGCCGCGATTTTAGTTATACTCATCGTTGAGGTGTTAGTAGCTAAAATTGTGTTTTTTGGCGTTAAATCTCCTAATTCAGCAAATAATTTCTGCTTTAGTTCCATTACTTCAGGTATTGCTTCGATAACAAAATCAGCATTTGAAACTGCTTCTGATAAATCTATTTCTATAAGAAGATTATTCATAAGGAGATTAGGGGTAGTATTACCTTCCAGTTTGCCTTTTGTATAAAGCTTTTCTAAATTTTTTCGTATTTTAATTCTAGCAGAATTAAGAATTTCTTTATTCAAATCATTCAAAATTACTTTTTCAAAGCCTGCCATTAAGGCAACCTGGGCGATTTCATGTCCCATGGTTCCTGCTCCAATAACAGCTATATTTTTAATATTAGATATATCTACCATAGTTATATTTCAATTTATATAAGAATTGATATTATATACCAAGAAATAAGCATAGTCGCAATACCTAAAAAGATAGAAATCGGTAAGCCTGGTAAAATTCTGTTTTTCTTTAGACCCATTAATGTGAGACCTGTGCCAATAATGATAGCAGCTGATGTTAAGATCATTACAAATAAACTTGTACTTTGAATAAGGGCAGTTGAAGTAAGTAGACTGTAGAAAATCAAATCTCCAATGCCAATTTCAATTTTGGAAGTATCATATACAGCTTCACCAGTCTTAATTCTTTCTTTTATTTCATCACTAACCAAATCTCTATCATTTTGAGAAGCTATATCAAACATTTGTTTTATAGGGCCTTTCCTATAAAAAACAGCAAAAATATCCCAAAGAGAAATACCAATAAGAATTGATAAAGTTGTCCAAAGAGGCATTATTACTCCCAATGACGCACCTGTTAATAAACTAATATATAAAACAATCAAATTTTTTGACTTAATTGATCGAAATGTAATATATTTATACATCAAGAAAATTGATAAAACTCCAGCAAAGAATGGTAATTCGAATCGGGTAATAGCATAATATAAATTTATAATAAAATTCGAAGGAGGTAGTTGATTAAATATTAAATAAATTAAGATTTCTCCAAAAAACCATGATAGAAAGAAGCTAATAAACCCAATTGTAAAACTAAAAAGATATTTGAGTACATTTAAACCAATCTTTTTTATTAAAAAAATTATTATAAATGCAGATGCAACTGCAATTAGCGTAAAAATGATCCCATTTAATAATCCTCCAATTGCTCCAAACTCTTCCTCTGATATATAACCCCCGTCAATTCTTATTCCTGCTTGAATATATGTTATATATGACAAAGCTCCTGCGAATATTACAACTAATATAATGGGTAGGGGATATAATTTAAATCTGATTCTATACGTAGGTAAATAATGAGAAACAAACTTCTTCTCTATAATCTCTTGTCCAGCTTCCTCTACATCCGAATTGTTTTCATTATTTTCTTTTTGAGTAATTTTTGTCTCTGAGTTAAATAAATCATCCGACATAATAATATGATCAATAGTATATAATGCGTGTAATTATATTTATAATATTTTTAATAACTTAAATACCTAGTAATATTAATTAATAAGTGAAAAAAATCTTAAAATGAGACATTTGGTAAGTGATGAATAAATTCTTTCACTAATTCAACTCTTTCCTTACGATCCCTTCGATGATATCTCAAAGGATATAATTCATTTATGGTAAATTTGTATAGCTTTATCCAAGTTTTCGCAATTTCACTAACACGGTAACCTAAAGCAACACTTTTTGCATTTTTTCCAAATTGAATCCGAAGTTCGTCATCCTTAAATAATTTAACTACATAATCTTTGAATTGATTTAGATCATTAGCTAAATATCCTGTTTTACCATGTCTGATTATATTTCTTATTCCGCATGCATTAGCGCCCACACTTGGAGTACCTTGAGCCATAGCTTCGATTAAAACAAGACCCTCTGCTTCTATCCATGACCATAAACATGATAAGTCGGCTGTATTATATAACTTCAATAAATCAGGAAATGGTACTCTTCCTGCATAAGAGACGAAATCCTTATACTTTCTCTTTTTAATAAGTCTTTTAACGTGATCTGTTGATGGTCCATCACTTCCAACTAATAACAAATGAGAATCAGGAATTTCCTTATGTATTCTCTTAAACGTCTTAATTATACTAATTGGATGTTTTTCAGGTGATAGCCGAGATGCGTATAAAAGAACTTTTTTATCACCAAGATTATATTTGTCACGTATTCCGTTTTCTTTTAGATTAGTATAATACAAATCATGGATACCATTTGTCATGCATAATATTGGTTCTTTAAATCTGTAATCTAGAAGTAAATCTTTTTTAGATTTAGTCGCTACGTGCACAAGATCATATTTATCCAGAATATGCCTTTCATATCTCCAAATTAGATCCGATTTTGTTAAAAGTTTACCAATGAGAGGAACATATTGAGCTGTGTAATACTGCATAGGACTATTATGGGTACCTATCATTGGAATGCCTAGATATTTAGACCAATTTATCGCCATTGAACCTATCGTTGCATGAGTATGAATATGAGAGATATCTAAATAGTCATGTTGACAGAAAAAAATCTTTTGTAATGGAGCACTTAGAACAAATCCAGTTTTATTGCCGATGATTGCGCCTCCTATATCTTCAAAATGTAAAGTGCTTGGTTTCTTATAGCCATCTTGAATACGGGGAGCGAAAACATAAACATCATGGCCACGCTTAGCTATAGCTTCTGATAAAAAGCGTACAGCATGAGCAGTACCATTAATTTGGCTATACATACTACTGAAAAAACCAATATTAAGGGTTTGTTTAGCCATAGCACTCCTCGAAAAAAAGAATATGTATAATATGTTCTCTATTAGGATACTTAAAGAACTATTTAATTAAATAGCTATCGTTTTATTAAAATTTCCTCGATTTTTTAATAAAAATCTCGAAATCTAAAACTTTTTATGGTAAGAATTAAGTTAATAAGGATTTAATTTAATCGATTCAGAGAGTTAAGTTTTGAAATAATAAAATTTTTTTAAATTATTACATTGAATTATTTTATGGACCTTAAAGAAGAAAAGAAAATAATTGAAGAAATAATGAAGGAGAGAAGATTACCCTATTCAATAGAAATTTTGGATATTGAAGGTAATAAATATACTGTGCGTAATAATTTTGGCTCCACAATGGTATATCTCAAGAAGGGTGATACTTATTTTCTTGAGGATGAATTAGATTAATGTAAAGATTTCTATCTCATTTACTCATATTATTAAGTAAAGAATTTCGATTTTCATTCATGTATTAATCATTGAACTTAAATATCTAGAATATAATATAAGTTTAAAGATAATCTTTAAAGAATTTCTACAAAAAAAGATTAAAAAATTTCGAAAGGCATCAAGGATTTATTATTTCTTAGGGAAAAAATTATAAGATTAAATTTTTTTTATTTAAACATAAAATAGAAGATTGTTTTAAAAAAAATTGAAATAATTTATGAGAAGAAGGACTAAAAAATCAGATAATTTGGACACTAAATTTGTAGAAAAATTTCGAGCTGTCTTGGATAATTCTACATCACTTTCAATGTATAATGAGAAAAGAAAATCTATCTGTGTAATAAGAAAAGATTTAGCAAAAGATTACGAAATTGAAGTTAATGCCTCAGAAGCACCGATTATAAATAAAATGCTTAATGAACCGGAGCCATATGAGAGTTCTATAGCTGATTTGAAAATTTTGGAAGATGAAGTTTTTCCGTTAATTGAAGCTTTTCAAACTGTTTTTGGAGAAGAGAAAGAGTTAAAATTAAATTCCATAAAATTAGCTATTGGGGGCAGCATCAATGATTATGTTACTATTAGAGAAAGTGATTTAATAAAATATGATGTTAGACCAACATTGAGTGGTTTAAGAGATTTTGTCAAAGAAAATGATGATAGCATTTTAGGATTCTTAGATTGTGATTATATTAGTGAAGAGGGAAATATTATTTATTTAAACTGTGGAAAAAAGAATGTAACTGATAACATCTATTCAATAAAAATAAAAATTCTTGCTTCAATGCAACAAAGAGGTTTTTTCCTTCAACAAGAACATAAATATTATGGACTCCAACTTTTCATAATTATTGAATCAAGGAAACCTGATGATGATAAATTATTTGAATTTTTGAAGCAACTGAATATCGACTGGGAACTTATATTTTTTAGAAGAAGATTAGCTATCCATGATTGGACAGAGATTGAATGCGAAAAAAACTCTGAAAATCTTAAAAGCTTCATTCGGGTTAAATACGATACCTTAAATTATTTTGATATTAATAATATTATTCGTTTAGTAGTCAAGAATCAATTACCTTTTAAAGTCGCTGATAAAATGGCTTCTTTATTATATAAAATGAAATCAGAAAGAGCAATTCAGATGCAAGAACAAAAATATGAAAAATCAAAATATAACGATGATATCTTTCTCGATAGTGATATCCCTTCAAGGAGGTTTGAAGATAGTCAAAAGATTCAAGGTATCGATGAATATTCTCTCACCTTGAAAAAAGCTGAGATCGTAGCAGCAGCAAATATATCATGTGCTTATTTAGGAATTCATAAAGAGATTAAATTTGACAGAGATATATCTACAGCTGAAGTTTTAAAATATCAAGAAGAATTAACTAATTTTTAACATTCTTTAAATTAATAAAAAATAATTTGATATAAAAAAAATTTATATTTTTAGCCTAACCCATATGATTTTTTTAATAAATCATGATTAATTGCTCCCATCGTTATTGTTTTTCCTGTTTTTATATTATTTACTGTATACACCGCAGGAGCAAATAAACCAGGATCTATTTTATAAAAATCATATCCTGCTTCTTCAAAAATTACGTTAAATGGTTTTCCATAACTAGAAGATTGGTTTGCTGGTGCCTTTTTAAGAAGTTCAAATAATTCTGTTTCTTTTTCCTTTTCTACTTCTATTGTGTAGAATGTTTTTCCTCCCGCAATGATAGAATCGTTAGTTGTACCCATCGCAGCAAAATCATCCTTGGTAATCGGAGCTATAGAGGTTATTCCAAAACCATTTTTAATAACTTCTAAAGGAAAATGAATTTCATGAAGTTTATGAATTCCAGTTTCAACAATTCTAGCAGCAACTTGAATTGAACCAGTTAAACATGCTGTTGGTGCACAAATAGCATAAGTCTTTTCTGCACTAACATTACATTTATTAATAACGATATCTAAGACTTCTTCATTAGGCATTTTTCTGGTTTCAAAAACGATAATCGCACAATCTGAATCATCAGTATAGTCAATTTCTTCATAGAGTTTTTCAGTTTTAGCTTTTGCGCGAGCTGGTCCAGAACCTAATGATTGAAAAACAACTTTTTTCTTAATCTCTCCTTCTTTTTCTACTTCTTTTTTTAATTTCACAGACCAACCAGCTAACTGAGATGCTAAACATGCAATAATTGGTTCTGATGTATATACATTAACAGCTGGTAAATAATGTCCATCCAAATCATAAGATGTAAATTCAACAGTACCTAAACCTCCCATACATATTTCTCCAACTAATTTACCTCCCATCCAAGAAGCATTTGTCATATTTAAAATTGTCGAACCATTATTTAATCGGTAAATTTCTGCGTTATAAAAATCTTTATTTTCTATAATTTTTTTCACTAAATTTAATGCCAAATTATTTATTTTAACGTGGTGCATATTTATCACTTAATTGTTAATTTTAATTGAGTATTTATTATTATTTTCTTATTAATATTATAATTAAAATTTTATAAAAATGAATGAATTAAAAGAAAAAGAAGATAAATTAATCTCTGATTTAAAAAAGGCAAAAAAGTTTCTATTTGATGAGATAAAGTCATTAAATTCATCGATTCATATATATACTCATTTAGATGCAGACGGACTAGCGTCAGGAGCGATACTTGGAAAATCTTTTTATAGAGAAAGTATTCCTTTCCAAATTTCAATATTAAAGCAATTAGAGAGAGAAAATATTTTAAAAGTTAGTGAAAATGATAATGAATTTAATAAATTTGTAATTTTTGCTGATTTTGGGAGTGGTCAATATTTAGAATTGATCAAACAGCTAAAAGAAAAGATTCCCTTTATTATTCTTGATCATCATCTACCACAAGAGATCGCAAATAAAGATGACCCCTTATTACAAGATGTTTATTCAAACACTTCCCCCTGGCATTTGAATCCTTATTTCTATAATATTGATGGAAGTGTAGAAATCTCCGGAGCTGGAATGTGTTACTTTTTTGCTAAAGTTTTAAATAGTAATAATATAGACTTATCTTCTATCGCATTAATTGGAGCTAACGGTGATATTCAAAACCAAGGTCCGAATAATTCATTCATAGGATTTAATTCTTTAATATTAGAAGAGGCTAAGCATGTAAATCTTGTAGAAGAAGTAAATGATTTAAACTTTTCTTCAATAAAACCCTTGAATGAATCAATTGCTTATTCTTCTGATATAAATTTACCTGGTTTAAGCGGTAATCCAAATAAAACTTTAAAGTTTTTGCAGCGACTAGGTTTTTTGATGGAAAATTCTGATGGGAGTGTTAAAACTTTAAACGATTTGAATCAGGATGAGAAGCAAAAGATAACCTCCGCTATAATAGAATACTCATCTTTGAAGCTTGATATTGAACCAAATGAAATCATTAAGAACTTGATTGTTAATAGATATTTATTGAAGAATGAAGTAGTGGGATCAGAACTTCATGATTTAAGTGAATTCTCTAATCTACTGAATTCATGCGGAAGAAGTTATAATGGTTCATTAGGTATTGCAGTTGCGATGGGTGATAGACGTATTGCTTATCGAAAAGCTCAAGAAAATTTGATAAATTATAAAAAATTGATTGCTAAAGCGCTCTCATGGATCCAAAAAGAGAATAAAATTCAAGAAAAGAAAAATATTCAATATTTCTTTGGAGAAGATGTTATACCAGAAAGTATGGTCGGGACTATTGCTTCTATGCTGATTTTCGATAAAAGTGGCATTATTGATAAAAGCAAACCTATTTTTGGAATCGCTAAAAGAAGTAATGAAGAGGTTTATAAAATATCAGGAAGATTGCATGAAAAGGTAGTAAATAAAGGAATTAATCTTTCGGAGATAATTAGAGAAGCATTGAAAGATTCTGATTTAGACATTTTAGGAGGAGGCCATCCACCTGCTGCAGGAACAAAAGTACCAATTAAAAAAATCGAGATCTTTTTAGAGAATTGTAATAGGATCTTAGAACAACAATTAAAAAATTGAAGTCATTAAAAAAGTAATTTCTTTAAATTTTATAAGTTTCTCCTGTTTCTGGAGCAACAGAAATATATTCTAATTTAGATAAATCTTTAGCCATATTGGTAGTTGCTTTCTCTTCACCATGCACGCAAAAAATAAATTCTGATTTATCTTGAAATTTTAAATTATTTATATATTGATAAAGATGATGTTTATCAGCATGGCTAGAAAAATCGAAATAATCAAAATCGCATTCGGCTTTGATTGAAAAATCACCAATTTTTGATCCTTTTCTTCTTAGGCTTTCCTTATAAATAAAAATCCCCTCATCTAAAAGCATTCTCCCAGGTGTACCCTCAACTTGATAACCGACCATGTAAATTCCAGAGGAAGGATCAGGTAAAATTTTCTTGATATAATTAATTGCTGCGCCTCCTTTCAACATACCAGAAGGAGATATAATTATTCCTCCTGGCTTGTTGACTACTGCTTTTCTATTTTTCTTAGAAACAAAGTGAGACTTTTTAAGTGCAGATTTAAAATTTTTTGGATTTTTTAAAAACATGGGATAATTTAAATATGCTGAGGAAATTTTTCGAGCAAGTCCATCTACAAAAATTTTTTCCTTAAAATTATATTTATGCAAAATAAGCAATATTTCTTGGGAGCGAGCAACTCCAAAAGCAGGAATTAATATCTTACCTCCATCTTCAGTAACATTTGTTATTTTGTCTATAAATTCTTTTTCAAGATCATCTCTCGGAGGGTGTTCTCTTAGTGCATAAGTCGATTCAATGATCAATGCATCCAGCTCAGGTAAGTCTAATGAATTTGCTGGTTTTACTAAATTTGTATTTATAGTGTTAATATCACCAGTATAAAAAATTTTTTTTTTATTAACTTCTACTAATATTGATACACTCCCCGGAATATGTCCCGCATCGTAAAAGGTAATATAAAAATTATCAGCTATTTTTCTTTTAATACCATAGTCAAGAAAATATGCATTACGGCGTAATCTATCCAATTCTCTAAATCCAAAAGGATATGGATAATTTGAAATTTTAATCATATCTTTCAGTAAAATTTCAGAAATTCTTAGAGTTATCGAATTTGTGTAAAGTGGAACTTCAAATTCTTTATAGAGATAAGGTAATGCTCCAGAATGATCTATATGGCAGTGAGATAATGCGATAGCCTTAAGATTATTGATAGATCCATTATAAGGGAGCCGATCATCGTTATTAAATCGAACACCATAATCTAAAATGCATTTATTCCCCTCATTTGACTCAATTAAAATTGCTGAAGCCCCAACTTCCCTACAACCCCCTAAAAAAGATATATTCACCATAAATTAAGAAGCCTGTCCAAAAATTTATTTACCAAGTATTTGAAACATTCAAAAGATTTCAATATTTTTATTAAGAATCATAATTAATTTTTCAGATAATAAGACTCAGTAATATATTAAAATCCAATAATAAAGTACGTTTTAAATTATTAACTTTTCCAATATTAATTAAACTTTTTTGAGATTTAAAAAGTAAAAAGAAATTATATTAAATTTGGATACTTATTTTATTTTTTTTATTGCATTTGTTAATAGAGAAATTACATTGTTAACGTTCTTATTAAAAATGTTTAATATTTCATTCCAAGTAACAGGAACCTCATCATCTTTCCAACAATCATAATCTGTAGACATAGCAACAGCAGCATAGGGAATAGCAGCTTCATTTGCTAAAATGGTTTCAGGAGCAATACTCATATTAATAACATCAGCTCCCCAGATCCTAAACATTTCTGATTCTGCTCTTGTTGAGAATCGCGGGCCTTCAATGGTAACAACGGTTCCTTTCTTGTGATATTTTAGATTTAACTCTTCTGCTGTATCAATAAGAATCTTTCTTAATTCTTCTGAATAAGGATAAGCCATTGCAGTATGTTTAGCTGCACCAGGCGGAAATTCTTCAAAAAAACTAATTTTCCTTAATCTTGTGAAATCAATAAATTGATCAAGAATAACTAAATCACCTCTTTCAATTTCTAATCTCAAACTTCCACAAGCAGTAGTAGCTAAAATATATGTACATGCTTGATCTTTTAAAGCCCAAATATTTGCCCTATAATTTACTTGTGTTGGAGGAATTGTATGATGACGCCCATGTCTGGCAATTAATACCACATCTTTATTATAAATCTTTCCTAATTTCAAAGGAGAAGAAGGTTTCCCATAGGGAGTATCTACCTCTATATCTCTAGCTTCTTTTAATATCTCCGGATTATCTAAGCCTGACCCTCCAATGATTCCTATTTTTACCATATTATTCACTATTTAGTATTTTTGAATTATTTATTTATAATATTTAAAATTGCTGAAATTTTATTTTATTTTATTTTTATTTTAATTAAAATAAAAATAATTTGATTAATATGAAAAACAAATTAATTAAGGTTGATATAGGAATAATAGGCGGAACGGGTTCTAATATTGAGTTTGAAAACGTAAAAGATTTAAAAGTATACACTCCCTATGGTAATACTTCTGCAGCGATAATAATTGGTGACTTTAAAGATAAAAAAGTAGCATTTATACCAAGACATGGGGTAGGGCATTCAATCCCTCCCCATAAGATAAATTATCAAGCAAATATTTGGGCTTTGAAGGAATTAGGAGTAAAGCATATAATATCTACTTCAGCAGTAGGATCTTTAAGAAAAAAGCATGATAAAGGTAAATTTATTTTAGTAGACCAATATATTGACAGAACAAAAAAAAGAAAGGAAACCTTTTACGAAGGTGGTAAATTATGTCATATAGAGCAAGCTGACGCCTTCTGTGATTATTTAAATAAATTGTTTTTTAATAGTGGAAAGCAATTAGATTTAAATATTCAAATTGGTGGGACATATGTTTGTATTGAAGGACCAAGATTCTCAACAAGAGCAGAATCGAAGATATTCCGCCAATGGGGTGGTGATATAGTAGGAATGACAACTTACCCTGAAGTAACTTTAGCTGCTGAAAAGGAAGTTTGTTATTGTTGTATTGCAATGATCACTGATCTTGATGTTTGGGCAGCTGAATGTCCAAAATGTGGAATAGTTGAATTTGCTCAAACTTGTGAAAAATGTGGTAGTAAAATAAGTAATTTATCGGTTAACGTGCCAGAGGTTTTAAAAACTATGGAAAAAAATGCAATTAATTTAAAGAATTTACTTGAATTTACAATAACAAAAATAGATATTGGAAGAGAATGTCGTTGTCATAATTCTCTTAAAAATGCTATATTATGATTAAAAAGTTACTTTTTTATACTTCTATTATTCTTTCAGAAGAGGTTTTCTTGCAGCAGTAACAGCATCTAAACGTCCAACAAACGTATTATGAGGCGCAGTTTTTATAATTTCTGGATTTTGTTTTACTTCATCATAAATTTTAAGCATTACAGCTATAAATTTGTCAAGTGAAGCTTTTGATTCTGTTTCTGTAGGTTCTATCATTATTGCTCCATTTATTATCAATGGAAAGTAAATTGTTGGAGCATATACTCCAAAATCAAGGATTCTTTTCGCTATATCCTCTGTAGTGATATTATTAGGCAATCCCTGATCTGATAGAACAAATTCATGTTTGCATAATCGATTATAAGGTAAGTTATATTTACCTTGTAGCAAGACTCTTAAATAATTCGCATTTAAAACAGCTATTTTACCTACTCTACGCAAGCCTTCTGCACCCAAGGCTAAAACATAGGAATAAGCACGAACAATGACGCCAAAATTTCCCCAGAAAGATTTTATTCGTCCAATTGATGTATCTGTATTCTTTTGACATATGAAACCATTTTTTGTAGAAATTATACAGGGTTCAGGAAGAAATTTTATTAAATCTTTAGTCACTCCAACTGGACCCGAGCCGGGACCGCCCCCTCCATGTGGTGTAGAGAAAGTTTTATGAAGATTAAGATGAACAATGTCAAATCCCATATCTTTAGGGCGACAAATTCCTAACATAGGATTTAAATTCGCACCATCATAATAACATAGTCCCCCATTCTCATGAACAATATGTGTAATTTCCTTTATTTGGCCTTCAAAAACACCTAATGTATTTGGATTTGTCAACATTATGCCTGCAACATCCCCCTCCTTCATTGCAAATTCTAGTTGATCTAATGGCACTTCCCCCTTTTCATTGGATTGAAGTTCTATTATCGAAAATCCTGCCATTTTCGCGGATGCAGGATTTGTACCATGAGCAGAATCAGGTATTATAATCTTATTTTTTTTTATTTGTTGAGTTTCGAAAAATTTTTTCATAATTAATAATCCTGTTAGTTCTCCATGAGCACCTGCAGCAGGTTGTAGCGTAAAACCATCCATACCAGTTATCTCACCCAATATTTTTGAAAAATTATAAAGTAATTCAAAACAACCTTGACATTCTTCTTGAAGGGGGTGAATTTTTGAAAAATTGGGCATTCTGGCAACAATTTCGTTTACTTTAGGATTGTATTTCATTGTACAGGATCCTAATGGATAAATTCCACTATCAACACCATAGTTCCTATTGCTTAATTCAATGTAATGTCTTATAATTTCTACTTCTGGAACATCAGGAAGATTTAACTCTTTTCTAAGCAATTTGTCTGGAATGATTTTACTTATTTCAATCTCTTCTAGTTCCATTTTTGGTATAAAGTTATTCTGAGGGAGCTCACTTCCTTTTTGAAAAATTAATGTAATATTTGAATCCATTAATTTTTTCCCTCCTTTTTAACCTTTGCAGCTATTTTAGCAGCTTCAATAAATTTGATGATAGCTTCTTTTGAATTCATTTCCGTTACACAAATTAAAATGATATCTTCCATATTTGGATAATATTTTGATACTTGGAGAGGAGGAAGTAGGTTTTTATTTTTACAATTATCAATAAGGGCTTCGATATTTGGACATTTAACTAAGAATTCATTATATGTTGGTTTCTTATTTAATATTTCATAGCCACTTATAGCCTGCAATTGAGTTTTAACATAATGTGCTTTTTGAACATTCTGTTTTGCAATTTCCTGTAAACCATTCTTACCCATTGAAAGAAGAAAAATTAAAGCACTTAAAGAACAGAGCGCTTGATTGGTACAAATATTTGAAGTTGCTTTTTCACGACGTATATGTTGCTCTCTTGCTTGTAATGTTAGAATAAACCCTTTTTTTTCACCATTCAATTCTTTTGTCTTTCCAACCAACCTACCTGGCATTTTTCTCAAATATTTTTGCTTTGCTGTAAAAATACCTAATCCTGGTCCTCCAAATGAGGGATTAATCCCTAGAGATTGCCCTTCTGCTACAAATATATCAATACCTGTTGATCCTGGTGGCTTTAAGATACCAAGACTAGTTGGATCAGTCATAACTTGTACAATTAGGCACTCTGGATAAATATTTTTTACTTTTTTTACTAAATCCTCACAATCTTCAATATCGCCAAAAAAATTAGGACTTTGAAATAATAATGCAGCAGTATTATGGTTAAGTTCATCTAAAAGTTTATCTTCCCTAACAATATTATAATCAATCCCCTGTCCCTTACAGTATGTTTTAACCACTTCTATATATTCTGGATGAATACCGGCTAATAAAACTATTCTATTTTTTCCCGTAATCATAGACGCCATAATCGCTGCTTCTGCAAGAGCTGTTGATCCATCATACATGCTTGCATTTGCAATATCCATACCTGTTAACCGAGAGGTTATTGTTTGATATTCGTATATTGCTTGAAGATAGCCTTGACTAGCTTCAGCTTGATACGGGGTATATGAAGTATAAAATTCTGAACGGCTTATAATAAAATCTACTATTGAAGGAATGTAATGATAATAACAACCTGCTCCCAAGAATGAATTCGAAAAAACTCGGTTTTTATTAGCCAATTTTTCTAAGTGGTTTATTAGATCTGGTTCAGACAACCCTTCGGCTAAATTTAATTTATTAATTAATAAGTCTTTAGGAATATCCTGAAATAATTCATCAATAGATTTAATTCCGATAATACTTAACATTTTGGAAATGGTCTTATTATCATGAGATATAAAATCCAATTTAGATCACTCTTTTAGTAAAGTATTAGAAAGTTAATATAAAATCAAAAAAAAAAGTTTATTATTGTTCATGTTCTACTAGTTCCTTATAATTTTCAAAAGTTAATAACTCATTAATTTCATTTGGATGAGATATGTGTAATTTTATTATCCATCCTTCATCGAAAGGTGAATTATTTACTAACTCAGGATTATCTACCAAGTTATTATTAATATCAACAATCTCACCAGATAACGGCATGATAAGGTCTCCGACAGCTTTCACTGATTCTATTTCAGCAGCATTACTACCTCTTTCAAAAACTAAACCCTTTTCGGGCATTTCTACGAATACAATATCTCCCAGTTGATGTTGAGCATAATCCGTAATTCCAACAATAGCTAAATTATCTTCAATTCTTACCCATTCGTGAGATGGCGTATATTTCAAGTCTGTAGGAAATTTATAATCCATTTTTTTTACCTATTTTTTTAAATAATAAAAATTTTTAAACATTTCGATAAAATGGTGTAGAAACGACTTTCGCTTTAAGTAATTTATCACGTATATTAATTTTTAATTCAGTTCCAATCTCACTATATTCTTTTTTAATTAATCCAAGTCCAATAGACTTTTTAAGAGTTGGTGAATATCCTCCTGATGTGATGTAGCCAATTTCATTTTCATTTTTATAAATTTTGTAATTCTCCCTAATAATCCCTTTATCTAATAGGTTAAGTCCTGCAATGATTCGATTCGGGCCTTCAGATTTTTGTTTCATTAGGACTTCTTTGCCAATATAGTCTATTCCTTCTTTTGGTTTTGCTAACCAACTAAGACCAGCTTCTATAGCTGTTATTGAATTGCTTATTTCATGACCATACAGAGAATAGCAAGCTTCCAATCTGAGTGAATCTCTTGCACCTAATCCTGCAGGAGAGGCTCCTGTTGCTAATAGATTTTGCCAGATTTCTTCAGCAAAGCGATTTTCGAAAGATATTTCAAAACCTTTCTCTCCTGTATATCCAGTTCTTGCTATAAATATCGGTTTATCATTTAGTTCACAATGAGCAAAATAAAAACGATTAATCTTCGAAAGATCGACATTTACTAAAGGTTGCAATAATTCTTCTGCTTTTAACCCTTGAAATGCTAATCTAGTTCGTTTTTCTGAAAGATTAGTAATTTTTAAATCATAATTTTCAATATGGCTATTTAACCATTCAAGATCTTTTTGTATATTACCAGCGTTTACTATCATTCTAAATCTTTCAGGAGTTTCCTCATAATAAACGAGATCGTCAACAACAGTTCCATTTTCATAGCACATTATTGAATATTGTCCTTTAGAAGGTTCTAATAGATTCAAATCATTTATCATGATGTATTGTAGAAATGGGATTACATCTTTACCTTCTAGTAAGAATTCCCCCATATGTGAAATATCAAACACACCAGCATAAGTTCGAACTGTTTCATGTTCTTTGATAATGCTTTCATATTGAACAGGCATAAAAAATCCCGCGAATTCAACCATTCTAGCATTTAATTTTATGTGGCTATTGTAAAGAGGAGTCTTTTTAATCTCTTGATTTTTTTCCTTCGTTAAATCCACACCAATTAAAGTCTTATTATTTATACTGTGAGGATAAAGTACAGAGAATTATTTAAATTTTCAGACTAAAAGATATCAAGAGGGAAAGGTTGGGGAAAAAAATGGGTATATAGGAAAAAATAAGAAAATATATAAAAAGTTTCATATAGTTATTCTTCTACTGGAATTTCGATTAAAGACATAACCTCATAACCCTGCAGCTTGTCTCTTCCATGTAAGCTTCCTGTAAGTTCAATAATAAATGCAATACCTTCAACTACGCCTCCTGCTTTTTCGATTAATTTTGTTGCTGCTTTAGCAGTACCACCTGTAGCTAATAAATCGTCAAATAATAAAACTTTATCACCTTTTTCAATTGCATCAATATGCATCTCAATCGTATCAGACCCATATTCAAGCTCGTAAGTTTCGCTCAGAGTTTTATATGGTAATTTTCCAGGCTTTCTTATCAAAATAAAGCCAGCTTCTAATTGATAAGCGATAACACCGCCCCAGACGTAGCCACGTGCCTCTATAGCTGCTACTTTTGTTATTCCTTTATCTTTATAAGATTCTATAATCTTATCACATGATTCCTTAAATGCTGAATATGATTTTGCTAAAGTTGTGACGTCCTTGAATTGAATACCAGGTTTAGGCCAATCTGGTACGTTTCTGATATATTGTTCTAAATCCATTTCAAATCATTTTAAGTATTTTTTTAAATATCTTTTTTAATTAAGTTAATTAAAAATTATATTTAATTGAATCGTCAAAACTATAATTTTTAGTAAAGCTCAATTAACCTTATAATAATTAGAAAAAATTAAATAAAGAATAATTTATAAAGAATATATTAGATGATAAAATAAATTAAACTTATTTTCAAGAGTATACTTCTGATGAAAATATTATTATTTGGTCCACAAAATGCAGGTAAAACAAGTCTTATGAGAACTACTTGTTTGGGATATAATTTCATGAAAGTATTGAATCTCAAACCGACAAAAGGTATTTCTAGAGAAAATTTTATTTTTAGAGGTATTATGGAACTTAATGTTTGGGATGCAGGAGGACAGGAACGGTATATGGAACAGTATTTTTCTGAAGAAAGACGAGAACTGATATTTTCAGAAGTAACCACTGCAATATTTATGGTAGATTCAACTGTTATTGAAGAGCGAGTAAAAGAAATATTTGAAAAATTTTTAAAATATATCTTTGAATTTAGTCCAAAAATGGAAAAAGTCTATGTTTTATTAAATAAGATTGACCTGCAAGACTCAAGAGAAGATAAGCTATATGAAATTTTAATAAATGGTCTTTCAGAGGATATAAAAGAAAGAATCGCATTTACTCCAGTTTCAGTTAAGGAAGGAAGTGCCCAACATAGACTTATTGAGATTTTAGATTACGAAATTCAACAAAACACCTTAGCCCTTCAAAAGCTTGGAAAAATAAGGCATTTATTAGATCAATTAAAAGTAAATACTTTATCTGAATATTTATTATTTAATCAGCCAGATGGATTGTTAATTGCTTCTACTTTAGGAAAAGTAGAAATTAAACCCCTACAATTTATGAAATTCGAGATTGGGACACTAGATTCAAATGTGTACCAAATCTTCACTAAAGTAATGGATCTCCTAAATTCAAGTGTTTCTCCATTAGAATTATCAACAGTGATTTATGAAAGTGATAATAACTATATTTTAGTTAAAGAAGTAAGTAATGGTTCTGTTTTAATGGCAGTCACTAAAAACAAGAAGAATGAAATTTTTAATTCCGTTTTAAATGTTTTAAATGGAAAAGATTTTGAAAATTTGAAACAATTTCTAAATAATTCAAATTTCTAAAATATTTAAAAAAAATAAGAATTTGTAAAAATTTTAGGTATTTATTGCTCTTTTTCATGAAGTGCTCTCTTAATTAGCATATTTTGTTTAGCATGATGAGGTGTTCGAAGAACAGTGTCGTTTTTCTTTTCTATTTCTCTTGCCTCACCACACATTAAAGCTGCTGTCCTCATCATTTCATGAGCTGCTGCTAATAGGGGCATATATTCATCTCTCTCTTTAAGTACGAAGCAAGCTTTGGAAGTAACCTTTGATACCGAAGCAGCTAATTCAAATGCAGCGATTGCTTTGGCTTCAGCATAAGGGTTTGCAAACTTTGCAGCTTTAACTGCGGTAGTAGCTTCAATGATGATTTGTGGTAATACTGGTGCTTTACCTTCTAACATGTCAATTATTACTTTATTCAATTCTTCACTTATTACTTGAAGTGACCCTGTAATAGCTAAAACTTTTAATAAATCTGAATTAAAACAACTCATTTCAATAGGATCTAAAAAAGGTCTTCTTGCACCAATCATACTATCGCAATTTACAAGGATATATCCCATATTTTTCTCTTTTATTTCATCAACCGCTTTTTTTGCTGGAGCATCAGAAATGACAATCGTAGGAATCCCTGCTTCTTTAGCCATTTCTCTTGCAGCCATTGGCCCTTTTAAAGCCGCGTTAGGACTCGACATTAAAATTAATTCGGGTTTAAATTCTAATAGTTTTTTCATAGTATCAATGCATTCTTCTGGTGGGTGCATCTTAGCACCAGAGGTAACTTCACGTACACTCAATCTTGTTGCTTCAGCTCTCTCATCCATTAAAAATGCTAGTAAGAGTGAAGAACCAATAGTACCATTTTTTAAAATACCGATTTTTAATATTTTATCTTCGCTCATATTCGTCATCTTCTAAATTATTGAGAATCATTAAGAAAAATTTATTGAATTTTGTAAATTGATAATTAATTAAAATTTTTAGTTTTCCTATCTTAAAAATTTTATATATATTATTACACTCTATTAAAAATTAAAAATAAAATTTGGTTTTAAAAAGTAATTCTAATTCAAAAAGAAGTTGTATAAAAATGCAGTTAAATGGAGTAGAAATTGAAGATACTTTTTGCGAAGCATTTGGAGCTGTATTTACACGAATATTAATCACAGCAAAAAACGAAAAATGGGCAAAAATCGCAGCACAAATTGCTACAGGTTATGGAACCTCGACAATTCATTGTGATTCTGAAGCAGGAATCGACGTTTTTCTTCCTTCTGAAAAAACTCCAGATAAGCGCCCTGGAGTTGCTTTAATGTTTTTTAAAACAAAAAAAGATGAAATGGATAATGTATTATTAAATCGAATTGGTCAGTGTATTCTTACTTGCCCAACAACTGCTTGTTTCGATACAATGAACTGTTCTGTCGATCCTGAGAAGGATTTTGAAATAAAAACAGGATATAAACTCAAATTCTTTGGAGATAAATTTGAAGAGAAAATAGAAGGTAAATATCCTTTTGAAGCATGGAAAATTCCGGTTATGGATGGAGAGTTTATAGTGCAGAGTAATTTTAAGGTTGGAAAAGGAATTGCTGGTGGTAACTTTTTAATTCTAGCAGAGAGCCAAGAAGCAGGTTTAAAAGCTGCTGAAGCTGCTGTAGACGCAATGAAGGATATTGAAAATGTAATTGCCCCATTCCCTGGAGGTATCGCTCGATCTGGTTCGAAAGTGGGTTCAAAATATAGTTTCCTGAACGCATCAACAAATGATCCTCTCTGTCCAACACTAAGAGGGAAGATTGAAAATTCCCAATTACAAGAAAAGGATAATTGTGTTTATGAGCTTATTTATGATGCAGCTACTGAAGATGCGATAAAACAGGCAATGAAATTAGGGATTCATGCTGCCGTGAAAGTACCAGGTGTAAATCGCATCTCTGCTGGTAATTATGGGGGAAAATTAGGGAAATTTCAATATCGTTTACACGAAGTACTATCTTAAAAATGAAAAAAAATAATTTTTCTTTTGTATTATATAATTTTTTTTTTTAATATTATTAAATTATTCATACTTTAGGAAGCATTGAGTATAGATATTATCTTTATTCGGTCAAAATGCATTTCATTGTAGTATTATATTAATTTCTTAGCTTAGTTTCCTTCTTATTTTCCTTTGTGGAGGCTTTTTAATTTCTTCTTCACCAAGGGGTTCTTCTTCCTCTAATGATTCCATTTCAACTCTACTTTCCTTTATTTTCTTAGGTTTAATAGTTTTCTTGGTAATTTTCTCTTTCTTTTTGGTTGGTTTTTCAAATTCAGTTAATTTGGATTTATATCTACTATATGTTAACCCAATGCCAATTAAAATCCCAGTTAATAACCCAATAAATAAAACAAGCCATATTAATACAGGTGCTAATAAATCAGGTATAATTCTTATCTCTTTAGGGCCTAAACCATAATTATCAGTAATATAAGTTGTATTACCATCAATATCAGTTACAGAAAGATATACCACCCAAATACCACTTATTAAATCTTCTGTACGAACTGTAAGTTCCATATCAGATTGATAAGGCATCGTTATATTATACCAATCCTCATTTTCATTAAATAATCCAACTGTTACATATGCGATAGTATCTTCTACGTCTGAAATATTAAACTTAAATACGATATCTTCACCATAATTAATTGAAATGCTTTCATTCAACGATAATCCGTTAATAGTAAATCCATGAATTTCAGGAAAATTATTTTTAATTGAGATTAAAGTAGAATATGAGCCAATGCCACTATATTGGTCTTCAGCTTCAAAAGTAACTTGATAAATCCCGATAGGTTTATCAATATCTATTGAGAAATTATTTGAAAAGCTCCAGTCGTTATTATTTGTTAAGGTGATTACTGGAAGTGATTGCCCTGTGGAGTCAGTTAGTAGCATCCTTACTGTGATATTTTCGGGGAACGTTTCTAAATCATTATCAGTAACATTCAATGATATTGTACAATCTTCTGCTCGTTTTATCTCTTGTTTAGAAAAATTTATTGATGATACAACTATTTCAGGAACAGTGTTTAGCACCATAAAAGGTATATAGGTTGCAACCCTTTTATTAGGAGGAGAGATATCAGTCATGTTCACTTTAACATAATAATATTGATCATATACTGTAAAAGAGTTATTTATTCTAAAGGAAAAGAATTTAATATTATTCCCAATATCAAATAAATTTTGTTGCAGAGATTCATTTGTATCATCTACTATTGTTACATTCCAGGTAAAACTGCTATCAATCTCCAATTCACCGTATACTGTATCGTTTCGATTATATTCTGGATGCTCAATGTAAGTTACGTAATTACTATCAATTGTAAAGTTAACAAAGGTGGTGTGAGAGTTTAATTGAATGTTAATGGTATTAAAAATGTAAAAACTAACATTACAAAAACCTCGAGGTGCATCATATTCCGGGGTATAAGTATAAGAAAAATTAGCTCCGGTCTCATGTTCCATGGTATAATTTTTAAATTCATTATTTAAAAAATGCAGTTGTAAAATAGAGTAATCTGCATCAACAAAAACAGAAGTGTTAATTTCAAAATAAATTGAATTAAATAAACGTAAAGCATACGAAGAATTTTGATAAATAGATGCGTATGGCAAAGCTTGGCCATTTGATGCAGTCTTTAAATTATAGTTGAATAAAAAATCATCATCTTCATTAAAAGATTGAACTTGAATACCATTAATTAGGAATAACGAGGAAAAAAATATTGTGCTAATGAAAATTATAATTATTATTAATTTTCCGAAATTCTCTTTCTTTTTTAGAGTTATCATATTTATCTTCTTAATAATCTATGCTTTAATTCTTTATTTTTATAGAATAAAACTATTCCAATCGGTAAAATTATTGGAATAATATAAAACATAATTAAATTGAATGTGGATAGTTTAATACTGACTTCAAAATATTTAAGAACTATAGTTTCCCCTGAACTATCTTTAAGCTCAAATGTGTATGTTTTTGATTGAAAATCATATGGATTAATAGTCGGGGTAACCTTTAATTCAATTCTATTCTCTCCGGGAGCTAAACCATTAATATTAGCAGCTTTTTGTACGCCATTAACATATATTGAAAAAGATTCTGTAAATTCCTGATTATTTCTTATAAACATAATAAAGTAAGCTCCTTGCCCTTGTGAGATAATTAGGGGAAAACTTGCGCTTATAATTTCAAACTTAGGTAGAATTTCAACATGAAATGTTTTACTATAATAAGTTGTAGTTTCTTTAGATATTTTCATTTCTATCTCAATATCCTCATCAATAATGTTTTCAGATAGATTTAATTTATAATTCAGAGTTCTAATCTCACTCTCACTTAAATTTAATTCTTCTTGTAGATCTTGTATATAATCCCCTGTAAAACTAATATTAAGTGACTGTGTACTATTTGGTAGAAAGTTAATAATATTCATTGTTATCGGGAGTTTATCTCCACTTACTATTCTATTTTTATAGAAAAAATTTGAATAATCGAAAGAATATCCAATTTCAATTGGTTTAATTATTTCTAAATATAATATATCACCATCCTTGAAAGTGAAATTTAAAGAATGGATTCCTACTTCAGGATCAAGCTCAGTAGTCAAATTAAAGCTAACATTCGTTAAAACTAAATTATCAAATTCTATTATTTGAACATCATTCTCTATATCATCTCCTTCCATAGCTACCGTAAGAGTTACATTAGAATCACGAGTATTATTTATTGGTAAGGTGATGTTATAAACGGGTCCTTGGTAAACCGTGGAAGGTAAACCAAGTATTGGATTTGCTACTAATCCAGATGTAACGTTAAAAAGTTTTAAATTTTGAGCTGTACTAAAAAATGTAGTATTAGCATAGATATATAATTTATAATTATCTCCAATTGGTAGGCTATCATTAATGTTATACGTCAAAATTGTATTATTATCAACTATCTGTTTTACTTGAGTATAAAAGATGGTACCATTTGGATGCTTGAATATATATGTAATATCTGCCGATATTATGGTATAATTTAACTTTAAATCTTCATATGAATTTGTGGTCGTATTATAATAAGTATTATTTTTTTGAATTGAATAAGTACTTGAAATATTCAGAGTTTCTTGATTAAAAATAATATTAGGAACATCTTCAGTGACATTATAGTTAGAGTTTAAATATGAACTACTATAGATTTCAAAAGCTTTTAAATATGAATCAATCAATTTCATGTTTGCTGCAAAATTTTTAGAATCATCGGTAAATGAAGTATCATAAGCATTAACCGCCCCATCGTAAAAATCTCTCTCAAAAACTTTATGAATAAACATAGCTTGGTTGTAATACGTATAATTTCCCGTTAATTCAAACAATCTTAAGCAAGCTTTCATCATTAAAGAATTTGAATCTATATCAATTCTAGCATCACCCAAATTGTCCCAGGTTGGGTCACTATAATTTTTAAAGCCATTAGTTGTCCATAGGGATTGATTAATTTTATTATAAAGAGAAACAGCCTTATCTAATAAAGAATTATTATTTTTACCGGTCTCAAGCCAATATTCTAATAACGTAGTTATCCCTAATGCATTTACACTAAGACATTTATATTGTCCACCCGATAAACCGATATTATTCCAGTCACTATATGCCTTAAAGTCAAAACCAATTGCATCATTATCCCACATCTTATCTAATAGAACCTCCATTGTCAAATTTGCTAATTCATAAGCTCGATCTTTAACCGTAGAATTTAAACCTAAATCTTCATAGAGATGACGAATTTGTAGGGTTGCTAAAATTGCATATAAATTACTTTCGGTAAATTTTTCTTCTGAAAAATCGCTAGTATTGTAGTGAGAAAAACCTTTATTATAGATATCATAAAATTGATCTGAATTAATTAAGTTAAATATCTCTTCTATTGAATCTTGTGGATAAATTCCATTTATGGGAGTTGCAATTTCGTCTCCAATATTTTCAATTAAAAGAAAAATTGGCATTAAATTATCAATTAAATACCTCTTAGAATCAAAAACACTTCCAGTGCTTGTATCAACTGATCCTACAAAACCATAATTATATTGACCAGTGCTACTATTATACCATAAAATCGAATCTTTTAGATCCAGATATATATTAAAGATTTCAGTCGCACTAGTTTCCCCTTTCAAAAAAGTGTTATAGAGATATAAATTATCAACTGGATATACTATATCATCTGTTATAGTACCAACATTGTCTCCATTTCGAAAATAAGTATTTACATCTAATCCTAAATCTGAAAGAAAATTAGTATCGAAAAACTCCCATATTTTATCAAAATTTATAGTAAAAGGATCTTGAAATAATGTAGGATCTGCTGATAAACTAGGTGTCTGAATATCATTTTTTTTATCTGAAATTGGATTTTGAGTTAAATTGTTAGAAATTTGAGAAAAATTATTAAAAATGTAGAAAAAATTAATTATTAAAATAAAAATAAGACTTAGACAAAATAATTTTTTAACCTGATTTTTCTTATGTTCTCTTTTTATTTTGAAAAGAAACGAATTAATAGAATTCATATTCAAATCTTTAAAGCTATCAAAATTATTTTTAATTAAAAGTTGTATTCTTAAAAAAAATTTTCTTCTCTTTAAAATTTTTTTCTGGAAATCTCTGATATTTTAAGATATTTTAACATTTAATTTGCTCTAATTTTTACTAATAAAGTTCGGAATCTCTGATATTTTTACTCTTATTTGTTCCATTGAATCTCTATATCTTATGGTAGCAGAATCATCTTCTAAAGATTCATAGTCTATTGTTACACAATACGGAGTTCCTAACTCATCTTGTCTCCGATATCTTTTCCCAATTGATCCTGCCGAATCATAAAAAGAGATAATTTTATTATCAAGGAGTAATTTATGGACGTTTTTTGCTAATCTTACAATTTCTTTTTTATTTCTGACCAAAGGAAAAGTAGCAACAGTATTAGGGGCTAAGTCTTTTTTTAATTTTAATACAATTCTATCATCTTCAACTTTAAATGTCGTTTCAAGTAGTGTATAAATAATTCTGTCTGGTCCAAATGCAATTTCTAGTATTTGAGGAATCTCTTTTTGTTTTAAATCAGATCCCATTGGAATGGCAAAGTTCTGTTTCGCAAATTCTCCATGTTGTTTAAGGTCATAATCTGTTCTGTCATGAATTCCGCAAATTTCGACCCATCCAAATTGTTTGGTTAAAATTTCTAAATCCCATGCATCATCAGCATAATGGGCCATTTCATTGCGAGAGTGTTGCCTTAACCTTATTAGATTTTTAGGAAAATCTAATTTCATCGTTAAATAATATCCTAGATATAAACAATAAGCAAAAGCTGGCTTTTTAAGTATTCCATTGCTAACTGCGTTTTCAAGTTTAACAAATTTTGGTTTGTTATTCCCTTTCTCTTGCATTTTCCAATCCAGAAGGGGTAAAGAAGTTTCTTTAATTTCATCATATTCCTCGAAATCCATTTCTTGTTCTTTTCCAATAAATAATTGTAGTTCAAACTGATCAAATGATCTCATACGAAGTACTTGTTGTCTTGGGGATATTTCATTCCTATAAGCTTTACCATATTGAAATATTTTAATAGGATATTGCCTTCGTGAATCTTTATCTAATCTATTGAATAATAAATAAGTTGTAGTTGCTGTCTCTGGTCTTAAGTATGCGGTTATATTATCTCCAACCTTAGTTTTTAACATTAAATTATATTCTTCAATTTTACCTAAAGTATTATCACATTTAGGACATTTTAAATTATATTTATCAAAAAGTTCTTGCATCTTATTAAATGATAATCCATCAATTTTTTGGTCAGGTAATAGTTCTTTAAGTAAATTATCAACCCTATATAATGTATCACACTTATTACATCTTATAACAGGATCAATAAAACGATCTAAATGTCCTGAGGCTCTCCAAACTATTTCTGGCATTATAGTAGGGCATTCAACTTCACCAAATCCAAATAAGCGCAACTCTTTCCTGAATAACGATAAGATATTATTTTTTAACGCTGTTCCTGCTGGACCATACGAATAAAATCCCGCTAATCCGCCATATATCTCTGGCGATGGGCCCCAGATGAATCCTCGTCTTCTTATTAAAGAATTAAAAGTATCGATAGTATCTTCAATTTTCATATTTAATTATGACACTCCGGTTTTAGTTTTAAAGGAATTCATGATATTTCTATTTTAGGG